>JAQCAD010000012.1 GCA_027621915.1 Pseudomonadota bacterium
GAGCGAGTCAGCGCATCTCAGTCACCGAGGCGATGCGAATTTGCACCGTTCACGGCGCCTATGCCTCGTTTGAAGAAGATGTCAAAGGTTCCCTGGCGCCCGGCAAACTCGCCGATTTCGTGATCCTCGAAAATGATCCGCACGATGTAGACCCGGATGCGATTAAAGACATCAAGATAATTCGCACAGTAGTGGGTGGTCGCACGGTCTATGAGGCCTGAAGCGGCGTCGATCCGCGAATAAAGGGGTCAGAGCCCAATAAAGGGGTCAGAGCCCGATTCTGACCCCGGCAGCTGTAACCAACCCCGGTGTGCCTCGCTATAAGCAGCTAAACCACCGCAATCCATAGGAATCAGAATGACCACAATCCGAAATGCCCTGATGGGCATGCTTGCTGCGCTGCCGCTGGCAGCCGGCGCCGATATTACTGTTGGCGGTCTGCCGAACGAGACCGTCTGGTACGTACATGCCGATCTCGATGTCATGCGAAAATCGGAGTCTGGCAGCCAACTATACAAATGGTTCGAAAGTGAGGTTGTGATCGAGGTTAATGATGAACTCGGAATCGATCTCAACTCCGAGGTGAACTCGATTACCGCATTCTCCGACGCCGTCAATGGAACCGTCATGATTATCGAAGGACCGATAACCAGGGCGACGCAGCAAAAGATGCTGGACATAGCCCATAAAGAGTCGACGGTAGACACTCGCAAATACAAGGGAATGGAGTACTACTTCATTGGCGACAGGCCCGAAAGCAAGTCACGCAACAGCGACCCGTTCGACGATCTTGAGGACGCGTCATACTCAAGCTTTGCCGTGAATGGAAAAGCGATCATTACCGCAAATGAAGAGCAGCTAAAAGCGCTGCTGGATAACCGTGGAAAAATCGCCGGTAGCAGCAGCCATGATGGCGCGATGTTCGTCATTTCAGCCGACAAGAGTTTTGTGCAGGCCGGCCTGCGAGCTGATGCAATGACGGATAACGATGACGGTTGGGAGTCGAACATTCTTCGTAATACAAAGCAGGCGGCCCTGCTGATTTCGGACAAGGCGGGCATGATTGCGATTGAGGCGAAGCTTGAGTCAACCGATCCGAAAATGGCCCAGGCCATCGGCGGAATTATTAACGGCCTGCTCGCGCTTCAAGCGTTCAACTCTGAACTCGGCCCGGAAATCCAGGGTCTGATCCGCAATACAAAAATCGACGTCAAAGACGCGATCCTGTCTATCAATACAACCATCGACCCGGACGTAGTGGTCTCGGTGCTGAAAAATTAGGGAATCAGGAGTCAACGAGGAACCCAGGAACGCGAGTGTTAAGTGATGAACAACTTGTGGAAGCGTCTTTGCAGGGCACCCCTTCTGCCTTCGATGAACTGGTCCTGCGTTACCGGGAAAGATTACTTCGTTTTCTGCTCACCCGCTCGTCATGCCGGGCTGATGCCGAGGACGCGATCCAGGACACGTTCATCAATGCCTACCGTTATCTCGCAAGCTTTGATGACCGCTGGCGTTTCAGCACCTGGATTTATCGAATCGCACTGCGAAATCTTTCCCGGCAACAGCGCCCGCCGTGGCAGGTGTCCGATGAGGAACTCGTGGATGATGCTGACCCGCTGCAGGACTGTATTGCTCAGTCAGAACGGGAAAACATCTGGCTGCAAGCGAAGCGGCTGCTGTCAGATGAAGCGTATTCGGCCATGTGGCTGAGGTACGTTGAAGACTTGCCTGTTAAGGAGATTGCACGGGTGCTCGATAAATCGCAGCCCTGGACGAAAGTGACACTCTTACGAAGTCGACGAAAACTTGCGGCGGCGCTGGCGGTTCAGCCGTCCGGAGTTATACGGAGAGAAAGTTATGGACGAATTTGAAAAAAGATTGAAGCGTGACGCGCAGGCTATTTCGGCCGACGTTTCACCGGAACTAAAAGCTCGCATCGATGCTTCGTTACGCGGCACTGAGCGCGTAGCGGTGGTTTCGGCAAGGAAAAGTGCCCCCACGCAAATAGGGTTGGCGAGCAGCCTGACAGGCCTTGCTGCGGTAATCGTTTTAGTGGTGATTGCAAATCTGGGTAAGCAAGGTCCTGACCCGATTCCGGAAATCTCGGTTGCTGGCCGGACGGAGCCGCTGGCGCCGATTGATTTTCCGCTGATATTGCCGGATCTGAAAATTGACTCTGCGCAGTTTACGAGCCCGCTCGAAGAGGAGCTGCTGAAGCTCCGTGCAGATATAAAGAAGGCGCGCAACAACGTCAAAGAGGACATCGATTTCACATTCTGAACCGGTCCATCGCCGGCTTGATCGCTCGTGATTACCGATGAAATGAAAAATTCAGCCGTTCGTTACCAATTTTATTGGTAATCAATACCTTGGCTCCAGCAGCCGGACTGAAAATAGTCACTCGTCTCTAGTGGAAATCAACCCTCGAATCCACTATCCTGCGCACTGGCCGGGATTGTCGGGATGAGGTGGCCTGTCACCCGCCAGAAAATCAGTTCGCTGAAACGGAAAAAGCGACAATTTATGCAGTACGGCACGGGTTTGCCGCGGGGGACTCACCTTTTAATAAAACACGGAAAAACACGCGTGCTGATCGATTTAGGACCAGCGGTTCGTCTGTAGCCGCAGAACTCATTCGCAAAATTTAAGTAATAAACAAGGATGCAATACGTATGCCTTTAGCAATTGCACTCATTCTGCTGGTTATCGGAAGCGTTGTATTTCACTTCCTGAGTCCCTGGTATTTCACGCCGCTCGCGTCAAACTGGGGTCAGATTGACGACACTATCGATATTACATTCGTGGTTTGCGGTATCGTTTTTGTTGCCGTTAACCTGTTCATGGCCTATGCCGTAGTGAAATACCGGGCAAAGGCGGGCTCACGGGCCACCTATGATCCGGAAAACAAGAAGCTCGAAACCATTCTGACCGTTGTGACAACGGTTGGTGTTGCGGCAATGCTGACACCTGGCCTGTTCGTCTGGGGTGAGTTTGTCAATGTACCGGATGATGCAATTGAGATCGAAGCGGTCGGCCAGCAATGGCACTGGACGTATCGATTGCCGGGTAAGGACGGCCAGTTCGGTAACGTCGATCCGAGGCATATGACGAACGACAATCCGTTCGGCATGGACCCGGACGATCCGTTGGGGCAGGACGATGTAGTTATTTACAACCCGGAGGTCCATCTTCCGGTCAACGTGCCGGTCAAAGTGAATCTTCGTTCCAAAGATGTTCTGCACGATTTCGCAGTGGCGCAGTTCCGGGTCAAAATGGATCTCGTACCCGGCATGGAAACCTACCTCTGGTTCGAGCCGACCGTGACTGGCACTTATGAAGTATTGTGCGAAGAGCTCTGCGGAATCGCGCATCACACGATGCGTGGCGCGGTGGTTGTCGATGAGCAGGCGGATTTCGACGCCTGGGTAGCCAAACAGGCGACTTTTGCTGAAACGCAAAACACGGTCGCCGGTAATGCCGCGCTCGGAGCCGCCCAGTATGCTGTCTGCGCTGCCTGCCATGGTCAGCAAGGCGAAGGCCTGCAGGCGCTGAACGCACCAAAGATTGCCGGTCAGGACCCCTGGTACCTGAAACGCCAGTTGCAGAATTACAAAACAGGCCTTCGTGGCACGCACGACGACGACATCTTTGGCAAGCAGATGGCGCCTATGGCTGCAACGCTGTTTAACGACGCCGCGATTGATAACGTGGTCGCGCACATCCAGACGTTCCCGGACAACCCGTCACCCGCGACGATTGATGGCGATGTGGTTAACGGGCAGCGTCTGTACAACACCTGTGCCTATTGTCACGGCAAGGAAGCGCAGGGTATCCAGGCGATCAACGCGCCCCGCATGGCCGGCATGACCGACTGGTATCTTGCCAGCCAACTGAAAAACTTCCGTGCTGGTGTACGTGGTGAGCATCCACAGGACTTCTACGGCAAGCAGATGGGTTTCATGGGAAGAACTGTGCACGACGATCAAAAGGTTAATGACCTTGTTGCCTACATCAACACATTGTAGGCCCGGGTGATTGACGGTATCCGAATGATGAAATCGAAATTTAAAGACAGTATCTAGGGGATCTTGATGGCATACGTCTCAATAGCCGATCGTGACCACGAAATTGAACACCACGATCCGCAAACATTTATTACGAAATACGTCTATAGCCAGGACCACAAGGTCATTGCCATTCAATATGGCGGACTTGCCATCCTGATCGGACTGGTCGGCATGATTCTGTCGAGCATTTTCCGGCTGCAACTGGGTTTCCCGGATACTTTCGCTTTCATCAACCCCGAGAATTATCTCCAGTTCGTCTCGACGCACGGCATGATCATGGTGATCTACCTGTTAACGGCACTCTTCCTTGGCGGATTCGGTAACTATCTCATTCCGCTGCAGCTCGGTTCCCGCGACATGGTGTTCCCGTTCATGAACATGCTGAGTGTCTGGGTATACGCTCTTTCAGTCCTGATCCTTATTGCGAGTTTCTTTGTTCCTGGCGGTGCGACAGGCGCCGGCTGGACGCTTTATCCGCCACAGGCGATATCGCCCGGGACTCCGGGTGTGGACATGGGCATCATACTGATGCTGGTGTCACTCGCCGTTTTCATCGTTGCATTCACGATGGGTGGCCTGAATTACGTCACTACAGTGCTGCAGGCGCGTTGCCGCGGCATGACGCTGATGCGCATGCCACTGTCGGTCTGGGGAATTTTCATGGCCACGATTCTTGGCCTGCTTGCTTTCCCGGCCTTGCTTGTCAGTGCCATCATGATGCTGCTCGACAAGACCATCGGTACCAGTTTTTTCATGCCGGCAATGATGGCGGCAGGTGAGGTGACGGACTACGGCGGCGGCAGTCCGGTTCTGTTCCAGCACCTGTTCTGGTTCTTCGGTCACCCCGAGGTTTACATCGTGGCACTGCCGGCCTTCGGTATCGTGTCTGATCTGCTGTCCGTGCACGCGCGCAAGAATATTTTTGGTTATCGCATGATGGTCTGGGCCATTCTCGCGATTGGCGGATTGAGCTTCATCGTGTGGGCTCACCACATGTATGTCAGCGGCATGAACCCGTACTTCGGATTCTTCTTCGCGACGACGACACTGATCATTGCGGTGCCTACGGCCCTTAAGGTCTACAACTGGGTGTTGACGCTCTGGCAGGGAAACATTCATCTGCGGACACCGATGCTGTTTGCCATCGGTTTTATTTTTACATTTACGCACGGCGGATTGACGGGCCTGTTTCTTGGCAACGTAACAATCGACTTGCCGCTGTCCGATACTTATTTTGTTGTTGCCCACTTCCACATGGTGATGGGTGTGTCACCGGTACTCGTCGTGTTCGGCGCGATCTATCACTGGTACCCGAAGATGACCGGCCGCATGTACAACGAGACACTCGGCAAATGGCACTTCTGGCTGACATTCCTCGGAACGTATTCTCTGTACCTGCCAATGCACTACATCGGCTTCCTCGGCGTTCCGCGCCGTTATTTCGCGATGGGCAATACCGACTTCATGCCTGATTCTGCTATTACGCTGAATACGAGCATGACAATTTCGGCATTGATTATCGCGGCGACGCAGTCGATCTTCCTCTACAACATCATTGTCAGCCTGAAGAAAGGCAAGCCGGCCGGAGGTAATCCCTGGAAGGCGACATCGCTCGAATGGATGACACCGGACACGCCGCCGAAACACGGAAACTGGGGACACGAACTGCCGGTTGTGCATCGTTGGGCGTACGACTACGCAGTGCCCGGCGCGGCAGAAGATTACACACCGCAGACTGTGCCGGCGAGTGAAGTGCCGGTCGGTCGTGACCATGGAGTGGATCACTAGGCAATGTATATCACGCTCATTTTTCTGGGCGTCATCATGGCCACCATCATCGGCTGGCTGTTGAGGCAGACGCTGAACTCCCAACCCTGGGTGTCCGAGGCTGCAGATGACGCGGTCAGCGGAACCTCCATGGATACGAGCACCAAGGCCGTGGCGTTGATGACGTTCCTGGCTGTGGCGACTTCCGTGTTCGGACTTTTTATCAGTGCTTATACGATTCGCATGGAAGGACCGGATTGGCGCCCGCTTGCTGAGCCAACCTTGCTATGGGCCAACTCGGCCATGCTGGTGCTTGCGAGTATTGTTTACCACTGGACCCGGAATGCGGCGGTCAAGGGAAACATGGAGCAAGTAAAGCCGGGCCTGACTGTTGCCGGCGCCCTGACAATACTGTTCCTGCTCGGGCAAATCGTCGCCTGGCGGCAGTTGATTGCGGCGGGCTACTACGTAGGCCTCAATCCTGCCAATGCGTTTTTCTACCTGCTCACTGCTGTTCATGGTTTACACATGCTTGGCGGTTTGTGGGTCTGGGCGAAATCAACTATCAATGTATGGACAGGCGCTGATTCAGACAGCGTCCGGCTAAGCATCGAACTTTGCACGGTTTACTGGCATTTCCTGTTGCTGGTCTGGGTCGTCCTGTTCGGCATGCTGTTATCTACCTAAGAAGGAAAGCGACTTATGTCAGAAGCTGCAGTAACTGGCTCCGGAGAAGTGTTAGCGGAAGGCGGGAAGGGATTCGTCCAGGACTTCTCGGCGGACAGGCAGGCGTTTCACGTTCCCTGGGGCAAGGCCATGATGTGGATCTTCCTCCTTTCGGATACGTTTATTTTCAGTTGCTTCCTCGTGTCCTATATGAAAGTACGCATGTCCACGACGGATCCATGGCCGAATCCGAGCGAAGTATTCGGTCTGGAAGTTGCCGGCGTAAGTGTGCCGTTGTTGCTCATTGCAATCATGACCTTCATCTTGATCACGTCTTCGGGAACCATGGCGCTGGCAGTCAACATGGGTTATCGCAAGGACAAGAAGAAGACTTTTTGGTTAATGGTGGCGACGGCAGCACTGGGTGCTTCGTTTGTCGGCATGCAGGCCTTCGAGTGGACCAAGCTAATAATGGAAGGCGTACGCCCATGGGGCAATCCCTTCGGCGCGGCACAGTTCGGTTCGAGTTTCTTTATGATCACCGGTTTTCACGGCATGCACGTATCGGCCGGTGTGATCTACCTTCTGGTCGTTGCCAACCGGGTGCGTACGGGCTTTTACGAACGCCGTGGTGATAATTACGAAATTGTCGAGATCGCCGGCCTTTACTGGCACTTTGTTGATCTCGTCTGGGTCTTCATTTTTGCGTTTTTCTATCTTTGGTAATTTAGCTTAGGAGCAGGACAATATGGCGAGTGCGGAAGGACAACAGCACCCTCTGACAATTTACTGGTATATGTGGATTGCACTTTTCGTACTGAGTGGATTCTCGTACGCGACTGACTTCATGGATCAGGGGTATCTGCGCTGGAGTCTCATTGTGACTCTTATGTTGTTGAAGGCCTGTGGGATTATTTTCATTTTCATGCATATGGGGTGGGAACGCCGGGCACTAAAATTGGCCATTTTGGTTCCGCCGGTGTTCATATGCGTGCTGATCTGGCTGATGGCGATAGAAGCGGATCACACCTGGTTAACGCGAATCGAGTTCTTCGGTGAAAGCACGTTCGTGCCGGAGGCAATGCCACATCACGATTGAGCGTCATCGAACAGTAAGTACGACTAATGGAAAGGGCCCGATTGGGCCCTTTTCTGTCTGTGCCCAGGGAGAAGCAGATGCAGACTTTAATGAGTATCGCAGGAATCTTCATCTTGCTCGGCATTGCCTTCGCGATTTCGACGAACAGGTCCGCGATCAATCGCCGGACAGTGATCATGGCCTTCGCGCTGCAGGCTGGCATCGCCGCCTTGATTCTTTTTGTTCCGCAGGGTAGTGCCTGGCTCGATGTGGTGGTGCGAGGTGTCCAGCACGTCATCAACTACGCGAATGATGGCATCGAGTTCGTTTTCGGTGCCGAGACGCGAAACACGCTTGGTTTTACGATCGCGTTAAATGTATTGCCCGTTATCGTCTTTTTCTCGGCGTTGATGTCCGTGCTCTATTACCTCGGCGTGATGCAGCGCGTGGTTTCTGTCATTGGCGGTTGGATGCACAAACTGCTGCAGTCCAGCGAAACGGAATCAATGTCGGCGGTTTCCAATATCTTCGTTGGCCATACCGAAGCGCCACTGGTCGTACGGCCGTACCTCGCAAACATGAGTCAGTCAGAGTTGTTTGCGGTGATGACAGGTGGTTGCGCGACGATTGCTGGTGCAGTCATGGCAGGTTATGCGGCGATGGGAGTTGACCTTAAGTACCTGATTACGGCGAGCTTCATGGCGGCACCGGGCGGTCTTCTGATGGCAAAAATGATGATGCCGGAGACCGAACGCAGGAACGTAAAATTTGACCCCAACGAGACGGGTGGAGAACCAAAGGCCGTAAACATCTTCGAAGCGATCGGCAATGGCGCGGCGACCGGTTTAAAACTCGCATTGAATGTCGGCGCGATGCTGCTCGCATTCGTTTCTATGGTTTACCTCTTTAACGGCATGTTGTCCGGGATTGGCGGATGGTTCGGTATGGAATACCTCACTCTGCAGTGGTTGCTCGGTCAGGCATTCTCTCCTATTGCCTTTTTGCTCGGTGTTCCCTGGGTTGAGGCGACCCAGGCGGGCAGTCTGATCGGGCAGAAATTTGTCATTAATGAGTTTTATGCTTATGCCAACTATGTCCAGATCAAAGAAACGCTTTCACCTCACACGCAGGTAATCGTGACTTTTGCTTTGTGCGGCTTTGCGAACCTGTCGTCAATTGCGATTTTGCTCGGCGGACTGGGGAGCATTGTTCCCAGCCGTCGTACTGATATCGCGAGGCTTGGCCTCAGGGCCGTGATCGGCGGTACCCTCGCAAACCTGATGAGTGCTACGCTTGCCGGATTATTCTTCTCGCTTCAGTAGCACGTTGTATACGGAGTTCGGCATGGGCAGGGCGGTTATCCTGGTAATGGATTCATTCGGCATCGGTGCAACCGACGACGCCGAAAATTTCGGTGATGCCGGTTCGAACACGCTTGGCAATATCGCAAGAGTGCGGGCTGAAGGAGATTCAGGGCCATTGCGACTGCCAAATCTGTCAAGCCTTGGTCTCATGCATGCGGCCAAAGAAAGTGCAGGCGAGTGGCCGGCGGGTTGTGACACGAAATCATCAATTGTCGGCGCCTACGGATTTGCGTCCGAGCTCAGCAGCGGCAAAGACACGCCGAGCGGTCACTGGGAAATTGCGGGCGTACCAGTACTCTTCGATTGGGGCTATTTCACCGAGAGAAAAAACACGTTTCCGAAAGAGCTGCTCGAGAACCTCATCGAGCGAGGGAACCTTCCCGGCGTGCTGGGAAATTGCCATGCATCGGGTACAACCATAATTGAGGAACTGGGCGAGGAGCACATGCGAACGGGCAAACCGATCGTCTATGCCTCGGCCGACAGCGTTTTCCAGATCGCCTGCCACGAAGAGTCCTTCGGACTGCAACGACTTTACGATATTTGCGAAATTGCGCGAGAGCTGGTCGATGAATACAAGATCGGCCGTGTTATTGCCCGGCCGTTTGTTGGTAAGCGCAGCAGCGATTTTCTCCGAACCGGCAATCGGCGTGACCTGACGACGCCACCACCGGCCCCGACTTTGCTGGATAAACTCGCCGATTCGGGTGGTGAGGTGATCAGCATCGGCAAAATCGCTGATATCTACGCGAACCAGGGCATCACACAGAAAGTCAAAGCCAACGGTAACGCAGCACTGTTTGACGCAACGCTATCAGCAATGTCGACGGCGCCGGACCGATCGATTGTTTTCACGAACTTTGTCGACTTCGATATGCTGTACGGGCATCGACGGGACGTACCCGGTTACGCGGCTGCACTGGAGTATTTCGACGAGCGGCTTCCGGAGTTGTTGGAAAAACTGAATGAAGATGATCTGCTCGTAATTTGCGCTGACCACGGATGCGACCCAACGAAGGAGGGCTCCGACCACACGCGCGAGCACATTCCCGTGCTGGTTTACGGAAAACGGGTGGCGGCGGGATCGATTGGCAAGCGCGAGACATTCGCGGACATCGGGCAGAGCCTGGCGGAATTCTTTGACCTGCCGCGAATGGATTATGGTGTCAGTTTCCTGAATTAGGCTTGCGTCGGTCAGTTATCGCCGTCCGTGTCCCGGCCCCGAAATATGTCGTACGCGTCAGACCCGGGGGGTCTCCGCGACAACCAGTCTTTGGCGGCTCCGATATCGGAAAAAAAAGCGACCGGGACACCGCGATTAACGGCGACCGTTTCGGCGAACTGACCCATCTCACCCATTTTCTCATCTACGTAAGCGATTGCTTCGAACTGTCCGAGTACCTTGAGGCTCCCCTCAGCAATCAGTGAAAAGACTTCCATTAAATCAAATCTCGGGCCTTCAAGTTTTTCCTCAACAAGCACACTGAAACAATCCTGTGCATGGCACTCGCGCAAAATGTCGTCCCAATATGCAACAAGCACGGCCATACTGTTCGTTCCGGTAACTGTCGCCGAAATAAACGTAGGAAATTTCTCGAATGTCAGTTCGTAGTCCACAGGTCCAGCCGGAATCGTCAGTAGAATTGATTAAAGCAAAGAATTTCCGAACATACTATTGCGCCAGGATATATGTTGTGACTAAAAAATTGCTCCAAAATCTACTGACGCATGATGCCCGTCAGAACAACACCCCAAAAAACTGTCAGCACCAGCATACTTAAGGCGAAGAGGCGAAATCTGACCAGCACTACATTGCTGGTCAGGTGCACGTAGGTGTGAGCCATCCGCAGACCCACATAGGCCCACGAAAGGCCAACTATGATATTGCCGGACTGGCCGGTAACGAAGGCGGTTATGGCCATGACATAGAAAAGAACAGGAGTTTCGAAAAGATTGGCCACATGTCGCGCGTAGGCGGCCAGTTTCTCCGGTTCTTCGTAGCCGCGAAACAGCGTGAAAAATTTCGGGTTAATTTGCCCCTGTTTCACTGCAACAAAGCGTAAATAGCCCAGTCGTCCAATACAGAAGAGCGTCAGGCTTGTTAACGCGAACACCGGGTACAGGACATTCATGGGTTAGCTCCTTTTTCGATCGTCCATTGACGACTCGCTCTGATTCTTATTTCGGCTCGCGCTCTCACGCTGTTCGATGCGCTTCCGGATCATTTCCAGTTTGCGATCGTGATGACGGCGTTCAGCAGGCAATACCAGGAAAATCCACACGGCAATAAAAGCACCCAGCGTTGCGATCGCGATCAAAACCAGCTTCATTCGCAGGTCCACGAATGAAACAGGCGACCGATCACGTCGATCTGCCGAGCAGAAAATCTCAGAGATCCAAACTTACGAGTCATGATTTCGTCCGCGGGACTGCTCCTGTGATTCATGGCACCCGCCAGAAACACGCTCAATCGTCCTGACGAGGTCATTCATGGCGGGTATGAGCAATACAAAGAACACAGTGGCCACCAGCAACATCGATGCAGGAATTTCCATGCCGCTGAAATACACCATCGTCAGTGCCGCGATCCAGACAGCTCCCAGCGTCGCTGAAATTCGCCAGTCACGCTCACCGTCGGGTTGTCTCGTCCGTTGCCGCACTTCTCTCGTTCGGAAACCTAAGTATCTGACCAAACGGCCAGCTCATTTCCATTGGGGTCCGCAAACTGAAAACGACGACCGCCGGGAAACGAGAAGATGTCCTGAATGATCGTTCCACCGCTCCTGATGACCTGGTCCCGTGTGTTTTCAAGATTGTCAGCAAAAATTATAACAAGCGCCGATCCGTTAGCGGTCGTCGATTTCAATTCAGACTGGCGAAAGCCCCCGGCGATTTTACCGTCGGAAAATGCCCGGTATTCCGGCCCATAGTCTGTGAACTGCCAGTCGAACGCGGACTCGTAGAAAGCCTGTATGGCATCGAAATCGGCAGCCGGGAGTTCAACGTAGTCAATCTTCAGGTTCTGTTGCATCGGGTTTTCCTCCACATAAGCTCTTGAGAGTCCTGTACACGAAATCGCCAGTCATCGTGGCGACAGCAATGGAAGTGAGCGATTCGTCAGGAACTTCGCAGCCATTGTACGGCGTCATCGACTGTTTCGAACAGTTCGAGGAGTGCGCCGAGGTTGAAAGCCACATCGCGACTGAAACGGTCATCGGACGGCGCCCACTGAGCGGGAGGATTGATATAGGCAACTTTCAGCGTTCGCCCGACCGCCTGCGTGTAGTTCGGCGCCGTTCTGTACAATTCCTCCGTGGTGAGGGCTCCCTCTATTGCGCCACAATCAATGATCACTCCGCCGACCTGCCTGGCTTCGCACGTCTTCCGGAGGAACCTTCCGAGTTCGACCAGGCTTTGTTCACTTATTGGTCCGCTGGCTAAAACAAGCGGAAATCCCTCAGCAGAATTTTCGGAGAGTAAGAATCGCATACTGATTTGATACTTGGTTGTGGACCGGGTCAGGGTATCGTACCGGCACCAAAAGTGCACATATGGCGAGTCAGTAGTCAATCAGCGGCAAAAGCCTCGAATCCTCCAGCGCGGCAGTTCTGCAACTAACGCCGCTCATATCCATGCCTCCATATATGCCAGTCTGAAAGATGTCGGGTTAACGCCGGAACTGCACCTATTTGGCCGGCAACGAACGCGTATAGACCTCGCAAAGCGCGACCCAGTCGCGAAGCTCCCCGTCTTCGGCGAAGCCCTCCGGGTCCACGTATACAAAACCTTTCATCGCTTTGCCTGTGAAATCCATTTTCCGCGTGTGGGGACGGGAGAGGGCAGTCTCGTATGCGTCCGGTCCGACGCGCGCCATCAGGGCGTCGTTGACGATTCCGCAGCACATGTTGCCCCGATGCATGAACGCGATGCCACCAAACATCTTCTTTTCAACGACATCGTTGCGGCTGTCGAACACCTCTCTGAGTCGCTCGGCTACTCCTTCATCGAACGGCATTCCATGTACTCCAGGTGGATAGTGATGTCCGCCGGAGTTCCGGCGAGTCGATTCTATGACTTTTGTCTGACTGCATCTCCATCGCCAAGTCATCGTTATCGAGTATCTGGTCAGGCATGGGTGGTCAAGCAATCTGTCAGGTGGCACGCCTGCTAACCCTGCCCTCGATCACCTGCGCCGCCATCCAGAGAAACAAACCAGCGCAAATTGCGTAGGGAATCCTGCGCAGCCAGAAGTTGGTCTCGATCAGTCGCTCAATCAGCTTAGGCGATATCCCATGTTCGCTCAGTTGAATCTGCATCGGTATTTGTATCGCCAGGGTAGAAATCCAGACAACCGCCTGCACGGCGATCGCCGCCCATACAGCGCGAACCGGAATCAATGACGGCCGAAACCACAGCAGCAGGACTGTGAATGCTGTGCCGAGAAACGCGGGTGCAACCAGGAATATGAGGATGCGCGGCGTAATAAACTGGTGGTACGTGGTGAACTCGTCAGCTCCGATGAGGTGCCAGCTCGAATAATTCACAAAACTCTCTATAAACGCTGCGCCATTGCCATAGAGAATAAGCGCGAATGCGGTCAGGAATATCCAACGGGGTGTCATGTCTGTACTCCTCTTTGCCTAGCGAGAGTCGTCCGCGGTGCTCGGGCTTCAAACGTCGAAACTTGAAGCGCCAAAAAACGCGCGACTACTCGACCGCGGCCAGTGCTGGGAATTGCTACAAGCCGACTTCATCTTTGAGGATTCTTATGCAGTAACTATTGAGGCTTTCACTCACCTTCATCGATTCAATCGCCAGCCTCTCATGAAGCTCTTCACCGACTCGCAAATTGAACTTACCAGAATAGTTTTTCCCCGCTGTCGGACTTGGCAGTGGGGCACCATCTTCACCATATATCTCAATCCATTCGTCAACAAGATCACAAAGTTTCTCATACACTTTCTTCTCGTTTTTCCCATGAATGCCACCCAAAGCCAATCCTGGCACGCGACCAATAAAGCACTGATCCTCCTCAGACCATTCAACTACTTTCATATACTGATTACGCTTCATCTCTAGACACCAATTCGATAGCCCGCTTTACGTCCCGCACCTGATAAGGTTTCGCATCGTCACCTGGTTTGCCACTAATGGTGATATTGACGCCTTTAACGTGTCGATAATTTCGATGGCTCCCCTTTCCACCTCGATTCTCGAACCCCGCGCATGTCAGGTCACTCATCAATACCTTTATCTTCGGTGGCATGAATAAATAGTACCATCATGGTACCATATATAAAAGAGTGAACTTGGTGGCGGATCCATGGCCCAGGCCTCACAGGCAAGCAGGGACAACTCCAGGACCACACGCTAACTGGCCGCCAGAGCAAGCAAATACATCTTTTTTTGTCGACCTGCCAAGCGGCTAATTATACAAACCACTTCGAATTGTTCGGCGCCATTATCGATTTCTTTCCGCCAATGCAGACTGAATCCTTGCTGCCAAATCAGTCGCCTCGCGCCTGACTCGCTCAGTATCAATCGTCAGAAACTCCCCGTCCCGCATGAGCAACCGACCATCCACTGTGACCGAAGCGACATCCTGTTCGTCCGCCACGTAGACCAAGTGTGAGATAACGTCATAGGTTGGCACGAAATGGACGTCATCAAAGGAAACCTGAATAATATCGGCGCGCATGCCGACTTCCAGTGCGCCGACTCTGTCGCGTAAACCGACCGCTTCTGCTCCACCGCTCGTTGCCATCCCAAGGACGGTGCTTGCAGGCATGACTTCAGGGTTCATCTTGTCGACCTTCTGAAGGAATGATGCGAGACGCATCTCCTCCCACATATCCAGGTCATTGTTGCTCGCAGCACCGTCCGTACCGAGTCCGACCAGCACGCCAGCGGCCAGCATGTCGGTTACCGGTGATATCCCGGATGCGATCTTCATATTCGAAGTGGGATTGTGTATCACGCCAACCTTTCTCTCTGCCAGAATCCTTATTTCATCTTCCGTCGGCCACACCACGTGTGCGCCGATGGTTGGGCCGTCGAGAAAGCCAATGGACTCGAAGAGGTCGATGGTCGTTTTGCCGTAAGCCTGTTTGGAATATTCCAGCTCGAAAGGCGATTCAGACATGTGAATGCTGATCGGCACGCCAGCCTCGTTCGCGGCAGCCCGCGTGGCCGCCAGTTGCTCGGCATTCAGTGTGTAGTCCGCGTGCGGGCCATAGATGGGCATGATGCGGCTGTTCCGTCCTTTCCAGTTATCGACGAATACTTTTCCCTTAACAAGCGAGTCCGCCGCGCTCTCCGCATCCGGGCTTCTCTGGTCGATGACCGTCGCAGAGACGAAAGCACGCAGCCCGCATTGCTCGACGACCTGTGCGACGACATCCGGGTAGTAGTACATGTCGACGAACGTCGTCGTGCCACCGCGAATCATTTCCCAGCAGGCGAGCTCGGTGCCAATACGGACGAATTCCGCATCGACGAATTCGACCTCCGCCGGAAAGATGTAGTTGTTCAGCCAGTCCATCAGCGCGAGATCATCAGCGACACCCCGCAAAAGTGTCATCGCGGCGTGGGAATGACCATTGATCAGACCGGGCATCACGATTCGGTTGTTGCCCTCGAGATTGCCTGTTGCCCTGAACCGGGCGTTAATTTCATCCGCCGACCCGATTGCGATGATCAGGCCATCGTCAACCGCGACCGCGCCGTCACGAATCACACTGCCGTCCCCGTCCATCGTGACGACATATTCTCCGGCGATGATCAGATCAATCGCATCGGCGCTGGCGTCATCAACCGGGGGCGAAATTGCAACCGAAGTTGCCGGAGGCGTTGCTGGCGAGCACGCAACGAACAGTGCCAGCACGCTGCTACAAAAAGCAGGGTGCACAGCGTTCAGGAGGCGATGTGTATTCGTCATTATTCTTCACTGGTATTGTGGTTTCGTCCTCTGCATTCTAACCTGATCCGACGCCAATTGATCGACAGTGCAGAAAACACAGGTTCATTTCAGGTACTGTAACAATATGAATTATAGAGAGATTCCGAAGGTTGAACTGCATTGCCACCTCGAGGCCTGCTTCCGGCCGGCGACAGTAATGGAGGTCGGTCGAACCCTGGGTCTGGACGTCCCACAGGACCTTGAGCGCTTTCAAAATGAATGGTTGCTGTCGAAGCCACTCGAAAACCTGGAAGTCGCGCTGCAGCGATTCGTCGATATCCAGCGCATCTGGTGCTCCGAGGCAGTTATCGAGCGCATGACCTTCGAAGCCTGCGAGTATGCGGTGGAGCAGGGCATCAGGATTATGGAGTTTCGGTATGCCCCCGATTTCATCGCGAAGAATAAACGCCACCTTAGCTTCCAGAGAATTCATGAGGCCGTTCTTCGTGGCCTTAATCGTGCGTCAGGGTTTGATATCGCGATCGGCCTGATCGGAATCGTGCAAAAAACCTTATCACTTGCAGAGGCCGAGCGAACCATAAATTTCATCATCGACAATGCAGAAACTTTCATCGCGCTCGACTTCGCAGATAAAGATACTCACGAGCTCGCAAGTTATGCGCCGATGGTCGAGAAGGCTCATGACGCGGGCCTGCACGTGACCGTGCATGCTGGCGAAGAGCCGTTACCGACGGCGCCTGCCGAAGTCCGATCAGCGATTGAAATGCTCGGTGCGGAGCGCATCGGGCATGGCATTCATATCATTAATGATCAGTCGGTCATGGAGCTGACGCGCGAGCGAGGCGTCGCGCTTGAGGTTTGCCCGACCAGCAACTGGTTGACAAGCTCAGTGCCATCCACCCGCGAGCACCCGATCAGGCGTCTCATCGATGCAGGTGTCGCCGTAACGATTAACTCCGACGATCCTGGCCTGTTCGGTATCGACCTTTGCCATGAATACGGAATCCTCCATCGCGAACATGGCTTTTCATCCAGTGACTTTGAGCGCTGCAATGACATTGCGGCAGCCCGGAGTTTTATCCCACTGGCGACACGGCAAAAAGCCTGGCCGCGAAGAATCGAACTCCCGGTTTCACCTGTGATCGGTTTCTGATCAGATCCAATTGAACCTGGCAGAAAAATGCCTCAGGAACTTTGGGGCCTGTACGATGACCATGCCGCGGATATCGTCGCGTCTTTGCCATACGAGATGAATCGCTTCGAGTACATAGTCCATGTGGCTCTGCGTGTAAACACGTCGCGGTATCGCAAGCCTTAACAGATCGAGACGAGCAGGTCGTTCTTCACCCGTATGCGGGTCGGCACCGAACATCACTGTTCCTATTTCCACGCCGCGAATTCCCGCTTCGATGAACAATTCCACGGCGAGCGCCTGACCCGGATACTGCAGTGGTTCAATGTGCGGCAAAAAACGCCGGGCGTCGAGGTAGACGGCATGACCACCTGCGGGCGCTACGACAGGAATATTCAGGTCACGCAGGTGGTTGACGACGTAGCGTGTCGATAACAGTCGGTAGTCCAGATAGTTTTCGTCGAGCACTTCATATAGCCCGACGGCGATTGCCTCCAGATCCCGCCCGGCCAGGCCACCATAGGTCGGAAATCCCTCGGTCAGGATAAGCGCGTTGCGCTCTCGAAGTGCCAGGTCCGCATCGTTGGTGCACAGAAAGCCGCCAATATTGGCGAAAGCATCCTTTTTGGCAGACATCGTGCAGCCATCTGCATAACTGAACATTTCCCTGGCAATATCGATCGTTGGCGTATTTTCAAACCCGGCTTCCCGGCGTTTGATGAAATGAGCGTTTTCGGCGAAGCGGCATGCGTCCAGGTAAAACGGAATACCGGCAGCTCTTGCGATGCGGCTGATTTCACGAATGTTCGCCATCGACACGGGTTGACCACCACCTGAATTGTTAGTCACCGTAATCATGATCAGGGGAATGCGTGCTGGTCCCTCAGTTGCGACCAGCGACTCAAGAGCGGCGATATCCATGTTGCCCTTGAACGGATAATCAGAGTCCAGGTCACCAGCCTCGACACATGGCAAGTCCATTGCGTTGCCGCCGAAAAACTCGATGTTCGCCCGGGTCGTGTCAAAGTGCGTGTTGTTGGGGACGATCAGGGCTGGCCGTACCATGACCCCGAACAAGATATGTTCGGCTGCGCGCCCCTGGTGGGTTGGAATCACCTGTTCGAAACCGAAGATATCTTTCACGGCGTCACGGAAGCGGTACCAGCTCCGGGCGCCGGCATAGGATTCATCGCCGCGCATGATCGCGGCCCAGGCCTCTGCGGACATCGCGCTCGTTCCTGAGTCAGTCAGGAGATCAATGATGACGTCTTCGGCACGGAGTAAAAACGGGTTGTAGTGTGCGGCCTCGATCAGCTGTTTGCGTTCTTCACGCGTCGTCAGCTTGATGGGCTCGATCATCTTGATTCTGAAAGGTTCGATGATGGTTTTCATGTTCGAGGGCGAGCTCTTAATTAACAGATCAATTGAAGGGCGAACGTTAACTAACCCTACTTCCGCAGGCGATACGTAAAACTACTGCGAAAGTTCTGCTCTCGGATGGATGGATGGTTCTGTTGTGACCCGGTCATTCGTGAACTGATTGAAAAGCGATTTAGCAAAAAAAAACGGGCAACCGAAGTTGCCCGTTTTTGTGCTTTCTTTCGCCGATCGATACTGCGATCAGAAATCCTTGATGAATCGAACACCGAACTCGCTGGCATCATTGCTCAGGATCTTGAGAATGTAATCATTAACATTGAGCAGTGCATTGACGTAGCGTTCGTCAGTTGCGTTACGGCCATAGATTCCCGCTGTCCAGCTTTTGTCCGCCGGCTGGTATGAAATGTCGAAATTGATCAGATCGCGACTGGGGATTCTCGACTGCCGGCCCGGATCGGAACTGGGCTCGCCCCACATGTCATCCCGAAACGAGTAATCGGCACGGAACGTAACTTCGCCACCACTTGCCATATCAACATGGATCTCCGGACTGATCGAAAACGTAAGTTCTGGAGTCAGCGGTGCTACCGGCTTGACGCCACCTTGCTGATCGACATCGACGTCGATGTAACCCAGGGTTACGTAGAGCAGGAAGTCATCGGTGAGATAGGCTGTGCTTTCCCATTCGAATCCGAACGAATCCTGATCAACAACCAGGGGCACCGTCAAGAAACCGCCGCCGCTGGTCGAACTGACCTGGTAGGGCAGGTCCGAATACTGTGTGAAGAATATGGCGGCACTCATCTGCAGGCGCTCAAACGGCTGACCTTTTATACCAACTTCATAGTTGATGGCCGTGACGTTGTCCGACGCGGCAAAGCAAGAGGGCCAGGTTGCGAAGCAAAATGGTCGCGGAGCGAACTGACCGGACTGGTATCCGCTCTGGATAGCGCCGTACACATTCATACCGCCCTCCAGTTCGTAACTGGCGGACAGATCCCAACTTAACTCGTTCCAGTCCCGACTCATCGGCGTCAAGCCGAAAGCAATGTCGGCAGCGGCATCTTTATCGTCCCTGGAATATCGAAGTCCGCCCGAGATTCTGAGCGCATCGGATACGTTGTAGCCAACATTGCCGAAGAGACCGAGACTCGTAACCTCTTGTTGCAGGACGAAGCTGAATGGCCCGCCGAGAAAGAAGTAGTCGGTCTGCACATTGCCGCCGTCTTCCGTGAAGTAGTAAACGCCGCCGACAAAGTCCCAGTCATCATAATTGCCGTTCAGCTGTACTTCGAGTGACGTCTGGTCGGCGTCGCCAACTTCGGGAAACGTCAAAAGATTGACGGCGAGACTGTCGTCATCCAGGCCCGTTTTGTACTCCGAGCTGCGCGTGCTGGCGATGATTTTTGCGGTGAGTGTATCGTTGACATCCCAGTTGGCCGTTATCGCGAGACCGGACGCTTCGTTGGATACGCGAACCTGGTCGGCCTGGGTTGTATTGTTGTCATACGGATCGGCGGAGGTGTCGGCATTGGTCCAACCCAACTGGGACAGAAAACCGTTGGGCAGCTCGTCAATCAACGTCGTGTAAGGGCGAAGTCCACCGTTGTTATTGTTGGCATCGTACGCAATGGTTACCGAGAGGTCGTCTCGGGGTTTGAGTCGAAGCGCGACGCGCCCGAAGACTTCCTGGAATTCACCTACGCGAACACCGGCATTCGGCAAATTCAGAAAATCACCGAGGCCGTCACGACTCTTGAATCCACCGGTGATCGAGAGTGCCGCTGTATCGGTGAGTTCTGTGTCGGCATAAAAATCAGCATTCAGTCGCTCACGGAGCATTCAGTCGCTCACGGCTAGCGATTTCGATGCCAACCCGGGCACCTGGATCCGAGCCGGGTTCCTTCGTGATGATATTGATCGCGCCACCGATCGAATTCCGACCGTAAAGCGTGCCTTGCGGGCCGCGCAGCACCTCGACACGTTCAATGTTGGTCAGATTCCAGTTTTGTCCAACCTGTCGACCCAGATAGACGCCGTCAACATAGACGCCGACGCCCGGATCAGTTGTGATCAGGTGATCCTGGAGGCCGATGCCTCGAATGAATGGATTCGATGACGACACGTGACCGGCAGAGAACTGCGTGATATTAAGGTTCGGTACGAACTTGCCAATGTCGACAATATCAACGATGCCCTGTTGCGCCAGTTTGTCGCCTTCAAAGGCACTCACTGCAACAGGCACTTCATAGATGCTCTGCGAACGTTTGGTCGCCGTGACGATAATTTCCTCAAACAATGGCTCGCTATTTTCCTGGGCGACGGTAATGTTTGGCAGGCAGATAAATGTTGCTACCAAACCACAGATCGCCAGAAATGTAATCTTCATCTTGGAGGACCTCGAAAAAGTAAATTAATTTGTTATTTATCAGCGAGTTACGATAACGCTAATCGACACTCGGCAGGTATGCCGGGAATAATGCGCCACCCGTTTGTCATAGTCAACGCAACAGTGAGTTCGGCGGAGATGGTAGAGTAATATCCTCAAATCCGGTGCCAATTTAGTGAAAAAATAATGCTTGCAGGGTCCCCGAAATCGGCAAAATTGCCGACTTTTTCAGCGCCGCCTGGCGGTGCGCTGAGCGATGACATGCTTGCGGCTTTTCACGCAAGCGGCGTCCTTGTCCTGGATAGCTTTGTATCCGTTTCGGAGTGCGCCTCGCTGAAGGCGCGGGCCCTGAAACTTGTTGACGACTTCGATCTGCGCGACGTTAAAAGTGTATTTTCGACAACCGACCAGACGCAGCTCGATGATCGCTACTTTATTGAGTCGGGCGACAAGATTTGTTTCTTCCTGGAGAAAGACGCGTTCGACTCAACTGGTAATCTGCGTCAGGCGAAGGAAAATTCACTGAACAAGATGGGTCATGCGATGCACGATCTTGACCCCGTTTTCGATCGATTTTCACGCACGCCTGCGCTCGCAGAGATCGCCAAACGCATCGGTTTCGATGATCCCGCCATCATTCAGTCCATGTATATCTTCAAGCCACCGAGAATCGGCGGAGAAGTGGTCTGCCACCAGGATTCCACTTACATCTACACGGAACCGGAGTCCTGCGTCGGTTTCTGGTTCGCACTCGAAGATGCAACGATCGACAACGGTTGCATGCACTTCATCCCAGGCGGCCACCGCCTTCCCTTGAAACAACGCAACCGTCGCGTTAGCGAGACGGAGCTGAGCACCGACGTGCTCGATGCGGAACCGTGGCCCGAGCATTTGAAATTACCCGCTGAAGCAAAGGCCGGAACACTGGTCATATTCAATGGGCGTGCGCCGCACCTGAGTGGCCCGAATCGCTCTGACAAGTCACGCCATGCCTATACGCTGCATGTGATTGACCGGGCCTGCCACTACCCGCCAGAGAACTGGCTGCAACGCAGCCCGGATCTTCCGTTGCGCGGGTTCGTCTGAACATGTTGTTCACGGACATCATTCGAAAGAAGCGTGACGGTGGAGAACTTTCAGCGGATGAGATTACATTTTTCGTAAACGGTCTCGCGGACGGCAGTATTCCGGCAGAGCAGGCGTCATCCCTTGCCATGGCCATTTTTCTCAATTCGATGACGGCCAGTGAGGCCGGCATGTTAACCATGGGCATGGCGGCTTCCGGCACGGTATTGCAGTGGCAGGGCGAAAATCTGGATGGACCGGTTGTCGACAAACATTCGACCGGCGGTGTCGGTGACAAGGTGAGTTTCCTGCTTGCACCTATTGCTGCTGCCTGCGGCTGTTATGTGCCGATGATTTCGGGCCGGGGACTCGGCCACACGGGCGGCACGGCCGACAAAGTCGAGTCGATTCCCGGCTACAACGCTACGCCTGACTTCTCGCTGTTTCGAAAAGTGGTGAAAGAAGTCGGTTGCGCCATCATCGGGCAGACAGCGGATCTGGCTCCGGCCGATCGGCGTTTTTATGCGATCAGGGATGTAACGGCGACGGTTGAATCTGTGCCGTTGATAACTGCTTCGATTCTGTCGAAGAAGATTGCTGCCGGCCTTGACGCGCTGGTCATGGACATCAAGGTTGGCACAGGCGCATTCATGCCTTCGATGGATCAGGCTCAGGAACTCGCCCGCAGCATCATTGATACAGCGGCTGCGGCAAACCTGAAAACACACGCGATCATTACGGACATGAATGAATGTCTTGGCGAGACTGCCGGCAACGCGCTCGAGATTGCCGAGTCGATGGCCTACCTCCGGGATGACCACCGGGAATCGAGGCTGGACGAAGTCGTCATGGCGCTGACGTCGGAGATGCTGATTGTCACCGGCCTGGAGACCAGCCGCGACAAAGCCAGGCAGAAAACAAACGATGCAGTCACTTCCGGCGGAGCCGCCGAAGTATTCTCGAAGATGGTGCACGCACTCGGTGGTCCGGTTAATTTTGTCGACACGTATGAAAAGCATTTGCCGCGAGCGAGGCTCGAAATTCCAGTGTTTTCAGCCAGGGACGGGTTTCTGTCGGCCGTCGATGCCTTTGCGATAGGAAACGCGATCATTGAACTTGGGGGTGGCAGACGAACACTCGACGCCGCGTTGGATTTATCAGTAGGCCTGAGTGGTGTGGCGCCAATCGGTAGCCACGTAAGCAAGGAGCGCCCGCTGGCGATCATTCATGCTGCGAATACGGCGAGCGCCGAAATTTCGGCCGCAATGATCCGCGCTGCCTGTTCTGTGTCTGATGTGTTACCTGATTCCCGGCCAGTGATTTACGAGAAATTGTCGGGTCACGCCTGAGCTTTACGGTAAGCTAGAGAAGCCGCTCAAGAATAAAAATAAAGGGGTAGTCCATGTCGGGCAATTTCATTGGCATTGTTGGCATCATCGTCATACTGGGAATAGCGGTCGCGTTTTCGAGTAACCGCAAGGCGATCAATTACCGCGTAGTCGGCGCGGCCCTGGCGCTGCAAATCGCCATCGCTGCATTCGTTCTTTACTTCGATGCCGGCAGGGCGGCGATCGATACACTCAGCACGGGTGTACTTGCTGTCATCGGATTCTCCAAGGCTGGTATCAGCATGGTTTTTGGCCCGCTGGCTGATACTGACGTTGTAGGCTTCAGTTTCGCGATCAATGTACTGCCGATCATCATCTTTTTCTCGGCGCTGATGTCAGTGATGTATCACCTGCGGATCATGGAATGGGTCGTGAAACTCGTTGGCGGCGCATTGCACAAAATCATAGGCACCGGAGCCGTTGAGTCCATGAACGCGGCCGCCAACATATTCGTTGGTCAGACGGAAGCGCCATTGGTCGTTCGGCCGTACTTGAAAAACCTCACCGAGGCGCAGATGTTCGCCGTCATGGTTTCCGGTCTCGCGTCGATCGCCGGAACGGTACTGGCCGGTTATGTACTGATGGGTGCCGAACTCAAATATCTGCTCGCCGCGGCTTTCATGGCAGCTCCCGGCGGCTTGCTGATGGCAAAAATAGTTATGCCGGATGACAAGGTTATCCACGCTGGTGAACACGACAAGCTCGTGATGGAACCCAGCCAGCACAAGAACGTCATCCTCGCAGCAGCGTCCGGTACGACCGATGGCCTGCGGCTGGCAGCAAACATTGGCGCCATGCTGATTGCATTCGTCGCGCTGATCGCATTGTTCAACGGACTGGTTGGCGGCTTGTTCAGTCTCGTGGGAATTGACGGAGTCACGCTGCAGTCCATTCTCGGCAAAATATTTCAGCCGCTGATGTACCTCTTGAGCGTGCCATGGGAAGAAGCAGAAGCAGCCGGCGCCTTGTTCGGCGAGAAGCTGATACTGAATGAATTCGTCGCATTTTCGAACCTCAACGACTACCTCGCCGGAATGAGTCCGCGCACGGTAGCGGTAGCAACTTTCTCGCTCTGTGGTTTTGCCAACCTCTCGTCCATCGCGATTTTGCTGGGTGGTCTTGGCGTGCTGGTGCCTGAAAAACGGGACCTGATCGGCCAGCTTGGTTTGAAAGCCGTACTTGCCGCGTCGCTGTCGAACCTGATGAGTGCAGCGCTCGCAGGGCTATTGCTGACTTTCTAGCGCAGGATTCGAATGCGTTCAATTATCATTGACTGCGATCCCGGTCAGGACGACGCGATCGCATTGTTGCTCGCGATGTCCTCGCCGGATGAACTCAAAATTCTTGGCATCACCGCGGTTGCCGGAAATGTGCCGCTCGAGCTGACCGAGCGAAACGCCCGGCTCATGTGTGATATTGCAGGTCGAACTGACATCCCCGTATTCGCGGGATGCGCGCAACCCCTGCGTCGAAAACTGCGGACGGCCGAGAATGTGCATGGCAGGACGGGCATCGATGGCGCGGACATTGTTGAACCGAAACAGCTGCTTGAAGCACAGCATGGCGTTGATTTTATCGTTGATGCGTTGCTCGCCGCCGAAGACGACTCAATCACACTGGTGCCAACCGGGCCGTTGACGAACATAGCGATGGCTATTGAGAAAAAACCGTCGATCCTGAGAAAAATAAATGAGATTGTCCTGATGGGGGGTGCGATGCGAGAAGGCGGGAATTCCACGCCTTCAGCCGAGTTCAACATCCTTGTTGACCCGCAGGCAGCCGACATTGTTTTTTGCTGTGGGAGGCCGACAACCGTGATGGGTTTGGACGTGACTCATCAAGTCCTGGCGACGCCGGAACGTCGTGACCGAATTCGGCGAATTGATAACAATGCCGGTCGTGCAACAGCCGGTATGCTGGATTTTTTCAACCGCCATGACACGGCGAAGTATGGTTCGCCCGGTGCGCCGTTACATGATCCATGCACTGTCGCGTACCTGCTTAAACCTGAGCTCTTCGAGGGCAAACATTGCAACCTGGCGGTCGAAACAGAATCCGAATTGACGATGGGGCATACAGCGGTGGATTTCTGGCATGTCACGGACCGGCCAAGAAATGTTCTGTGGATGCACGCGGTTGATGCGGACGGATTCTATGCATTGCTGATCGATCGCCTGAGTCGATACGAAAATGCCTAGTCGGCGTTTCATCGTCGTGGTCGGGTCGGTGAACCTAGATATCGTTGCCTCGGTGGCGAATCTGCCGGTCGCGGGAGAGACGGTTACTGGCGCAAGCCTCAGCCGCTTTCCGGGCGGCAAGGGTGCGAATCAGGCGCTCGCCGCCAAAAGGCTTGGGGCGAATGTTGCTCTCGTGGCGCGAGTGGGGAATGACGCGAATGCCGATGAGGCGATTGCGCTGCTCCTGGCGGGTGACGTGGACCTGTCAGCATGTGAAAGGGACGCGTCCGCGCCGACCGGAGTGGCGCTCATAACGGTTTCATCGTGCGGGGAGAACCAGATTGTCGTAGCGCCGGGCGCGAACCGCGAGTTGCACGCGAACATGATCGTGCTGCCTGAAGCTGATGCGATGATTTGCCAGCTGGAAGTGCCGGTCGAAACGCTTTGCCATGCGGTCGAATCTTTTTCGGGTTTTATCAGCGTGAATCTGGCACCGGCACTCGACGTTCCGGACACGCTCATCAGCTGCGCGAACCTTGTTGTCGTCAACGAAACGGAAGCGGAGTTTTACGGTCGAAAACTCGAGGTCTGCACGGGTTTGCTGGCGACGACGTTTGGCGCGGAAGGTGCTGTACTCACGAAGGCGGGTGTAGAGGTCGCGCGTTCGAAACCGGCAGTGATCGTGGCGGTGGATACAACCGGGGCAGGGGATACTTTTACTGCCGCGCTGACGCTTGGGATCATCGAAGGAATGGAACTACAGCATGCGCTGGATTTCGCCTGTGCCGCAGGAGCGATCGCCGCAACGAGGGCGGGCGCGCAACCATCATTGCCCTATCGCCAGGAGGTAGACGCGATGCTGAATTGGAAATACGGTGGCTAACGCCGCGCCTGCGAGGTACTCAGCGGCAGAGGAAGCTGTGCACGCGGCGAGTCACGCCGTCGGCGCAATCCTGGGAATCGTTGCGCTCGTCTGGATGCTCAACATCTCCATCGATGCGGGTGATCCGTGGAGAATTGTCGCGAGCAGTGTGTATGGATTCAGCATGATCGCATTGTTCGGCGCCTCGACGCTGTACCACGGGCTTCACGCTTCGCCGCGAGCGCATCTGTTCAAGATGATTGATCACTGCGCGATCTATTTGCTCATCGCCGGTACCACGACACCATTCCTGCTGGTGGCGATGCAGACTGAGATCCGCTGGTGGCTGTTTGTTGCGATATGGTCACTGGCTGCCCTGGGCATTGCCTCCAAGATCTGGCTTGGACACCGCTACCCGAAATTGTCATTGTCCAGCTACCTTTTGATGGGCTGGCTGATGATTATTGCGGTGCCGCAACTACTGGATGCAATCGGCAGAGACGGCCTGGTCTGGCTGGTGGCGGGCGGCGTCAGTTACACGGTGGGCGCAGCCTTTTACATGGCGAAACGAATGTACCTGCACCACGCCATCTGGCATCTCTTTGTGCTGGGTGGCGCAGCCTGCCACTTTATGGCTGTGATCGGGTATGTGCTTCCGGCCCGAAGTCCGGCGTTGTAACGATAGTTACTGGCTGCGGTAAGCGGTCGGACCCTGCGTGAGGAATGGTAACTCCTCGTCCGCTATACGCAGCAACTCAGTCACAATTTCAGTCCGGTTTGGCTGGATGTGCCGACCGTCGGTGTAACGCAGTCGTTTGGGATCGCGCGCCGCGTCGAACAATAGTTCTGACTGGCCGGCGGGAGTTCGCTCGTCCTCGCGGGCGCCGATGATCAGCACCGGTCGTGGCGAGATCGAAGCGATATGCTCACCGGCATCGAGAATCGGGCCGTACGCTAACCAGTAAAGAACGGTTGCCAACGGAGCGTGCAGGAGCCTGGTGTTCATTCGCCGCGCGATCTGGGTTTCGATCCACAATCGGTTGTCCGCAGCGCCATGGATAAGCATTACACCTGTAATACGTTCGTCCCGTGCAGCGGCAGCAACGGCAAACGGTACGCCCAGGCTGGCGCCGACAATAATCATTCGATTTTCGTCAACCCAGGATTGTTCGAGCGACCAGTCGAGAATCAATGAAACGGCCGGCGTAGTATCCAGGAATGCTTGTCGAGCCAGTGGGATGGTTCTCGCAATAGCTATCGTACCCTTCGGCCTGTCCGGGCCATCGTATGGATAGTCCACACCGACAACCGCACGATGGCCGACATGACCAAACAGTTCCACCGCATCGCTTCCGGTACGGTGCCCGCCAAGTATTATCAATACAGGTAGGGTTCCATCCGATGTTTCGTTGCGGATTACGCGCAAAGAAACCCGAAGACCTGAATCAGATGTCAGCCGGACCGATTCCGATAGTTGCCCGAAATTTGTGCCTGTCCTTTCAGTGGCGACCGTCTGAATCGCACCATGCCGCTCATTGAACCAAACATTTCTCGGCAGACCGGATTCCCAACGCAACCACACAAGAGAAAGCGAAATTGGCACTACGACAAGGAGTACAAGATATTTCAGTCCCGAGCGTACTCTTAAGATCAATTTTTTCTCAAGCTCCGACACACAGATACCACTGTCCTGATGAGCACGTCCGGCGCTATCGTTGGATCGCCATTTGCGTGACAGCCGGTATCCGGAAACTAGCGGAGCTGAAAACCCGCAGGCAGCAATTCGCTTATCGAGTAGCTAACAGTCTTCAGGTTTTCGCCGATCAAAATGATCCGTGTATTCTCGTCAGCGAATTCGTGAATGCGTTGCCGGCAACCGCCGCACGGCGTGCACGCTTCAATCTCAGTTGCTCCGCCGATCGCTGCGATGGCAACAATTCTTTTTCCGCCCGCTGTCACCATCGCTCCGATGGCATTTGCCTCTGCACAAAAACCTTCCGGGAACGCGGCGTTTTCGACGTTGCAACCAATGTGTAATGCGCCGGTTTCGTCGATGAGCGCGGCGCCGACATGGTAGCCCGAATACGGTGCATAGGCATTCGCACGAACTTTCTTCGCCGCGGCCACGAGCTGTTTCTCAGCGCCGGGCATTACAGTTAAACCCATTTCAGGCATCCTTTCTCATCGGATTATTCGGGTGCGTCGTCCAGTCGGCATGTCCCTTGTTTATCGCCAGTCCGGTTCGCGGGTCGATGCCGCTCGATACGGGCAACATCGTAATACAGCTGTCGACAGGACAAACGCTGACGCAAAGATTACAACCAACGCATTCTGCGTCGATCACCTCGAAACGTCGCTCGCCATTGACGGTATGGGTTATCGCCTGATGCGACGTGTCCTCACACACCACGTGGCAGCGGCCGCATTTGATGCAGAGATCCTGATCGATAACCGCTTTTTCGACGTAATTCAGGTTGAGATATTGCCAGTCCGTTACGCTGGGCACCGCTTTGCCAACCAGTTCGCTTACCGATGACATCCCTTTGTCATCGAGAAATCTCGACAGGCCATCAGTCAGGTCGTCAATAATCTTGAAACCGTAGACCATCGCCGCAGTGCACACCTGAACGTTTGAGGCACCCAAAGCGAAAAAATCGACCGCGTCGCGCCAGTCGTGGATGCCGCCGATACCGGAAATCGGCATACCCGAGGTTTCTTTCGTACGCGCGATCTCCGCGACCATATGCAATGCGATGGGTTTCACGGCCTGGCCGCAGTAGCCGCCATGCGAGCCCATGCCGTCAGTGCTGGGATACATCGTGAGTGTGTCGTAGTTGACTCGCATGATTGAGTTAACGGTGTTGATCAGCGATACGGCGTCGGCGCCTCCGGCGCGGGCGGCCTTCGCCGGCGGCAGAATGTTGGTGACGTTCGGCGTGAGCTTGACGATGACTGGAGTCGTCGCGTATTTCTTGCACCACTCCGTCGCCATTTGAATGTACTCAGGCACCTGTCCGACGGCGGCACCCATACCCCTTTCGGACATGCCATGCGGGCAGCCGAAATTCAGCTCGAAGCCGTCTGCTCCGGTGTCCTCGATCATCGGTACGTAATTCGCCCAGGTCGCCTCGTTCATCGGCAACATAACCGACACGAAAATCGCGCGATCCGGCCAGTCTTTCTTGATCTGTCGAATTTCGTCGAGGTTGGTCTTAAGCGGCCGGTCGGTAATCAGTTCGATGTTGTTAAATCCGATTACGCGACGCTCGTTGCTGTGTAGTGCGCTGTAACGAGGACCGCTGACATTGACGATCGGCGGATCCTCCCCGAGCGTTTTCCAGACAGCGCCGCCCCAGCCGGCCTCGAAGGCGCGATTGACGTTGTAGGCCTTGTCAGTGGGTGGTGCTGACGCAAGCCAGAACGGGTTGGGTGTTTTTACGCCAAGAAATTCAGTTGTCAGGTCAGCCACTGTTGACCTACTTGCCGCGCAGCTGTCGATCGATTGAAAAAGCGGCCAGCTTGCCATCCTGTACCGCAGTCACCGTGAGGTCGTCGTGTCCGTAAATGCAGTCACCACCCGCCCAGACACCTTCCAGTGAAGTTCGACGCTGCTCGTCGACTACGAGTCTGCCGCTTCGCTGGTCAATCGATTCGGCGACCAGTCCAAGTGTGTCCTCGTCAATTGCCTGACCAACCGCCTTGAAAACAATGTCGGCGTCGACAATCCATGTCTCGCCAGTCGAGAGAAGGTCGCCATTCTCGTCGATCTCCGTACTCTCGAAGTGCACCCTGGTTGCGCCGTCGACTTTTTCGAGTTTGACCGGCATTGACCAGTAGCGAATCCCAACTCCGTTGGTTTGTGCGAACTCGCGCTCGAACTGGCTTGCACCCATTTTCTCCGGGCCGCGACGGTAGACAATCTGCACCTCCTCGCTGCCCAGTCGCTTGCTCTGCACGGCGACATCAATCGCGGTCATCCCGCCGCCGATAACGACGACCCGACGGCCAGTAGGAAGGCTGCTTTTGTCCTCGGCTTGCCGAATGTCCGCGATAAAGTCGACCGCGTTCATAACAACGTCGCTATCCTCGTTGCCCAGTCCAAGGTCATTGACACCGCCCAGGCCAAACCCCAGGAAGACAGCGTCAAAGCCCTGACGCAATTCATCGAATGTGACGTCGGCGCCCAGAATCGTATTCGCGCGCACCTCGATGCCGCCGATCTTGAGGATCCATTCGACCTCGCGCTGGGCGAAGTCATTCACGGTCTTATATGCCGCGATGCCATATTCATTGAGCCCGCCCAGTTTGCTGTCACGATTGAAAACCACGACACGATGGCCAAGCATAGCCAGTCTGTGCGCACACGAGAGTCCGGCGGGTCCGCCACCGACGACCGCGACACTTTTGCCCGTTGACTTTGCTCGCTCAAACATTGGTAACCCGCGCTCAAAAACCGGATCCGTAGCGTAACGCTGCAATCGGCCGATATTGACTGGCTTGTCTTCATGCGTGTGTCGTACGCAGGCTTCCTCACAGAGCACTTCTGTCGGGCAGACGCGCGCACACATGCCGCCCATGATGTTTTCACGCAGAATGGTTTGCGCCGAACCGAGCACGTTGTAACTACGGATTTTCTGGATGAATCCCGGTATGTCTATACCCGTGGGGCAGGCAGTCGTGCAGGGGGCGTCGTAACAAAAATAGCAGCGGTCGGCTTCAATCAACGCTTCGGACCGCGACAGTGGCGGATGCATGTCACCAAAATTTCGACTGATCTCCTCAGTTGTCAGTCGACCGGTCCTGATGTCGGGCTTGGACATAACTAACGTTTAACGGCCGTTGGTTTTTTGTGCTCGGAGCGCTTCTTTATCGCGTCGTAGTACGTCGCGTAGGGAGGCCTGTCGACATAGCGGCCCGCGCCCTTCTCGACGTTGAGTTTGCCGTTGGCATAAACGACCTTACCCTGGCTCAGCGTGTGTGAGGCACGACCTTTGACTGTCATGCCCTCAAAGATGTTGTAGTCTATTTTCTGAAAGTGTGTCTTCGCCGAAATAGTCTTCGCTGCTTCCGGATCCCAGACAACCATGTCGGCGTCAGAGCCAACAGCAATATTCCCTTTGCGAGGAAACACGTTGAATATCTTCGCGGCATTCGTTGACGTAACAGCAACGAATTCGTTCATCGTCAGGCGACCCGTGCTGACGCCGTGATGCCAAAGCACTTCCATGCGATTCTCAATACCGGCAGTACCATTGGGTATCAGCCGAAAATCATTCTTGCCGGCGGCTTTCTGATCAGCACAGAAGCAGCAATGGTCCGTCGCCGTCGTTTGCAAATTACCCGATTGCAGCCCGTGCCAAAGCGCCGCCTGGTGTTCCTTCGGGCGAAATGGCGGGCTCATCACATGTGCAGCAGCAACTTCGAAATCCTTGTTCCGGTAGACGGAATCGTCGACAAGCAAATGACCGGCCAGCACCTCGCCATAAACCCGTTGGCCCTCGTTTCGTGCCCGGGTGATTGCCTCGAGCGACTGGCGACAGGAGTTGTGCACGAGATAAATCGGCACGCCGAGAACCTCGGCGATACGAATCGCGCGGTTCGCCGCCTCACCCTCGACTTCGGGAGGGCGCGACAACGGATGACCTTCGGGACCGGTAATACCCATGTCGTAAATTTTTTGTTGCAGACGAAATACCAGCTCGCCGTTTTCTGCATGACAGGTGACGATGGCGCCGAGCTCGATGGCTTTTGAGAAGCTGTTCACCAGGATCTCGTCATCCGCCATGATGGCGCCCTTGTACGCCATGAAATGTTTGAAACTGTTGACGCCTTCCTCTTTGACGAGTGTTTCCATGTCGGCGGCCACGGTTTCATCCCACCAGGTGATCGCAACGTGAAACGAGTAGTCGGCAACTGATTTTTTCGCCCAGTCTCGCCACTGATTGTATGCATCCATCACGCGCTGCTGGGGATTGGGAATCACGAAATCGATGATCATTGTCGTACCGCCGGCTAGACCTGCCGCGGTACCTGATTCGAAATCATCGCTCGCGACCGTGCCCATGAACGGCAGTTGCATGTGGGTATGAGGATCGATACCGCCGGGCATGACGTATTGTCCGCCCGCGTCGACGATCTCTGCGCCGGCCGGCGATTCGAGATCAGTCCCGATCGCTTTAATCTTGCCATCGGCACAGAACACGTCTGCCCGCCATGTATGCTCGGCGGTTACGACGGTGCCGCCACGTACTAGAACTGCCATCTCATTTTCCTCGGCACATGAGCCAATAAATCAAACCGCCAAGAATGGAACCGGTGAACCAACCATAGTTGTAAAACCACGAAAGTGCACCAGTAAAAATCGCGATAAGGGTCAATCCTACCGGTACGAAAAACGAGACGAGGCCAGGGAGATGCCAGTCGGGATAGGTCCGACCGCTGACATAAAGATCTGCCAATTCGTAGTGCTGCTTCCTGATCAGAAAATAGTCGACAACCATTATTCCAGCTATTGGTCCAAGCAGGCTGGAGTAACCGAGTAGCCAGTTTGAGTAAAGGCTCTCCACGCTTACATCAGACTCAAGCCAGCCAAGTTTTTTCGCGAGCTCCCAGCTCATCAGCGCAATGCCGATGAAACCGGTAAGGAGTACGCCTTTCGTTTCATTGATATATTTCGGTGCGATATTTTGAAAACTGTTAGTTGGCGATACCACGTTGGCGGCCGTATTGGTCGAAATTGTCGCCAGGACAATCATCAGCATCGACAACACGACCCAGCCCGAATTGTCGATCTTTCCGATAAGGTTGATCGGGTCGGAAATCGTTTCGCCAACCAGGCCGAAGGACGCGGATGTCAGCAAAACGCCCAGCCCGGAAAACAGGAACATGGTCACCGGAAGGCCGATAATCTGGCCAACGATCTGGCTCCGCTGAGAATCGGCAAAACGACTGAAGTCAGGAATATTCAGAGACAAAGTCGCCCAGAAGCCTACCATTGCGGTCAATGCTGCCATGAAGTAAGCCGATAACGCCGCGCCCTCTGGTCGCGTCGCCGGCGTTGCCAGGACTTCTCTGATCGACACCTTTGGCCATGCCCAGACAATCAGCCCGATAGCGACGATCAGCAACAGTGGTGCGGCAAGTGTTTCGAGATGTTTAATCGACTCCGCGCCGCGAATCACCACGACAACATTGCCGATCCAGAAAATGAAGAAACCGAGGACCTCCCCGGTGCCGCCAAGCGCTGCCCAGCCGTCAAACATCGCAGAAAACATCAGGTGAATTGCGATACCGCCGAATAGTGTCTGCACACCAAACCAGCCGCACGCGACAATTGCCCGAATCAGGGCGGGGACGTTTGAACCAACGATGCCGAACGATGCGCGTAAAACGACAGGACACGGGATGCCGTAGCGCGTGCCCGGAAAAGCATTCAGTGTCAGCGGAATCAGCACGACGATGTTCGCGATAAAAATCGTCCACAGCGCTTCGGTAACAGACAGACCGAAGTACGCCGTTAACACGCCACCGAGCGTGTAAGTTGGCACGCAGATCGCCATGCCGACCCAAAGCGATGCGACGTTCCAGCGGTTCCAGGTACGCTCTTTGACTTTTGTTGGGGCGATGTCTTCGTTGTAACGGGAACTATCGATCAAATCCTGGCCGGCCTCGAGTTCGAAAAACTCGCCAATGGCATGGACTCTTGAAAGTGCCTCCGGCATTTATTGGCTATCCCTCGATCAGGTCGAGATAGAGCTCGGGCCTGCGGTCACGGAAGAATTGCCAGGTATTCCTGACCTCGCGAATCATGTCGAGATCTATTTCGTGAACCAGCAGCTCATCATCGCCGTAGCTTGCCTGCGCTTCGATCGATCCGCGTGGATTGACGATGTAGCTGGAGCCATAAAATTCGCCCATCTTGTCCGCCCAGGGTTGTTCTTTGCCGATGCGATTGATCGCCCCGATGAAGACGCCGTTAGCCGCGGCCGAAGCGGGCTGCTCAAGTTCCCACAGATATTTGCTGAGGCCGGCAACCGTTGCGGATGGATTAACGATGAATTCGGCACCATTAAGCGCCAGTGCCCGCCAGCCTTCGGGAAAATGCCGGTCGTAACAGATGTACACGCCGAGTTTCAGGTAAGCCGTTTCGAACACCGGGTATCCAAGGTCGCCCGGCTTGAAGAAAAACTTTTCGTAAAAGCCCGGATCAACCTGTGGAATGTGGGTTTTTCGATATTTTCCGAGATACGTGCCATCGGCATCGATGACGGCGGCGGTGTTGTAATAGACGCCGGGCATTTCCTCTTCGTAGATCGGTACAACGATGACCATGTTGTACTTCTTTGCGTATTTCTGCATCAGCTGTGTGGTGTGGCCATCGGGGATTGATTCTGCCGCCGCGTACCATTTTCTGTCCTGGCTGGGGCAGAAATACGGCTGCGTGAAAACCTCCTGGAAGCAAAGTACCTGTACGCCCTGTTTTCCGGCGTCTTCAATATACGGCTTGTGTGCCTCGAGCATTACGTCGCGAATTTCGTCGGGGTCTTTAGAAGAGTCCCCTTTGAACGCCATCTGTATCAATCCGCATTTTACTTTCGCCATCACGGGCCTCGCTTCGTAATTGACGCTGCCGCAGACCACGGCCAGCGTAGGAAATCTTGACTAGATAGATAACATTCTAGCCATAAGACCGCGATTTTCCTATCGTTTCACCAATATAAGAGATGGCAGCGTGTTTGAAGGGACATGCGCGTCCATCTCGGGCATGCACAATCGCAATAGGCCGGGCAAGCAGGCAGAATCGGCGTTCCAGTGTTGAATGGTCGCGAGTTCCGACATGCATGTGATATGCCGAATTTTTCTTGTTCTTTTTCCTGTGCTGGTTGGTTGTGCGACCGAATCCGTCATCACGGATCCGCTTGCTGACCAGACCCTGACATTCATTCATCTGAACGATACCTATCGCGTCGACGCCGTCGAAGAAGGAAAGCGGGGTGGATTCAGTCGCGTGGCAACACTCGTTCGCGAGCTGAAAGCACAAGGCAGAGACGTACGCATTCTGCATGGTGGTGATTTCCTCTATCCCTCGCTTGAAAGCCAGCTCTGGAATGGAGAGCAGATGGTGGAGGCAATGAATTTTCTGGACGACCTGGCACCCATGTACGTTGTGCCCGGCAATCACGAATTCGATCCGCGATCGGCAGATGAAGTCATGCAGAGAATTCGTGAGTCAAGATTCGAATGGCTTGGGGATAATTTTCACCTGGCGACAGGAGATAAAGACATTGACGATCGTCTCCGAAGTGCGTTTACGTTTAAGTTCGGCGAAAGGAAAATTGGAATTTTCGCGCTGACTGTGGATGCGAATGATGGTGGAAATGCGCGGGATTACACGCCATTTGAAGAGGGCTACGTTGAACATGCGGAGCGAGTGATTCAGCAATTCGAGGCGGAGGGCGCGGATCTGGTATTCGGGCTAACGCACCTCTATTTGTCTGACGACATTGTGCTCGCGAAGCTCAGGGAACATCACCCGAAGTTTCAGTTCATTGCTGGCGGCCACGAACATGAGCCGGAATTCGTACAGGGCGATACGAAGAACGCCATGATCATGAAAGGCGCTTCGAATGCGAGGACGATCTGGCAGATTGATGTGCAGTTCGTGAATGGGGTCCCGGATGTTAGGTCGCGGCAAATTGCCGTTGACGAGTCAATAGAACCGGACGACGAGTACCAGGTAATCGCCACCAAATGGCGGTCGAAATTGCTGGAATTGGTACCGTTCTTGCCAAGCCGCATCGGCGATGCTGCAGAATCCTTTGATGGACGGGAGGTTGCGATCAGGAGTGGAGATACCAACTGGGGAATGTTCATAGCAGATCAGATGCGAACGGCCTTCGGGACGCCCATTGCGGATTTTGCGCTGGTCAACGGCGGCACATTGAGGATCGATGACTTCATTGCCGAGGACATAACATTCGAAGACATTGGCCGCACGTTCGGTTTCTCGTCTTACCTTCGATACATGACGATGGATGGTCGTGATTTTCGCGAAATGATCGAAGCCGGTTATCGAGGGCTAGGTCCGAGCAAGGGATATTTCCCGCAAATCTCGGGCTTTCGTGTTTGCGTCGATAGAGACCGCCCGGACGGCGAGCGAATCGTGCAAATGCAAATACCGGTCGACGGCGCCTGGCAGGACATTGACCCCGGCAAGGCATACAAAGTCATCGCGCCCGACTTTATTTATCGCGGTGGCGACGGCTACGACTTTTCGAAAGCTCGTGATGTTTCGCGCCCGGGATCGGAACTGAAATATCTTGTGCTGGATGCAGTAATCCGGGCACAGGCCGACGGGCAAAAGGTTGGTGCCGATCTGGATGCGCCTGGCTCACGTTTCGCTCTGTTGCACGCGGGTGCTGACACCTGTTTCTGACAAACTGGGTCAGAGCCCGATTCTACTGACAAACTGGGTCAGAGCCCGATTCTGACCCCGGATCCCAATCGCGTGGGCAAAAAAAGGCGGTCCGAAGACCGCCCTTTGATCGTTGCTACAGTTCCAACTAGAACTGGAATTTCGCTCCAAGCTGGATTTTGTATACCGACTGCCGTCCGAAGAATGAAGACGGATCGGTAGCGTCATCGAAAGTACTGCCGGTGCTTCCGGACCCGTATACGTACTGGCCGTTAGCGTTCAACGACACTTCATCCACCGCCGTATAGTTGAACGGGAAGGAAACCTGTTCAACCCGGCCCCAGTCGTCGTTCAGCAAGTTGCCGATGTTCTCGACGTCGAGGAACAGGTGCAGCTTCGTTTCACCAACGCCCGGCATATCAAACAGCCCGACTTCCTGTTGCAGACGCAGATTGAACCGGGTAGCGCTTGACGTTTCACGGAAGTTACGAGCCAAAATCGTCCCGCGGGCGCCGTCGAGACCAGCCGCAGTGATAAAAGCGTTGAAGTCCGCCTCGACAACAGGATCGTTGACCAGCGCTCCCGGCGTATTATTGAAAATCACACCCGCGTCGCCCAGTGTCGGAACATACATCAGCTGACTGTCGCGTCGTGAGAAGGTTGTATCACCACCCCAGACGGAAGAGTCACCAGAGCCTTCGCGCATAGTATAGCTGTATGGCTTGCCACTGCGGTATTCGAAAAACAGGCTTGCTCTCGTGACGTTGTCGCCGAACAGGTCTTTCGACCAATCAAGAGTTCCGTTGATTCGATCCTTGATCTCGAAATCGGATGTAGAGAGCTGCCGGTTGTTCCGGTCAAACGTGGCCGGGCGTCCGTAGTTAGAGCTGACTGTGGAGCTCTGACCTGGATTGACGTCTTCCGCATCCATTCGCGTGTAATGCAAGGTCATTCCGAACAGACCAGCACGTGTGTCCCACGCCTTGTCCAGGCTTAACGAGAAGGTATTCGCAGATCCCTTGTCCGTATTGGTCAGCATGACGTCATAAACCGGCGGTCGATCATAAATGGGTCGGCCGTCCGGAGCGGTGTTGATTTGAGTGCGCGCGAGGTCGATCCACTCAACGGCCTGCGATACGTCCGACAGAACTGCTTCGGCAGTTACGTTCCAACCGTCGCCCAAGGGTCCGAAGTCGAATTCGTGTTCAACCGCCAGGTTGTATTTCCAACTTGCCGGGATGTCGAACCCGGGGTCAGTCAGTTCGACATCTCCTGCACCAGAGAACATGCAATCCTGTACCGCCTGGGCCACGTTGCGTGCGTCTACATTGGACAACGCCGCTGGCGAGCTGGAAACGCCGGCACAAGCAGCATTAACTGCGCCCGCGTCGTCCGGTACGACGATGGTTACGCCATCATTCGAGTAGGAATTCGAAATCCATACACCCGGGTTTCCGCCGGAGAAAAGACCAATGCCACCACGCAGCCTGGTGCCGGAGTCAAAATCGTAGACGAATCCGACTCGCGGCATAGCGATATTCCGCCCATCCAGCGACTCCGTGTTGCTAAAGCCGTGTCGCGCCTGGAAGTTGGCATTTTCACGGGGAGTATCATCGGAGGTATACCAGTCATAGCGCAGACCATACTGGATCGTAAGCTGATCCGTTACGTCCCAGATGTCCTGAATGTAAAAACTGTTGACCTGGTACTCAAATGCAGCGGCCGCATCGGATTTGACGTTGCTGAACGCATTGGAATAATCAAGTGTTGCAGCCTGGCGCCCTTCGTACGAATTCACACAGTCAATAGTGAATATGCAGTCAAATTCGTAAAGTCCATTCGAGCCCGGATTGAACACGTTGAAAATATCGAGACTGTCGCGCTCGAGACCCGCCGATATCGTGTGGTCGTTCCACAAGTAGTCTCCCTTGATCTTCCACTGGAACTGATCATTTCCGAGCTCGTTGGAGTGGCGATATTCGTCCGCTCCAACCCGTACGGCCCCGCCGCCGAGAGTATCGATTGTCATTTGCGCCAGATCGGTGCCGGACAAGGAGTTCTGTCCGGTTAACCTTTCCTGAGAGGCGATCTTGATTTCCGTAGAAAAAGCGTCAGTCCAGGTCGAGAAAAGTTGTGCGGAGACAGATTTGAAATCTTCCGAGCGATCGTACCAGTTCGATGTCAATCCGATCTGGTTGTTATAAGTCGAATTGCCCTGGGGGACGAGAGTATTACCGATAACATCCTGGTACGTTACGGACAGTGTGTGATCATCAGCCAGCGCCCAGTCGAGTTTGACCAGCAGGGTTTCGCTCTTTATGTCCTTGCCAGCATTTGGAAGCGCGCCGGCATCGAAACCGTAAACAGAATTTGAAAGAGCAAGGACGTCATCCAGGTCTTGTTGAGTGACCTCTGAGATTTCAATATCCCGTCCGGATCCGGCAGGCCCAAATCTCAGGGATTGCGTGTCAGTGCCGGTCCATTCTTCGTAGCTGGCAAAAAGCCAGAGTTTATCTTTGATGATCGGACCGCCAATGGTTGCCGCAATCGTGTCTTCGTCAAACAATCCGAGGCTAACGGTGTCATTTTCGGTTTTGTCTCCATGCAGGCTGTCGTCCGAATGCAGCACAGTGATGGAGCCGTCCCACTCATTGGTTCCGGATCTGGTAACGGCATTGATCGTGCCACCCGTGAATCCGCCAAATGACACATCGAAAGGCGAAGTTTCAACAGACATCTGCGCGATTGCATCGATTGAAATTGGCGCCCTCTGGGTCGGGAAGCCGCTGTTGTTTAAACCGAAGTCGTCGTTTTGACGAACGCCATCGACCGTGAGGCTGTTCATGCGATTGTTCGTGCCCGCGATTGATATTGCATTTTGGTTCGTATAATCAATGATGACTCGCGGGTCCTGCGTCACAATGTTTTTGAAGTCACGGTTTGCGTTCGCTTGCCCGTCAATATTTTCCGAATCGAAATTTGACGCGGCGCCAATTCGGAAGAAAGTGTCCTGCTGAGATGCGGACACAACGATTTCCTCAATCGCCGTCACTCGTGTGACGAGGTTGAGGACGTAGGGTTCTGATAACGATATGTAGATCTGCTCGATCCGATCTTCGCCATATGACGAAGAACGAGCCAGTGTCGCGACATAAGGTCCGCCAACTCGTAGTCCCGTAACTCTATAGGTGCCCGCCGAATTTGTCTGTCTGCTTGCGGTTATTCCTGTCCCCATATGGGTCACAGTTATCTGAGCGCCGGCGACCGGATTTCCGTTAGGGTCGTTCACAGAACCTTGAATGGAAGACGTCGTCTGTTGTGCGAATCCTGCAACAGGCAATACGAGCAGCATGATTGCCGTCAGTGCAATCCGGCCAAGGTCGCGGATTGAACGGTTCGAGTTATATTTCATTATTGGTCCCCGAAGGTATAGAAAATGGAGCGTAATTTTTTATGCATTGTGACGATCTGGTCGCGCTCGGACTAACCGTTCGACGCGCCCTGTGTGGCCTGCGGTCGACATCGTCGTCTGCATTTGGAAGCTAATCTAGCGCAGCAGAAAAGCCCGTGCAATAAGGGTTTCACGATGAATTTCTGGCACTTGCGAGATATTTATTGCCAGATCCCTGAGGCACTATTCGAAACGAGGTGACGAGGGCGCCCCAAGGTGTTGAATCTATTTCGATTCGATCCTTAAGACGGCAGGCCAGTGGTCTGATACACCTGACCCTTTGGGCAATTCGAAACGCTTTGGCGTGCCATCGGGGGCGACCTGCCGGACGGTCCGGTTAGCAATCTCAACCGGATTTTCCTGCAAATCCCATGTTGCACGCGCGCCACAGCACGGCTTCCACAGGATCATATCGAGGAATGCCCACGTACCGTCGACCGCGTAATACGAGGTGCCGCTGCACGATGGGCAATAATCATTGCTCACCGCCCAATGCGGCCTGACATAGTGGTCAAGAAAATCGTTGTCACGATCGTCCGCCGATGTCGTATTGAAGTCGCCGGCCGCGAACACGGCTCGATCGTCCGGCAACGTCGCCACCAATTCAATGGGACGTGAGGGCGTCATCGCGCGGAATAAAAAAAGCCCGACGATTTCTCGTCGGGCTTTTCATCTTTCACATCACCCCAACCCAACCTGGTGTGGGACTAGTCGCTCCAGTTCTTCCTGAACGTGATACCCCAGATCCTCGGCTCGTTATCGAACCCGGTAAGGTTATTGAAGTCGATCGCGCCTTTCAGATTCTCTTCATCGGTAATGTTGCGCCCGAAAATCGACAATTCCCAGTCGTTGTCGCCATGGATGTAGCCGGCGCGAAGACCGCCTTCGTAATTACCACTCGAGAAAAATTCGGCAGTTTCGTAGAGGAAGAAGTTCGTCTTGCCCTGCCGCGCCCAGTCGGTGAAGAAAAATACTTCGCCCGAATCAGTCGGCACACTGTAACGTGCGGTGAAGTTAATTGTGTGATCCGGTGCGCCCGGGAAAGGGTTGCCATTGAGAATGGCGTTACCGTTAATATCCAGCGGGTCGGTCGTTGAGCACGCCCCGGAGCCGCATGGCGGTACCGTAAGACTCGAATCCTTGATTTCTGTGTCTGCGATGCTAAAGCCTGCCGTGACAAGGAAATTCTCGGAAATCAGCAGTTCAAGATCCAGATCCATGCCGGTGCCGGTGCCTTCTTCAGCGTTGATCAGCTGAACGAAGTTGCCGCCGCCGCCAATGGCGGTCATTTGCATGTCGTCAATCACATAGTGATAAACCGCACCGTTCAGACGCATGAGGTTGTCAACCAGCGTCATCTTGAAGCCGGCCTCATACGACATAATCGTTTCAGCATCGGCCGTCGATGTGCCACCGAAGAACGCGACGTCGCGACCCTGGATCGATGGCGCCCGGAAACCGTTGGCAACGCGAGCGTAAAAATTGACATCATCGTTCACGTTAAACAGCAGGCTGAGGTCGAAACTTGTCTGCTCACCATCTGCCGAGACAGCAGGAGTAGGTAACGGCGGGTTAGTCGCCGCCATATCCTTCTCATCGTCCGTATATCGCAGGCCACCAATCAGGGTCAGTCTGTCGCTCAAAGGCAGGCTAACCTGGCCAAAAAGCGCCCAGGCGGTGTTCTCATGAGTCAGCTTCGACTCTGAAACAAAGAACGGGTTGGTGAAAACCGTGAAGCTGGAATCGAAGAAATAGAAACCACCCTGCCAGAGGAAGCCGTCGTTACCTTCACCCGACAACCGAATTTCCTGGGTGAATTGCTCGAGATCCTCAAGGCCGTCTGCTGAATGTGACGGGAATGGAATGAAACCCGGACCCATGAACGGCAAGAACACGGCACCAAACCCGCCGTCAATATCGCCTTCACTTCGGTTACTGACGGTTTCGACACCGGTAATCGACGTCAGCGTCACACCGTTGCCAAATTCGAGGTCGACTTTCAGCGAACCACCGTAAGCCTCGGCTTCCTGGGGGTTGTTGTTGCCCTCATCGAATTGCACGACGTCACGATCATAGTTGGTGTTGAAGGCGTTGCTGCCCGCGTTCAGAACGTTCGCGCGAAAAATCGACGCCGTACCATCGAAATCCCGGCCGTGTACGTTCAAAAGCACGGTCAGATCTTCAGAAGGCTCGAGCAGTAACTGGCCACGCCAGGCCAGCTCATTGAAGCCGCCCAATGCGTCAGTCGTTCCGGCGAAGCTGTTATCAATCCAGTCGTCGCGGTTCTGGCTCAAAACCGAGAATCGGCCCATTAACGTGCCGGCATCGTTTAACGCGCCGCCCAATGCGCCTTCAAAATTCAGCGTTCCAAGCGAACCGACCGAGGCCAGCGCATAGGCGTTGAAATCTTCCGACGGCTTTCGGCTGTCAAACTTGACGATGCCTGCGGTCGTGTTGCGACCAAACAGGGAGCCTTGCGGTCCACGCAGTACTTCGACACCCGCCACGTCAAAAATCGGGAAGCTCTTCAGGATGACGTTTTCCTGAACAACCTCGTCGAAGATGACAGAAACGGATTGCGACGCAGCCAGGTCAAAGTCCGTATTACCGAGGCCGCGCATGTAAAAGCGTGGTGCGAGGCGCCCGTTCGAGGATTCGACATACAGGGCCGGCAAGCGGTTCGCCATCGCCAGGATCGTCTCGCCGCCTTCGAACATCGAAGTCAGCCGTTCGCCGCTCGTTTGCGTGACCGATATCGGTACGTCCTGCATGTTCTCCGCACGACGCTGCGCCGTGACGATGATTTCTTCCAGTTGCAGTCCCTGTGCAAGGACCGTGCTGCCCGTGAATGGCAGCACGCTTATTGCGATCGTAGCTAAAGTTGTCGCCAGGCACTGGCGTGATACGTTGATTGTTGTTGGATTTGAACCACGCATTAGATATCTCCCTAAAGCAGTCGCAGAAGTATAGCGCTGTTTCTTTTCCTTTTGACCCCCTTTGAGTCGTGCAAAGTGCAACTTTTTTGGCGGTCGTGCTGTGGTAAATCACCCACAAATGTGGGATGAATCAGGCCTCTTCCATTGCCTCGTAGGCATCGGCGGTAAACCTTGGCAGGCAAATACACTCGATAATAAGGTCCGCGGAACCGGTGTTCTCTATCCGTTGCGGCGTTCCGGCTGGTATGGCGATGAAATTGCCGGCGGCAACGTCGACCCACGGGCCGCCACCCACTTCCAGGCGGCCGCGGCCGGTCTTGATCAGGTACCACTCATTTACGGTCAGCCGGTGCAACTCGGTTTTGACGCCGGGGGCAACTCTCGCCTCAGCCAGCGAAAACTCGCGCACCATTGGGTCATTGAGCAGCTCCCGGATATGGCAGCGCTCGCGAGTCATGTACTCCGTCGTATCGGTCGTTCCTATCATCGCATCCCCCGTAACTATTTCCGTTCGCCTGGCTTTCGGCAGACAATATCGTCGACCCGACCCTGCATGACAACAATAAGGTGAGTTAATGACAAACAAGCGCCCGGCTGTCGCCGACCTGCTAAGCCTCGACGGATCACGTGTACTGGTAACGGGAGCAAGCGGCAACATCGGACGGGGCATCGCCCATCGGCTGGCGGAGGCTCGCGCCGAAGTCGTCGTCCACTATTGCAATGACTTTGCTGGAGCTGCCAGAACTGTCGACGAAATCGTTGCCGCTGGCGGCATTGCGAGTTCCGCGCAGGCGGACCTTCGCTCGGAAAAGGACGTGCGCAAACTGCTGGCCAAGGCAGGACAGGACATTAGCTGCGTCGTAAACAATGCGGCGGCCCAGCCGGTAAGCGACATCCGGAATATTTCCGGCGACGAGTGGCGCGCGGTATTGGCGGCAAATCTGGACAGCGCGTTCTTCGTGACACAGGCCGCGGCGCATCATATGCGCGAGAAACAGATTGCGGGAGCAGTCGTCAATATTGCATCGATTGAAGGTTCCGATCCGGCGATTGGTCACAGCCATTACGCCACCAGCAAGGCCGGGCTGCTGATGCTGACGCGGGCTTGCGCACTGGAATATGGCAAAGATGGCATTCGATTCAATGCGGTTTCGCCAGGCCTGATTGATCGGAATGGCCTGGCGGACGCCTGGCCAGATGGCGTACAGCGGTGGTTGAACAATGTGCCGCTCGGGCGCATGGGAACTTCAACCGACGTCGCCGATGCGGTGCTCTATCTTCTCAGTCCTGCATCTCGCTGGGTGAGTGGTACGAACCTGGTGGTCGACGGCGGCATGTCGTCCGTTTCCAGATGGTAGTATCGCTCCGCTATGGCCACTAAACACATGAATGCAGCGCCCGGTGATTTCGCCGGGACGGTACTGATGCCGGGCGATCCGCTTCGCGCGGAGTACATTGCCAACCACTTTCTCAACAACGCACGGCGGGTAACTGACGTACGCAACATGTGGGGGTATACGGGCGAGTACAAAGGTATTCCGATTTCCGTTATGGCGCACGGCATGGGCATTCCTTCAGTCTCCATTTATGTCACCGAGCTCATTACTGAGTATGACGTCAAGCGGGTAATTCGTGTCGGCAGTTGTGGAACCTCGCACCCAAACGTGAAACTTCGGGATGTGCTAATCGCGATGGGTGCATGCACCGACTCCAACGTCAATCGCATGCGGTTCGGCGGATACGATTTTGCGCCACTGGCAACTTTTTCGCTGGTGCAAAATGCGGTGAAGGCGGCCGAGGAGATGAATGTCAGTTATCACGTTGGCAATCTGTTCTCTGCGGATCTTTTCTATACGCCGGATCCCGATATGTTCGAAACGCTGGCCAAATTCAACGTTCTTGGCGTTGAAATGGAAGCCGCCGGCATCTTTCCGATTGCTGCCGAACACAATGTCGAGGCGCTGGCAATTTGTACGGTTAGCGATGACATTCGAAGCGGTGACGCGCTGACATCAGACGAGCGCGCGACGACGTTCGATGAAATGATCAAAGTCGCGCTCGAAACGGTACAGTTGAGTGAGCTGAGATGAGCCTGGCTGCCGTTCCTAAAATTCGTCGCATGCCTGATTTGGGCCAGGTTTCGCTGGTCGATGAAGTAGGCGTAATTGAACGCGTCGCGCGATTTCAGACGCGCAGCATCAAGAACGAATCGAAGACAGAAGCCTTGAAAATGATTTTGTCGATGATCGACCTGACGACGCTCGAGGGTCAGGACACTCCCGGCAAAGTCAGGCAGTTGTGCCAGAAAGCGATTCACCTGCACGACGCGATGCCCGGGTTACCGCACGTTGCTGCGGTGTGTGTTTATCCGACAATGGTCAGTGTTGCGAAGAAAGCCCTCGGCGAAAACAAAATCAATGTAGCGTCTGTCGCGACCGCGTTTCCCAGTGGCATGGCTCCACGGCAAATCAAGCTGGAAGAAACGCGCATCGCTGTCGAAGATGGCGCCGACGAAATCGATATGGTGATTTCACGCGGCGCGTTTTTGCAGGGCGAATACAGTTTCGTTTTTGATGAAATAGCAGCAATAAAAGAAGCTTGCGGTAAGGCGCACCTGAAAGTCATTCTTGAAACCGGTGAGCTAGGAACGCTCGATCGCGTTCGTCGCGCAAGTGTGCTGGCGATGCACGCCGGTGCCGATTTTATTAAAACGTCAACTGGCAAGATCCAGCCGGCTGCGACGCTCCCGGTCACGCTGGTAATGCTTCAGGCGATTCGTGATTTCTATTACGAAACGGGGCGTATGGTCGGAATGAAACCGGCCGGAGGCATCTCAAGCGCGAAAGTTGCCGTGCACTATCTCGTTATGTTGCGTGAAACTCTAGGCAATGCATGGATGACGCCGGTCTGGTATCGCTTCGGTGCAAGCTCGTTGGCGAACGATGTGCTGATGCAGTTACGCAAACAGGCAACAGGCGTTTATCAATCCCTGGAATATTTTTCGAAAGATTAGAATGGGCGAACCATGAGTACAGAACCGACCAAACTCGCATTCAACGATGGCTGGCAATACGCGCCGGCGCGGGAGAGCACCGATCATTTCAGCATCGCTGCGCAGCATGAACTCTTTATCAATGGTGAATTCATCGCACCTGAAAGCGGTCGGTATTTCGAGACCATCAACCCGGCAACGGAAGAGATAATCAGCAGCGTTGCGCTGGCGTCGGCGGCGGATGTTGACAGGGCCGTCAAAGCTGCGCGGAAGGCGTACAAAGGCGCATGGTCGAAAATGTCTGGCGCAGACCGGGGCAAGTACATATTTCGCATCGCGCGAATATTGCAGGAACGCGCCAGGGAGTTCGCGACAATAGAGTCGATGGATGGCGGCAAGCCAATCCGGGAATCACGCGACATCGATATTCCGCTGGCGGCAGCACATTTTTTTTACAACGCGGGTTGGGCCGACAAGCTCGAATACGCGTTCCCGGGCCGAAGGCCGAAGTCGCTCGGCGTGGCAGGGCAAGTGATACCGTGGAATTTTCCGCTGCTAATGGCCGCATGGAAAATCGCACCTGCGCTGGCATGCGGCAACACTGTGGTGTTGAAGCCGGCCGAGACGACACCGCTGACGGCTCTGAAGCTCGCCGAAGTCATTCTCGAAGCAGGGTTACCACCCGGGGTTGTGAACATCGTTACCGGTGCTGGCGAGACCGGCGCGGCCATCGTCAATCACCCGGACGTTGACAAGGTTGCGTTCACCGGCTCAACGGAAGTCGGGCGAATCATCCAGCGTTCTCTGGCGGGCACCGGCAAGAAATATACGCTGGAGCTCGGCGGCAAGGCGGCCAATATTATCTTTGCAGATGCTGCGATCGATCAGGCCGTGGAAGGTATCGTCAACGGCATCTTCTTCAATCAGGGTCACGTTTGTTGCGCAGGATCGCGGCTCTTCGTGCAGGAGTCGGTTGCAGACGAAGTCATTCGTAAACTGAAAGATCGAATGGAAACGTTGATCGTTGGCGATCCACTCGACAAGAACACTGATATTGGCGCAATTAATTCTGCAGCGCAGCTCGAGACGATCCAGTCGTATCTTAAAATCGGCCAGGAGGAAGGTGCGGAGATGTACCAGAGTTCCTGCAGACTGCCTGATCGTGGTTACTGGTGTCGCCCGACGATTTTCACCGGCGCATCGCAGTCAAACCGAATTGTACAGGAAGAGATCTTCGGCCCTGTTTTGGCGATTCAGACATTTCGCACACTGGAGGAGGGTCTGACCAAGGCGAACAACACTCCCTACGGCCTGTCGGGCGGTGTCTGGACGGACAAAGGGTCCAAGATTTTCAAAATGACGCGAAAAATTCGTGCAGGCGTCATATGGGCAAATACATTCAACAAATTTGATCCGACGTCGCCGTTCGGCGGCTACAAAGAAAGTGGCGTCGGCAGAGAGGGTGGGCTGCACGGTCTTGATGCCTACCTTAAGCTGGAGGTGTAACGATGGCCGGATCAGGAACGAGAGTGCCGGTCATCAAGACCTACAAGATCTATATCGACGGAAAGTTTCCGCGCACCGAATCGGGCCGCTCGATTGCCCTCGAGGACTCCGACAACGCCGTAATTGCAAACGTGTGTCGTGGCAGCCGCAAGGATTTTCGCAACGCTGTAGTCGCCGCCAGGAAAGCGTTCGACCCCTGGTCCGATACGAGTGCGTATTTGCGCGGCCAGATTCTCTATCGCATCGCCGAAATGCTTGAAGGAAGAAGGGAGCAGTTTGTCGCTGAATTGACATTGCAGGGTGTATCCAGGCGCATGGCGAAGAAGGAAGTTGACGCGTCCATCGATCGGCTGATTTATTACGCAGGATGGTCGGACAAATACCAGCAAATATTCAGCGCCGTGAATCCAGTCAGCTCATCGCACTTCAACTTCTCCGTGCTCGAGCCCACCGGGGTTGTTTCGATACTTGCACCGAATGAGTCGTCCCTCCTGGGACTGGTTTCCAATGTCGCACCCGTGATCGTCGGTGGCAACACCTGCGTTGTTCTTGCGTCCGAAAAATCGCCGCTCTGCGCCGTGAGTTTCGCTGAAGTTCTCCATGCATCCGATGTGCCGGGAGGTGTTGTCAATATTCTCACCGGTTACAGGGAAGAATTGACCGGGCAGTTCGCATCTCACATGGACGTCAATGCGATAGTCTATTGTGATGGTGGTTCGGATGTTGCGAAGAGCGTGCAGGAAAAAGCGGCGGAAAACATCAAGCGGGTCATATCCCGTGTGGACGAAGACTGGTCAGTTGATGCTGCTCAAAGCCCGTACCTGATCAAACAAACTCAGGAAACGAAGACAACCTGGCACCCGATCGGCAGTTAAACAAGAAACACGTCTAGTTGGCGAGGTAGTCATCCATTAACCCGGGTTCAATTCGTCCACCCACTTGCTGTATCACCCGAGTCGCGCAATAGGTGCCAAGCTTCGCACATTCTTTCAAGGGCATGTTCGCCGTCCAGCCATAGAGGAACCCGGCCGTGTATGCGTCCCCCGCGCCGGTTGTATCGACGATTTTTTCCACCCTCGTCGCCAACTGCGTAACGATTTCATCGCCATACACAATCACCGATCCTTTCTCCGATCGTGTCATGGCGAACAGGTTGTCGTAGCCGGCAAGCGCTGCCATCGTTTCCTCGTGTGAGCTGGTTTGTAGCAGCGCCGCAACTTCATCTTCATCAGCAACTACGATATCGACACCTCCTTGTACTGCGGCATGAAAAGCATCGCGGTGTCTTTGCACGCAAAACGAATCCGACAACGACAGCGCGACCTTGCTGCCGTTCCTCTTCGCAATGGCCATCGCCGCTGCGGCAAGCGCGGGTCCCTCGGCAATGTCCCAGACATAACCTTCCAGGAGAATTACTGCTGGTTGCCCAACAGTTTCAGGCGTCACATCGGAAACCTTAAGTTCGGTGCATGCGCCCAGGTAGGTTTGCATCGTACGCTGCCCGTCCGGTTCAATGAGAACGTGACAGCGGGCGGTTGGCGACCCGTCGGTTGCGGGCTGAAGGCGGACGTCGACGCCCAACGAGCGCATGTCGTGGCGAAAAATCTCCCCTAATTGATCGTCTTTAACCCGGCCAATATATGCAGCCTTGCCGCCGAGGTTCGCAAAGCCCGCGACCGTGTTGGCGACCGACCCCCCCGACATCTCGGTAGCCGGCCCCATCATGTCGTAGATTTCGTGTGCGCGCGCCTCATCGATAAGCGTCATCGATCCACGTGGGGCGCCGATCTTCGTCAGGAATTCTTCGTCAACTTGCGCGAGGACATCGACGATCGCGTTGCTGATGCCAAGAAGTTTTGTTGAGTCAGTCATTTAGTGAGCCCGGTTTCGAATCGCCGCATAGCGTACACGAATTTCCGGATTATGCATTTCCCGGAGTGGATTATCTGGCGCGTCAGCCTAAGCAGCGGTATGGTTACGGACGTTTCAGGCATGCATCAGGAATACACCGATGAGGCGAGCAGCGAGTTTTTTAATTCCGGTGACGTTGATCACGTTGTATTACGCGTTCTGGGCAGGTTTACTTGCCGTTCCTGTTGGTGAAATTTCCGGCGATTAACGAGTTTTTCCCAATCGGGGGTCTGGGTGATCTCGCCGTAAGAAACATCGATAATTTCGAACCAATATACTCAAGCGCGGAGGAAACCGTACTTTCTCCGTATGGACCGGTGAAACTGGCCTGCGCAAGTCTGGGTGCAGCCATCTTGATGGTTCCCATTTCCTGGGTGTACTTCATTACCAGTCGGTCCAAGGAGGTCGATCAGTCCTTCGTGCAAACAATCATCGTCATGCCGGTCGTTGTCACCGGTATTTCAACGATCGTTCTCAACAGTATCGCGCTGGCCTTCAGTCTCGCGGGAATCGTTGCCGCGGTACGCTTTCGTTTCACGCTCGATCAACCATCACATGCAATGTATATTTTCGTCGCGATCAGCATCGGACTGAGCGCCGGCATCGGCGCGCTGGGAGTCACGGCGGTGATTTCTGCTGTATTCGTATACACCAACCTGATTATCTGGAAGCTGGAGTACGGCAAGATACTTTCCGGTCCATTCTTTTCCATGCTGACCAGGCGCGACAGAACTGACGACGAATACTGATTTTGAGCGATTTACGTATCGCAGCTGCTGTATTTTTCGGACTTTCCGCCGCGGCGTGCCAGTCTGAACAGACCGAATCCGGCGGGCCGGACGACTTCGTCCAGTGGACTCTCCCCGATAAACTAAGGGAGATTTCGGGCCTCGCGCTGTCACGAGACGAACGTCTGTTTGCGATCACTGACGAGGAGGCGATCGTCTACGAAATCGATTATCGCAATGGCAGTTTTGTCAAAGCATTCGCGATTGGCGAACCAACCGTTCGCGACGATTTTGAAGGAATAGCCGTTCTCGGCGACAAAATCTGGCTGATGACAAGCAAAGGTCGACTGTATTCCTTTGATGAGGGCAGAGACGGCGAAAGAGTCGCTTACGAACGAGTAAAAACGGGTCTCGGTGACGAATGCGAATTCGAGGGACTGTCCGCCGACCCGCTGACCGGAACGTTGCTGCTCGTTTGTAAGGAATCGCGGAAAAAGTCCAAGGGACTGCGAATAATTGAATGGTCTGTGACAAACGCCGATAAGCAAGCTGTGATCGAAATCGACCTCGATACCGAAGCCATGACAAAAGCGATCGGCAAGAAACGACTGAATCCCTCGGGCATCACAATTGATCCCGCAACGGGCAATCGCATCGTCGTTGCCGGCAGGCAGCGTGCGGTTTTCGAGCTGTCGCGTGACGGCCGTTTGCTAGACGTTATAATGCGGCTCGACAGCAAACGACACCGCCAGAGCGAAGGTATTGCAATAACCGCCGACGGGCGTTTGCTGCTGGCTGATGAGGCAAACAACGGGCCTGCAAGGCTGGCTGTCTACACGCCAAAAAAAGGAAAATAAAGAGTGAATGACGTCGGAAATATAAGCGGCAACAGTGGACGCACGCTTGTGTTCGTGCATGGGCGAGACTTCAAGCCGCGCGCAGAAGAATTTATGGACTTGAGTGTCGCGGCATTGGCAACGGGCATAAGTCGTGACTACCCGCAGTTGAACGATCAACTACATGCTCTGGACAAGCGCCTGGCATATTACGGTGATTTGACCGACGAATTCCTGGTTGGAAAAGGCCGGCGTTTTGACGAAACGCTGGATATTGGCGACCGTCGAAATGCGTTGATTCAGCTGAAAGCAATCGAAAAGAAAAAGAACTTTGGCGTGAATCGCTATGACCGTTTGCCGGGCAAGACGGCAATGGGTGAATTCGCTGCCGACGTGTTCGCTCCGGTGCTGGGTAAACTCGGGTTTTCGAACAAGCTTCTCGCGCATGTTGGCGCAGATCTTGTCGAATACTGGAATAAGAAAAGCGAGTTTCCACACCAGATTCGAGCGCGTGTTCGATCGGCTATTTGTGACGCCCTGGACGGGAATAACCAGGTGCTGCTCATCAGTCATGGAACCGGATGTATCGTAGCGTACGACGTGCTGTGGCAGCTCTCGCACGTCCCTGAGTTCGCCGACACCTATCAAAGCCGCAAAATCGACCTGTGGTTGACGCTCGGGGCGCCTTTGGGCGATTCCATGGTTCGCAAGCGAATTCTGGGCGCAAGGAGAAAGGGCGTAACAAAATATCCGTCGAATGTCGTCTCGTGGCACAACGTCTCAGCCGAAGACGACTTCGTCAGCCATGACAACACGCTGGCCGATGACTACAAAGAAATGCTGAAGCTGAAGCTAGTAAGTTGCATAAGGGATTATCGTATTTACAACATGGCCGTCCGCTACGGGAAATCAAATCCCCATAGCTCGCTTGGCTATCTGGCACACCCGCGTACCGCGCAGATCATAGCCGACTGGTTGCAGCAGGCCCCTGTCGAGCAGGTGCCTACGAGCATCTTTTAAGCAGGTTTTTCTCGGTCAAGTTCTCGTTGGAAACGATCTCGAAGAATTCGTCCAGATATTTGGTCACTGAATCCCGACTCGATTTGTCGAAGTCCGGAATTTCATCCATCAGGGCGTAGATTTCCGCTTTCTTTGACAAAATATGGGCAACAGAATCAGGGAGGTGTTTGCTGTTTTCGCAGCGACCCCGATAAAGCCGCGTACGCACGCTCCGCAATTTTAATTGCGGATTGGGTTCTGCGTAAGGGGCATCAACCAGGCCGGAAAAATCGAAATCATAGGGTACCGGACTAACGAGGTCACCATTCGAGAACGGAACAGAATTGTGGCAACACTTCTCTCCTTCCGGACCCCGGATCATCGAGTAATCTGTGTTTCCGATCAGATATTCGAAGAGGCTAATCAGGTTTGTCTCTTTGCGATCGAGTTGGAAATAACTCAGCTCTATCGTGTCCAGGGCTGTCAGCCCAAGCCGCTCTCCCACTTTGTCTTCGTCTTCGATGACGAAGCCATACTTGATCATAGGCTCGTCATTTTTCTCGTTGTTAACGTAGGTGATTCGCAACAGCTTGGTGCGAAAGCTCTTGTCCGTCAGCGTCCGAAGAATTCGATAGGCCATGTATTCCCGCAAAACGTACTGTTCATTTTTCGGACTCTTATTTTGACAATGCGTTACAAGCTTGAGCTTGTCTTCGCCCCCGAAAATCGTTCCCTCGATTTGCGCGGTCTTGAAGTTCAAACGAACCGGAGGAAAATTGCAGGTGCTCTTTTGTCGGCGATACCTTCCGCGCGCGCATCTTCAGGTCGAACGATTGTGCTAATCCCGCCTCATCGGTAAAGCCGAAAGTGCCGTCGAGGTAGTCAATATCTGACCTAACACGCGAGAAAGTCGTCAATGGCGCCACGATTTGCACGTCGAGAACGTCGTCGCTGTCAAAAAGCGACTGTGCATTGGAGTTCAGCGTCATTCCGAGGAACACCAGTGGCAGAACTGAGGTCAAATTTACGGTGTGTGGGCGGGTCATGATCGCGTGAGACTCCCTGTTGTTATTTAGTGGCTGCAGTAATATTAGCATGCGAAAATCAAAACATTGCTCGTCTGGACCTGGCGATCGACGCAAATTCGGGAGATTTACATGAAAAAGATTCGGCGAATATCACTGCAGGTCTTAGCCTGTCTGCTTCTGCCGGTTCTTTTGTCCGCCTGCGCATTGGCCGAACAATACCGATGGACGGGCGTTGAGCGCGTCGTCGCGATGAGTGATCCGCACGGGGCATACGACGCGATGGTACGGACACTGACGAACGCAGGAGTCATTGACGAAGAGTTCTCATGGTCTGGTGGTGAGACCCACCTTGTGATTACTGGAGACCTCCTGGATAGAGGTGCGGACTCACGCAGAATCATGGACCTCGTGATGAAACTGGAATCAGAAGCGTCCGCGAAAGGGGGCATGGTTCACCTGACACTCGGTAATCACGAGGTTATGAACCTGGTTGGCGATGTGCGCTATGTGTCGCGCGGCGAGTATGCCGCATTTTCAGACGAGGAATCGGCAGACGAACGCGAAGCCTGGTTTCAGCGATATCGTGCCGCGATGGCGCTGGAACGTGAGCCGGTGCCTGACGAGGATGCACTTCGCGCTACGTTTAACGAGGCCCGGCCGCCTGGGTTTTACGGGCATAGACAGGCCTTCGGCAGTGAGGGGAAATACGGTCGCTGGTTGTTGCAAAAACCGCTCGTGGTGGTGGTGAATGACACCGCCTTTGTGCACGCCGGTTTACCGCCGATGGTCGCAGATTTCACGCTCGAACAGCTCAACAATGAACTGGGCTCGCAAGTTGGTGATTACCTGCGACATCTCGAGGTGTTAAACAGGGCGGGACTCATCGACCCGGCAACGGGATTTTACGATCATGTGAATATTGCGGAGCAGCTTGCCGCAGATCCTGCGGTGGCGGACGAGATTCGTGTTGCGTCGTTGAAGGTTGTCGAGCTTAACGATGCCGCCGTCCATGATCCGAACGGACCCATCTGGTATCGCGGTACGGTGAGCTGCAGCGTTTTGAGTGAAGGAGATGTTCTGGCCGCGTCACTCGCGGCACTTGGTGCGAACCGACTGGTCATCGGCCATACGCCGACTGTCACCCGACAGGTATTACAGCGATTCGGTGGACGCGTAATCGAGATCGATACCGGAATGTTGAAGTCCTCGTACAATGGTTCGGGCAACGCACTGGTTATCGAAGGAGACAGTGTTTCCGTCGTACATGAAAATGGCAGCGGTTCGACATTGCCGATACCGCATCCGCGCCGGGTCGGTCGGCGCTCCGAAAGTCTGAGTGACGAGAATCTCGAATCGTTACTGTCATCCGGACAGATATCCTCGACCGCGACTGATGCATCCGGGCGCACTATCGTGAAACTCACCAGCGGCAACGACATGGTGCAGGCAATCTTCACCAAAGGTCCGCGAGGGAAGGGACCCAATACAGAGCTTGCGGCGTATCGACTTGATCGGCTGTTGCAGCTCAACATGATTCCGATAACCGTGGTACGCGAGGTGGACGGCAAGCAGGGCACGCTGCAGTTTTTGCCGGACAACATTCAGACGGAAGCGATTCGTGCGGTCAACGGCAGGGGTGGCAGCGCGAATTGCCCTCTGCCACGGCAATGGAATTCGTTGTATGTCTTTGATGCGCTGGTATACAACGACAGCCGCACTCCAAACAGTATGATCTACGACACGGGCGACTGGCAGCTCATGTCGATAGGTCACCCCGATACTTTCGGCACCAGGCGCGGTCGTCCGGCGTACCTGGCGACCATTCCGCTTGAGATCACCGGTGCCTGGGTGGAAGCGCTCTCGTCGTTGTCGGACGAGGTCCTCGCAGCTAATTTTGCGGACGTACTCGACGAAAAGCGAATCAACGCACTGGCGACAAGGCGTGATCTGCTGATCGAGCAGGCAGCACAGTAAAGCCTGCCGTTTCCGATGATTGTCGGCTAGCGCGTAGCCGACGGCTTTCACGGCGGAAAGACTTCGTCAGATCTTGTTCTGCCTGGCCGCCGCCATTATTTTTTCCGAAGCCCGGAATGCGAGTGCCATGATCGTCATCGTCGGCTGACCTCTGCCTGAAGTCACCATGCTCGAGCCATCGCACAAGAACAGGTTTGGGACATCGTGGGAACGGTGGTTCTTGTCGACGACAGACGTCGTCGGATCATCGCCCATGCGACACGTACCGAGCAGGTGTGAGCCGGAGCTCTGGTACTCAATGGGCTGCTTCCAGACGTGTGTAGCGCCTGCAGCTTCCGCGATTTCGGCCGCTCGTGCCTGCAGGAAACCAGCCAGCGCTATATCGTCTTCATGATCGCGATAAGTAATTCTGAGTGATGGTCTGCCCCAATTGTCCTTGTGAGTCGGATCAATCGTCACATTATTGCGGTCCTGGGCGATGGATGTGCCACTGGCGAACAGGAACATGCTCCGGGTGAAGTCGTTTTCCAGGTTGGCCTTGTATTCCGCGCCCCAGGTTGGGCCTTCCGGACGGGCACCGGCCAAAGAAAACAACAACGGCGTGGCGGCCATAAACGGCCGTGCATCGATGCCGCCACCGCCATAGAAACCGCGTGCCGGATCTGATTCGTAGAAATCATGGACAATTCGCGATACCTGCACACCCTTGTAATCATTGAGCTGCTCCGCAAAAAGACTGCGCACGACTCCGTGGCTGTTGTACATCAGGTTCCGGCCAACAAAGCCACTGCTGTTCGCCAGGCCATCCGGGTGCTGTGCACTTTCCGAAAGCAGGAGCAGGCGCGATGTTTCAGCGCCGTTAGCGGACACAATGACGGTTTTGGCCTTTTGTGATCGCTCGTTGCCGTCCGGGTCGATATAAAACACTTCGTCAGCGCGGCCCTGATCGTTGGTGCCAATCCTGAATACTGCACATTCCGCCCGAACCTCGCATTTGCCGCTCGCGATCGCATCCGGAATCATGGCAGCGAGTGTGGACGACTTGGCGTTGACTTCGCAACCAAAGCCCATGCAGAAACCGCAATTAATGCATGCCGGCCGGCCGTTCAGCGGTTTGGACAGTATGGCGTGCGGCTCGGCCTGGGCATTAAGACCCAGTTTTTTCGCGCCGCGCTCCATCAGGACGCCTGACGATTTGATCGGGAACGGTGGCGCGGGGAAAGGCCTGGAGCGAAAAGAATCGTTAGGGCCCGGTGCGCCTGAAACGCCGATTTCCCAGTCGACACGGGTGTAGTAGGGCTCCAGATCGGCGTAGCTGATCGGCCAGTCCGCGAAATTTGTGCCACTGATCGGGCCGAGCAAGCTGCGTTCCTTGAAATCCACTTCGCGAAGGCGCCAGAAGTTGCCCGTGAAGTGAACGCTGCTGCCACCTACTGTCTGCGCATAAGAAGCCGGAGCGCGACCGTCGGCCACCTCGGCCACCTCGGTTTCATCGTGCCTGAATGTTTGCTGGTGTTTCCGGTTGCCGCCGCCGCCCAGTTCGTCAAAAACGAAAACCGACAAATCATCGTGAGTAAAATCTTCTGCCGTACGAAACGGGCCCTGTTCAAGTACGACGACCTGAAATCCGTTGACGGATAATTCCTTGGCCAGGATGCCACCCGCTGAACCCGATCCGACGATGACGAAATCCACGGCTTCGTCGAGCGGATAGGTAACGCGATTCTCAATTGCCATTTGGCTGCTCTCCCTGCTGCGCCGCCATGTACTCGGTGTCGTAGTGGCCGAAGGGTGGCAGCCAGGCATGCGGTGGCCCGTCCATGCCGACCAGCTTCCAGCCGATGTTGTCGCGGTTGCCGCCGTACATGGACATGCCGAAAACGCCGGCCAGCGTCAGGAAGCGAGCACCACCGAAAAATGGCGTGTTCTCCACGCTTTTCAGGTACTTATCCTGATCGTCCTCGCCAAGATCCGAAAATACCTGTGCGCCCGGAAATGCGGCAGCGACCCCGGCCTGGAAGCCTGCCAACATGCCGCGAGCAGGTCCTGCCAACCCCGAGAAGAAAGTCCCGAATGCCTTGTCGAAAAAGTACACCGCGCCGGCTTCTGTTGCGCCCGGGGATTGCGTGGTCGGAATAATTCGCGCGGCAATCGCGATGATTTCGCGCGCTTCTGCGCTCGTAATGTTCTCGTATGCTGCCGCCTCTTTTTTTGCCGTGCACGCCGCCTGAGACACCGCAATAAATGCCGGAATGCCGGCTCGCATCATCACGCTGCCAACTAATGTGCCGGATCCCTGCATAAACATACGGCGAGTCAGTCCATCACTGCCCATGGTGTAATACTCCCTGTTTGATCAGTCGATGATTTTTCGAGGCGCAAAAATAGCACAGTAAGGCCGTACTCGCTCGATCGCCTGGCTATGAGGCCTGTTCGGAACACTATTCCGGGGATCCGGACGATGTAATTTGCTGATATTATTTGAGTTTGCGGAGCGAAACAGCAAATGGGAAAACTGACCACACACGTGCTGAATACGGCGCAGGGCAAGCCCGGCTCGGGCATCAGTGTGAAGCTCTTCTCAATGGAGAACGGGCGCCATCTTGTTGCATCCGCGGTAACCAATAACGATGGCAGGACAGACGAGCCGTTGCTGGACGACGAAACCTTCAGGGCAGGTACGTACGAGCTCGAGTTTTCTGTGGGCCGGTACTTTCTTGAAAGCGGTGCCTGCGACACGGACCCGCCGTTTCTCGATGACGTGGTAATCCGCGTGACGCTGGCGGGCGACGATCCCTACCACGTTCCGCTGCTCGTATCGCCGTGGAGCTATTCGACGTATCGCGGCAGTTGAAATGAGCGCCCGCGATTTGGATGTCCCTGTCCAAAGACGATCGATGCGTTTCATTCTTGATGGTGAAGTTGTCGAGATTGAAAACGTCGATCCGAATCGAACGGTCCTGCAGTATCTTCGCGAGGACCTGAGGCGGTGTGGCACCAAGGAAGGATGTGCGGAAGGCGATTGTGGGGCTTGTACGGTCGTCGTTGTTGACAGGGATGTGTCCGGCAAGCGCCTCAGGGTTAGGGCAGTCAACTCCTGCATCCAGTTTTTACCAACACTGGACGGCAAGGAGCTGCTGACAGTCGAGAGCCTGTCAACGGATGGTGAGTTGCACCCGACGCAAAAAGCGTTGGTCGATTGCCACGGATCGCAGTGCGGATTCTGTACGCCCGGCTTCGTCATGTCGCTTTTTGCGCTGCACAAAAACAATGCTGATCCAACTCGAAGGGAAATTGACGAGGCACTTGCAGGAAATCTTTGTCGCTGTACCGGCTATAGTCCGATTGTTGAAGCTGCACGTGTGATGTACGCGGATGAGCTGCAATCCAAATGTTGGCTCGGCCAGTCGAGAAGCTCTACTGTCGGCGCTGACGAACAGAGCCGGATCGTAGCGCTTAACTCGATCGATACCGATGTGCCGCTGTGCATCGAAGGGCATGGAAGAAAATTTTTCGCGCCAAGGGAGCTTGACCATTTCGCCGATCTTGTCGCCCTGCATCCGGACGCGACAATCCTGTCAGGTGGTACTGACGTGGGCCTCTGGGTGACCAAGCAGCAGCGCGACCTGCCCATCATCATTTACACGGGAAATGTCGCCGGACTGAATGAATGCTTGGTCGACGATGGTTATCTGGATATCGGAGCGGCTGTTTCGCTGACCGACGCGATGCCACTGATCATCGAGAATTATCCAACGCTTGAGGAATTATTCGTTCGCTTTGCTTCGCCACCCATTCGCAATGCAGGAACGCTCGGCGGCAATATTGCGAATGGATCGCCGATAGGCGATTCGATGCCGGCTCTGATCGTTCTGGAGACTGAGGTGGTCCTGCGCACCGGCGGAAGTACGCGATCTGTCGCGTTGAACGATTTCTACCTGGCGTATCAACGGACTGCACTTCGGCCTGGCGAATTCATCGAGAGAATCCGGATACCGTTGCCCGTCGAAGGTGAGCAGGTTCAGAGCTACAAGATTTCCAAGCGTTTCGATCAGGATATTTCTGCCGTGTGCGGCGCCTATCGCCTGCAGCTTGCGGATGGGAAGGTCGAAAAGATTGGTGTGGCTTACGGCGGCATGGCTGCCATCCCGTCACGTGCATCGTTGTGTGAGCAATCGCTGATGGGTCAGGAGTGGAGCGAGGCGTCCGTCAGCCGCGCAATGCAGGCACTGGATAAGGATTTCTCGCCAATATCGGATATGCGCTCATCCAGTCAGTATCGCCGCAACGTTTGCAGGAATTTACTGAGGCGCTTCTATCTCGAGACCAGTGCTTCGGTAATTGAGAGGGTGTATTCCATTGGGCGCTGACGCAATTACATCCAGGGCCAATAGCAAGATTGCCGGCGCCGTCGGTACTGCGGTTCCGCACGACAGTGCTCGGCTGCACGCCACGGGACGAGCAGCATACACCGATGACATTCCAGAGCCGCGTGATGTACTCCATCTGGCCGTAGGAATGAGCGCAAAACCGCATGCGCGCATTCGCCGCATTGATCTTGCTGCTGTTATTTCAGCGCCGGGCGTTGTGGCAGTCATGACGGCAGCAGACATACCCGGTGAAAATAATTGTGGCCCGGTCGTACACGACGACCCGATTCTTGCGCCAGGCCTGGTCCAGTATGTCGGGCAGGCCGTGTTTTCCGTCGCCGCCGGATCTGTCGACCAGGCGCGAAGGGCAGTGCGACTGGCAAAGATTGAATACGAGGCCCTGGACCCGATTCTCGACATTCGCAAGGCGATCGCAGCGAAGTCATTCGTGCTGCCTACTCAAAAAATCGAACGAGGCGACAGCAAATCAGCGATTGCAAACGCAGCCCACCGCCTCAATGGCAGCGCAACACTGGGAGGCCAGGATCAGTTTTACCTGGAAGGCCAGATAGCAATGGCGCTGCCAGCCGAAGACGGCGACCTGTTTGTCTACAGCTCGACACAACACCCGGGAGAGATTCAGCTCCTTGTTGCGGAAGCGACTGGCAAGACATTGAAGGATGTCATCGTCGAATGTCGTCGCATGGGGGGCGCATTTGGCGGTAAGGAAAGTCAACCGGCGCTGATCGCGTGCATAGCCGCATTGATGGCGCAAAAGACTGGCAGGGCATGCAAGCTTCGACTCGATCGCGATACCGATATGATCATGACCGGCAAGCGCCACGATTTCGTCGTCGACTACGAAGTCGGATTCAACGAACGCGGCAGAATTGAGGGTATCGAGTTCATGTTCGCATCGCGTTGCGGCATGTCAGTCGATTTGTCCGGCGCGATTAATGATCGCGCGATGTTTCATTGCGACAACGCTTATTTTCTCGACAACGTTACGATCGTGTCGCACAGGTGCAAGACGAACACCGTGTCCAACACGGCATTTCGTGGTTTCGGCGGCCCACAGGGCATGTTCGGAATAGAGCTGGTCGTGGATGATATCGCCAGGCACCTGGGTGTTGATCCGCTCGAAGTTCGGCGCGAGAACTTTTACGGGATCGGTGAACGAGACACAACGCAGTACAGGCAAAAAGTCGAGGACAACATTATTCATGAGATCGTTGACGAGCTTGTGCGCACTTCGGATTATCGAAAACGTGTTGCGAAAGTCAGAGAATTCAACCAGGCGAGCCCGGTTTTAAAACGTGGCATCGCACTGACACCAGTCAAATTCGGCATTTCATTTACTGCCACGCATCTCAACCAGGCGGGGGCGTTGCTGCACGTATATACCGATGGCACAGTTCACCTGAATCACGGCGGCACGGAAATGGGCCAGGGGCTGTTCACCAAGGTCGCCCAGGTTGTCGCGAACGAACTGCAGATCGACATTGACAGAATCAAGATCACGGCATCCGACACGAGCAAAGTGCCGAATGCATCGGCGACAGCGGCCTCGAGCGGGTCCGATATGAATGGCAAGGCGGCACAGATTGCGGCGAAAAAAATTAAAGACCGGCTAACAGAATTCGCCGCCAATCATTTCTCGGTCACGGAACTGGATGTTGTATTCGGCAACAACGAAGTTCGCGCTGGCAACAACACGGTTTCATTTGCCGAGCTTGTTCGTCTGGCCTGGTTTTCCCGAATCTCTCTATCGGCGACGGGGTTCTATCGCACGCCAAAGATCAATTACGATCGAGCTACCTTTAGTGGCAGACCGTTTTTCTACTTCGCGTACGGTGCAGCAGTCTCGGAAGTAATCATCGATACGCTGACCGGCGAACATCGTCTGACGCGAGTCGATATTTTGCACGATTGCGGAGCATCGCTGAATCCGGCGATTGATATGGGTCAGATCCAGGGTGGTTTCATTCAGGGCGTTGGATGGCTGACCTCCGAGGAGCTGTGGTGGAATGCGGAAGGTGAGTTAAAAACGCATGCGCCCTCGACCTACAAGATTCCAGCCTGCTCCGACGTGCCGGAAGATTTTCGCGTGCGGATGCTGGAGTCATCGCCGAACCGCGAAGAGACGATCTACCGCTCAAAGGCAGTCGGCGAGCCGCCGCTGATGCTCAGCCTGTCCGTTTTCCACGCCATACGCGATGCGGTGGCCAGCGTCAGCAATAATACGAGGCGACCTCGGCTTGATTCGCCGGCAACACCGGAAGCCGTGTTGAACGCAGTTACTGAGCAGCAAGTCAGTGAATAAGTGGATCACCGATCTCTCGGACCTGTTCAACCGGGGTGAGCCATCTGTTCTCGTGACCGTCGCATCGGTTCGGGGTTCGGCACCGCGCGAGGTGGGCGCAAAGATGATCGTCACGTCGAAAGAAACGATCGGCACGATCGGCGGTGGGCAGCTCGAATACCAGTGCACCAGAATCGCGTGTGAGCAGCTCAAAAGCGGCAGCGACAGCGATGCCGGCAAGCTGACAAGGCGATTCGCGCTGGGCGCAAACTGCGGCCAGTGTTGTGGCGGCGTGGTTGAGGTGTTGTTTGAAAAAGTCACTGCTTCATCTTCGGGATGGTTGCCGGCTCTTGATGCGCTTTATAACGAGCAAGTGTCCCTGACAGTCGCAACATCCACTGCAATGCCGCCTCGCAAATACCTTATAACGACCGAATCCTGCGCCTCGTTCGGCGGCGACTCACCTTGTCCAGATGAAATTCTGGAGGCCGGACGGTCAATGTTGGCCGACGAATCCGAAGCTCGAAGTTTAGACGGTTATCTGCTGGAGCCCGTCAGGCCAACAACATTCAATATCGCGATTTTCGGCGCCGGGCATGTTGGTGCTGCATCTGTCGATGTGCTTTCCCGACTCGATTGCACAATTCGCTGGATAGACAGTCGCAGAAATATTTTTCCGGTATCAACGCCGGATAACGTGCTCGCGGTCTCGTCGGCCGATCCTGTCCGCGAAATACCGGCGATGCCGAGCGGTTCCTTCTTCATCGTGATGACTCACAATCACTCCCTCGATCAGGAAATCTGCACAGAGGTGTTACAACGCGAGGACTTCGCTTATTGTGGATTAATTGGATCTCTGTCGAAGCGGCGACAATTCGAACGCCGGATGAAGAAGCTGGGCATGCGTGACGAACTGCTCGAGCGCCTGGTATGCCCGATCGGTGTGTCCGGCGTTCTCGGCAGGAAGCCAGCGGAAATCGCGATTTCTTTGGCCGCGGAGATTCTCAAAGTTCGCGATGTGTCGATCAGGAGTAAGACCGCAACCGACCGGATACAGGATTACCTTCGGGCTTTGTGAAAAAGAACTATTGAATGGACGCATATATCGTTGAATGGCTGAATATCCTCGCACGCTGGGCGCACTTCGTAACCGGCATTGCCTGGATCGGTTCATCGTTCTACTTCATCTGGCTCGACAATCATCTCGAGGCGCCGAAAGATAAAGACGACGATACCAGGGGCGTCGGTGGCGAACTCTGGTCCGTGCACGGGGGCGGCTTTTATCACTCGCAGAAATACCTTGTTGCGCCGAAGGTTCTTCCGGAAACCCTGCATTGGTTTAAGTGGGAGGCTTACACGACCTGGATTTCGGGCATGTTTCTCCTGGCGCTCGTGTACTGGTACGGCGCGGAGGTCTACCTGATCGATCGTACTGTCGCGGATCTAAGTCCGGCGGCGGCGGTTGGTTTTGCTGTCGGAATTCTTGCGGGCGGATGGTTCGTCTATGACCTGATGTGCAGATCTGCACTGGGTCGAAATGACGGCATCTTCGCCGTCGTTCTTTTCTCCATGACGGCAGTGCTGGCATGGGGGCTTTGCCAGCTTTACAGCGGACGCGGTGCCTATATTCACTTCGGCGCAGTGCTTGGGACGATCATGGTCGCGAACGTTTTCTTCGTTATCATCCCGGGGCAGCGGCGGATGGTCGACGCATTTGCACGAAATGAGGACCCGGACCCGGCTGATGGCATTCGCGCCAAGCAGCGCTCAGTGCACAACACCTATTTCACTTTGCCGGTGTTGTTCGTGATGACCAGCAACCACTATGCGCTGACATACGGTCACGAATACAACTGGCTGATACTGATGGGCATTACGTTGGCAGGTGCACTGATTCGTGTTTATTTTGTTGCCCGCCACAAAGGCCGGACGTCGCCGCTGCCCGCAATAATCGCGATGCTGATCATAATTGCCGTTGCTGCCGCTATTGCACCGAAATCACGGGCAGCGACTGTGCAAAGCGTCAGTATGGAGACGGTTCGATCCGTCATTGATAGTCGCTGTACGATGTGCCACTCGTCCACACCAACACACGATGCTTTTCCTGCCGCGCCGGGTGGTGTGATGTTTGACACAGAAGATCAGGTCCTGGCGGAGGCAACGCGCATACATCAGCAAACCGTGGTGCTTAAAGTGATGCCGATAGGAAATTTGACAGAGATGAATGATCAGGAGCGCGCGCTCATTGACTCCTGGTATCTTTCTCGCAATGACTGAACGCGAATACACAGTTGAGGAATTCGTTAGACGTTACGGCGGAATTTACGAGCACTCTCCATGGGTGGCGGAAGAGGTGTTTGGCAGCGACATCGATCCCGACGACACGGAATTACTTGCTACGCTTTTTGCAGAGTGTGTCGATAACGCGTCGCACGATCGCAGGCTGACGCTGATTCGGGCACATCCCGATCTGGCCGGGCGCGCGGCGATCGCAGGAGAACTGACACTTGCATCAACCGATGAACAGTCGAGTGCCGGCATCGATCAGTGTTCACCGGAAGAATTCGCTCGATTCGAAGAAATGAACGACCGTTACAAAGAGACATTCAAATTCCCTTTTGTCATGGCTGTGCGTGGCAGTAACCGAAAGGCCATACTCGCTGCTTTTGAAGAGCGTCTTGCGAACAGTCCTCTGGAAGAATTTGAACGGGCCATCAGCGAGATACATAAAATAGCGAGATTAAGGCTCAAAACGATGCAAAATCATGAATGAGAAGAATCCTTTCGGTGAGTGGATTCGACTGGAGCAGCCGCGCCTTGGTACGCGCGTGGTTTTTGCGACTGACGATTTCTTCGCACCGAAGGAACGAATGATCGATGCGGCCGAGCCGGTATGGAAAGAAGGCGTTTACGACGACCATGGCAAGTGGATGGATGGCTGGGAATCCCGGCGAAAGCGCGTCGCGGGATACGACTCTGCGATTGTCCGGCTCGGGATTTCCGGCGTTATTCACGGATTCGACATCGATACCAGTTTTTTCACCGGCAATTACCCGCCCGCCGCGTCGATAGATGTGTGCACAAGTGATGAGATTAATCCGGGTGCGGACGCCACGTGGCGCGAACTCTTGTCGAGAGCGGATCTTGAGGGGGGCGCACATAATTATTTTGCGGTAGACAGCGAAACGGCAATTACACATGTGCGTCTCAATATCTATCCTGACGGTGGTGTCGCCCGACTGCGGATTTACGGCGAGGTCCGACCCGCCCCATTGGCGTACCCGGCAAATGAAACCATCGACCTTCTAAACATGCGAAACGGCGGCAGGGCGCTGATTGCCAGTGACGAACACTACGGGAACATGCACAACCTCAATTTGCCCGATGAGGGCACGCACATGGGTGATGGCTGGGAAACCGCGCGTCGAAGAGGCCCTGGAAACGATTGGGTGATATTCGAACTTGGCCGGCCGGGAACCATTGAGGAGATCGATGTCGATACGGCATTTTACAAAGGGAATTACCCGGATCGCGTGGAGGTGCGCGCGGCAAACGTGGCCACAACTGACAGACTGGAGCCAGACAGCGAGAGCTGGCCGGTACTTCTGCCGGTCAGCAAACTTGAAATGGACAGAAATCATTTGTTTGTCAAAGAGCTTCATGACGTCGGCGTCGTTTCACATATCAGGATGAACATATTTCCCGATGGCGGTGTCATGCGACTTCGGGTCAGGGGAAAACCTCATGGTCGATAGAATACTGAAACCGCTGCCGCTGACGGCGGAGCGCTTCGCCCCGTTCGGCGACGTGATTGAAACATCTGCGACGAATACCCAGGGCATGAATGATGCTCGCTTCGAGCGTTTCGATGACATGGCTGACATTGACGTCGATACCGAAAACGGCGGTCACGTGGCGATCAGCATCGCGCGCAGCAAAACGCCTTCGGTTTTTCCGCATCGATTCGACATGGTTGAGCGACACCCGCTGGGTAGCCAGGCCTTCATCCCGCTGGCGCCGTTTCCGTTCACCATCGTGGTGGCCCCGCGCGGCGAATCGGTGGATGTCAACGATCTCGAAGCTTTCGTCACCAATGGCAGGCAAGGCATCAATTATCATCGCGGCACGTGGCATATGCCGTTGATTTCGACCGAGGAAGGTCAGCGTTTCCTGATTGTCGATCGCGCGCCGGGTGAGCGCAATTGCGAGACGGTCATCCTTGAAGAGGCAGTAATTCTCAGTCTTTGATCTCTACATACCACTCTTGCGGAGTTGATCGAGGAACTGCGCGAAGAATAAATCCGCTCGCGACCCTGGCTAACAGAAAAAGTCATTGCGAGGAGCGTGGCGACGAAGCTACTGGTGATCAGGCTGCCGGTTTTTTCCTTCTCGATTGCGCCAGCGCCGCAAGACGGTCAATTACCGGTCGAATTTCGGTCTTGTTGTCGCGCAGTTCCTCGATCGACATGCCGCAGAGTTCGTAAGGCAGGATCAACCAGTCGCTGGTTTCATGCACGTAGAAGTCGGGTGGCCGAATCGTTTTATCAGTTGGACGGTACCAGACTGTCGCAATGCGAATATCGTGCGGAAGATTGCGCCGTGATTTCTTCTTTAACTGCTGGATGACGGCATTCACGCTCGAACCCGTGCTGTAAGCATCGTCGACTATTAGCATCGAATGGTGCTCAGAGACCCGTTCATGCAGGTAGCGGAGTCCGTGGGCCCGAATTTTTTCCGCCTTGTCCACCATCTTCGAATATGACGGCTGGCCCTCGTAAGACGTGCGAATTGCAATGTGGTCGGTTTTGATGCCGAAGTGATCAAGACCTTCCTGGACGGCGATACCGACCGCACTGCCACCACGCCACAGCCCGACCAGGAAATCCGGTCTGAATCCGGACCGATGAATATTGGCTGCGAGTTGAAATGAATCGAGGAGCAGGTCGTCGGCCGCGATGAATGTCTTTTTCATTTTTGGCTCTTCTTTTGGCGATCCGGTTGAGCGTGTAGTATTACGAATCGCATTATAACGACAAAAGGCCATCCGATGGACAAGACTGTCCTCTCCGCACAGGATCTTCTCGAGGATTCTTTCCGCCTGGGCGTGAAAATTCTGGAAAGCGGATTCGAGCCGACGCTGATCATTGCAATCTGGCGGGGCGGCACACCGGTCGGTATGGCCGTCCAGGAAGTATTCGCCTACTGCGGCGTCAAATCAGACCACATTGCGATCAGAACGTCGTCTTACGTAGGTGTCGATGAACGAGGCGCAGTAGCCATACACGGGCTCAATTACATCATCAAGAAAATCCGCCGCGAAGATCGCGTGCTGATCGTTGATGACGTGTTCGATACCGGCAATACGATCAGGGCGGTGGTCCAGGAGATCAAGGATCGTGCGCGCGGAAATACACCGGAAGAGATTCGAACCGCAGTTCCCTGGTACAAACCCAGTCGCAATGAAACGGACATGGTGCCGGACTTTTATCTGAAGGAAACCGCCGAGTGGCTGGTGTTCCCTCACGAACTTGACGCGTTGACGCCTGAAGAGATGCAACAGACCAGACCGCGATTGCACCAGATCGTCTATGGCGATTCCGCATGAATCGGTGAGTGGGCAGACCTGTGAAACGGCTGTGCGTCTATTGCGGATCGAGCGCAGGATTTGGCAATTCCTACAGGGAGGCAGCCAAAGATCTCGGGAAGCACCTCGCGAGCTCGGGTATTGACCTGGTTTATGGCGGCGGCAGCAAAGGGTTGATGGGTGTTCTGGCCGACGCTGTCCTTGCCGCAGGCGGTAAAGCTCGCGGCGTGATTCCACAGTCGTTATTTGATAAGGAAGTCGCCCACGGCGGCCTGACGGAGTTGCACGTTGTCAGCTCTATGCATGAACGCAAATCCCTGATGGCGGTGTTGTCTGATGGCTTCGTTGCGCTGCCTGGCGGCTACGGCACGCTTGAGGAAATTATTGAAGTTCTGACGTGGGGGCAATTGCAGTTCCACGACAAGCCCTGTGGCTTTCTGAATATCGCTGGCTATTTTGATCATTTGCTTGCGTATCTTGATCACGCAACCAGCGAGGGACTTCTGCGGACAGAACACCGGCAAATGTTGCTCGTCGCCAGCACGCCCGCGGAGTTGCTCGCAAAATTCGAGCGCTATGAGCCGCCAGTTACAGAAAAGTGGACTGTGGTAGATCTTTAGAATCGATCTCGGATGAGATGGTTTCCTGATGTCGCTGGTCACTGTAAAAAATCAACGAAAGCTCACCCTCAACAGGTTGTCCGAGGTTACTGCCGAATAACTTGTACCGGATTGTCATTTGCTTTTCATTCAGTTCGGTGCCCGCGCAAAAGCGCAACGGCAATTCGAACGCATTCGTTTGTGAACCAATCGGCAGGTCACCCAGAATACTTGAAACCGTTATTTTTTTGGCGCTGACAGATACGGCTGGATATTCGGCGAATTCAACTGAGTTGTCAGGGGAAGTCAGGCCCGTCGCCACGTAGAATGCCTCGTGATTCGGTAAAAGCAGCATGAGCGCGGCATTTTGAACTGGCTCGTCGCCCTGGTTGTAGACAACCAGTTGCAGTAATTGAGAATTTTCTTTAAACAGAAAGTGATAGTCATCCGATTCGTGCTTCTGTCGGGTTTGCTCCATCTCCGCAATAAGCCTGGTCGGGCTTCGATCTTCATACGGATCGTCGGAACCGAAAAGTCGCATGTGAACCATGCGCGCCATCGTGGTTGTCGAGCCGGAATCTTTGGATTTTTCACGCGCGTCGACAAGCTGGTGGAGTTTGGCATGCTCAATTGCCGAAGGTAACGTCGTCATATCGACCGTTGGCAGCCGGAGTTTTTTCTGAATGACTTCGCCAGAGAATCCGACTTCGATATCGTGGCTGAGCACAACATTTGTTGGTCTTTTATCGAACATGCTAAAAAGTATGCGACGGCCGATTTTGTGCACGCTACTGTCGACTCGCATATAGGCATCTCCGCGTCGAAGTTGCTCGGAGTAGTCGACCCGCATCATGTAGGGCTTGTCCTGACAGTCGCCGATCTCGTACACACCGACGCGCTGACCCTCGATAATAACCGCTCTATAACTGATAGGGATGGGTGGCTCGATGAACTCCGCAACAAGCGCCGAATAGAATGGCGTGCCAGAAAAGTCTTCGAGATCGACCGAACTGACCTCCCGCAGGTTCTCGCCGTCGAACCGTATTCCCGTGATGATGTAGCGATTTCCCCCGACGGTGGCGTTTGCCATAGCAAGCACATCCCGCAGGAATTGTCGGATGCCTTCGCTCCCGTACGCTTCCTCGCAGAATTGCACACCTGTCCCGGGCGTCACCGACCGGGCGATTTTCAACAGACGGTTCATCGCTTGCGATTTTGACCGATTATGTTCAGTCAGAATCGGAACCAATCGTCATTTCTGGCAAGCGATTGATGCTGTATTGCGTGTTTGTAGTGCACACCGGATGGCGGCGAAGCCGCCTCGATCAGCTGACAAAATTTCGAGAACGTTTGGCGGCCTGACGATTATCAGACAAAACTAGAAATTGAGACGCCAGCGACGATTATCAGACCTTCCGGTGCGGCGTTTACGCATACGGGAGTGCAGCGCCGCCCGCTTGTCGGCCAGCCACTCTTCACGTTCGACGTGTGGGTCAAGTCCCTTCTCCCTTCGCCGGGCTTCTTCGGCAACTCGAAACTGGTAGAACTCCTGGTAAGATTCGATCTCGTAATTCAGCTCCCGGATGATCAGCTCAACATAGATGGCGTCATCGAGAAACCCCAGGCCTGGAATATGGTCGGGTATTAAATCTTCCGGATTGCAGAAATAAACCAATGCGCCCAGTACCCGGTTCCGGTCAGTTTCGGATAATTGCCACTCCACGTCTGAAATCATGTTTGTAACGACTTCCAGTTTTTCGATCCGCTCGCTTATAAACTCCGGCAAATCACTGGTTCTGGCATCTCTGATCAGTTGTTTGGTCGCTAATTGAATCGCCTCTTCGTCGTGCGGAATATCCATGGCGGACTTCGCCTTGTTCACGATCGCCTGGAAATGCTCGAGGTCGTGATCGCTCAGCGTAAAAGTAATATCAAGTGGCATGACTATCAGTCCCTTTGTGTTTTACGTTTCTTGGACCAGGCACCGTATTGAACGCGACCGGAGAATCGCGCGTGCTACCCGAGATCAATGGCAAGCCTTCAGGTTATGTGGATAAGTTCTACGGCCTGACGTTCTAACACCAGCGATTGTATACGGATAGCGTGTTATCGGCCATTTTGCGTCGACGTTTCGACTGCAACCAATCGCCAGTACCCTCTCGGGATCTTGCAGGTGGTGGTATGCACACCCATACTTCGCGATCCCAAACAGCGAGCCGGCGGCCGGAATGACAGCGATAGGTGATCCATTCGAAGCTATTTCACAATCGACGCCAACGTTCAGCGACGAGGTAGCCGTCGCGACCGCGAGGGAGCGATACGGTCTGGAAGTCAGCGTTCGTTCGCTCGTCAGTGAGCGAGATCAGAATTTTCATATGTTAACGACTGACGGGCGGCAGTTCGTCCTGAAAATTGCCAATGTGGCGGAGCCGAAAGAGGTCACCGATTTTCAGATCCAGGCGTTAATCCATATTGCAGACTATGTTGCTTCGCATAGATCGCCAATTAGTACACCTGAAATATTGACGACGCTCGACGGCAATTCACACACAGTACTCGATGCGCCAGATGGTCAACACGTCGCGCGCGTCGTTAGCTATGTTGAAGGATTGCCGATCGCAGAGCGGCAGCCCTCGGCACGACTATGCAGAAACATGGCGATTTATCTCGCGCACCTTGGCAAGGCGCTGCGTGATTTTGAACATTCCAGCAGTAATCAGACGCTCCTTTGGGATCTGCAACAGGCGCTCAGCCTGCGAGACCTTATGAATCACATTCCGACGGACTCCGTGCGGCGGAACGTGGGGCAGACCCTGGACGATTTTGAGACATTCGCACTGCCTTATTTTGCGGAGGTTCGCAGGCAAGTCATTCATAGTGATTTCAATCCGGACAATGTTTTGACGGACGCCAGGGATCCTGATGTCGTGGTCGGAGTGATTGATTTCGGCGACATGCTCACGGCGCCGTTAATTGCGGATGTTGCTATCGGTACTTCATATGCCAGACCCAGGGACGGTAACCCGTTGGCGCTTATCGCAGAATTCCTGGCGGGCTATCACAGTGTAACGCCATTGACGCAGCAGGAAATTGACATGGTGTTTGACCTCGTCAAAGCACGCCTGTGTGCATCGATTGCTATTTTGCACTGGCGAATTTCATTTCGGGAACCGGGTGATCCGTATCTTGAAAAGACGATGGCTGACGAATTTTGCGCCGAGAAGTTTCTTGCAGAGATGATGACGATTCCGAGGGAAAACGCGATCCAGATTTTTCGGCAGGTCTGTGCGTCCGAGGAAATCGCAGGAAGCGGCTAATTACTGTCGTAGGGGTTAAAGCCGACAGACGATTTTTTTGACTTCGCCGACTCTTTCGGCTCTTCAAAATCGTCAATCAGGATTTTTCGCAGCGCCTTCGTACTCACCAATGACAGTTCAGTTTCGTCCGCATAATCCCGGAGTGGCTTGTAGGTAGCATCCGCGGGGCGCGTCAGTTTCGGCAGTCCCTGATTGGCGTCAAGAATCGCCTGCAGATCGTCGTCGCCAATGATTTCGTACTGCCCGTTGTTCGGGTCCCTGGCGAGGACGCCGTCAGTCGCCGTGTCAGAAGCATGCTTGATCGCTATTCGATCTGATGAATCTCGCGATGAAAGTATCTGTTTCAGCATTTGCGTGGATACGAGTTCCAGTTCCGCACTCTCCACCGGATCCATCCACACAGAGCGACCCGTACCGTCCGTACGCACCTTGCGGGGCCGCGGCACCAGAATTGTATTGGTCTTGTTTTCACCCATCGCTTCGTCCGACTGATGATGAATTCTGTCACTGTGGGTCATCTTGCGCCCGGATCCGGTCTTCGTGGAGTCGACTGTGTCACGAATCACCCGAATCCTAACGAATTCACATACTTATATGAGACATCCGTTCACTTAGGACGACCAGCGGCGCAAAATTGTTAGAAATCGACCATTGACGGCAAAACTACAGCAGAAAACCTGTGAGCAGTTCCTGATTCAACGCCTTGTGGCCGTTACCATTGCACATATTCCCGAGCCAGGATCACGAATCAAGCACTCCGATGAATCTGTTGGTTATCGCCTCATTACTGCTTGGCTTTAGCGCCGCTTGCTACGCTCTGCTTGGCCTGAGGATGTTAAGCGCGAAACGAGAAATTGGTACGCAGCCTCTCGCGGTAACTTTCATGGTAATCAGCCTCTGGGTTTTTGGGGGCGCTGTCGAAATGATGGCCACAACCTATGCGGCATTCTCAGTTGGTCGGGTGGGCCATTTCCTGGGCACGTCGATTGTGCCGGTTACGCTCCTTCTTTGTTTTCGCGAAATTACGGGCCGAACGACATCGACGAGAACAACTATCGCGCTGCTAATCATTCCGGTTTTGTCGATTATCGTCGCAGCAACGAATTACTGGCATGAGTTCATGTGGTATCTGCCGGCTACAAATGACGAAGGGGCTTTTCTGACCCGGCCGCGCCAGTTTGGTCCGTGGTTCAACTTCATTCATGTCCCGTACGGTTACGCACTGGCAGGCACCAGCATTTTCACTTTGATAATGCACAGCCCGGCCGTTGCGCGTTCCCAGAGGCGCGGGCTTATTCTGCTTGCCGGGTCGACACTGATCCCGGTGCTGGGCATCGTCGCCTATGACCTGGGTATTGGCCCGAATACTATTTCGACGTTGCCGATTATATTGGCCCTGATGCTGCCGATTTACGCGTGGATGGTTATCTCCGAGCGAGTTATCGAGTATTCGCCGCTGGCCTACGAGACGGTGTTTCAGAAAATGCAGGACCCGGTGATCGTGGTGGATGATCAGGAACGCATCATCGGTCTCAATCATGGCGCGGAAATTCTCTTGAATATGAATGAAAGAGATGCGTTACGTGAATCGCTGCAGTCGGTATTCGGCGGAGATGCCCCGGAAGTTCACGCTGCCATTAGCACCGGTGAGCCGCAAAAGATGCTGACCAATTCCGGGCGATTCCTGCACGTGCAGGTTACACCGATCACAAACAGTGGCATCGCATCGCGCAACGCAAGTGTCCTGATGTTCCGCGACGTGAGTGATGTGGAGAAAGCGCAACGTGAGGTGCGCAATAGCGAGAAGCTGTTGCGTACGCTCATCGATCATTCTGTAAACGGAATTATTCGGCTGCGTTGGATCACGGGTGACGCGCCTGAATCGAAACCGCAGCTGCGATGCATATTCGCAAATGCTGCTGCCGGCCGATACCTGAATTCAGATACGACTGCAATGATCGACTGCACGGTCGCGGAGTTGTTGAAGTTATCGACAACCGGCATGCAGCCGACAGAGGCAGGGGCGCTGGTCGAGCGGTTTATGGAAGCGGCTGCGAACGGCAAGGTTATCGACACCGAAGTCAGGGTCGACGATGGCAGCGCAGCGAAATGGTTTCGGATAATCGGTGAGCCGGTCGGCGAGGACGTCGCAATGACCTTTGTGGATGTCACCGACGGTAAGGCGAAGGAAGAGCGGATGGAGTCGATCGCGAGATCTGACCCTTTGACCGGCGTCCTGAACCGGCGCGGTTTTGAAAGGGACGCTGCACGACGTCTTCGGGAAAGCGCCGATGACGCGACTGGCGCGCTGCTTTTCATCGACCTCAATGATTTCAAACAGATCAACGACCAGTATGGTCACGAAATCGGTGATCAGTTGCTGACGGTTGCGGCACAGCGCTTACAAAAAAGCCTTCGCTCCTGCGATATTATCGGTCGTCCCGGTGGCGACGAATTTGTCGCCCTGGTTCCGGACTGCCGGCCGGATGTAGCTGAAAAACTGGCTACCCGGCTGACGGCGTCTCTGGAGAAGCCATACCGGATCGACGACAAAGAATTGCACTGCGCCGCGAGCATTGGTCTCGCGCTCTATCCCGAGCATGCCAATACACTCACGGGCCTGCTGCGAGCGGCCGATGCGGCGATGTACAGGGCTAAAGCCCGCTGTCGGGGCGTCAAAAACATCGGCGATACGGATCTTCTCGAGAAAGCGGTCTCCGCCTAGGAAGACTCTGATTAAGTTTCAATACATGGGATAATCACGCATCTTCTCAGCACGGTGCAAGCGCATGGATCAGATAACGTTCTCGGATCTTGAATATCAGCATAAGAAGCGCAAGACCCGCCGGGAAAGGTTTCTGGAAAGGATGGATGCCCTCATACCATGGCCGCAGCTGGAGAAAAAGATCCGGCGTCATTATCCCAAGGCCGGCCGAGGCCGCCATCCGTACCCGCTAACAGTCATGCTGCGTATTCATTGCGTTCAGCTGTTTTATAACCTCAGCGATCCGGCCATGGAGGATATGCTCTACGAGATTGATTCTGTGCGCCGATTTGTTGGCTTGAAGATCACCGGCCCGATTCCTGACGAGTCAACGATTCTGAAGTTCCGGCATCTGCTGGAAACGCATAATCTGGGTATGAAGCTGTTTGCGGGCATCAATCAGCATCTGGCGGAGCAAGGATTGATGCTGAAGGAAGGGACCATCGTGGATGCCAGCATCATTTCGGCGCCGTCATCGACCAAGAACCAGAGTCGCGAGCGGGATCCGGAGATGCACCAGGCTAAGAAGGGCAATGAGTGGCACTTTGGGATGAAGTTGCACATTGGCGTGGATGAAGAACTGGGCCTGACTCACAGCCTGGTGACGACGGCAGCGAACGTCAGCGACATCACCCGGGCGGCCGATTTGCTACACGGTCAAGAACAGCGTGTGCGTGGTGATGCCGGCTATCAGGGCATCGAGAAGCGTCCTGAGCATGAGGATCGTGAGGTCGAGTGGCACATTGCCATGCGCCCTGGCAAGCGCGCCAAACTCAAACCGCGATCCCGCGCTGCACGGGAAGAGCGCAACAAAGCCAGCGTTCGTGCCAAAGGGGAACACCCGTTTCGTTACGTAAAACGGGTGTTTCACTACGCCAAGGTGCGCTACCGGGGGCTGCACAAAAATACACAGCGAATGGCCTTGCTTTTGGGCTTCACCAATCTGCTGATCGGGGACACTTATGAGTTCGCGTAGGATACGTGCCGGTGAAATTCGCGAAACGGGCAAAATCGAAACACAATCGTTGACGAAATCCACGAACACACTCGAATCACGTGAATTTACAGCTGATGTGTAACGTCCATTTTTCAAAAAGCCCCTAAATCAGAGTCTCCCTAGGCGACATCGTCGAGTCGATCGTGATGATTCCTGATGAGTACGACTCACTACTGGACAACGCCGAAGAAGCCGAGCTCGGTGTCGGCGTTACCGAAGAGTCTTTGGCCGGCCTTTTTTATACGGGTGGCACGACAGGTGCATCGAAAGGCGTGATGCTGACCCACCGAAACCTGATCGCAAATACGCTGCACTTCATGACTGTCGCGCCGCCATCTCCTGAAAGCGTGTTCCTGATCATGGCACCGCTTTTTCACGCGGCGGGCTCGAACGGCGTACTCGGTGGAATATGGTCCGGCAGTTGTCAGATTCCGCTCAAGGTTTTTGATCCGGCGGTTGCGCTGGATCTCATCGAAAAATACCAGGTGACGCATACGCTCGGCGTGCCCACGATGGTCGCGGCAATTTCCGAAACGCAGCACGCGAAACCTCGCGACACGAGCACGCTCCGGATGGTGGCTCACGGCGGCTCGCCAATTGCGACGGAAGTCGTTCGGCGCGCGGCCGAGGCGTTTCCGACGGCGGAGTTCGTACATGTTTACGGTATGACCGAGGCTTCGCCGCTGGTCACCGGCCTGCGTGATGAACAGAAACTGCTGGACGTCGATCGCAGCCGTTCCTGCGGGCAATCATTGATCGGTGTGCAGGTAAAGATCATTGATCAGGACGGTAATGATCTGCCCACCGGAGAGGTTGGCGAACTCGCTGCTCGCGGTCCCAACATCATGAAAGGCTACTGGCGAAAGCCTGAGCAAACTGCAGAAGTTTTGCGGGACGGCTGGTACCGGTCCGGTGACATGGGATACGTCGACGAAGAAGGATTCGTTTTTCTCGTCGATCGCGCCAAGGACATGATCGTCAGCGGCGGCGAAAATGTTTATTGCTCGGAAGTAGAGGAAGCGCTCTACAAACACCCGGCGGTGCTTGAGGCGGCAGTGTTCGGTGTGCCGGACGAGGCGTGGGGCGAGGCAGTACACGCAGTTGTCGTACCGCGCGCAGAAGTAACGCCGGCCGAGTTAATCGAATTTTGCCGCAAGCACATTGCGGGCTACAAAATTCCCAAGGCAATCACGTTGTCTGCCGATGCGTTGCCCAAGTCAGGCCCGGGAAAAATCCTGAAGCGGGAATTGCGGGCACCGTTCTGGGAAGGGCGAGACAGGAAAGTGAACTGACCTCACTGCATACTTTCAACCGAATCCAGAAAATTTTCGAGAACCATCCTGTATTCGTCCGGTTTTTTGGAAAGCGTTGAGTGTCCCGCATCCATGATCACCGTGAATTGCGAGCCTGGGATGAGTTTTTGAAAACCGGCCACGGTTTCCGGCCTGGCTTCATCGAATTGCCCTGTCATGAACAGGACCGGCACGTCGATTTCATGCAGTCGATCGGTCACGTCGAAATCGATCAGCGTGCCGGTCGCGTAAAATTCCTGCGGACCCCACATGTATTCGTAAACAAACTGGCTCCATGGCGCGCCTTTGCATTCGGCCGCGGGTTCGGGACGTTTGCCAGCGTACATATGACGCTCGTAGTAAACCTCTGACGCTGCCACATACTCGTCGGAATCCGTAGTGCCTGCCTTTTCATGTTCGGTAAGGGTTCGCTGAACCTCTTCTGGCAACTGGCTGCGCTGAATATTGGCGTCGTCAACCCACAACGACGTACTCAGGAGCGGCGAAGAAAGAATGACGGACGCGATGCCGTCGGTTCCTTTCTCGAGAACGTAGGCGGCCGCCAGAGAACCACCCCAGGAATGTCCAAGCAGGTGCATTTGAACGAGACCCAGTTCCTGCCGAAGCACATGCAATTCCTCGACAAAATGCTCAACAGTCCACAGAGACAAATCATCGGGCCGACCCGAGCGGCCGGTGCCAAGCTGGTCATAGCGGACGATCGGCCGCTGATCACCCAGCGGTTCCAGCAAGGCGAAGCCGCACGAAGTGCCGCCCGGGCCACCATGCAATGCCAGCACCGGGATGCCGGGTCCGTTGCCGACGACTTTGTACCAGACCGGGCCGCCAGGGACATCGATAAACCCCTGTCCTGGTACGGGATTTTCCCGACCTAAGCCGATTGAGCAGAGCGACAGAAACAGTACGACAAAGCAGATTCTTTTCATTTCTTCACCCCGAGGTTTTGGTCGCCTGAGTCTAGGCGATAGGACCCATCTTGTCCGCATTTCAATTCGAGGGACAGTGACGTCAACTGGGTATAATCGGTCACTGTCACTTGATTCGATCGCGTGGAGTTGAGCGAGAACATGGATCTCGATGGCATCGAATAGCGGGAGTAGCAACTGAATGGTCAGGCATGTCGACACACGACCCGACGACAGGGTCGCAGAGCTCCGGGTTGATCTTGCTGCCGTGTTTCGCTGGACGGCGCGACTCGGCATGCACGAGAGTGTAGCCAACCATTTCAGCCTAGCGATCGACGAGGCGTCAACACAATTCCTGATCAACCCGAACGGCCGCTATTTCGGCAATATGCGAGCAAGCGACCTGTTGTTGCTTGATGCGACGGACGCCGCGAATGCGCGTGGCGAGAATGCGCCGGACCCGACTGCATGGGCGATTCATTCGGCGATTCACCGCAATGCGCCGCATGCGCGCTGTGTTTTACACCTGCATCCGCATTGTGCGACGGCGCTCGCAAGTCTTGCGGACAGCAGGATGCCGCCGATCGATCAGAACACAATGCGCTTTTACAACCGTTATGCCATCGACGAGGAGTTCGGCGGCATGGGCCTCGGTGAAGAGGCGGAGCGTCTTTCATTGGCCATTGGTGCGCACCCGATCCTGCTGATGGGAAATCATGGCGTCATCGCGGTCGGCCCATCGCCCGCAATTGCATTCGGGCACCTGTACTACTTCGAACTGGCCTGCCGCAATTACGTCACGGCACTGGCCACAGGAAAACCGTTACGTGTGGCTAGCCACGAGGTTGCTGAAATGACCGCTCTGCAGTGGCAGGATTTCATCGAGCCGCTCTCGGTTGACCACCTGAGCGAGATTCGCGAGATCCTCGACCGCGAGGAACCGGAGTACCGAACCTAGTCCTGCAAATCGAACGGACGGTTGCCGACCAGCAGATCCTGGTTTTTCGCAACGCGCCTGATGCAGGCGCAGCCTTCATCGAAATCGTTCACGATGACCTCGTTGGCAAGTGCATTCTCGATCACAACGATAGCGGCAAGCCCCCCCGAAATTGTGATAACGTCAGCCAGAAGCGTGTTCGCAATCTTCGAGGAAATGCTAGGTTATCGCTGCAAATATCTGTTTTTGCTTACGAAACCAGCTCATAGAACAGGAGTCAACAGTATGAAAGACAGGACAGGGGCCGCAACGGCCGCATCAATTGCGTTACTTTTTGTAACGAACGCATGCTGGGCGGATTTTGTCGACTATTCGGTTGGCAAGAAAGATCGGGTCCCGCTGCCTGAACGTATTGAGGACGTTGAGACAAAACACCTGTTGAATATTGAATGGGGGGATTACGCGGGCCCGAAGTCTCGGCTCGGCGTCCTGAAAGTCGATAACACAAGTGCATCGAGTACTTTCACGATCTCGAGTTCGATGGGAGATGTCGACTACTCATCTGCAGCCGTCGGCGTTCCCGTCAATGGAATTGAAGCGATCGTAATTGATGCGCTGGCGCGTACGAATCGATTCCGATTGGTTGAGAGAACGGAACTTTCCAGCGTTCTGGGCGAGCAGGATTTGGCTACCTCCGGCCGGATAGCCACACCGTCCGGCGCACAGACCGGCAATGTACTCGGTGCCCAATACCTGGTGCAGGTCGTCGTCACCGACTATGAAGCGAATACCTCCGGCACGGATGGTGCAGTCGGTGGTTTGTTACGCAGTAAAGTTCCGCTCCTGGGTGGCATCAAGGCCGGCAAAAGTACTGGACGGGTAGGACTTAATTTCCGGCTCATCGACGCTGAAACCAGTGAGATCACGTTTACAAAACAAATCGAGGCAATTATTAACGAGAGCAACCTGGGATTTGGCGGCATTGGGTTTGGAAGTGATCTTGCGCTGGGCGGTTTTATGAGCAGTTACTCCAAGACGCCAGTGGGGCAGGCAGTTATCGCGGGTATCAATCAGGGCGTATTTGAATTGATCGCCCAAATTGGCGCCAAGCCGCCCGAAGGTTCAATCGTCAAAGCTGATTCGTCAGAGATTTACGTGAATCTCGGGCTGGGCGTAGTTGAAACGGGGGATCGAATGCGTGTGAAACGTATGGGCGAGGAACTCATTGATCCGGATACCGGTATTTCGCTCGGCGGCAGCATAACTGACCTGGGAGAAATAGAAATCACCCAAGTGCAGGAAAAATTCTCAATTGCAAAACCAGTTTCACTCAACGGCAGCGCCGGGCGTGGAGACAAGGTCGTTGCGACCAAAGTGGCAGAACCGCTCGAATTTGCGCCGAGCTGGAAAGCACCGAAATAGGATTTCTATTCCGAAATCGGTTTATGCACATCGATGGTTCTTTGCTGCTTGCGATCTGGCAACGCCGGGGCCGCCGCAGGCGAACCTAATCATCGTCGGAGTCTGACCGACCAGATTTCCACCCGGTGTACTATCGCGCCATGGCAGAACGAAAACCCTACCTCTCGAAATCACGTTTGATTTCCGCCTGGCAGTGTCCGAAGAAACTGCACCTGGAGAAATTCCGCCCTGAACTCGGCGTCGTAACACCAGCGGTGCAATCGTTGTTTGCGACCGGCCACGAGGTGGGTGCGATTGCACAAAAACTTTACGGCACGGAAGCATCCGTTGAGATTCCGTTCAATCGCAAGATGAGATTAATGATCAAAGAGACGAAAGCGCTCATCGAACGCGGTGCCGGCTTTCCGATTTTCGAAGCAACGTTTCAATACGAAGGCGTATTGGTCCGGGTGGACGTGCTGATACCGGTCGAAAATGGCTGGCGGGCGATCGAGGTCAAGGCGTCGACATCAGTTAAGGATTATCACGTGCTCGACTGTGCGATCCAGGACTGGGTAATGCGAAATGTTGGACTTACGATCGAGTCCATTTCGCTTGCGCACGTCAACAACCAGTTCGTGTACACGGGTGACGGGAACTACGAAGGCCTGCTGGCCGTGGAAAACCTGACGGAACAGGTGAGAGCCATGGAGCCTGGCGTCATCGAATTGCTTGCTAAGGCGCGAACCGCGATCACGGGTCCGATGCCAATCGTCAGGGTCGGTTCGCAGTGCAGCAAGCCCTATGACTGCCAGTTTCAATCGTATTGCTGGCCAAATGACACGGAATACCCAATCGCAGGCCTGGGCGGCAGCAAGGCGAAGCTCGGCGACTATGTTGCACTTGGCTATCGCGATATACGCGATGTCGACGCCGATTCGATAACGGCAGAAACACAGCTGCGCATTCATCGCGTCACGAGCGAGGGAATGCCGGAAGTACTGGATGGTGCGCGGCGAATCCTGGGTGCGCTTGATTACCCACGTTATTACCTCGACTTCGAAACCATCTCGCCGGCGGTACCATTTTGGGCTGGCACTCGGCCATATGCCGCGGTGCCGGTGCAATGGTCCTGTCATATCGATGACGGAACGGGAGATGGTTCGCCCGGAAGCCTGCGTCACGAGGAGTTTCTCGACTTGTCGGGCCAGCCACCAATGCGTGCACTCGCCGAGTGCCTGATCGAATGCCTTGGCAACGAAGGACCGGTGCTGATGTACACGAACTATGAAGAGGGCGTAGTCAAGCGCCTGATCGAGTTGTTCCCGGATCTGACGGAACCGCTGAACAAGATCGTCGATCGCTTGTTCGATCTGCATCCGGTCGTCAAAGACAATTACTACCACCCGAAGATGCTGGGCTCGTGGTCGATCAAGGCCGTGTCGCCGTGCATTGCACCACACATGAATTACGCGGAGATTTCCGGCATCAACGAGGGCATGGCAGCGTCGGATGGTTTCATCGAGGCGATTGATCCTGAAACCGACCTGGTGCGCAAGGCTAAGCTTGAAGGGCAGCTGTTACGCTACTGCCGCTTTGATACCGAAGCGATGGTCGAGATTGTACGGTTCTTCACGCACGGTTAAATAGACACATCTGGCACACGCCTGCACATTTATCGTCAAATGCCCAACGGCCGGTACGTCGACCTAAGCGACAGTGGCGATGACACCGGATTTTCAGTCGGTGGTCTTTATGACCTGAGTGATGCGTTCTCTGTTGGCCTGGGTGGCAGCTGGAGCGACGATACCTCTTCTTACACGCTGAGTGGCCGCTTCTATTTCGGCAATTAAGATCAGCTTCATGGCAAAAGAAAACCCCGCCTGGTGCGGGGTTTTTTTTGCTAACCGAATGCGCATTGCTCTATGCAAGGGGTCGCAGTGCCTGCAGCACCGTCGGTATCAGTTCCGACACGGTCGGGTGAATATGCACGGCACGTGAGATGGTCGTGTACGGTTTTTTCGCGTACATCACATCAAGCTGGGAATGCAGGGCCTCAACGCCACGCCGGGCAAGTGCTGCCACATGTGCAACGGCAACCGGTTGGTGGCATTGAACTGCCAGGTGTTATCGGCATGTTTTGCGAGATTGGCGACATTCACTTTGCAGCGATCAAGGTCAATGTTTCACTAATCCCTGACATCATCGCCGTGCAATGTAATAATCAGGCCTTGCGCGGTCAGATTGTAAAGGCATCGCACGCAATCAAGAACAACCAACAACACGCATTCAGAAGAAAGCAGTATTTGTTACTTTGGCCACAGTCGCCCTCGGCGCGACGACCTATGTCTCGTTTGCCGCTGACGAATTGGCATTCGCAAACCAGATCGAAGCCAGGCAGTCGTTCATGCACGTATACCGGTTCAACCTGGGTTTGCTCGGTGCCATGGCGAAAGGTGATGCACCTTACAGTGCAGAACAGGCATCTGCTGCCGCCAACAATCTGCTGGCTGCTTCCAAAATGAGCAATGGGGCGATGTGGCCTGCCGGGTCGGATATGGGTGCGGAGGGGTATGCCGGCGTGACGTGGGCGAAGCCGGAAATCTGGTCGACCTATCCTAAAATAGGTGAAAAGGGTGCGGCACTGACGGAAGCACTGGAAGCGATGGCTGCTGGGGCCGGCAATGGACTGGACGCGTTACGCAGCAATATGGGTGGCGTTGCCGACGGCTGCAAGGGCTGCCACGAACCGTTCCGGGCCGAGAACGACTGAGCATAAGTAAGATCGCAGGTCTTAAGCATTTGAAACGCATGCTGGTCGCCGGACTTGTCGTGGCCGGCGTCCTGGCGTGCGCGTTCTTCGTGCTCACGATGGCACGATCTTCCCGCGAACCGCTTCCGGAGCACAGCGCGAATTTTGCCAATGGCGAATTGCTGTTCTGGGCGGGCGGTTGCGCGTCCTGCCATGCAGCGGCCGATGCGGAAGATAGCGATCTCTTGATTTTGAGTGGCGGCAGATCACTCAACACGCCATTTGGTGTTTTTCGTTCGCCGAACATTTCGCCCGATCCGAATTTCGGTATCGGCGGTTGGTCAATGCTCGATTTCGTCAATGCGATGGTGAAAGGAGTCTCGCCTGACAAACGGCACTATTATCCGGCGTTCCCGTACCCCAATTATCAAAACATTGAGATCGACGACCTGCTCGATCTCAAAGCGTATCTGAACACGCTGCCGCCCTCATCGAACGAAGTGGCGGGGCACTCGCTTCAATTTCCGTACTCGCTTCGCCGCGGCATCGGATTGTGGAAGTGGCGATATCTGGCCCGCTCCAGGTCGGATCGAACAAATGAGGCAAGTGAGCAGATAGAACGCGGGCGCTACCTCGTGCGGGGTCCCGGCCATTGCGGCGCCTGCCATACCGCGAGGGATCAATTCGGTGGTGAGATCACTGAGCGACTACTCGCGGGGGCCGAATCACTGGAGTTCGGGGAAGGCAATGACGCATCGAGCGCTGGTCGCATTCCGAATATCACTCCGCATGCAGAGGGTATTGGTGGCTGGAGCGAATCGGACATCGCGTATGCACTTGAGACCGGTTTCGATCCAGACTTCGATTCTTTCGGCGGGTCGATGGTGGAGGTTCAGGAGAACATGGCAAGACTGCCGGCAGAGGACCGCGCCGCAATCGCAGCCTACCTGAAATCTATTCCGGCCATTTCGTCAGAGGCGCACTAGCTGCAGTTTTTCGGCCGATCCGTACTTCGATGCCGATTTTTCGACTTCAGTAGTAAAATTAAGTGTAATTCCTAGCTGTTTGTTTTTAAACAGAACAGACCGAGCATCATCGCGAATCCAGCCGGGATAAGTGTGCGCTTAAACGATGGCGGTTATTATCACTATCCTGTGGTTCAGACTTTCCGCACGCTCAAGGAGCCAGTCGTGTCAACGCAATACGTGCTTATCGATTTCGAGAATGTTCAGCCCAAGAATCTTGAGATTCTTGCCAAGCATCCGTTCAACGTCTTTGTGTTCGTCGGCGCGAATCAGACAAAGGTGTCATTTGATCTCGCGGCGTCAATGCAACTGCTCGGCAGTAACGCGAAATACGTGAAAATTGCCGGCAATGGCCAGAACGCGCTGGATTTTCATGTCGCGTATTACATCGGCGTGCTGGCAGAAAAAGACCCGAAAGGGATCTTTCATATCATCAGCAAGGACAAAGGCTTTGATCCGCTGATCAAACATCTCAAAGAGAAAGGCATTGAGATAAGAAGGGAAAGCGACCTGGCCGAGATCCCGGTGCTTCGAATCAAGGATTCCACGAGCGATGACGAAAAGGTCGCCGCGATTGTCAGGAACCTGGCGGCAAGGGGGCAGTCACGGCCGCGCAAAGTGAAAACGCTCGAAAACACGATCAACACTTTGTTTACGAAGAAGCTCGATAAGAAAGACCTGGCTGCGCTGGTTAGTGAATTACAAAAGCGAAACTACATTGCGGTGAACCAGGGCAATGTCAGTTACAAGCTGCCGCGCTGATTTTTGCCAAGGAGCACTGATGACGGAAGAAAAGCCGGATTTTTGGTTTCACGCGAAATACTATGGCTGGGGTTGGGGTTTGCCGGCAAGATGGCAAGGGTGGCTGGTGCTGGTTGTATACCTGGGATTGATATTCGCAGGTCTGTACACCATAAGGACGCCGCAGTTCAGGCTGCCGTATTTCACGATCGTTACTGTGTTGCTGATTATCGTTGTCGCATTCAAGGGCGAAAGACCTTTGCGATGGCGTTGGGGCAAAGACTGACTTGGGCGGGCAGTGGAAAAGGTGTCAGATTTATTTTTGGCCCGTACTCAAGAAAGCCGTCAAGCATTCACAAATCTGACAGCTCATCACCAGCGTAAACCGTGCCCGGAATTCAGAGTGGGAACCTGGTGCGAGCGATAAAGGCGTTAACCGCGGAAAGCAGGTTGTGGCTCTCGTCGCGGACGACGAAGACCGACTCTTCGCGTTGTCCTGGCGTCAGGTCATGGTGGTCGATCAGTATTACCTCGCCGCCGTGTGACGGAATAACCTGTCCATCGAGCGTGTAGTATTCGGCCTCGGCGATGGCGTCGAGTTTTCCCGCGTCGAACTCCTCATAGAGTTGAGCAAATGTCCCGGTCGTTCTTACGATGACGGCATCCGGCGCACGTTGACTGACGTCACGTTCAGCTGCCATTCCTGACACAACGCCGACGGTCTGACCGACGAAGTCGTTGATGTGCTCGTAACGCCCCTGATCTTCGGGGTGAATGCGAAGTGCCCGTCGCTCGTAGAGGAACGGTGCGGAAAACGTCGCTCCTGACTGCGCGCGGTCCAGAAAGCTCGCGACATTCGTTGCGACCAGGTCGACTTCATCACGGCTGGCGAGCAGCCACGATTCATTGAAAGGAACGACCACCCAGGAGATCGCCAACTCGTGCTCGTCGGCGAACTGCTCGACGTATCGTCTGATCCAGAGCTGCGGATCGTACGCGTTGGTTGGGGCGCCCGATGTCACCGCGACTTTGAGCACGCCTGGTTGGAGCGTCTGGATTTGCTGGTCGCCAGCGCACCCAGCCGTTGCTATCGACGCTCCAAGAATCGCCACGCCAGCGACGATTCGAAGCATCGAGGCGAACGCGATTCTCGGGCATCTGGCGAGGGTCCTGGCCAAAACAATCCAGCTCAGACCGGGTAATTCATCTAATCGCAGTATCGAAAAGCGGCGGAACAACA
>JAQCAD010000050.1 GCA_027621915.1 Pseudomonadota bacterium
CAACTCCTCAGTTTTAGGATGAACAAAAACACTCTCTTAAACCAGAACTAATTCTGTCCCATAGGCGCTGACGTCATACAGACTGTCGAATGTCGTCCGCCCTGGTAAATGCGATGGACTCAGGCTCCAGGTAGATACCCTTGCAGAGCCGGATGTGCGTCGGCCCCGTCTGGAGTAATTGCCCGACGTCCGCCGCGCTCCTTCGCATACAGGACTGAATGACAGTACCGACGTTTTCATGGCGGACTCGAAGCCTCCGGTAAAGATCGAGCGTGATGTCCGTCGCGGAAGAATCCTCCATGTCGATCCGGACGAAAACATTCCGTTCACTGGCTTTCGCGATGATCGTATGCATCGTGCCAAAACAGATTTCCGGATCGAACCTGAGGCCCATATCGGACAGTTTGATGGAGATATTGCAATCGAGGGAATTGGCGGCAATTCCCTCTAGCGCCGACAGATACAGATCCCGCGCGACTTCGACCTCTTCAATTTGTGTACTGTCCTCACCCAACACATCGACCGTCGCACTGCACCGGGCCATATTGAGTTGACTGACTGTATGGTACGCACTCTCAAGATCCGTACCGGCAATATAACGTCGGGACAGCTGCCACACGACGGATTTTGGAAGGTAGGGAATTGGCGCGATCAGGAGACGGTGAAAAAGACTGACTGACATCAGGTATCCGGACAAGCAGAAGCAGACGCGTATTCTGCCCTATCGCTGCTGAATTGCGATAGGCCAGTGAAGACGCAATTGGGTCACCCCGGTCACGCAAATAAAAGCTTCGCCTTTCCTGATCCCGATAGCCAGGGTTGCGGGCCTGGACTCTGTTATTTCGCGATGGCGCGATAGGCACTGCCGAAGAACAATAACGGTTCACGTTCGGCGGATTTGAAAGAGTTGACCTCGCCGATAATCACGTAGTGGTCGCCGCAGTCGTGGATCTCGTGTGTTCGGCAGTTGAAGGTCGCAAGCGTGTCGGGTAGCAGCGGGACACCATTTGCGGACGTTGTGTATTCGACATTGTCAAAACGCGTATGGTCCGATTTCGCGAAATGCGCCGCCAGATTACGTTGATCGGCGGTCAGGACATTGACCGCGAAGTATTTTGCACTCAGGTAGGCATCAAGCGAGTTGGATACCTTCGCAATATTCCAGAGGACTAAAGGCGGTTCCAGTGACACGGCACTGAAACTGTTCGCTGTAATGCCGTTTGGATTGCCATTCGCATCAGCGCACGTAACAACCGTCACGCCAGTGGCAAATTTTCCGAGGCATTGCCGGAGTGCTTGCACGTCGTTCATTCGCTTGACAACTCCGATGAATTGTTAATATATTAATCATTCACATGTTAACTAAAGTGATCTGCCATGGCAACGCAGGAGTTCAGCCGGTCTTTGCCGATGATGCTATACCGGGCGCTGGACAGAGTTATGCCGAGGTTTCGCAAAATATTCAATGAGTTCGGCTTGACTGAACAGCAGTGGAGGGTATTGCGAGTACTTTGGGAACATCAGGACATCGCGTTTAACCAGCTGGCCAGCGCCACGCTGATTCCGGCACCGAGCCTTGTCGGCATTGTTGATCGACTCAGCGAGAACGGACTGGTCGTCCGCCGCCGCTCCGAATCTGATCGCCGCAATGTCTCGATATCGGCCACCCAAAAAGGCCACGAGCTCGAGGCAAAAGTCAGGCCACGAGTCGAGGCGGCCTATGCCGAGCTTCGCGGCGCAATTGACGAAAAAAAATGGACCGAGTTGATCGATGGGTTGGAGCAATTGGCGTCCATGGAAGAAAAAAATTGAACGAATAGCAGTCTTTCAATAACAGTCGACAGACGCAATGGTGAAAACGAATGAGTAATCCTGGATTTCAGTCCGGCCGCGGTATTCGAAGCGGCAAGGAGTACCTAGTGGGCCTGAGGGACGATCGTGATGTCTGGATGCATGGTGAAAAGGTTGGTGATGTCACAGCTCATCCCGGCCTCGACCGAGGTGCCAAAACGCTCGCCGGGTTTATGGACAAGCAGTTCGACCCTGAATTGCAGGACCTGATTACCTACGAGGAGGGCGGATCGCGATTCGCGATGTCTTACATGATCCCGAGGTCACAGGATGACGTCGTCAAACGCGGCGACGCGTTCTACGAATGGGCAACGTGGTCAAATGGAATGTTCGGCAGGACACCGGACTATAAGAATGCCTCGGTTATGGCGTTTGCAGCCGGCGCCAGATTTCTCGCAGAAGGGAAGCCTGAATTTGCCGAGAACATGCGCAACTATTACGAGTTCATCAAAACAAACGACAAGGTGCTGACACACACGCTGGTGAATCCGACTTACAATTTCGCCCAGGCCAAAGAAGGCAAATACGACGAGAAAGTTGCGCTGCAGATCGTCAAGGAAACGGATGCGGGCATCATCGTTAACGGCGCACGCTTGCTGGCGACGCTTGGGCCGCACGCGGACGAAATAGAAGTATTTCCGTCCACTCTCCTGAAAGCGTCCGAAGAAAATATTCCATTCGCATTCGCGTTCGCGATTCCGTCGAATACACGAGGTATTCGCATGATATGCCGCGACACTTATGACCATGGCAAATCGAATTTCGATGCGCCGCTGGCCTCGCGCTTCGAGGAAATGGATGCCGTCGTGATTTTCAATAATGTTCTCGTTCCCTGAGAGCGCGTCTTCATGTACCGGGAACCATTGCTGTGCAACCGTGCTTTCGCGGAAACCAACGCGGTCATTCACATGATGCACCAGGTCGTTTGTGGCAAGCTGGCCAAGGCCGAATTCATTGTTGGGCTGCTATGCGCCATGGCGAGGGCTACCGGAAAAGACAAGGATATGGATGTCAAAGGTTCGATCGCAGAAGCGATGTGGATTGCGGAGAGCGTACGGGCGTTTCGTTTCCAGGCTGAGGCACAGGCTCACAAAGATCAGTTCGGCAATTTCATTCCATTACGCCGGCCGCTCGATACGTCGCGAAACCTGTTTCCGAAAATGTACCCAAGGCTGATCGAGTTGGTTCAGCTTCTTGGATCGAGTTCGCTGATGGCGACACCGAGCGAGGCAGACCTTTCCAATGACCTCGCCGATAACGTAGCGCAATACTTTCAGACCGTTAACCTCGACAGCAGCGATCGGATTGCCCTGTTTCGACTTGCCCACGACGTAGCCGTATCAGGGTTTGGTAATCGCCAGGTGCTTTATGAGCGATTCTTTTTCGGGCCACAAAATGTCATGGCATCTGTCTACTACGATCTTTACAACAAAGACGACATGATCGCCCGCGTCGACGAGTTGCTTGGACGTTAGCGGACGTCAGCGATTCGCTGCCTTCTTCTGCGAGACCCTGTTTGCCGGTCGGGCGGACGTTTCCTCGCTTGTCGTGGACAGCACGTGACTGAACTCAGCCAACAAATCGTAAAGAAGGCCCAGCTTTTTCTTGCCAAATGCCTGCTCGATCTCCGCATAGAGCACCTCTGAATCCGGACCAACCAGCTCAAATACCTTTCGTCCTCGCACTGTCAGCGCGAACACAGCTCTTCGCTGATCGTTAGCGTCGGATGATCTTGTGACGATATTTTCGCCTTCCAGGTACTGGAGAATGCGAGTCAGGCTTGGGGCAAGCAGAAAACTGCGTCTCGCGAGCTCGCTGGCATCGATCTTATCGAAGGCAGCCAGCGCCCGGATCACCCGCCATTGTTGTTCGGTCAGTCCGTGATCCCTCAGCATAGGACGAAATCGGGCCATCGCTGACTCTCGCGCCTTGAGCAGTTCCATTGGCAGTGACTGTTCGAAGTCGCGAATGGGTGCTGCGCGCATTCTATTCCCGGCGTTCACCGCGGTCAGACCACTTCGGTCGCGACGGAGTTGCGTAACACACCGATACCCGGTACTTCGACCTCAACAACATCGCCTTCTTTAAGATACTTCGGTGGATCAAATCGTGCACCGGCGCCGAGTGGCGTACCCGTCGCGATCACATCGCCGGGCTTCAGCCGATAGAACGTCGACAAATAACTCAAGAGATATCGAAATGGAAACATCAGGTTTGCGGTCGTATCGTTTTGCCGTTCTTCTCCGTTAACCCGCGTCATGACCTTCAGTTCACCCATCGGGTCAAGTTCATCGGGTGTTACCAACCAGGGGCCAAGCGATCCCGACCGTTCGAAATTCTTACCTTGGGTGACGTTGAATTTCGCATGGCGCAGAAAGTCGCGCAGCGTGCCTTCGTTCATAATCGTAAGGCCCGCAATATATTCGTGCGCTTTGCTCTCAGGTATCCGCCGGCCTTCCTTTCCAATCACGATTACAATTTCACCCTCGTAATCGAGCTGGTCGGATTCCGGTGGATCCATTAGCAACTGGTTGTGGCCGGTCAGCGACTCCCTCGTACGCATAAAGACGCTCGGGTATTTTGGCGCCTCCGAGTCGTCTTTGTATTCGGCGTTACGATTCGCGTAGTTGACACCGATACAGATAATTTTTTCCGGGTTCGGGATAGTCGGGAGGTAGGTGACGTCAGCCAGGGCGTAGTTGGCATCTGCGGACGATGCCTCGATCGCCAGTTCACCGAGTTTTCCGGCGCGAATCGCGGCGCGCAAGTCGGCGTACCGCCTGCCAAAGTCAACAACGCCCGCGTCAGTGATGGCGCCGAAGCTTGCGATGCCATCATGTTCGAAACTCAAAAATCTCATGCATTAACTCCCTGCAACAGGCCAGCTCTTTCCAGGACACCATCGAGACGCTTTTCCAGTTCTGGCGTCGCAGACACCATCGGCAAACGATGTTCGTTGGCAGGCATCAGGCCCAGACGCTTCATCATGTATTTCATCGGTATCGGGTTGGTGTCGTAAAACACGGCCTGATTGATTTCGAGCAAGCGCTGGTGCAGCGCGCGACCCTTTTTGAGATCGCTGTCCCAAACCGCCTGGCACATTTCGGCGAGTATGCCGGGACGCAAGTTACCAACGGCATTCATCAGGCCGCATGCGCCGATCGTCATCATCGGGAAAGACAACTCTTCAAGGCCGACAAAGACCTTGAAGTCATCGCCGAAAGCCGACAGGCACTCGGTGACAAAACCAAGGTCATTTACGGCGTGCTTCATGCCTACAAAGGTCGATGATTTTTCGCGAAGCTCCTTCATCGAATCCAGAGTGACGTTGATCGCCGTCCGACCTGGAATGTGATAGATCATCCAGGGAGTCTCGTGCTGGCTTGCAACTTTCAGGTAGTACTCGATCAGTCCGCGTTGCGGCGGCCGTATGTAGTAAGGGGTGACGATCAGGAGCGCGTCCGCGCCGGCTTTCGCTGCATGAGCGGTGAGTTGCTCCGTTTCTGCCAGCGATTGAGAGCCGGTGGCCGCAACAACCGGTACCCTGCCGTTTACCGTTTCCAATGCGATATCGACAAGACGATTTCGTTCGGCGATGGTCAATGTTGATGGTTCTGCTGTCGTGCCGTTGACAAGGATTCCGTGGGACCCCTCGGAAACCTGAAAATCCACAAGTCCTGCGTAAGCTTTGTAATCGACCGCGCCATCACAGAATGGCGTGACTATCGGGGGGATAGAGCCTTTGACGGCTTCCAACTTCGACATTGAATTGACCTCGTATCGCTGATAATTGGGCGACTTGACCTTTGCGAGACTGGAAGTATACTTAACATGTTAAATGAATTCAACGTGAGGGAGTGCACTCCGAAATGCCGCACCAGATTATTGAATATTCGGCGAATCTTGAATCAAGGATCGATATTCAGTCGTTAGTGGACGGGTTGCACCAGGTTGCGGCCGGGATCGACGGATTGCCGCTCGGGGGTCTCAGAACCCGAGCTGCCAGGCGCGAGCACTATCAGATTGCCGATCGGCACCCGGATAACGCATTCGTACATCTGATTCTGAAGCTCGGTCACGGTCGCACGACGGAAGCGAGAAAGGCGTTCGGCGAAACTATATTTGTCGCGTTGTGCGAACTGCTTGAGCCCGTGTCTTCAACGTCGCCGCTCGCCATTTCGTTTGAAATCCAAGAAATCGATCCGAAACTGACCTGGAAGAAAAATAACCTGCGCGAACACATTGCGGCCCGCGCTGCAAATTCGTGATTACAAATACCCGCCATGGCGGAGGGAATGAAAATGTCCGACGACTTTGAATCAAACTGCCAGGATGCGGACGCGTTGTTGAAGCGGTTTCGCAACAAAACGCTGCCACATTTTATCAATGGAAAATCCGATTATGGTCGCTCAGGAAAAACGTTCGACAGTCTGACGCCTGTCGACAACAGCATCATTGGCGATGTTGCCGCCGGGAATGGTGACGACATTGATGCGGCCTGTAAGGCGGCAGAGGCCGCGTTCGATGGATGGAAATCGATGCCCGGCAAGGATCGCAAGAAACTGTTGCACAAAGTGGCAGACGGTATCGTTGCGAGGGCGCGCGATATTGCGCTTGTCGAAAGTTATGACTCGGGGCAAGCGATCCGTTTCATGAGCAAAGCAGCAATTCGGGGCGCAGCGAATTTCCGATTCTTCGGGGATATGGCACCCACCGCCTGTGATGGCCAGTCATTGCCTGCTGAAGAGCACATCAATTACACGCTTCGCCAACCGATTGGGCCTGTCGGTGTGATCACACCGTGGAACACGCCGTTCATGTTGTCGACCTGGAAAATCGCGCCGGCACTGGCAGCGGGTTGCACGGTCGTGCACAAACCTGCCGAGTGGTCTCCTTATACCGCGATGATGCTTTCTGAAATTGCACACGAGGCGGGCCTGCCCGATGGCGTACTGAACTGCGTGCAGGGACTCGGAGAGGATGCCGGCAAGACGCTTACGGAACACCCCGCCATCAAGGCGATCGCCTTCGTCGGCGAAACCACGACGGGCAGTCACATCATGCGCCAGGGCGCAGATACGCTGAAGCGGGTTCACTTCGAGCTCGGTGGAAAAAATCCCGTGATTGTTTTCGAAGACGCCGATCTTGAACGCGCACTCGACGCGGTTGTGTTTATGATTTACAGCCTCAATGGCGAACGTTGCACATCATCAAGCCGGCTGCTCGTACAGGAATCCATCCAGCAAGAGTTCACGGCGAAGCTTGCCGAGCGCGTCAGGAATCTGAAGGTGGGTCATCCACTGGATCCGGCAACAGAGGTGGGCCCTCTTGTGCACGAGCGGCATTTCAAGAAGGTCTGCAGCTATTTCGATATTGCAAAGCAGGACGGCGCAACCATCGCGGCAGGCGGCCGGGCGGCACCCATCGACGGCAAGGGAAATTACGTCGAACCTACTTTATTTGTTGGTGCGAAAAACGACATGCGCATCGCGCAACAGGAGATTTTCGGGCCGGTTCTCACCGCGATCACATTTAAGGACGAGCAAGAGGCGATCAGTATCGCCAATGATATCGATTACGGCCTGGCAGGTTACGTCTGGACCAATGACATTGGTCGCGGCCACCGTATGGCCCGGGCAATCGACGCTGGAATGATCTGGGTCAATTCGGAAAACAATCGACACTTGCCAGCGCCATTCGGGGGTATGAAGGCCAGCGGGATCGGCCGCGATGGCGGCGACTATAGTTTCGAGTTCTATATGGAAACGAAGAACATCTGTATTGCGATGGGAACACATCGAGTACCGCAGTTGGGTAAGGGATGAGTCTCTATCACCTGCAAAAATTTCTCTACGAGCTGAATCGAGACGAAACAGCACAGCAGAAGTATCGAAATGACCTCGAAACATTGCTCGACGATTTTGATTTGTCAGACGAAGAGAGCAACGCACTGCGCGAAGGCGACATCGGTCTGCTCTATGTGCTGGGCGTCAACGGCCAGATCCTGATGCACTATGCTGCGTTTCTCGAAATCGAGTGGTTTGCATACCTGGAGCTGATGCGCGAGGGAATCGCGAAACACGGACCGGTACGCGCGGGTGTGTATGCGATGACCGGCGGCGGTGAGAGTTTTACCGTAGAAGGCAAAAAGCGGTGAGTCTCGTTTACGCCGGAGTGTTGAGTCACGCGCCGGGAATCACGGGCCGTGCTCACCTGGTCGAGAATACGGCCAAACGAGATGAATTCTACGCGGCGCTGGACAAACAGCGAAGGGAGATTCAAGACTCCGGTGCGGAAGCGCTGATCGTCATCGCGGCTGAACACTTTGCCAATTTCTTCATGAACAACATGCCGGCTTATTGCATAGGGATCGGCAGCCAGTACGAAGGGCCGATTGAGGATCCCGATTGGCTCAAAATTTCGAGAACGAAAGTGCCGGGAGCGGCGGATCTCGCCACACGCCTGACACGCGAGGTCATGAAGACTGTCGATGTCGCCTATGCGGAAGAATGGAAATTCGATCACGGAATCATGGTGCCGCTGCACTTCCTGACACCGGAATATGACTTGCCGATCATCCCGGTCAACATCAACTGCCAGGGGCCGCCGCTGACTCCGCTGCACCGGGCCTGGGCATTCGGAAAGGCATTGCGCCGCGCCTGTGACTCGGTGCCGGAGAAAATAGCGGTGGTTGGCACGGGCGGTATTTCACATTGGCCGGCGACACCGGATTCGGGAAAGATCAACGAAAAATGGGATCGTGAGTTCCTTGATCGATTGATGCGCAATGATAAGGATGCGCTGCTGAGTTATGACGATATTCAGACCTATCGCGACGCCGGGCAGGGCGGTTTCGAGATCCGTACGTTTATCGCAATTGCTGCCGCCAGTGGCGGCGATGGGGAGTTGCAGTTCTATACGGCGGAGTTGCCTATATTTGCCGTCGGTTGCACGGTCGCAAGATTTTCCCTCGATCGCACAGCCTGACAGGCAGGAGAATTTCGCATGCCCCACATGAAGCCGCTGGCTTTTGACGATGTCGCTGAGGATATTCAGGAGCGATTCGTACATTACAAAGACACTCGAGGCTTTACGCCAAACAGTATTCAAACGATGGCGAGACGGCCGAATATTGTCCGCGCTTTCATGCAATTGAACCAGGCGGTGCTATATGAGGGAACGGTTTCGGCGGAGCTCAAAATGCTGGTCAGTCTGCTAGCGAGCCAGGCAGCAGGGTGTCGTTACTGTCAGGCCCACATGGCGAACCTGTCGAAAATTTACGACGCGTCGGCGGAAAAGATCGAAAAGGTTTGGGAGTTTGAAACCGCAGATTGTTTTACTGCGTCAGAAAAGTCGGCCCTGAGACTTGCATACAAAGGCGCTCTGTCACCCGCTCAGGCGACGGAAGACGATTTTTCCGAAGCCTACAAACATTTCAGTGAGGCCGAAGTAGTTGAAATAGTGGCATCAATCGCGTTATTCGGATTTCTCAATCGATGGAATGATACGATGGCGACGGAGCTGGAAGAATTGCCAGCCAGCATCGCCAGGGAAACGATTGGCGGAGAATACGGCTGGGAAGTCGGTAAGCATACTGGCTGAATACCTCACGAAACAAAAATAAAAACTCCGGAGACCGGGTATGACAATAGTCGCATCGACGAGTGAAAACCTCTCGCATGATGTAATCGATCGAGGGCCGGTTACTGCGCAGCAACTCCTGGTCGTCGGGCTATGCATGTTCTTCAACATGCTCGATGGCTTCGACATTACGGCGATGGCAGTTGTCGCCAGTTCAGTATCCAGTGAACTGGAACTAACGCCTGACAAGCTTGGCTGGATATTCAGTTTTGCACTGGCCGGCATGATGGGTGGTGCAATGTTCCTTGCCCCCGTGTCAGACATCATCGGACGCCGTAAATTGATCATCATGGCGATGATACTGATCGGTGTGTCGATTGTTCTGACTGCCAGCGCATCAACTTTGCCTGAGTTCGTCATCCTGCGCTTTATCAGCGGCCTTGGTGCGGGCGCCATGCTGGCGAGCCAGGCGGCGTTGGCGGCCGAGTATAGTCCCGATAAATACAAAGCGTTTTCGGTCGCCGCGGTGACGTCTGGTTATCCGCTGGGTGCGATGATGACTTCGGTCATAGCCGGCTACATCATGCCCGACTACGGCTGGCGCGGAATGTTCTGGTTTGGCGGGCTGATTACGCTGGCTATGGTACTGGTCGCCTGGTTGATGATCCCGGAGTCGCTCAAGTACCTCTTTGAGCGGAGGCCGGATGATGCGCTCGAAAGAATTAACAGGATTCTGAGGAAGTTGAAGAAGGATACGCTTTCGGAAATGCCTGAGGTGATTGAAGACAAGACGCTGGTGAAGACAGGTCTTCTAAGCGGCATGCGCCTGTTACTTGCAAGGGAGAATCGCAAGACGACGCTGACATTGTGGACGGCATTTCTGCTTTGCTTTAGCACGCTTTACTTTCTGATGAGCTGGATTCCAAAGCTGATGGAAGATTCCGGTTTTGATGCGGCGGCCGGTCGGGATGCGTTCTTCCTTTTTAACCTGGGCGGAGTCATCGGTATTTACCTGATGGGCTGGATGTCAACCCGTTGGAAGCTTACTAATCTGATTTTTTACCTCTCTACAGCCTCTGCAGTCGGCATGGTCGTATTTGCCCTGGCGCCTAACGAACTCAACTTGTTGTTGTCGCTTACGCTGCTTATCGGAATTCTGCAGCAGGGCGGATTTACAGGCCTTTATGGCGCGGCCGCAAAAGCCTACCCGACAAGAATAAGGAGCACGGGAATCGGCTGGGCGATTGGTCTTGGTCGATTCGGCGCTGTAGTCGGCCCGGCGGTGGCGGGCTACCTGATCGCCGGAGGACTCAGTATGTCTGCGAACTATTTCATCTTCGCTGTGCCGATGGCAGTCGGTGGATATATCGCTTATCGGCTGCATATCAGGTAGGCGGCGTCACGTCCCGCAATAAAGGTGCCAGAATAAAATAAATCTGACACCTTTTTTGGTGCAACAAGCAGGCGCGCGGTTTGCATCGGGACTATCGCGGATTTCCCGCTTCAGATCTTGCCTGTCACACGATCCCAGAATTCTGCGCGGTCATTCGTTCTTGGAAATTCTTCGTCGGGTATCGGCACGTCGAGGAACTTGCATAGCGGCGCCCAACCTTCTTTCACTTCGTAAATCAGGAGCTGGCTGGCCGGTAACGCCGACTTCACCGCGTCGTTGTGCGCAACGAAACCCTTGATCAGGCCGTCCCGGTCGAGCCCGGCAGGAAATCCCGTCCTCGCAATCACGCCGGCAACCATGTCGAGCCACGCGCGCATTTCGGGAGGTCCCTGGTCTCGCCCGGCGAGTAATTTGTAGATGGTTGCGCCGAAACTGTCGGCCCAGTTTTCCGGGTTACGCTGCGTCAGTATGAATTTGGCCGACGGATAGGCCGCAAACAACTCGCGAAAAAAACAGGCGGTGGGCCAGTCAACTGCGCTTTGAAAGTTTTTGTATACCGCCTGCCAGTCGGGACGCCCGCTCAAAACCGCGGACCAGAGCGGCACCTGTTGCGGCATGTTGTGAAGTACCGCTTCCATGTGGTGACAGGGACCGAGTCCAAGTCGATTGATTGCAAGCTTGAGAGAGTAGGTACCTGTGCGTCCCACGCCCGCGCCAAAAACATTTATTGACATCATCGCTTCCTTTTAAGAATGAACGTAGTGGACGCCCCTTGCGCCGGGAGTTACCAACGCCACTGCTTCTGCGGCACTACATACAGCCCGTTATTCGCCCGCGACCGTGAGTGCGACCAGTTCGCCGGCATGATTCGGTGCGCCAGCCGCTACGACGATGTACTGCTTGCCGTTGATTGCGTACGTCATGGGAATGCCGCTTTGCCTGACACCGCCGAGGTCCACTTCAGCAAGCGTTTCTCCGGTTTCTTTATCGTGCGCGCGAAACATCGTGCCGCCACCCCACATTGCGTAAAGACCAGCGCCTTCTCCAGCGAACAATAACGATTTGGTCACGAGTAACCCGGCACGTTCCTGATGTCCGGTTCGTGGCAGCTCGACTCCGGCAAGTTTTTCGTGGTTGCGAATCGACTCTGGCGTGTCTCCGTTGGCGATGGTCCACAGGACCTTGCCGGTATTCAGGTCAATAGCCGTGATTCGTCCCCAGGGTGGTCGCAGGAGCGGCAGCCCGAACGGTCCCTCTATCTGCTCATCTCTCTGCACGTATTGCATGTTGGACCTGTCGGAATCACTGATCATTCCCAGGACACCAAGCGTCGCCGCAGACGAGACGTACATGATGCCGGACTCGGGGTCCGCCACAGCGCCTTGCCAGTTCGCGCCACCACCACCTGATGGAGAAATCAACGTGCCTTTGTTCGATTCCGTATAAACCGTGCCCGGCGTGTAAACGGGGCCCAGCGTGTATTCTGATGCGATCCTTCGCGCCTCTGCGAGTATTTCGGGTGTCAGGTTATTGAGGCTATCGTCGATAACACCATTTGGCATGAAGGGTTCCGGTAATGACGGAATCGGTTGGGTTGGCGCGGTAATCTCATTTGGGACGCTGCTGGACGGGAACGGCGTTTCCACAATAGGCCACACCGGCTCACCGTTACGTCGGTCAAATACGAAGGTCAATCCGTGTTTCGTAATTTGTGCGACGGCTGGAATTTCCGTGCCGTCAACCTTGATATCGATTAACACCGGTGCCGCAGGCAGATCGTAGTCCCAGATTCCATGGTGGACGGTCTGGAAATGCCAGACGCGTTTACCGGTCTTCGCATCGAGGCAAACGAGACTTTGCGAATACAAATTGTCGCCAGGGCGGTGACCGCCATAGTAGTCACCCGTCGGCGCTTCCGTCGGTAGATAGACGTAGCCGAGTTCCGGATCGGCGGACATTGGCGCCCAGACGCCTACGTTGCCGGTAAATTTCCATGAATCGCCCAGCCAGGTTTCGTGGCCGGGTTCACCCGGCTGGGGAATCGTATGGAAAATCCACAGGCGCTCGCCCGTCACTGCGTCGTAACCCGTTACATTGCCGACAGGCATTTCCTTGGTTGGTGGTGCTCCGCCTGCCGGAAACGCCGATCCAACGATAACGACGTCGCCAACGACGATCGGCGGCGAGCTGGATCCGATTCTCGCTGTCTCAAGGTCGATATCCTGATCAATATTCTCTTTGAGGTCGACGATGCCGCCACTACCGAATGAATCGAGCGGTTGACCGTTTTTCGCGTTCAATGCGATCAGGTGATAGCCAGGTGAAATGACGAAAATCGTTTCCTGATCGCCATCGCGCCGATAGGCAACTCCGCGACCCGGACCTTTTCGTGGTGCGTTCTCACCACGTTTGCCCTCGTCGATTCGATACATCCACAATGTCTCACCCGATACCGCATCGATTGCAACGACGGCCCGACGTAAGCCGGCCGTCGCGTACAACACGCCGTTTGCCATCAATGGCGTGGTCTCGAGATTTGGCCAGGACACGGGACCAAAATTATCCGAATGCCAGCGCCATGCCACTTCAAGTTTGCCTACGTTGTCGCGATTGATGAGATCCAGTTCAGAATAGTTTGTGCTGCCGGCATCACCCCGGTGGTGCAGCCATTCGACAGTCAATCCCGCAGCCGCTGCAGCTGCATCAAGTGGAATGGGACTCGAACCGCTGGGCGAAACGAAGGCAAATGAGCCTAGCACTTCGGTATCTGACGCGAGTTCGGTGGTGCCGGCAGCATATGCGTTCTGATTCAGTACAAATGCAATAACGTCTGTGTACTCAATATCAGAAAGTCCTGCTGGTTTCGTTACAGGCATGGTTCGTCGGGTCAGTTCATAAAACTCAGCGAGTGAAAGACCCTGCCACCTTTCGCGAAAAGCACTTCCTGCAAGCGCCGGGCCTCCCTCCGACCCTTCGAGCGCAGCACCGTGACACAGCGAACAGTCCCGGGTGTAAATGACCTGGCCAGCCGCGGCTTGTTCAAGCGTGTAAACGCCACTGTCGACATTGGACTGCGCCAGCACGGTTACCGGTGTAATGAATAAGAAACACAAGTATCTGAATGTCATGTTGCCCGTTCCATAAAAAAAGCCGCCGGTTCAATAGTAAACCAGCGGCATTCGTTTATCCGTCTTTTCGAATTCCTATTTCTAGAATGGATCCGCGATAATCGGATTGCTAAGACGTCCCAATCCGTCTATTTCGACATCGGTGATGGAATACAGGCGAAGGTCGATGCCGAGATTTCCTTCCGGGAACTTGTCGTTGCCCTTTACGGCGGTGCCGCAATGCACACAGTCGCCCGGTTCGATCGTGAACCACGTGCTCGCCTCAGACAGAACCCGTTCAACGCTAAAGAAATAGTTTGCGGTCGAATCATCCGCATAAAGATCGCCATCGATGTAACCCTTCATGCGCATGTTGTTTGGATTATCGATCTCGTCAGCGGTGGTTAGCCATGGGCCCATCGCCGCAAACGTATCTGATGCTTTCGAACGGGCGTGATAGATGAAGTAAATGTAATTGTCGTCTTCGAAACGATGACGCCACTCCATATGATGCGGGGAAATGAGCTCCGGTTTCTGATTCAGGGCAATCGAATCTTCACCAAACTTGATGCCGCTCGCAGTGCAGTCGTTGGTCAGTGTATAGCCGAATACATGGTCGAGAATGTCGTCTTCGCCGACGTTTTTAGCCGTGCTCTTGAACATGATCACCGGTTCAGGTTCCGGAATGGTTCGGCCGTGACGGCTGAGAATCCTGATCGGTTTGTTGTGGCCAGTGAGCGCGGAACGTCCCTTCATGAAAAACATCGGGCTCTTCATCGGCCGGTACGCGACCTCGTTGAGTTTATTGTTGTTGGCTGCACAGCCGATGATCTTGGATGCACGCGGATTCGGCGCCATCCAGTCCGCCGTCGTCACATCAATGAGTTCGGATACGCCTGTGGCGCCCTTATCGATCGCTTTTCGAGCATCGTCAAGCGCGTGGTCTCCACCAGCGATCAGGTCCTCCATCGTCGATGATTCCAGCGCGACGGCATTCGAGTCGTCAACCCGTCCAATCACGGTCTCCCTGCCGTTTACTCGAATTGTTCCAAGTTTCACGCCTGCCTCCTGAACAGATTCGGTTACGGTGCTGTACGAAGGCCAGTCTGCCAGCGGCGAATAATTAGACAATAACTTGTTGCGCCTTGCGATATAATGCCCGCCGGAATTCAACTTGCGAATGAATAGCGATCCGGGCCGGTGCATGCGACAAGGAGGGCACGTGACTGATTCGAATAATAAGAAGACCGCCAAATCGTCTACCGTGCACAGCGTAGTGGTGGCATCCAAGCTACTGGAATTTCTCGCGGACAGTGGTCGACCGCAGCGCGTAACTGACATCGCGGCGTTCCTGGGGATGACCAAAGCCCGGGTCTCTCGTCATCTAAGCACGCTGTCTGACATTGGTATGGTTGCCAGGATGCCGGACAAGAGTGGCTATCGATTAGGGCCAACCCTGTTTCGATTGTCAAACGCGGCGCTGGATCAGTACGAGATAACCAACATTGCTTATCGCTACATGGTCGTGCTGAGGAACAAAATCTCGGAATCAATTCTGCTCGCGATCCCTGCGGGCGGAGATGCGTTGGTTGTATCGACGATAGGCAGTGGCAAGGCCTTGTCGCCGCAGCTCGTGCGTGGAACTCGCTGGACAATTCCCACATCGCCGACGGCATCGGTGCTTCTCGCGTTTTCGCAGGAGTTCGTGCGCGAGCGGGTGCTGGCTCGTCGAACGGAACGAGAGCCCGGTCGTGAGGTTTCGCTCGATCCTGTCCGGCAGCGCGCAGAATTTGCGAGAATTCAACAGCAGTTCTATGCGTTTGACGATGATCCCCATGAAGCCGGCTTCTCCGTCGTATCCGCACCGATTTTTGACCATGCCGAGCGTCTTGAAGCGGCACTGACGATTGTAATGAATCGTCGTCCGGGTTCGGTGAACCAGGAAATCCGGTATCTGCAGCCGTTGAAAGAGACGGCGATCGAAATATCGCGCGCACTGGGATCAATTCGAATGGCCGATAAAATGGCTGCGACGCTTTAGCTCGAATAATCACGCTCGCTGAGACGGTCAGCGGCGTCCTGGTTGCAGCGAATGACTCAAAATCAAGAACGCCAGTACCGAACCAGTTTTCGACATTTTAGAGAGTCAGAGAAATGGCCAGAATAGTCTTGGGCATCGGTTGCGCGCATACACCGCAATTGCACACACCGGCGGACAAATGGGACATCCGGGCGAAACGGGACATCGCGGACGGCGTGCCGATGTGGTACCACGGCGAACGCATGACGTACGCCGACGTTGAGGGCAAACGCAGGCACCTGAATTTTTTGGAGCAGTCCGAAATGTCAATTCGCCGCGAGCGCCTGGCGAAGTCGTACCGGGCCGTCGATCAACTAAGTGAAATATTCGCGGCAGCGAAACCGGACGCCACCATTATTTTCGGTAACGACCAGGCGGAAATGTTCCTCGACGATATTAAACCGGCGTTTACCATCATGGGCTGCCAGGAATTCGAGAACATGCCGCGCACCGATGATCAGAAAACCCGCCTGCCGCCGGGCATTGAGCTGTCGGACGTCGGGCACTTGCCGGACAAGGATACCAGCGTGTATCCGGGGCATCCTGAACTTGCAAAATACCTGGCGAACTTTGTCACGCTGAAAAATTTCGACGTCGCGTACTCCAGCCGTCAGTTCCACCCGGATCCGACGCGTTCGCAACTGGGCGGCATGCCACATTCTTACGGCTTCATCTACAAACAGATATTCCGCGAATATGTGCGGCCGCACGTGCCGATAGATACCAACACGTTTTTTTCGCCGAACCAGCCGCAGGCACCAAGGTGTTATGCGTTAGGGCAGGCGATCGGTGAGGCTGTGCGTGCATGGGCTGATGATCTTCGGATCTGCATCATTGCAAGTGGTGGCTTGAGTCACTCTGTGGTTGATGAGGAATTTGACCGCGACATCATGCAGGCGATGGCGAAAAACGATTTCGAACATCTGCTGACCTACCACGAAGGTTATTACCAGGCAGGGTCGTCAGAGATCAAATCCTGGATTTCCGCAGGCGGTGCAATGCAGGGTTCCAATCTAAAGGGTCAAATTGTCGATTACCATGCGCTGTATCGAACGCCGGCCGGAACCGGCAGCTCCGCGGCGTTTATGGTATGGCAATAGGAAAGGGGTCAGAGCCCGGCTCTGGCCCTGCAGGTGTTTATTGAACGCCAGGATTGAACTGAATGTGGCACTCCTCGCAAGGCGGGTATAGCACCTCGCCGGCGGTGTACATCGCTTCGATGTCCTTGTTATTCGCGGCCTCGCGCGCGTCGATAGCCGCACCGATCAAGGTGTCGGCAAAGGCATCCCAGGCCGCGTCGCTGGCCCATTTGTTGTCGTTCGGGCCCGTGCCTCCTGCCTTGATGGTTTCGCCAGCCAAAATGACGACGTTGGCTGCATCAACAAAGACCTGCCAGTCGGCGTCGGTCTGAGGATCGTCGATTCCCCATAGCGTATCGGTGGCGGGAGCCATGACCGTTACCATGAGCTCCATAACGGTCATCGTCGGCTCCGGGCTTTCGGCTACTTCTGAAGTCGCGTCCTGACAGCCACTTAAAAATACAAGGACGACGAGACCGGTGAATGTGCGTTTCATGAAATTGTCCTTTCGCCAGGCCAAATATCCTGATCTGGCGATTCCGTCACCAGGCCGGACTCTATATAGCGCCACTCACGACCTGACTTTTATTCGTGTTTATACGTATCAGGAACCTGAAGATACGCAGAGCGAATCAGCAATACGACAATGACATCGCCGCGAGCTACAATGCCGGGAGCGCTACGGTTACGACTTCAAAATGACTGACAACGCCCGCAAATACGGGACGGGCGGCCAAGAACTAAAGAACACCGAAAGGAAAAAAGGGGGGCATCGTGTTTGAATGGCTTGAAGGTACTTCAGTCGCATTGTGGGTGGGGGAATCGCTTTACGGATATCCATTCATGCTGGGGCTTCACGCGGTTGGTCTCTCGATCGTGGTCGGTGTATTCGCAATGCGCGACTTGCGACTGCTGGGACGCTTTTCCGGTATTTCATATTCATCGATCGATGGCATGAAGAAACTGGCATGGACCGGTTTTTCGATTAACGCCATCTCAGGGTGTTTCCTGTTTACATCGCAAGCGACAACTTTTGTGAGTAGTACGCCTTTTCTGCTCAAGATCTCAATGATCTTCCTTGCGGCGGTATGTGCCGCCCTGATCCAGAACCGGATGCGTGATGACGCGTCGGCCTGGGATAGCTCTGGAGCGGCTGCGGCCGGGTCGGTACGGGCGATCGCAGCGCTTTCGCTGATGCTGTGGATGGGTGCGATCATCGCTGGTCGACTGACCGCGTACCTTTAGAGACAGGGAGAGCATAAATGGAAGGTTTTGTAACAACTATCGAAGGTACAGCGATTCACGAATGGGTTATCGGCTCAGCATGGATCTGGCCAGGCATGGAGATTCTGCATTTCATGGGGCTGTCATTTTTGTTGGGCTCCCTGCTGGTCATCGATTTGCGGATGGCGGGGCTCTTCAGGCAAATAAATATCGTCGCGACTCACAAGTTGCTGCCGTGGGTATTTCTTGGTTTCGGGATCAATATGATTACGGGCATCTTGTTTGTATTCGGTGATCCTGCCAGGTACACGGCGAATATCGGTTTTCGCTTCAAGATGCTACTCGTCATTATTGCCGGCCTGAACGCGCTTTGGTTCTGGTGGAAAATCAATCCGGTAATGAAAACCTGGGAGCCGCATGCCGATACCCCGGCACTAGCGAAAGTTATCGCGTGGGTGTCTCTGGGAACATGGTTTGGCGTGTTGTTGCTCGGACGATTGATTCCTTACATCGGTACGGGTTAACAAGCGGCGCTAACGGCTGGACGCATCATCGGGATGAAGCGGGGCTGACGAAATAAGTGTTCCGTTGTTGTACGCCGGCAGGAAAAGCACCTTTGCGTATCGGTAGATGAAACGCCAGTCAGACTCAAAAGCTAAACCCTTATAAGCTTGGGCAAATGAGCGGCGCCAGCTATTCAGCCCTATCCAGCAGTAATTACCGAAAATACCTGTACGGAAATATTTTTTCGGTACTGGGCGTGTGGATTCAACGCCTGGCGCTCGGCTGGCACGCATGGCAGCTTAGCGAATCAGCGCTTGTGGTCGGTTTTGTTGCTGCCGCACAATTCATGCCGCTTGTCCTGCTAACGCCTTTCTTTGGCGTTCTGGTCGACCAGTTCAGTACCCGAATCGCTGCAATTGTGATGCATTCTGTTCTTGCGCTGATTGCAGGTGCGCTTGCGCTGCTCACGTTCACCGGCAATATGTCAGTCGAGTGGTTGATCGGCCTCGCTTTCATGCACGGTGTTGCGAACAGCGCGTATTCCCCTGTGCGGCTCGCACTGATTCCGGATCTCGTCAGGAAGGAGCAATTTCCGAGTGCGGTGGCTACCGCGTCGATGGTCTTCAACATTTCAAGATTCATCGGCCCGGGAATCGCCGGCGCGATCGTCGCACTTTACGGATTGGCATCTGCCTACGCGATCAACGCAATAACCTATTTGCCGGTTATCTACGTGTTGCTCATCATTCGCATCAATGAGCATCCGCCGGATGCGGCAGAAAAGAAGCCGTATTTCGCACAATTGATGGAAGGGTTTCGCTACACACGAGACCACGTTCAGATTCGACAGATCATTTTGCTGTCCGGTGTCAGTAATTTTTTCGGCCGCGGAATCCTGGAGTTGATGCCGGCTTTTGCGGCTCTGATTTTTGACGGCGGAAGCGGCGTGCTGGCAGCGCTGATGTCGGCCGTAGGCGTCGGTGCTATCCTGGCAAGCCTCGTATTTTCGTCAAGGCGGTCGCAAACCCACTTACATACAGTGGTCGTAACAGGTTCGATCGGTGTCGGACTTTCGATCGCCCTGTTTGCCGTAGTTGAAAGCCTGCCAGCCGGCATCCTGGCCGTGCTGCTGATGGGCCTGTTTGCGAGCCTGGTCTCGATTGGCTCGCAGACCGAGGTACAGATTCTTGTCGAAAACCGGCTACGTGGTCGTGTCATGAGTTTGTGGACGCTGGTCATCATGGGCGGTCCGGCGGTTGGCAGCGTAGTTGCCGGCGCGCTGGCCGGGGACATCGGCTCCACCTACACGTCTTTCGCTTTCGCGACGTCGTGCCTTTTGCTGATACTGATCGTCGGAATCAAAAAGGCGAAACCGCAGACCCTAACCAGAAGCCCGTAGTCACGACGTCGATACCGGTGCCGAAACCCCGTCAATCGCCGTGGACGATGCCGGCGGCAATACCGAGTTCAGGCGCGACGGAATAAAAATCAGTAACCGGTGCGGAACCGCCTGCCGCCTTGTGAGCAGCCGCGGCAGCGATCCACGTGTGCAATTCCATTGAGCCAATGCCAGCCTCGGCAACCAGTGCATGAGGATCCCAGTCGTCGAATTCGTCCAGTCGGTTGTTGCAAAAAACTTCGAGGAAACGTCGGTCTGCTTCCTCGTTCAATCTCATGTCTTTTGCCGTGCGTTCGCCGCGCACAATCATCTCGGCGCCTTCATGATGCATGACTTCGAGCAAATCCAGCCACTGACTTGGGCTTAACGACCCCGGATCATCGCCACCTGACAACTGCCAGGCGGTTACCTCCGGTGTGCCATCGCCAAGTACCGGGTAATAGCGTCGCGGGTTGTGTGACATTCCGCCGGAGGCCAGGAAAAGAACGCGCTTATCGAGGCCGGCAGCATACCTGCCAATTGCCTCTCCCATCAGACGTGTCCTTCGAAAGGGGACAAAGGGCTCGGCAATCGCATTAATGAAGACAGGCACAACCGGTTTCGCGGCAAGTCCGCCCAGCATGTTGTTGATGGTTTGCGAGAACGCGTGATCAATTGTCATATCGGTTGACACCGCCGGGTCGACATCGTTTTTCCGGAGGTGATTCACGATATCAACTGCCAGGTCGGCAGGAACATCGAGCGCGCCTTCGAAACCGCCAATATCGCCGACCGCAGTTGCCTTCAAGCCAACGCAAAACGCGGGCATCAGCTTAAGGAAAAACCCATTGAAGTGATCGGCGCCAAAGGCGATGACGAGATCGGCATCAAACGCCTGCGCTGCGGCCTCACGTTTTTCGTAAGCTGCCTGCAACGCCTCCCAGTCCCGGGGTGCCTTTGCGAAACAGTAGAGCAGTGGGCTGTGCGATGCGCAAATCAGTGATGTTTTCATGGACGAATACCTGGTTGCCTGCTTAGGGAGACTCTGATTTAGGGGCTTTTTGAAAAATGGACGTTACACATCAGCTGTAAATTCACGTGAT
>JAQCAD010000097.1 GCA_027621915.1 Pseudomonadota bacterium
GACTTTTGAACCGATCATCGAACGCGCGGTCATTGAAGGCGAGACAGTATCAGCAGGACAAATCATCCTTCGACAGGACACCGCGCGAGTGCTTACTCGCATGGATGAGGCGCAGGCTGCTTTGCAACAGAAGCGTGCGCGATATGACGAACTGGTGCGCGGTCCGCGGCGCGAATTGATACTGGCAGCACAAGCCAGCGTAAGCGGCGCACAGAAGGAACTCGAATTTCGGCAAACCGACCTCTCCCGCGCCGAAGAAGTATTTGCACGCCAACTCGCATCACCGGATGTTCGTGACAGAGCTATCGTCGCCCGCGACAGCGCGAAGGCCAATCTTGATAATCTTGAAGCAAAACTGAATGAATTATTGACCGGAACAACCATCGAGGAACTGCGCCAGGCGGAGGAGTCAGTCCGGCAGGCTGAGGCACAGGTGGCGGCGATTCAAGTCGATATCGACCGACATACTACAACGGCGCCGGTTGATGGCGTGGTCGATTCCCTGTTATTCGAGCCCGGGGAACGACCTGCCCCTGGCCAGCCAATCGCGATTTTACTTTCCGGCGAACAGGTATATGCACGCGTCTATGTCCCGGAATCACTCCGTGTGCACGTCGAATCGGGAACCGCAGCGCGCATCTACGTTGATGGTATGACCGAATCGTTGACGGGCCGGGTTCGCTGGGTGGCCAGTGAATCGTCCTTTACGCCCTACTTCGCGCTGACCGAGCGCGATCGTGGCCGTCTCAGTTTTGTGGCGAAAGTCGATATTCTCGATGCCGGAAAAAGACTGCCAGATGGCATCCCGGTTGAGGTTGAACTACTCGTGGACGCACGCGATGAATGACTCGTCGGAATTCGCCATCCAGGCGAGCGGCCTGACCAAGCGCTTTGGCGATCTGGTCGCAGTCGATCAGCTGGACCTGAACGTTCCAAGATCTCTCGTTTACGGTTTCCTCGGCCCGAATGGTTCCGGAAAGACAACGGCGATCCGCATGCTTTGCGGATTGCTTACGCCAACCGCGGGCACGGCAGTAGTCCTGGGACACGAGGTGCCAGGTGATGCAAAGCTGCTCAAGCCTCAGATCGGTTACATGACTCAGAAATTCTCGCTCTACAGTGATTTGACAGTTCAGGAGAACCTTTCATTCATTGCTGACATTTACACCTATCCGCGTGCTGACCGGCGAAACCGGATCGAAGACCTGATCGATCGCTACGATCTCGGGGCACAAAGAAAACAATTTGCCGGCACCTTGAGCGGTGGACAGAAACAGCGACTCGCGCTTGCGTGTGCTGTATTGAACAAGCCTCAACTGCTGCTGCTTGACGAACCAACCAGCGCCGTCGATCCGAAAAGCCGGCGCGACTTCTGGGAAAAGCTCTTTGCTTTGGCAAACACTGGCACAACTATCCTGGTATCAACGCACTACATGGATGAAGCCGAAAGATGCCACCGCCTCGCCATACTTGATCATGGCCGTAAAGTGGCTGACGGCTCGCCGGCCGAGCTACAGGCGTCGACCGGAATGTCAATCGTCGAACTTGAAACGGAACAGACCTACGCCGCACAAGCCGAACTGTCGAAACTCGCGGACGTACGAAGCGTTACGCAGCTCGGTATCAAACTGAGAGTACTGATTCCGGAGACCGTGACCGAACCACTGGCCCTTGTCGACCAGGTGCTGTCTTCAGCAGGTATCAAGTCGTGTTCGAAGCTCGTTTCGGCTTCGTTGGAAGACGTTTTTGTTGCAGTGACGCAGCAGAGCAAACGATTGGCGGCTGCGGCATGAATTCGATGACGCGCCTTTTTGCCATCATGCGCAAGGAACTGCTGCAACTGCGTCGTGACCGCCTGACATTCGGGATGATCGTCGGCATCCCGGTCATGCAAATGCTGATGTTCGGTTATGCAATTAACACGGATGTCAGAAATCTTAGCGCCGGAGTCGTCAACCAATCAGGATCACACCTGTCACGCCAGCTGATTGCCGACCTTCGGGAATCACAGGTGGTCAACATAAAGTACACTGTTGATTCGCCCGAAGAAATCGAAGATCTACTGAGACGTGAGGCGATCTCCATTGGCATTTTCATTCCGCATGACTTCGATCGACGCTCTCTGGATTCTCGTCGATCTGCGGCACAGCTCTTCGTGGATGGGGCCGATCCGACGATTCTTGGTGTGGCAAATCAGCTCCGTAACTTACCGCTGAAATTCGACACGGTACCGGCAGAAAAAGACAGAGCGGCAACTTTTGAGGTACGGCCGTTCTTCAATCCGGAACGAAGATCCGCGGTTTTCGTTATCCCGGGGCTGATCGGCATGATCCTGACTTTGACGATGATGCTGTTCACGGCTGTTGCCGTGGTAAGGGAACGGGAGCACGGCAATCTTGAGCTCTTGATCAACACGCCGGTAAGCACAACACAGCTTATGATCGGCAAGGTTGTGCCTTATATCCTGATAGGCCTGATTCAACTTGCGCTGATCATGGCCGTCGGTCGGCTGCTTTTTTCCGTACCGGTCAATGGCAGCGTGTTGGAGCTGTATCTTGCGGCGTTGGTATTTATTGCCGCGAACCTCGCACTGGGACTATTTGTATCAACCGTCGTCAAGACGCAGTTTCAGGCGATTCAAATGACCATATTTTTCTTGTTGCCCTCAATACTGATTAGTGGGTTTGTTTTTCCGTTTGACGGAATGCCGCGAATCATCCAGATAATCGGTGAAGTACTGCCAAACACTCATTTCATACGCCTGACCCGCGGCATCATGCTAAGAGGAGCGTCATTGTTTGAATTGCGCCAGGAACTCCTTGCATTGGGCGTTTTTACGCTGGTTGCAATGACCGCCGCCGTGCTGAGATTTTCGAAGCGCCTGGATTAATCGAAAACACGTAGATCGCGGCCACCATCGCAATCTGAATCCGGGCTATCGTCGGATAATGGCGATATTTGACAAGAATATAAGGTTTGACTACAGGTTTTTTGACGGACATGTTAAACATACATCTGTCATTCATTGACGCTAACAAGGAAACCATGAGCACGAATTCTGATACTAAATCTACTGTTTTCATCGTCGATGACGATCAGGCGATTCGACACGCGATGGAGCTCCTGATGCGCTCAGTAGGGCTGGACTACGAAATTTTTCACTCCGGTGATGACTTTCTGTCGAAACACACGAACGACCGCGCGGGGAGCTATGCTCGAAAGTAGTGTTTGGCTGAATTGAAAAAGGCGGCGTATCAGGTTGAAATGGTTTGTTACCAAGCAGACC
>JAQCAD010000051.1 GCA_027621915.1 Pseudomonadota bacterium
GATTTGGCGCACGCTCACGGCCCCGATTCAGGACGACTAGTTGGTGTTTCAGGAGCAGAGATTCTGCCACCACGGCAAGGCCACCGCCTGGGCGCATCAGTTTCGCGCTGGTGGTCAGCAGGTGAATGAATAGGATGGCTAGATCGCGCATTGTGACGCCATCGTAACAATCAGTTCCGGCATGACAAGACTTGGAATTCACACGAAATTATGCGACAAAATAGGAATTCGCCACACACAGGTAGTATGTTTTCTCAGGTGTTGCGTGTTTGTTGCGTGTTTTGAATTTTAGCAACAGGAAAAATCGTAACTATTTGATAAATAACGAAGCCCCGGTAGCTCAGTCGGATAGAGCACCAGATTCCTAATCTGGGGGTCCCATGTTCGAATCATGGTCGGGGCGCCAACAAATAAACGGGTCTTTCGACCCGTTTTTGTTTGGCGACTCGATCTACTGATGAGAACATCGTTCGACAAACGCGGGAGCGTTTGCGGCACACTCACGCAGTGAGTGTGGGTCGAAGACCCGAAGATCGCTTCGGAGCGATCTGAGCCCATCATGGTCGGGGCGCCGTTTTTGTCAGCTGAATCATAGGCTTATGCGTTTACGAGTTTCCAGTTCGCACTAATACTGGAATTTGCCCGGTATATGCGTCTGCATAAGATGCTGAGAATGACGTTGATATCAGCTTTTCTCCGAAGCGGACGTTTTGATCTTCTCGAGAGCCTTGTCCCGCAGGCGCTATGGACTTAGCGATTCCAAAAGTCTTTCAACCAACGCTGCGCCTACCCACGATCCAAGGCCTAGCATAATGTACAGGGCCACTCGACCGTAACTGCCGGCGTCGAAAGGCCACTCGCTGACCTCGTCAAGGCGACGTTCGAGTGCCAGATCAGCTCGCAAGTGCTGCGCATCATCAATCGATCGCGATGCTGGGTTGCGTCTTGACTCTATTGCAACCCGAACCTGTTTTAGTTCATCCCTCTTCAATGTCCTCAATCGTTGATGAATTCCCCAAGTTGGGAGAAACAACGCTATAGCCGCCGCGACGGAAAGCATGACTACCGATGTGGCGGTTCCCGCTGCCGGTGATCCTGGGTCGAGCCAGAGATTTGCTGAGATAGACAGACTCACGACCGCCAGCAGACTCGCTCGAACGCCTTGCTGCGCGTAGGGTTTTACGAGCGATGTATCCAATAGATTAAAGTAATCGATTTGCTGTGCCGTTCGCGATATGGCTAACGAAGTCCAGATTAGCAAATAGGTGAAGCGAAAGTTAAACCAGCCCATTATGACGAGCCCCACGAGCGGAAATGCGAATCCGACAGGCCATCGCCAGGGCGCAAGAAGAAGGAAGGGATCCTCCGATTCATGTAAGAACGAGAAATACATGACAACGATACCGAGCGCACCGATCCAGTTCGCCGTCAATCGTGGGAAGGCGATCGGCGAACTTTGCAACGCAAAACACCGGACAATCGTTGCCTGATGATTCCTTGTCCAGACAAAAAGATAATAGGCGGCCATTGGCAGATAACCAACCATCATGTAGAGCGTCACGGGTGCGCGCACCGCGATACTGGGCACAATACCGGCGGTCACGTTGGCAACCGTGCCAATGACGACGGTAATCCACAATGCGATCCCACCAAAGCCTAACGAACAAACAATCCCGGCGATCACCGGCGGCACGGACAACGTGCTCGCGAACCATTCAAATGCACGATGCGTCAGTGGCCGGAATGTCAAAATATGACTCCGGTTCGCATACGTGAACAATTGACGAGGGGAACTTCGTGCATTAATCGAGCCCGGTGACCCAGAACATCCAATAATAACGGATTCGTTAACGACCGCTATGGGTTGTGACATCAAACGGTCAACGCAACACATTCAGCAAATCGTTCTGCTGGTGTTCGATATTGTAGCGTCTTCCTGGGTCTCTCGTTCAAGCGTCTTGCAACGGCTGAAGGACGCAGATGTGGACCTGGTGTGCGTGCTCGGCGATCCCGCGTACTACGGTCGCCTCGGGTTTGCGCCAGAGACTCGTGTCGAGGCACCATTCCCGTTACCAGCTGAGTGGCACGGCGCGTGGCAGTCACAATACTTGTGTGAAAAGTCAGTTTCCTGCTCAGGGCGCTTAGCCGTTCCGAGACAGTGGCAAGATCCGGCCTTATGGGCCCCTTAAGTGTCTGCTCTTGGCAGCGCGGTCAATATGTGCGGTTATCAACTATCATTGCGTAGGGATTGATTCTAATCAATCAGTTACCCTGGTCCGACCCCATTCACCGACTGGGGAAAGAAGAGTAGGCTGACGCAATGCCATCAAACTGCGCTTAACAGAGCCTTCGGATAACCGGAGCAAGACAACATGAAATGCTAAGAATAATTTCTGGCCACTTAAAATCTCAATGGTACATTTATGTAATTGAGGTCGTGGTGGTAATCGTTGGAATTTTAATTGCATTCAACCTTGAACAGTGGGGTGAAGTTCGTAACGTTAAAAAAAGAGAAATTGAAATTCTGAAAGAATTTAAAAGATCTCTTTCTGCTGATTTGGAGGAAGTGCAAGGAAACATCAGCTTGCATGAATACAGCATACTCTCCAGCAAAATCATATTAAAAGTTATTGAAGATAGACTTCCTTATGACGATTCATTAGACGCATGTTTTTCCTACACCCATGCCTTTACCACCTTCTCCGGGAGGGTTGGCCCCATTGAACAATTGAAAAACACCAATTTGGCGATTATTTCAAATGATCAACTCCGTTTGGAAATCATCAGCATGTATGACGAGGTCTATCCCAGAATTCGCCTGGTGGAAATAGCTATCAAAAGAGACTATGAACAGTTAAGAGATTTTGACCGGCTTTATTTTGAGGCCTACGATTTTGATCGTGAATCTACCCACAAGGACATACCTACGCCTCTCTGGGGAGTGATGCGCCCAATAGACTTTTCAGGACTGGTAGAAAACCCCGAATACGCAGCTCTTCTCCGTGCGAGAATTTCTAATCAGACAGGGCTTTTGCGAATTCATTACCAACCTGGTGAAAGCGATCTAAGCCAATTGCTCAATGAAATTGACCAGGAAATTGCGAAGTTACAGTAATTTACCTCGATCCCTTGGGTGCCCAGATTTTCTGAGATTTTTTTTGGCAATGAAGCGTGCGGCCTGCCGGCAGATCACGCCATCTTCAAACAGGCTATTGCCTACACCATCGCCGGCTCAGGGGTGATTGAATCACTTAACCTTGCCGGCGCGGTCAATATGTGCGCTTATCAATTATCTTTGAGTCGAAATTAGTTTTACCCAGTGGGTTGAGTGTGCGCGATGACTCTGGTCCGACCCCACCCACTCTGACCCCTTTCCGGGGGTCGAACGAATTTGCGGTAAGATGGTCGCTGGTCACCTCAATTAAAGGCTTAAACCCGGGGCGGATAGTACGTATAAGGGGCCATTATGTCAGGACGGAAACCGTCGGCGCGAGCTGAAATCGGGCTGATGAGCCCAGATCGAGGCCGCCATCCGGCGGAGCCGGCCCGACCCCTCGTCGTTCAGGCGCGTGAATCTCCCCCCTTTCACCCGGAAATACCGGCGTATCACTGCGCAAGCCGAAACCCGCCCGTCCCTGTACGGTAGCCCGGGTGGTGACGAGCATGACGAAGCGGCCCAGTGCGGGGTTTTTTGTGGCTCTGAAAGGGCCGCTAATGGCCGAGGCTGTGTGAAAACTCCAAAGCGAGCTCCTGAGTCCAATAATGCGCTGCGCAATTTTGCAACATGAACAAATGGTTCGGTATGTAGGCCAGCGTCACGCGACATGTGACCCACGCCTTATGGCGCTGGATTGCCGGGTGATTCTCGGTTGTGCGCATCTTGCGAGTTTTCACACAGCCTCGGAGTGTACCGGACTGTCGTCAGTTGGTCTTAACTATCGATTTTCGCTTTTATTTCCAGTGCATCACCAATCTCGACGCCCGGACACAGCCAACATACGAACAGGTCGAAAGACCCGTTTTTTGTAGGTAGATCGAGCAGTTCGCGTTTGCAGTCGTTTCATTCGACCGCACAATGTGACCAGTAATAATTGAAATCAATACCCACATGGCTTCATTATGTTTCGCACTGGAAATCAAAGCGTCGGGACGGAAATGATACTAAAAAATCGGATGTTGAATGAGTGGCGCCTGTTCTGGTTGATTGCCGGCCCGATATCGATCGCGATGGTTGTTGCCATGATTGGGGCCGACCTATCCGCTGCCACGGGCGTTTCCTCGATGATTCAGCTGTCCGTACGGTGCGCGGTCCCCTTGCTATATATTGCTTTTGCAGCTTCGTCCATCCTGGTCCTGTTTCCCGGGCCTTTCAGCCACTGGCTAATGCGTAATCGGAAGTTCATCGGACTGAGTTTTTCAGCCGCAATGGCCTGGCAGTTGTTTTTTATCGTGTGGCTGGTGACGCTTCACAGCGACTATTACATTAGTGAGGTTTACGTACTTCGTGACGCGATCGAAGGCGTAATCGGTTACCTCTTCCTGATCGCCATGACCTTCACGTCATTCAAAATTGGCCGCAAGTTCGTCAAACCCAGGGCGTGGAAACTATTGCACAGAAGCGGTATCTATTTTGTTTGGGCGTATGCGTTCAGTGTCTACTGGTGGAACCTGTTTTTCTATGCCGATCCGGTGTTCATCGACTATGTTTATTATTGGGGCGGTTTCCTGGCCTGGGGCGCGCGGGCCGCAGGTTGGAGTAAGAAGAAACGGCAATTCGCTGAAAAAAGTGCGCCCCAAAATACTACGCAACCCGTATTGGCGGTCTTTGGAATTGTAATCATTGGCATCGGGCTGGTCGCGGCCGGTTTCGGCTCGACCTGGAGAATTGCCGTTGAAAATCTTCTGACGGGCTACGCAGTTACGCGCATTCCGGAGTTGTATTTACCGTATTGGCCATTCATTTCTTTTCTGCCGCTCTTTGTCATCGCGCTGGGCATTTTCATTGCAACTAGGTCCTGGGCGCGACGGGATGTGGTGAGTTACTCGCCTGATCGGACCGTGTAGTGAACATGCGCAACTCGCCAGCTTTCTCCGATCCTGAACCAAACGTCTGATTCCTGAGACTGCTCCTTGCTTAAACTGCCGTCCGGATATCTTGTTTGCACTTCGAGCAGGTAAGTGGCAATCGCAGCGTCTCCGCCCGGGCTCATTTGAATCCTGATGTCGGATAGATTGTTCATCTCAATCCCGCCGCCTTCTTCGATGAGTTTGTGCCAGTCCTGACGATAGGTATCCAGAGCCACTCGTCCGGAGTTAAACCACAACGTGGCGTCGTCTGCGTAGTAACTGAAGTATTCGCTGAGTTCGTTTCTTAGGTAAGCTTCATTGAAAGCAATCACGAGGTCGCGAACTTCCTTTTCCGGTTCCTCCGCCAATATCGGGCCACACGCGCCCATTAGCGAGACTGCTGCTATCAACAAACGGAATGTGCGGGCCATCTCGATTCTCCTATGAATTTCCAACCTGACTGGACTTTGCCCGAGCAGTGGCGGTCGCGTCAACTTCGACGACGGCGACAAGATATTGCGGTGCTTCAGGATCGGTCACGAGTCACAGACATACGCAGACTGCTTTCCTGAATTGAGTTTAGGTACACTGTGCTGTCAATTACAGTACCTGGAGTACACGTTGTGAGCATTTCCATATACGACCAAAGCATTGGCACCATGAGCCGCATGCTGACGAACCTTGATAACATCGTAAGCAAGGCAGAATCCTACGCGGAAGAGAAAAAGATTGAGCCTTCAGTCCTGCTGCAGTCACGCCTATATCCCAACATGTTCAATTTTATTTTCCAGATTCAGGTAACGACGGATATGTCGAAGAGCTGTGCAGCGCGCCTGACCGGATCGGAAGTTCCAAAGTGGGCAGATTATGAAGAGACATTTGCCGATGTGCATCTACGGATCAAGAAGGCCATTGATTACATGGCCACGTTCAAGCCTGAGCAGTTTGAGGGTTCTGAAACCAGGGATATTGAGCTGAATATGCGAAGTGGCACGCTCAAGTTTAATGGCCAGGATTTCCTGCTGAATTTTGTGTTGCCGAATTTTTATTTTCACATGACTACCGCATACAACATCTTGCGACACAATGGTCTGGACGTAGGCAAACGAGACTTTCTCGGCGGCTGACATCAATTCGCGCCGACAGCCACCAGGATGGTTGATTCCGGCGCGAATTCGCTTAGTGTTGTCGCATCGATCCGCTAATAAATGTGGCACACTCGGCGTCTTCATAGGTAATAGAGAATTCGGCCCATGCGAATCTGGTCCCAGGCGAGCAAGTTAGCGGCACAGACACCGGAAGAACGAAATCGATACGTTGATTTTCTGCGCTCCGTATCGATTCTTGTTGTCATTACCGGGCACTGGATGATCGCAACGGCCTATTTCACCGATGGACAGTTGATTCACGGCCATCTGCTGAAGAGCGCGCCGCAGACACAATGGCTGACCTGGATTTTCCAGGTCATGCCGATCTTTTTCATCGTTGGTGGCTATTCCAACGGTGTCTCGCTGGAAAGCGCCCGGCGTAAGGGAATCGCTTATGGCGGCTGGCTGGCAGCGCGGTTGAATCGATTGGTCGCTCCCTTGCTGTTGCTGATCGTCAGCTGGGCCGCCATCGCAGTGGTCATGCGAATTTTCGGCGCCAGTCTTCAGACGATTCAATATGCTTCGCAGGCCTCGTTGATACCAACCTGGTTCCTTGCGATCTACATCATGGTCGTGATTTTGGCACCGTTATCCTATGCATTCTGGAAACGATTCGGTTTTATTTCATTCTGGGCTTTCGTCGCCGTTGCCATACTGGTTGATATCGCTTTCTTCGTTGCGAAAGTAGAGTGGCTGGGTTGGAGTAACTATTTCTGGGTCTGGCTGGCCGTTCATCATCTTGGCTTTGCCTGGCGCGACGGGCGATTCGACGATCATCGCAAGTTGCTGGCCTATGCCGGACTTGGCCTTGCATCACTTTGGCTGCTCATTTTCAAAGGCCCGTACCCGCTCGCGATGGTCGGCTCACCGGATCCGGGATTGAGCAATACGCTTCCGCCCAAGATAACGTTGTTAGCACTGGGCATCTTTCAGTTCGGCTTGCTACTGTCGTTGGAAAGCCCGATGCGCCGTGCATTGTCCAGTTTGCGCTTGTGGACCGCGACCGTGCTGATCAACAGCATGATCATGACGGTATACCTTTGGCACATTACGGTCATGATTATTGTAATAGGTTTGCTTTACCTCGCGGGGGGAATGGGTCTTGGACTGGATCCCGGCACCCAGGCGTGGTGGCTGTCCAGGATCATCTGGATCGGAATATTATTGATTCTGCTACTGCCAGTCGCGTTGCTTTTGTCGCCGCTCGAGAGCCGTTCCCGCAATGGAGAATCGGCACCGCCTTCGCCGACCCGCCAGATAGTCGGTGCGATGATGTTGTGCCTGGGAATCGCGTTGTTAGCGATGTACGGATTTGGCGGTGGACCGATACCGCGACTCGACGTCATTTCGTTTTCGCTGGTCGTAGTGGGGGCGGGAGTTAGTGGATTGTTGCCCAGATTTAATAAGACATCACAATAATGGTTCTATCGGCAACAGATTGATAAAACCCAGCTGAATTCGCTTGTTGCGCCCGACCTCGAAGTCCGGCGCATATTGTGCCGTCGTTTGCCAGCTGTTCTCGGGTCGCATATCTCTTTCGATGCTTTCTGTGAGCTGGCGGGCCAGTTCCTCGCTCTCAATAAGGACGCCAACTTCAGTATTGAGATTGGCGGACCTCGGATCAAGGTTGAAGGTTCCGATGAATATCAGCCGATCATCGATAACCATGCTTTTCGCATGTAAAGCAAATACAGGGTCGTTCGCCGCGAGCCGTGGGTATCGTTCAACCAACTCTTTCTGAATTCCAGGGTGTGGTTTGAATTCAAACAATTCAACTCCGGCTTCGAGCAATCTTGGTCGCTGACGGTGGTAACCGCTGAACGCCGCGATGTTATCGGTAGATGCGAGTGAATTGGTCACAACGCGAGTACGTACGCCACGTGCGTTCAACTCCGCAAGTAACTCGATCCCGCCTTTTGGCATGATCAGGTACGGCGATTGAATGAGAATTGAGTGCTTCGCATTCCTGATGGTCTCAAACAAACTTTCTGTCGCCTGACCGCCCCCGCCGAGGCCGTCCTGACCGTCATTTTTTCCAGGGGAATCACTAATAAATGTAACCGGCTGCCAGGTCATTTTTCGAAGTAACTCGGGAAATGCGTAAGCTAATTCGCTAATTGACTGTCGAATCTCCGGCTCGAAATTCACCGGGTCATTTGCATAAGCATGTAATTCCTCAGCCTTTGACCTTGCGTCCTCTACCGTAATCGCCCGGTGATCGGATTCGAGTAGTTGACTCACGGGCACAGCTAACGAACTTGACCAGAATTCTTCGAAGTTTTCCTGCATGTCTGATACAGCCAGTCCAAGCAGCAGAATATCCCGGTCTCTGAAATTGTAATTTTCGTCAAAGTCGAAGTATTCGTCGGCCATGTTGCGACCACCGGTAATGCCCGCTACGCCATCAAAAATTGCAGTCTTGTCGTGCATGCGTTGGTTAATTCCACGAAACTGCGTAAATACATTCCAAATCCGGCCGAAAAACGATTTTCCTACGGATACGTTCGGATTGTAGATTCGGATCTGAACGTTTTGATGCGCTGCGAGGAGCAGCAACGTCGCGCCTTCCGCATCGATTAGCAAGTCATCAACGAGAACGCGAACGGATACACCTCGTTCCGCCGCAACCAGAAGCTGTTCGGCGGCGAGCGTCCCTATGTTGTCGGTGCTCCAGATAAAATACTGGACGTCGATCGAATTCTCAGCATGTTGCGTCAACCAGGCCCGACCGACCAGCGCTTCCTCTCCCTTTTCAAGAATGTAGGCACCGGTCGAAATTTCCATTCGCGAAACACAGTTTTCACAATTTTGCTCAACCCACTCGGTCAGGGGTTGTGCTGCGGACATTGATGCGAGCCCAAGCATGAGCGTTGCAAGGACGCTTCGACGCGCGTTGCGTGTTGAGAATTTGCAGGGACGCGTGGTCGTCATTGTTTCGGCTCCTGAAGTAGTCCTGACGCAGTCTACGCCGGAGGCGATGGGCCCGTCGGGCGCATCGCACAGATCTTCAAATTAGAAGAAAAGGCTATATTTTTCATTGACTAATAGCAGTACCCGTCATGGCCTGATTTAGAAATTTCGTGGACTGGTCCATTGTTTTCACGTGCGTTGGTCAGTAATCTTGATGACACATCACCTTTGGGCCGTTCAACTTGATTCGCACTAATTTCCACAAAATCCTGTGGCAATCCTGCTGGATTGGCACACTCATGTGTTCCGTGGCGAGGGCTGACGAGTTCCAAAACGGGATCCAGGCATTCAACAACGAAGAATATGCGGCGGCGATGGCTTCCTGGTTGCCGCTGGCTGAGTCAGGTGATATCAGCGCGATGTATAACGTCGGGCTGCTTTTTGATGAGGGCCTGGGAGTCGAAGTCGACAAGAAAAGAGCGCTCAAGTGGTATCTGCCTGCGGCCGAGGAAGGGGATGTCGCTGCTCAGTTTAACGTCGCCATGATCTACGATTTCGGTGACGGCGTAACCGAAGATAATCAGAAAGCAGTTTTCTGGTACACGGCCGCGGCGCGACAGGCTGACGAGCAGGCGCAATTTAACCTTGCTGTCATGTACGCGACCGGGGAGGGCGTCGAAATAGATTACCAGGAGGCGATCAGGTGGTACCAGCTGAGCGCCGACCAGGGGCTGGCTTCGGCACAGCACAACCTGGCGCATATATACGATGTTGGTCAATTCGTGCCAGAAGATAATCAGACGGCTCTGGAGTGGTATATGAAAGCCGCCGATCAGGACGACATCGATTCTCAATATGCCATCGCGCTGATGTACGACGAGGGTGACGGATTGATCGAGGACAACGTCGCCGCGATCAAATGGTACGAAAAGGCTGCCGACCAAGGCCATTTGAACGCACAGTTCAATCTGGCGATAATGTATGACATTGGCGAGGGTGTCGCTGAAGACAATCTCACGGCTATCAAGTGGTATACGGCGGCGGCAGAACAGGGGCACAAGGATTCGCAGTTAAACCTCGGAATCATGTACGAAAAAGGCGAGGGCGTTGCGAGTGATCCGGGAACGGCCATGTTGTGGTATCGGCGGGCGGCCGATCAGGGGCTCCGGGATGCACAGTACGCCGTAGCAGTTATGTTCGATGAAGGATTGGGCGTGTCTGAAGACGATGTGGCTGCCATTGCGTGGTATACACAGGCGGCGAAACAGGGTGATGCGCAAGCGCAGAATAATCTTGGCGCGATGTACGATTCAGGCGAGGGCGTACCGGCTGACGACAGGGAAGCGATCAGGTGGTATTCGATGGCGGCCGACCAGGGCAATGCTACTGCACAGAACAATCTTGGCGCCATGTACTTTGCAGGCGAAGGTACGAAGGAAAATGTTGTAGAAGCCTACAAGTGGTTTTACATCGCTGGTGAACTTGGCAATGTCGATGCCCGGGACAACAAGGACCTTGCCGCCGAGGGAATGCGTAGCGGGCAGGTCAGGAAAGCGGCAAAAATGGCCGAGCAGTGGCTAAACGAATTCAAGAAACAGTCCTCAGACTACGTTTCCGGCACAAAATAACTGCTGGCGTCGAGCGCGCCAATACGGCCGAGTCGAAATCGACCCGGCTATTTTCTAATATTTCAGGCTGCGTTTTTCTCCATAAAGGCAGCAATGGCCGGTGCAGCTTCTTCCTGAATGCGCTGAACCGACGACCGTGATGTCAGTCGTTCCCAGTACTTGCATATATTCTTGTGCTGGTCGAACGGGGCGATCATCTGTGCATAATTAAGCGCCGGTGCGGCAGCACAATCCGCCATCAGGAATTCATGTCCGTTTGCGTAATCCTGATTGCCGAATTCATGTTCCATGAAACTGTACATGATATCGATCTCGAATCTTGCCTTGTCGATCAGTTCCTGGTCCTGGTCCTTTTTCGGCTTGAGGCTCTGAAACAGCAAGATCGCGACATTGTTATTCAGGTACAGATCGAACATTCGGTCCTTGAAACGAATTCGACGCGATAGCCCGGCATCGCCTTTGATTAATTTCGGGTCTGCCATGTCGTCGATGTATTCAATGATGATGCTGGACTCCGGAACCATATGCCCGTCGTCGATCAGGCATGGAATCTTGCCCATCGGGTAGACGTCGAGATAATCGGCACGTCCTTGCGGGTCCGTAAGGTGGATTATTTCCCGCTCGAATTCGATTCCCTTTTCGTACAAGGCGATCAGCACTTTTTGCGAATAGGTAGAAATGGGGTGGTAATAGAGTTTCATATTGGGTTTCTCCAGGCTGGTAGTCAGGCAGCTTCGGCGAGTCGTGCCAGACAGCCGTCCCAGCCTTCGTTGTGTTTGTCGCGCATTCCCACATCGGGAAACCCTTCATGCGTCAATGTAAGCTCGGTTTCGGAATCGCTGACTGCACGGAGATCGAGCGTCACGCGGGTGATGACCTCCGAATCCGCCCACTTCCAGCTAAAAACGAGTTTGTCGTAGGGCCGCACCGTTTCGTAAACGCCGCTGGGGGAGTACGTTTCGCCGTCTTTACTTTGCATCACAATACGGTAGCTTCCACCCGCCCTTGCATCGACTTCAGCTATCGGAACGGTCATGTCCGAGCCAGGGCAGAACCATTGTTTCATCAGATCCGCCGATGTCCACATCGCGAACAATCGTTCCTGTGATGCGGAAAATGTCTTTTTTAATTTGAGGCTTCGTGTTCCGCCCATTTTTATTACTCCTTCGTTTCTGATTTTTGTCCGGTCAGCAGGTTATCGAGGGCGTCAAATCGTGATTCCCAGAAGCTGCGGTGGAAATTTATCCAGTCTTCTGCCGTTTTGAGACCACTTGTCGACAACGAGCACTGGTGAATTCGCCCCTGGATCTTCCGGTCTATCAAACCCGCCCGCTCAAGGATTTTCATATGTTTGGTTACGGCCGGTTTGCTGATTTTGAAAGGTGCCGCCAATTCACCGATGGTTCTGCTGCCCTCCGCGAGGCGAGCCAGTATTCCCCGCCTGGTGCTGTCGGACAGCGCAAAAAAGACCTGATCGAGTTGTGGACTTGACTGCACAAAGGCACTCTATAGTTAACCGACAGGTTAACTATATTAACACGACAACAGGATTGCAAGTTGAATTTGGATAACATGGCGGTGATGCCGGATGGGGAGCAGCAGTCATGGCGATTCAAACAAGAACCGTAGAGTACCGGGATGCCGATCTTGTCCTGGAGGCATACATGGCCTGGGAGGACACAGGCAGCAGTACCCGGCCTGGCGTGCTGATTTCACATGCCTGGTCCGGGCGGGGACCGATGGAGGAGCGCAAAGCCGAGCAATTGGCTGAACTGGGATACGTCGGTTTTGCGCTGGACCTCTATGGTAAAGGTGTGCTGGGCGCCAGCCGCGCTGAAAATGATGCACTGATGCAACCACTGCTGAAGGACAGGGCAGCATTGCAGCGTCGAATGAAGCTTGCACTGGTTCAGATCCGTAAACAAAAAGAGGTGGATTTCGCTCGCGTCGCGGCGATGGGATACTGCTTCGGTGGCTTGTGCGTTCTGGATCTTGCTCGAACGGGCACGGATGTACTTGGCGTTGCGAGTTTTCACGGCCTGTTCCGACCACCGGGAAATACGGCAGGCAACAAAATATCCGCCAGGGTACTGGTCATGCACGGTTGGGATGATCCGATGGTGAAGCCCGATCAGGTTGTCGCGCTCGCTGAAGAACTGACCATCATGGGGGCTAACTGGCAGATTCACGCTTATGGAAATACCGTTCATGCGTTCTCCAATCCTGCGGCCGACGATCCGGTGCACGGGACCGTATATGATGCTGACGCGGATCGACGATCCTGGCAAAACCTGCAATTGTTCCTTGCGGAAATTTTCTGAAATTGAAATGGGTACTTTATGACTAACAGGCACACGATAATTTTTCTGGTCGCTTTACCATTCGCGATCGTTTTGGGTTGCAGTCAGGACAATTTACCCGGCCAGCCAGAAGTCGAGGCGGCATCTGCTACGAATGAAGCGGTCGTCAATGCCGATGCAAATAGTGCCGTTCTGCAAATAACAGCCAATCTGATGCGCGACTATGTCAAAGAACTTTCTGACGACAAGTATGAGGGTCGTGGTCCGGGATCAAGAGGTGATGTTGCTGCCAGGCAGTACCTCGCGGGGGAGTTAGACAAGCTCGGGCTCAAGCCCGGTGGGGAAAATGGTTCGTGGGAGCAACCGTTCGAGCTTGTAGGCGTTACCGCCGAACAGCCTGCTGAATGGACGTTTACGCGCGACAATCGCAACCTTACTTTAAAGCAATGGGATGAATTCATTGTTCACAGCGGCGTGCAATCAGAGCGTGCGGAGATCCGTGACGCCGAAATCGTGTTTGTCGGCTATGGCATCCAGGCACCGGAATACGATTGGGACGATTTCAAAGGTCAGGATCTGAAGGGAAAGATCCTGATGATCATGAACAATGACCCGGACTGGGATCCGGCGCTCTTTGGCGGCGAAACGCGGCTCTGGTACGGGCGCTGGGACTATAAATATTTAAGTGCAGCTCGCCAGGGCGCGGTCGGCGTAATCATCATTCATACACAACCCTCGGCGGGTTATCCGTTTCAGGTCGTTCAGACATCGTGGACAGGCGAGCAATTCGAGTTGCCGGCAGAGGACGAACCGAGAGTGCAGGCGGCTGCCTGGATAACAGAGGACTCCGCGAGGGAGTTGGTCGATATGGCCGGAATAAATCTCGATGAATTGCGCGAAGCTGCGGACAATCGTGACTTCGAACCGGTGCCGCTCGGCATCAGAACCTCCATCGCTATGGATGTAACACTTAATCGCGTTCAATCTGGAAATGTTCTCGGACTTATTCCGGGCAGCGATCCGGAACTCATGGATGAGGTCGTCATCTATACGGCGCATCATGATCACCTCGGAATTGGCACGCCCAATGATGCCGGCGACAAGATTTATAACGGCGCAATGGACAACGCGTCAGGGGTTGCCCAGGTTTTGGCTATTGCCCAGGCGTTGCAGGCTTTGCCAGAAGCGCCGCGTCGGACAATCCTGGTTGCGTTGGTAGGCGCCGAAGAGCAGGGATTGCTTGGATCAAAATATTATGCAGAGCACCCGACATTCAGGCCGGGAAAAATTGCCGCCAATATTAACTATGATGGCGGCAATATATGGGGCCATACGCACGACGTGACGTTTATCGGGCTTGGCAAATCGTCGATAGACTCGATTGTGACCGGAATCGCCGCGGAGCAGGGTCGCGTGGTCAAGCCAGACCAGTTTTCGGATCGCGGCTATTTTTATCGGTCTGATCAGTTCAGTTTTGCCAAGATCGGTGTACCTGCGATGTATCTCGATTCGGGAACCGACTTCGTTGATCGCGCGCCCGAATGGGGCAGAGAACAGCAGGACCACTATACGGACGTCAACTACCATCAGCCGACCGATGAGTATGACGACAGCTGGAATTTTGACGGCATGATTTCCGATGCATCGATTGGCTTCTGGGCTGGCCTCGCGATCGCGAATGCTGACGAAATGCCTAAGTGGCAGGAGGGCGACGAGTTTGAGGCTGCGCGAATTCGATCGCTTGAAGAAATCCGGAACGAACAATGATCAGGAACGTCCTCGTCACCGGTTCTACCGGAAATGTTGGCTCAAGCCTTATTCCATTGCTGGCCTCTCGATCTGATTGTACTGTCACGGCAATGACGCGTGATCCGGGAAGCGCTGGACAGAATTTCCCGGCTGAAGTCCAGGTTGTCGGTGGCAGTTTTGAAGACGAAGCATCGTTGATTGCTGCCATGCGCGGCATTCATACCGTCGTCCTTATGGCGCCACCGAATCCCGGCTGCGTTCAACAGAATCGTGCGGTAGTTGACGCGGCGAAAACGTCTGGCGTAAAAAAGGTCGTTCGAATCTCTGCCATCAAGGCGTCGGAAAACGGGCGAACTGAAAATACGCGTTTGCACGGCGAATGCGATACCTTACTGGTGGAATCCGGTTTGCAATATTTGATCTTGCGGCCAAACTATTTCATGCAAAATATCATGATGTCCCTGGACTCTATTAATTCGAATCACTGTTTCTACGCCGGCACAGGTGATGGGAAATTTGCCATGATCGATATTCGTGACGTCGCAGACTCGGCGGCCGCGGCGGCAATCACGGACCAGTTCAACAACGAGATAATCGAGATCAGCGGTCCGCAAAGTATTAGTTTCCACGACGTAGCCGCGACACTCTCTGAAATTGCCGGTCGACAGATTTCATATGTCGCAGTGTCACCGGACGATGTGAAGGCTTCTCTCCTGGGAATGGGATTCGGCGAGTGGATGGCGAATTTGCTGGGCGAGTATTCGGAAGCTTACGGCGCAGGTTGGGGCGATCTTGTCACGGATAATGTGCAACGCCTGACTGGCAATCCGGCGCGGAGCTTCAGTCGGTTTGCGACCGAATGCCTGGCGCCAAGGCTGAGATAACCGGCGACGAGAATTCGTCGCCCGGTTTTTCGATTGCGGGTCGGGATTTGTCGCAGCTAAGTAGGTTGATTTTTCTCCCAGCGCTCTCTTCGCTGCGCAGCCATGGCATATAACGCCAGGCCAAACAACAACAAGCCACCCGTTACGACCCATGAACGCAGTTCGGATTGCGCGCCAATAAAGAGACAGACGATCAGGGCGATGGCTGGAATGGTGTAACCGCCCCTTAATCGATATGCTTCCTGGCGCTCCGTTTCGCTCGCATTTTTCCGGATGATCGGCAAAGCTCCAATGCATAGCACATAAGAAATCAGCCGGGTCAGGGAACTCGCTTCGGCGAGCCATGCAAAAGAGCCAGACAGTGCGAATGCCAGCCCAAGTGCGCCGAGCATCAGAATGGAGTTGCTCGGCGTGCTGTAATTTTCGTGTACGTGGCCGAACCAGCGCGGCAGTAGCCGTTTCTCAGCAAGCGCAAATGGCAGGCGCGGCACAGCTAACATGATGCTGGATAAATTGCCGCCAATTGAGAAAAATGCTGCGAATGTAATCAGGATCGTTCCGGCTGGACCGATAAGTTCTCGTCCAACGTCGATTAGTGTATTTCCAGGTGCTTCCGGATCAGGCAGAACAGAAATGTAAACAAGGACAATCAGAAAGTAAAAAACGCCGACGAAAATCGGCGTTAATACCAGCGCACGAGGCAGAGTATCCTTCGGGTTCTTGGTCTCACCTGACATGATAGTGGCAGATTCAAAACCGACAAACGCATAGACCAGCAGTAAGGTCGTGCCACCCAGGTCATCGATCGTCGGCAGGGTGCCGGGAAACAGAGTATCGCCACTGACATGCTGAAGTCCGAGAGCGATAAGCAAGAGCAATGGCATAATCTTGAAGACCGTGATTACCGCCATGGTCCGGACGCCTGCCTTAACGCCAACGAAATTTACCCAGGTCAGCGAACCACAAATCGCAAAAATCAAAAGAGTGCGCCCGATACCAGAGCCGAACCACGGCCATATGGCTCCGAGGTACAGGGGCATGACCGTCGCGTTCGCGGCGAAAGCCTGCATGCGACTGATAAATAGCAACCACCCCGTACTGAATCCGACTAGTGGGCCGAATGCGGACGTAGTAAAAAGGATCGGTCCGCCAGATTCGCTGAAGTAACTGGCTAGTTCGGCGAAGGTCAGAACAATCGTGATGACCAGGACGCCGACAATGAGAAACAGCCACGGACTCAATGCGCCGGCGCGCGCAGACACAGCTGCTGGCAACGCAAAGATGCCTGCGCCGATAATTGAATTCAGGACAAGTACCGCTACTCCTGCAAACCCGATGCCGCGCAGTAAATGTTTCTTATGGTGAGTTGGCTCTGATTTATTTGACGACACGGATCCACCGACTGCGTAGGTCACAGTTTGTTGTTGCCACTATATCGACAATCGAATGGAGATTCAGCGTGAAATGCTCATGTACGCCCGGTCGATCAGTCTCGCGGGATCGCCGTACTTCTCGTCAAACTCCGCGGTTGGTTTTGCGGCGATTACATCTTGCAGCGATTTTCCTTCGCCAATCAGTGCCTTTATTCTGTCGCGGATAACCTTCAGCATCGAAATGTAGTCCTGCATATCCTTGTATGCCAGAACTGGTCCGTGACCCGGGACAACAATGCTGTCTTCATTTAGTCGCTCCAAGACTTTCTCACAGAACACGATCATGCCGTCCAGGTCGCCGCCATTGCCAGCGTCAATAAACGGGTAGCTGGCATTGAATACATCTCCCATGTGGACAACGTTGCTTTCCTTGAATATTACGGCCGTATCTCCGGTCGTATGTGCAGGTCCGAAGTGTAAAAGTTCGATCGTTTCATTGTTGAAATGAAACTGCATGTTGTCGGTGTAGGTGATAATTGGCATTGCTTCTTCAGGGTAGGGCGGTTGCTTGTAAACGAAGCGGACCAGGTTGATCTCGTGTTCGCCAGCCATCATTCGCCGCGAATTGACGTGCGATACAAACCACGACCCGTCTCGACCAAGCAGAGGGTTTCCGTTCGCATGATCGAAATGCCAATGCGTGTTGATCGTGAAGTCGATATTGTCGCCACCGAGTTCGCGAATGGTCTTTGATATTCGTGGGATCATTTCCGGAAACTGGCTATCCACCATCAATACGCCCTGCTTGCCGATCGAGGCGATGACATTACCGCCGACGCCGAAAAGTACGTGGATGCCGGGCGCGACGGTTTGCGATGTGATTTCGGCATTTTCGAGATCCCAACCGAAGGCGGTTCCCAGTTCCTCCAGTGTCAGGTACTCGTGACCCTGAATCGGCATACTCATCACCGAAATACACATGACCGCTGCCAGTCGTTTCATCGCATCATCCTCGTTCGTGTGAATTCTTGGTCAAGCATAGTAGTACTGGACAAGCAGCGGTAGCATTATGTCTCGTTTGGCAACGAACCTTTCGGCCGCGTGGCGGTCGGACGTTCAAAACGATCACCAGATCATTGGGGTAGCAAGATGTCCATAAAAGCAAAATTTTTCGTAATTCTGGCCCTGATTCCAGGAATGGGGGCACTCGCCAGTGCGGCGGAGCTGAATGAAATTCGAAATTACATAGAGTATTCACCAATTTTTTCCAGTGCAGGTCAGCCAACGAGGGAGCAGCTTGAGGCGGTCAAGTCAGCCGGCTTCGAGCGTGTTGTTTACATTGCTTTCAGCAACAGTCGTGACGCAATTGCGGATGAGGACGCGTTTGTTAAAGAACTTGGCATGGACTATATCCAGATCCCCGTCATCTGGGACGCCCCGACCAAGTCAGATTTCTATGCTTTTGCGGGCGCGATGCAACGGGAACCGGAAAGAAAAACCCTACTGCATTGCGCGGCAAATTTCCGTGCCTCGGCATTCAGCTTGCTTTACCGAGTGCTGTATGGGGACGTTTCCGTTGCCGATGCCAAAGCGGACATGAACACGATCTGGACGCCCAATGAGACGTGGAAAAACCTTATTTTCGCAGTGCTTGAAGATCACGATATTTCAGCCGACTGTGACGGATGCGACTGGACAACCAGGGCGGACGAATAACGAAGTTGAGCGGTACAGAAGATTATTTCCGGATTCCTAACTTCCGCTGGCAACGGCGATCCTGGCAACGGATTCTGCCTCGCTGTAAATGACACTGAGTTCCGACTCCATGCGGTTGACGTCTGTCAGGTATCGAATCGAGTTGTAGACGGCCAACTCGAGCCGATCTCCGGACAGGTTTTGCGCGCTGGTTAACTCGGCCATTCCGGACCGGGTAGCTGCCTCGTAGCGGCTCTGCAATGTGTAGGTCAATGACAGTGCAGAAACGAGGTTGTACTCCATCTTGGCCAGCGATCCGGTCGCAATCGCAGTTTCCCAGGCGGTGGTTTGCAGGTTTACCGGTGAGTAGCTTTCTACCATATTGACGAAATCATCAACTGACGTAATGTCGTTCTCCGCATAACGATTCTGCAGGACATTCAAAAGACCGAGGTTAAATGGAGTTGCATCCTCAATTCGCGCCCTGTTCTGCTGAATTTCGCTGACGAAGTTATACAATGCCTGCTGAACAGTCTCAGCGTCCTCACGATTCTCACGCCACTCGTCAAGTGCGAGTGCAACGAGAATACTCACTGTGATCAGGAATGACTCGAACAGAACTCGTGGTAACCATTCGGCGATATTATTTTTGTGGGCCATTCAGCGTGATCTGCCAGGTGCCTGATATGCTGGATAATTTATACCAAGCGTACGTCAATAGCATGGCCGTTGGCCAAAAAAGGTTGTAGTATGCCTGCCGCACACCTGCAGGAAGGCATACAAAAAAATGAAAAATCGCTTCCTGAAATTAACCATTCTCTTGTTTGGCACAGTGGTCGTCGTGGCGCCTCCGGTCGGCGCTCAGGGCCATGATGAAATCGTCTCATCCGGAACGAACGATGCCGAGTTCAACATCATGGGGTTTGGCGACGTCAGTTATATTTCCCGAGACGGAAATAATGACGACGGTTTTGTCATCGGTCAGGGTGTTGCACACCTGAGTGCCTATTTGGGCAATTCGTTTGGTGTTTTTTCCGAGGTCAGCGCAACGGGCAGGGATTCCGGGTACACGCTGGAAATCGAGCGGCTCATCGTCAAATACGATTATTCGGATCAGCTCAAGATATCAGCCGGTCGTTATCACACCCCGATAGGGTACTGGAATTCCGCCTATCACCACGGGTCCTGGCTGCAAACCACCACCAGTCGTCCGGAGATGGTGAAATTTGGGTCCAAAATATTGCCGGTTCATTTTGTTGGCATCCTCGCCGAGGGATCGTTACCGAGCAACAAGGTTGGCTTGTCATACCGAGCCGGATTCGGCAACGGTAGACACGAAAATATCGACCGGGCAGGCGATGCCGGCGACATCAACGGCGACAAGGCATGGATGGCGCAATTGGAGATTGCTCCGCGTGGATCCCACGGAATGGCAGCCGGAATCGGTTATTACAATGATGAAGTCGCGCCAGGCGACCGTCCGCCGATCAAAGAAAAGACCTACTCGGCATTTGCAGCGTGGACCCGGGAATCCCCTGAAGTTATCGTTGAGTACCTGATGTCCGATCATGAATCTGTAGTAGACGGCAGTGATTCAGGTGATGTGACCCGCCTGGTACGCACAGTTTGCGTACCGCCTGAAAGGCGACAAGAGCCTCTGGAAGCCCTACGTCAGACTGGAAGAAACGAAAGTCGATGGAACGGATCCGCTCCTGTTTGACCAGGCACTTGCATATGACGCGAGAATTATCGGTACGCGATGGGACTTTAATCCTCATGCGGCGCTCAAGTTCGAGTATCGAAACGAAGAGTTCGACAACGCTGGTCGGGAGAGTAATTTCCGCGTTCAGCTGTCATTTGTCCTGTCGAAACTCTAAAGTGGCTATATCAATGAACGGCTACCTTACAGAATTGCAAAATATGGGCAGGCGCAGCGCATTCGCGTTGCTTTTAGCAATTTCGATGACGCCCGGCATTGCCAGTGCCGAGAACACGATTGCGGAAAATGGCGGCATCGCGATTGTTGTGCACAAAGCGACTGAAGCCTCTGACGTGTCAATGAACGAGCTTCGCAATATCTTTCTCGCAAATCAGCAATTCTGGTCCGATCGATCTCGCATCATATTGTTGGTTCGGGCGCCGCAATCTGACGAACGCGATTACGTTCTGAACACCATCTACCAGATGGATGAATCGCAATACAGGCAATACTGGATCGCGAAAATGTTCCGCTCCGAAG
>JAQCAD010000052.1 GCA_027621915.1 Pseudomonadota bacterium
CATTGCCGAGGGAATCGACCTGGCATTTCGCGTTGGTCCATTAAGCGACTCGACTCTTGTAGCACGCAAGATGCTGTGTTATCACAAAATAGGACAAAATAGGGGTCGTAGGACAAAATAGGGGTCGAACCGAATTAATCGACGCTTTGCGTCGAAATAAGCATAGCTAAAATTTGGGGTCGAACCGCAATTTCATAATATCGGTTCGACCCCTTTATTTTGTCGTCGTGTGCAGCACACACATTGCTCCTGGCAATACTGGGGACAGTTTACTTATTTAAGAAATGAGTAAACTGTCCCCCGAATGCACGGCTATTATTAACCGTGCTTGCTTCGTGACATGATCAGGTTTCGACGATGGGATGGAGCGATATGAGATACGAATCACCGAAGAGCACCCGCGAGGCAGTCGCACTGATGGCTGGTGCCAAAGGCAACGCTTTTCTACTTGCCGGTGGAACAGACCTGCTGGTGCGCATGCGCGGAGAATTCATAGACCCGGACCTTGTAGTCGACATCAAGCGAATCCCGGGCTTCCAGGAAATCACCAGAAACGCGTCCGGATTCAGCATTGGTGCTGGCGTGCCGTGCGCGAAACTCGGGCGCAACAAGACGCTGGTCAGGGCTTGGCCCGGGGTTGTCGAGGCAGCGCAATTGATTGGTTCCGACCAGATCCAGGGTCGTTGCACGATTGCCGGCAATCTTTGCAATGCGTCACCGGCTGCCGATAGTGTGCCGGCGTTGGTCGCAGCAAAGGCGAAAGCCGTCATCGTGGGACCGGGCGGAACACGCAGAACAGCCGTTGAGAACATCGTTACCGGGCCGGGCAAGACCAGCCTCGGGAAGGGCGAGATCGTAAAAGCAATTGTCTTGCCCGATCGACCGGCGAAGTCGGGCGACGCTTACCTGCGATTCATTCCGCGTAGCGAAATGGACATCGCCGTTTGCAGTGCCGGCGTCAGCCTGACGCTGGGAACGGGTAACGTCGTGAAGCAGGCGCGCGTGGCGTTGGGCGCGGTCGCGCCGACCGTCGTGCTGGTGCCGGAGGCGGCACGGGCCATTGTGGGCACGCGTCTGGATGATGCAGCGCTGAAGAAACTGGCCGCTGCCTGTGAGGCGGCGTGTTCACCGATCGATGATAAACGCGGAACGGTGGAATATCGCACCGAGGTCGCCGGGGTATTGGCTCGCCGCGCAGCCACAATTGCCTTTGAGCGGGCACGGAGAAAACGATGAAAGGCATTGCAGTTTCGACGACAGTCAACGGCGACGCCGTCGAATACGTCTGTCATGGCCGCGAGACACTGCTCGATGTGTTACGCAATCACCTCGGCCTGACTGGCGCGAAGGAAGGATGTGGTACTGGCGACTGCGGCGCCTGCAGCGTGACGCTCGACGGGGAGCTCGTCTGTTCCTGCCTGGTGCTCGGTGCCGAGGTGGAAGGGCGCACGGTTGAAACGATCGAAGGAATGGCCGACGGCGACAAGCTGCATCCGCTGCAGAAACGCTTCCTCGACGGTGCTGCCCTGCAATGCGGTATCTGCACGCCCGGCTTCCTGATCGCGGCAAAGGCTTTGCTCGATCGCAACAACAACCCGAGCGAGTCCGAGATTCGATATGCACTGGCGGGCAATCTGTGTCGTTGCACGGGTTACGACAAGATCGTGCGCGCCGTTAGCGCTGCAGCAGGGGACATGCGGCGACAGCAAAAGGCGCAGGCCAGGCGCAGAGCGACCAGATAGGACGGGAGTTTTCACGTGAAACACGACAGCAAGTTCACAAATCAGAAATTCAAACTCGTCGGTACGCGGGTAACGCGTCCGGATGGCGTTGACAAAGTGACCGGACGCGCGCGCTACGGCGCGGATACATTTGCATCGGGACAGCTGGTGGGCGTGATCCTTCGCTCGCCGCATGCACACGCGAAGATTCGCAGTATCGATACGAAGCGGGCCGAAAAGCTCAAGGGTGTCAAAGCCGTCATCACGAGCGCGGACCTGCCGGACCTCACCAACGGTGCTGGCGAGCTGTACGACATCCTCGAGAATTGCATGGCGCGTGGCAAGGCTCTTTACGACGGGCACGCCGTCGCCGCTGTGGCGGCGAGCGACGCCGAAACGGCGCGCAAGGCACTGAAACTCATCAAGGTGGACTACAAGATATTGCCACACGTGACCGACGTCGACGAGGCCATGAAACCGGATGCGCCGATCGTCCAGCCGCGGGTGAAAACGAAGGACAAGCCGGGCAAACCGACCAACATTTCCCTTGTGTCGACTTACGGTCACGGCAATGTCGACGCGGGCTTCGAGCAAGCTGACATCGTTATTGAAAAAAGCTACAAAACCGAGCAGGTACACCAGGGCTATATCGAACCACATGCCTGCCTGGCGAGCATGGGACCCGACGGGAAGGGCGAGCTTTGGGTCACTACGCAGGGCCCGTTTGCGTACCGCAATACCTGCGCTGCCCTGCTGGGTATGGAGATTTCGCAACTCAAGGTGACGTCGTCGGAGATCGGCGGCGGCTTCGGCGGCAAGACCCATGTCTGGACCGAACCGGTCGCGCTCGCGCTGTCGCGCAAAGCCAATCGGCCGGTCAAGATGGTGATGAGCCGCGAAGACGTATTCCGTGCATCCGGACCGGCGTCGTCAACATCAATCGACGTCAAACTCGGCGCCACCCGCGATGGCCGAATCGTCGCGGCACATGCGGCGCTTCGTTACAGTGGCGGTGCTTTTCCTGGCATCTGGGCGGAGATTGGCGCGATGGCAGCGTGGGCCTGTTACGACATCGAAAATGTCCGAAGCGTCGGCTACGACGTCATCGTCAATCGGCCGAAGGTTGCAGCCTACCGGGCGCCCTCGGCGCCGATGGCCGGTTTCGCAGTCGAGAGCACGATCACGCTGATGGCCGACGAACTTGGTATAGATCCTGTCGACTTTCGTCTAAAGAATGCGGCGCGTGAGGGTACGCGTGCGTCCTACGGTCCGACTTACGGGCCGATCGGAATCGTGCCAACACTCGAAGCGGTGAAGAAGCATCCGCACATGCGTGCGCGTCTCGGCAAGAACCAGGGCCGCGGTATGGCCTGCGGATTCTGGTTCAATTTCGGCGGCCAGACCTGCGCTGACCTCGCCATTGGTGTCGATGGCACAGTCGCGCTGAGCGTCGGAACAATCGACGTTGGCGGTGCGCGCGCCTCGCTGTCGCTGATCGCGGCGGAAGAACTCGGCATTCCATACGAGCAGGTCCGGTGCAACATCGCGGACACGGCATCGCTCGGTCACAACGACATGACTGACGGCAGTCGCGGGACTTTTTCATCGGGGATGTCAACAATTTTTGCAGCCCGCGACGCGATTGAACAACTGCGCGAGCGGGCCGCGAAAGTCTGGGGCATCAGTGTCAAGAACGTAACGTGGAAAGACGGCAAAGCTATTGCAAAGGGTAAGCGCAAATCATTAACACTCAAGGAACTTGCCGAGTCCTCGCCAAACACGGGTGGGTCGATTTCCGGTCATAACCAGGTCGTGGCCGACGGCGCCGGAGTCTCGTTTGCGAGCCACATATGCGACGTCGAGGTGGACCCGGAAACCGGGGCAACGAAAATCATTCGCTACACGGTTGTGCAGGATGCCGGCAAAGCGGTCCATCCAGACTATGTTGAGGGCCAGTTCCAGGGCGGCGCCGCACAGGGCATCGGCTGGGCCTTAAACGAGGAATACGTCTACGGTGCCGATGGCTGCGTGCAAAATGCGGGCTTTCTGGACTACCGGATTCCGGTCTGTTCCGATCTGCCGTTCATCGATACGCAGATTCTCGAGATTCCGAATCCCAATCACCCGTACGGAATACGTGGCGTGGGCGAGACATCGATCGTGCCGCCGCTGGCGGCGATCGCCAATGCTGTGTCCAACGCGGTAGGCGTTCGAATGACGCACGTGCCGATGTCGCCGCCACGCATACTGGCGGCGATTAATGCGTCGCGCAAAGTGCAGGCGCTGGCGAGCTGATGCATGACGTCGAGCTGTTCGCCGGCTTACGCGACGCCGTGGAGGGCGCGAAGTCGGTACAGGTCGAGGGCACAACCATCCGGGAGCTGCTGCAGAACATCGCGCGGGAATATCCGTCCCTGCACAAACGCATAGAACAGGGCATCGCCGTTGCGATCGATGGCGATATCTACCGGGACAACTGGGACCAGCAGATTCCCGAAGGCGCGGAAGTCGTGTTGGTGACCAGAATCGCCGGCGGCTGACACATTGAGGGTGAGTGTGTCCGCGTTGGTGCCATACGCATGATCGACTACCGTAATTCAACGTAACTTACCGGGTCACGAAATCGCCGCTTTACGTGCTCTTGGGTGACATCAGATCATGCTGGATAGCCAATTCCGTTCACTGAAAAGCCTATCATTGGCTGATTGAGCGTTAAGAAATTGGACGCTAACTCAAACAGTTATGTTGGTCCTATCGATGTCCCCAAAATTCATGCGTGAGTTTTGCGTGAGTCACCCGGACGGCATCTGCTTGCCAGTTCCGGGGACAGTTGACTTAATTCTCTTGACCAAGAGCTTCAGAAAAAATAGATAAGTAAACTGTCCCTCGAATTGCTGACCAGGCAACTAATTGCCGCCCTTCAGGTCGAATCGAGCGATCAACAAAGCAGAGGAGTAATAATCGAAATGCGAAATATCAGCCTGTGCACGCTGACCGCGCTCTTACTGACCCTGTTCTCGAGCGGCGCTATCGCTGCGGAGAGCGAACCGCAAAAGGCTGTGCTCGTTACGGGCGCGAACAGCGGCATCGGTCGAAATATCGCTTACCGCCTGGCTGCGGAAGGCTACTTTGTCTATGCCGGCGCGCGCAGTAAGGATGACATTAAGGAACTCAGTAGCATCAGGAACATGCAAGGCGTACGTCTGGATGTCACAGTGCAGAGCGACATCGACTCGGCAGTGGAGCGGGTCAAAGCGGACGGACGAGGTTTGTATGCCGTCGTGAATAATGCCGGCGTCGTCGTGGTGGGACTGCTCGCAGAAACTGACGAATCAGAGCTCGACTTCCTGTTTGACGTCAACGTGTATGGTCCGTACCGAATGGTCAAAGCTTTCGCGCCACTATTGATCGAATCGAAAGGACGGGTCGTTAACATCAGTTCGATGGCGGGCATCATGTCGCCACCTGCTTACGGTGTTTACAGCATGAGCAAACACGCCATCGAGGCGTTTACGGATACGCTGGCCTACGAGTTAGGAACGGTTGGCGTTGGTGTCAGTGCAATTGAACCCGGACCTTTCAACTCGAATGCGGCCGCATCAGTTTGCGAACGTCGCCTCAAGCAAGATCATGACGCAAGCCAGTCGCTCATGCCGGCTCTGGCGGCAGAACTCGATGAGATTTGCAACGCCACCGCGAAGTATCCAGAGCCCGATGCCGTTGCTGATGTCGTTCTGCAAGTGCTGAGGTCGGACAAACCCAAAGCGCGTTATCTTGCGCCCAGTGATCCACAACAGGCGGAATTCATCGCGCGCAACATTGTGCAGCAACTGGCCGAGCTCCGCAGCGGGCATTACTACAGTTTCAGCCGGGAAGAACTGATCGATATGCTTGACGATGCGCTAACCGCGGAATGATGGCGAAGTCAGCGGAGGAGATACAGTAAAACGGTAAAACGGGGACAGTTCACTCAATTAATAGTTAAGAAACATTAATAGTTAAGTAAACTGTCCCCTCGATTCCTGCAAATGCTGCCAGCGTGACGCAATTGCGGATCGTATTCGTACCGCGTAGGGCAGTTGATTCAACAGCCCGTCAAACTTCCGACGATGAAAGGCGCCATCCATATCAAGCTCAGGCAAACTTACAAATCTCCTGTTCTTTCGTGTCGATATATAAAGTGTATCGAGCAACGCTTTCTCAGCAGATGCCATCAGGTACGGCTGGTAAGTGTCGCTCCAGTCGACCCCATCGCTCATCAGTTCGGGCTTGATTCTCAGGAATTCAAACTTGCCAATCGGTGAATCGAGTACGCGGGGCCGGCCCGTTGTTGCAACCTGCAGGGTGCGGGGAATTTGCGAAATCATGCCATGCAGGTGCAATGCAGTAAGAAAAGAAACATACCCTTGCTCTTTGCCCAACAGGTAGGGCACACAGGCAAGCGGATGAAAGTGTGGATGCGCTGTATTGGCCCAGATTCCCTTGGTCACGCGCACAATCGCTCCGCGTTTCGCCAGCGCGTCCAGGTGTCGCGACGCCGATGACATTGAAGCACCGCTGGCCGCCGCGTAGTCCCGCGTGGTGAATATGACAAACTCCGCGTTGCTGCGGAGCTCAAGCATGATCTTCCAGCGACTCGAACACCGAGTTTTGTAGCATCACCCAGCTATTGTTGTCGCCGAACTCCTCACGGCTATCGTCGTCGAGATATTCCACGACCTGTCCTTCGTAGTCTTCCCATTTGAGTCCCATCAGGCATTCGATGGCTTGCCGTACCGGTGCATTTTTCAGCGCGCCTTCCTTGATCGCTGCGCCGAAATGCCCACCACGAATCAGTATGCCGAGATCGAACACATCCCGCGCCTGGGTTACCGTGCGGCCCGCCAGCGCATAAATTTTTTGCACAACGGCGGCGCTGCCGTTGTAGCGACGGCAACGAAACGCCAGTTTGCGATACGGCCGGGCAATGGTGGCATCGATCAATTCGATATCGGCAGCATCACCCGGGTCGTTGGCTCTGCGCGAAAACTCTACTTTCGTGGGAAGGCGCACGCCGGAGCCACGTACCAGGGAGCAGGCGAATCGCTGCGTGGTCCCAGTGTGCTTGGCTTTGGCCGGATCGTTGACGTCGATTCTATCGATGTCGAATACGCGAAGGCCGCGATGGAACGCGGCGTCCTCGAGAATTTTGTAGCCGTTCTTCTTGAGCGTGGTAACGCTGCCGGCGACCACGTCCAGGTCCATGTCTTCGGAGTACCTGGGACTGCCAAAAAAGAAACGCAGGTTGACACCGCCTTTCAAGATATAAAGTTCGATATCGGATATTTTCAGCAACCGGTGCAGGAAGCAGAAGTGGAAGGCCTCGCGAAGCTGGGTGTCGGAGAACATGTTTAATTATGCGTGTATATTGCCTTTTATGTCAATATACACGCATAATTAAATCAACGGCAGGGGCCGTTCAGGACATGACGGACGCGACTGGGACGGAATGCCCGGGCCCGCCCGCCCTTTACCCCAGTGGCGCAGTTCCGGGGACAGTTGACTTAATTCTCTTGACCAAGGTCTTCAAAAAAAAATAGTTAAGTAAACTGTCCCCGCAATTGGCGGCTATCTTGGCAGAACGCATAGTTTTTACTCTGACCCCATTTGTTCACTTGACTAAATAATTTTTGACTCGACTCACGACGTTGTGGGTTTCCAGGACGGTGGTGGGCGCGGAGATGGTGTACGAGGCTTGATTAAAATGACATCTGACAGACCAACCCTGGTGCGCTGGCGGATTCTCGGCCTTCTGATCATGGCCAGTTTCGCGTCCTACGTGCTCCGCAGCAACCTGTCTCTGGCTGCGCCTACCATGGTGGACGACCTGGGTCTCAGCTGGAACCAGTGGGGCGTGGTCATGGCGGCGTTCATGGCCGGGTACGCCATCTTCCAGTTTCCCGGCGGCCTGTTCTGCGACCGTTTCGGGCCTCGCCTGGCGCTGGCGCTGATCGCTGTCGTTTGGGGCTTGCTGACCATCGCTACCGCGCTGGTCCCTGGCCCGGAATCGGCTTCAACCCTGATGATACTGCTGTGCCTCGTAACGGTGCGCTTTCTCGTGGGCGCCCTGCATGCACCCATTTATCCCATCACCGCCAGTTGCATCCAGCGTTGGTTTCCCGCCGGCAATTGGGCCTTGCCCAATGGTCTCAGCGCCACGGGGCTGACGCTTGGATTCGCCGCTACGGTGCCCGTCCTGACGTGGCTGGTGATCGAATTCGGCTGGCGCATTTCATTTCTGATCCTGTCGCCGGTGGCCTTCGTGATGAGCTGGATCTGGTGGCAATTTGTGCGGGACTACCCGCATGAGCACCACGCCGTCAATGCGGCGGAGGTGGCGCTGATCGAATCGGCTTGCCCGCAGCGGTCGGGTAAGGCAGGCGATAAAGGGGCCTGGCTGCGCGTATTGAGGAACCGCGATATCGTGCTGCTGACATTGAGTTATTCGTGCATGGGCTTTGTGTTTTGGGATGTATTCAATTACTTCTTCAGCTACCTGGTCGAATCCCGGGGCCTGGGCGAGGCAAAAGCCGGGCTGGTGACATCCAGCCAGTGGATTGCCGGCGGTGCGGGAGCGGCGCTTGGTGGCTGGATATGTGACCGCCTGTGCCGGCGCATCGGTTTGGGCTGGGGATGTCGCTTGCCGGTGATCGTGGGCATGCTGATATCCGGCGTGTTGTTGATCGGCGGCGCCGTCAGCACCAATCCTTCGATCGCCCTGTGGATGTTCATTTTCTGTTTTTTCTTCAATCAACTGACGGAGGGGGGTTACTGGGCCGCCGCGATCGCCGTGGGCGGCTCGCATGCCGGCGCGGCAGGGGGCGTCATGAATACCGGCAACAACGTGAGCGGCGTTATCAATGCCCTGATGGTGCCCGTTCTGGCAACCAGCCTCGGCTGGGATTTCGCCATCGGTGCAGGAGGGATATTCGCCTTCCTCGGGGCGGGGCTGATGATGTTGGTGCGTGCTGATCGTCCAATGAGTGACAATTAGAAGGAACAAACCTGGTGTATTGGGCTGCCGGCATTTCCGGGTGTATTCCCTCGCCGGTAGAATCAATAATCCGGTTCACCCGTTCCCGTTTTCCGTGATTTATACTTCCGCGCGATGCTCCTGGACAGGCCAAACATCATGAACTCGAAGCCGCAAGCTACATTGGGGGGTAACTACTACAGGGACCCCACCATTCTCGAACGTGAACTCGAGTCCATCTTTTTTTCATCGTGGCTACTCGCCGGGCGGGAAGAGCAGGCAGCGCAGGCCGGCGATTATTTCACCTTTGAACTTGGCGCCGAAAGCCTGCTGGTGGTGCGGGGTCGCGAGGGTGTTTTGCGTGCCTTTTACAATGTATGCCGGCACCGTGGCTCGAGGCTGTGCGCGCCCGGGAAAGGGCACATCAAGAGCGCCATCCAGTGTCCATATCACGCCTGGAGATACGCGCTGGACGGTTCGCTGCGCTCGGCCCCGAAGGTGTCGGAGAGTGAGCACTTCGCAAAGGACTCGTTCTCGCTGTATCCGGCAGAGGTCGATGTGTGGGAAGGTTTCGTTTTCGTCCGGCTGAAAAATACCGGCGTTTCACTACCCGCCCAACTCGGCGCATTGCCGGAACGAGCGCGCCCCTTCCCTCTGGCCTCGCTGCGCGTCGGTGCCCGCGCAGAGCGGGAGGTGGGCGCGAACTGGAAGATACTGGTCGAAAACTTCATGGAGTGTTACCACTGTCCCGGTGTCCATCCTGAACTCGTCGATTTTGTACCGCTCTACCGCACGGGCGCAGTGGATGCTTCGAACGAGGAGCCACCGGAATATCGCGAGGGCGTGATCACCGCCACGCGGGACGGAACGACGCTGCGGCCAATTTTTGCCGGGCTGCGCGACCGGACGCGGCAGCGCTATCACGCGGAGCTGGTGTCGCCCAACCTCTTTCTCTACCTGTTTGCAGATTACGTCTGCGCGCGTTCCTTGTGGCCGGTGAGCCCTACGCGAACGCGCATCCTTTCAGAATGGCTTTTCGAGCCCGATGTGCTGGAGCAGCCGGATTGCGATGTTGGCGATGCCGTCTCGTTCATGAACCTGCTCGGCGAGCAGGATTGGCGGGTCTGCGAAGCCGTTCAGCAAGGTATCGTTTCGCGCGCTCACGCGCACGGAGTCCTGTTGGAACAGGAGTCGGAAGTCGCTGATGTCAATCGCTGGTACATGCAAATACTGGAAAGCGGGGCGGATAAGTAGAACAAACTGCATGTTGCCAGGTTCGAGCAAGTATTGCCGGTCGGCTCAGGCGGGGTAAGCCTTTCTGACCCCATTCGTTTAGAATTCTACGAGAGGAGAAGGAATTGATGTCTCCCTCGAGGTAGACATTCTTGCGCTTTTCAATTATTCGGTTCGACCCCATTAAATCTAAGGAGTACGAAATGCGGCGCCATCTGAGTTCGACTGCAGTCATCGTTTTGCTGTTCGCCGGGATTGCCGGCTGCGCACAAGAAGGTACAACGGAAGCGGAGAGCACAGAGCAGATCCCGTTTCTCCTGGATTACCCTAATCTTCAGGACCCTGACGGTGACGTATTGCTCGACAATGAACACGTCGTCGTTCAGCGTTTTGTCGTACCGCCCGGTGAGTGGGAAGGCTTGCATGCCCATCCTGGCAACCAGGTCTATGTTCACGTGGTCGGCGGCACCTGGTCCGGGCGTGCCAGCGGTGAATCCACCTATGACGATGAAGTCAGTGAGACCGGCTCAGTCGGCTGGATGGAGCGGATTCCGCTGAGCGAAGAGCACGAATCGGGTAATACCGGTGATGCGCCAATCGATCTGGTCTGGGTGACCTTGAAGGGAGACGGCCCGATCAGGCCCGACGTCGAGACCAGGCCGCTGGTGTATCCCGAAATCCCGATGGAGCTACTGTTGGAGAACGACCGGGTCATCGTGCAACGCGTGCAGGTCGAACCGGGTCAATGGGAAGGTATCCACTCGCACCCCGGCAACCAGGTCTTCATCCACTTAAAGGGCGGCACCTGGGCAGCCAGGATGGATGGCGTGCTCTCGTCGACGACCAACACGAGAGCCGACGGTCACGTCGGCTGGATGGAGGCAATCGACATCAGCGAAGAACACGAGTCCGGTAACGTCGGCGAAATGACCATCGACCTGGTTTGGGTCACGCTCAAGTAACAAAAAATAAAACAAAAAAGGAACCCGATTTACTCTCGGCGTGTGCTCAAGCAAGTGTCTACTAAACTATAAATAAATCTCAGTTCCGGGGACAGTTGACTTAATTCTCTTGACCAAGGTCTTCAGAAGAAATAGATAAGTAAACTGTCCCTCGAATTCAAAACCAAAAAACGCACTACAAATTAATCTGACACGATTAACGCCTGCTAACTGACGGAACATTGACCAGCCACGCGTTCAGTACCTCTCGTGCTATCGTCCGGGCCCTCATTTCTGACGCCCGTTCCGCGAACCTCCGCCAGCAGCGCCCCGATGTCAGCGCCAAGTCTAAGATCATCGTAGGCGCCGAAAACTGACTGCCGAATGTATCCTTGTGAATCAATCAGAATCGTCGTCGGTGTGCCACGCATTCCGTAAGCATGCATGGTTCGCGGTATGGGCTCGCCATGCTGTCCGGGCTTATCGATGCCTACGGGGTATCGAACCCGGTATTCGTGCAGAAATGCGCGCAGGGAAAGTTCCTGCATCGCTTCGTGATGCTCGAATACCGTGTGCAACCCGACCACAGTCAACGGCTCGTTTTCGAATAGTTCGACGGCACGCTGTGCCTGCGGAATGGCTCTGGATACGCACCCGGGGCAAAGCATCTGAAACGCATGCAGGAGAATAACGCGTCCACGCAGTTCCTCCAGGGCCAGGGAAGACGGCGTGTTCAGCCACGTTGACGTCTCCCATTCCGGCGCCAGTTGTCGTTCCATTCCCGTCTCCATCAAATCGCCTACTTGCGATATGTCGTAAAAACGTAAGCGGTGTCTTTGGCGGCCATGTGGCAGCCAAAGCATGATATTCCGCCGTCGCCGACCAGGCGCTCAGTTCGACTGTCGCCTGCAAAGGCCTCGAATCCCCAACCGCCGGTTGCTTCGAACGCTTGCGCGTCATATTCCATGACCCCAATGAACTTCCGGTCTGACTCTGTCAGTGCGTTACCAGCGTCGTGATAGTTGAGCAAATCGAATACGAAAACAGCGCCGTCGTCGTAGTGTCCATTCGCCAACCCTTTAGTCGCTTTCTCATTTACATAAATGTGATGAATACCTGCGAATGGGTCCTCCAGCGAGTGACCGGGTTGTATGACCATGGATTTCGCATGGGTCCAATAACGATAACCTTCCGGAAATGAAACAACGCCGCCTGCGCCGAAAGCTCCAACGAATGGAACGACTGCGACCAGCACCAGAACCGGCAACCAGAGTTTAGACATGGCTTATCTCCAATAAAGTATCGATTCGATACTTTATACACGGTGATAGGGATTGTCAAACCAGTATCGACTCGATACGATAGACGCATGAACAAGGCCGACCTCCCCGATCAGATTCGTCAGTTATGCGGCGTACTTAACGCGCTCAACCGACGCCTGGCTGCAGAACACGATCTACAGCCTGTACATCTGGACGTTTTGCGTTACCTGGCTCGTTGCAATCGATACAGCAACACGCCAGCTGCGATCAGCCAGTACCTGCAGACCACGAAGGGCACAGTGTCACAAAGTATCAACCTTCTAGAGCGTAACGGATTTGTCGTGAAGCTCGCGGACGCGAATGACAGGAGAGTCGTTCGCCTCAAGCTCCTTAACAAAGGAACGCGATTACTCAAGGCCCTGGACGAAAACAACGTGGTGGAACAGGCCGCCGACAGACTGGACAGCAGCAGCCGGAATTCCTTCCAGAAGACAGTCGCCGAACTGCTGCGAGCGGCACAACAGATCAATGAACACCGGCCTTTCGGTCAATGCCATACCTGTCGCTTTTTTCTTCGCCCGTCGAAAGGAAAGTATCAGTGCGGAGTAACAGGTGAATCGCTGTCCGAGGCGGATTCGGAACTGATCTGCGTTGAACACGAATACTCGCATTCGTAAGACTTCAGACGGTCCTACACGCGACTGAATGTGCGTTCAGAAAAATCACACTTAGATCATTAGCGATCACGCCGGCAGATAGCCTTCTTCCCGCAATTCAGCGACGGTCATTTCGATCGCCTGGCGCAATCGCGGCACGACGTAGTCCACGTCGGCCCTGGTCATCGTCAATGGTGGCGACATGATATTCAGGTCCACGTACGGTCGGACAATAACACCCAGGGACTCGCAGTTATTTGACACGCGCTTGCCGATATTCACCTCGTACGGGAAGAATTCTTTGGTCTTCTTGTCCATGACATTGACCACGCACGCCATGAACAGGCGGCCGCGTACGTCGCCTACGATTGGCAGGTCCTTCAGGGTACGTAATTGCTGTTCGAAGTACGGGCCGACCGTTCTGACGTTCTCAAACAGTTTTTCCCGTTCCATAATTTCGATATTTTTCAGCGCGGCCACGCAACAGACGGGGTGACCCGAATAGGTAAACCCACCGGTGAACCAGCGGTGTTCGTCATTGCAAAGGACTTCGTACATCCGATCCGAGAGAATGATTGCACCCAAGGGCAGATAGGCCGACGTCAGGCCTTTGGCGCAGGTAATGATATCGGGCTGAACGTCGAACATGTCTTTGGAAACGAACCAGTGGCCGAGGCGACCGAATCCGGTGACGACCTCATCGGCAACGTAAATGATGTCGTACTGCTGGCATAACTCCCAGGTCCGCCGGTTGTAGCCTTCCGGCGGTACGATGACGCCACCGGAGCCCAGTATCGGTTCCGCGAAAAACGCGGCGATGTTGTCTGCACCGAGCTCCAGGATTTTTTGTTCCATCTCATCAATAAGATAGTTGCAGAACGCCGCCTCGTTCATGTCGCCTGGCGCGCGATAGAAATTCGGGCTGGTCAGGTGATGGATGATGTCCTCTATGAAGGTGAACTCGGGCGATTTTTCGCCCGCTTTGCCCGACAGGGATGTGGTCAGGTGGGTTGTGCCGTGATATGCATCGCGGCGCACCAGGAAATGCTTTTTGCTCTTTTTGCCACGGGCTGCCTGGTACATCTGGATCATGCGAAACGCGGTGTCATTGGCTGTTGAACCGCCAGTGGTAAATAACACGTGGTTCAGATCGCCGGGCGCAAGCTCCGCCAGCTTGGCAGCCAGCCGCGCCGCGGGCTCATTCGACATGTCGGTGAAGGGATTGGCGTAAGCCAGTTTCACCACCTGTTCCGCAATCGCATCGGCCATTTCCTGACGCCCCAGGCCAATATTGGTGCACCACATGCCGCCAACGGCGTCGAAATATTCTTTGCCATCGATATCGCGCAGGTAGGCGCCCTCGCCCCTGTCCATGATCAGCGAGCCGTTCTTGTTATAACTGACAAAATTGTGGAACGGATGCACGTGGTGGCGCCGATCCTTTTCCCAGATTTCCTGACTGCTAGGGGTGCGTGTACTCATGTGTGAATGCTATCTGGCGGCGGACATACAGTCACGCTCCGCCGGCGGCAAGTATTTGGGAATTAATGGGGTCAGGACAATGGGGGTCGACAATCGGGGTCAGAGTACATTTTTTCACGAAGCGATCAGGACAGTACGCGTGGACAACCGGGCGCAACCTTTAGAGTACTCGGCTAACTTAAGACAATTAAGTCAACTGTCCCCGGAACTCGCGCGGGCGTTACAGTTTCACCAACTCCACGCGGCGATTTTTCGCGCGCCCGTCGTCCGTACGGTTATCTGCGATTGGCGATTCCTGACCATATCCTCGTGCCTGCAGGCGTGCGCCCTGGACGCCGCCCGCAATCACGGCATCGACCACGCTTTGCGCGCGGGCCTGCGATAAAAGCTTGTTGGACTCAGCACTCCCAACGTTGTCGGTGTGCCCCTCTACGGAAATCTTCAACGTCGCTTGTGCCTTGAGTAGTGCGACAATTTCTACGACAGCTGCCTCGCCATCCGCTTTGAGCTCAGCCTTGCCGGTATCGAAATTGATATACAAGGTCACAAAACCGTTTTTATCAAGTTCGTCCCAGAGCTGGTTAGCTTTCACCACCTGGATCATCGCTGCCACTTCCACGATTGAAAGTACGTAATTCTGCGTCGGCACACCATAGATATCCTGGCCCACCTTGATCCAAAATGACTTGCCATTAGCGTCGACAGTCATCGTTGTCTCGCCGCCGTCCCCGTCGACGGGCAAACGCTCGTACACCAAACTCCCACCGATTGCTTTAATCGCATTCTGGTAGTTCCGCAGGAGCTGCAGCGGACTCGCCTGGGTCTCTGCGTTGTTATAGAAATAGCGGATCACGGTGGTATCGCCTTCGATGCGACGCTGCTCGACTTCGCCATCCGCCTTGGCAATTGGAAACTCGATGGCGTCGTAGCCCCGTTGATATTCAGTGATCCGTGAATCGGGGTAACGATCCAGCAAGGGGTGGTCCCGACTGCCAGCGATGTCGTCCGCCATTGCGGTACCGACCAACACCGAGCAGACCAATAATCCGGTCAGGGGCAAATCGAAGCGACTGTACATGCGCATAAAAAAGTCCTAAAAATCAGTTCAGGGGTAGTTGAGACGAATATTACCCGAGTTCCGGGGACAGTTGACTTAATTCGCGTGGTCAGGACCTTTAGAGGAAAATAGATAAGTAAACTGTCCCTCGGAGTTCCGGGGACAGTTGACTCAATTCGCGTGACCAGTATCTCGAGCAAATACGTCTCGAAATTAAATCTGACACCATTATTCGCAACTCAGGGAACTAGCTGATGAGTGAGATTACAAGACGAGACTTTATCAATGGCACGCTGATGGCGGCAGGGAGCTCAATGCTGCCGCTTGAAGCAACCGGCCAGGCCGCCATGGCTGCCCTGGATCCATCTTACTATCCGCCGGCGCGCACCGGACTCAGGGGGAGTCACCCGGGGTCAAACGATCACGCGCATAGCCGCGCATGGGCCGGGCGTTCGGACTGGGGGCCAACCACCAAACTGTCGGAGGCCTACGATCTGGTTGTTGTTGGTGGCGGGCTCAGCGGACTGGCGGCTGCCTATTTTTATCAGCAGAAGCACGGAACGGACAAGAGGATCCTGATCCTGGACAATCACGATGACTTCGGCGGCCATGCCAAGCGCAATGAGCATACGATTAACGGCGTTACGCGCATAAGTTATGGCGGTTCACAAACCATCGTAGAGCCGAAGCATGCAGACAAAATCGTACTCAATTTGCTGCAAGATATTGGTGTCGACCTGGGCCGTTTCGAAACGGCCTATGACACCGGCTTCTTCAAGCGGCATGACCTGGGCGGCGTTACCTATTTCAACAAGGAAGTATTTGGCGTAGACAAAGTCGTCCGGCATCCGTATTGCAACTATCCAAACTATGTCGAAGGGCTTTTGGGTGGAAAACTTTCGCATGAAGAAGCAGCACAACAAGCGCCCTTGAGCGATCGCGGCAAAGGCCAGTTGCTGCGGGTCCTCAATGGCGGACTGCATACGCTAACGGTCCCGAAAGAGGAGTTGCAGAATTATATCGGTACACATTCCTACTTTGATTATCTGCAGGATACGTTGCGGGTTGATGAACCCGGGGTGCTGAGAATGGCGAGGCATTCGGGCCTGGACTGGGGAAGCGGTGGAACGGAATTAATGAGCATAGCGGAAGCCAAGAGCTGCGGTGCACTGGGGTTTGCGCCGGTCGCGGTCTACGACGAGGACAATCCATACATCCATCATTTTCCCGATGGTAATGCCGGTGTTGCGCGCGCATTGGTAAAGAAGTTAATCCCTGATGTCGCCAAGGGGAACAACGCCGAAGCGCTGGTCCTGGCAAATTTCGACTATGCCGAGTTGGACAAAACCAGTAATGCCGTTCGCTTGAGGCTGAACAGTACGGTGGTCAACGTCAAACATGGCGGTGACCCCAGGAACTCCAGCGAGGTATTCGTCAACTACATCAACGGCGACCAGTCGTACCAGGTCAAAGCCGGGGGCGTCGTGATGGCCTGTTACAACATGTTCATTCCGCATATTGTTTCGGGTCTTCCCGAAGAGCAGGCCGCGGCGCTGAGGCTGCAGGAAAAAAGTCCGCTGCAATATACGACGGTCGGCCTGACGAACTGGAGAGCGATGAAAGAACTGGGAATTGGTGTGGCTATGTCACCTGGCAACATGCATCAGGCAGTACTGATGGACTTTCCGGTGAGTATGGGCGGCTATGAATATACCAGCACGCCCGACGACCCTTGTGTGATTCAAATGATCAGCTGTCCGTATGGAAAATTTGCTGCGCCGAGCGGGGAGCAATTTCGTGAAGCGCGATACACGATGTTGTCGCTGCAATTTGAGGATTATGAACAGGAAATCAGGCGTCATCTCGGCGGCATGCTTCCCAGGGAACTCTTTGATTTCGACATTGATGTTGCGAGTATTTCCGTAAATCGCTGGGCCCACGGTTACACGACTGGCGGCCCGGGGGATTCGACGCGAATTGGCAGGCAGCCATTTGGCCGAATTACCATAGCCAATAGTGATTCCGCACCCGGTGCGGATGCAAAAACCGCAATGATGATGGCGCATCGCGCGGTGAACGAATTGGGATGAGTGGAGTTCCGGGGACAGTTGACTTAATTCGCTCGACCAGGATCTTCAGAAAAAAACATAGATAAGTAAACTGTCCCCCTTTTCCTTTTTCACAACCAGGTGCCGATCCAAATGTGGTGGCGCGGTCCCTTGCCGGCGCGATGTGGTCGCACCACGTGCTCACGTACGTCGAAACCGGCTTGCTGCAGCCGTTTGCTGAAGGCGCGATCCGGGCTCGAAGACCAGACCGCCAGCACGCCGTGCGAGCGGAGCGCAGCGCGCGTGGCGCGCAGTCCGGCGGAGCTGTATAGCCAGTCATTTTCGCGGCGGACCAGTGCTTCGGGTCCGTTGTCCACGTCCATCAGGATAGCGTCGAAACCCGCTGGTTCCTGCCGAATAACATCGGCCACATCACCGACAACCACATGGCTACGCCTGTCAGTCAGCGGATCGCCGGCCGGCGCACCGATCAGCGTGCGATTCCACGTCACCACGTCCGGCACCAGCTCCACCACGACAACCTCAGCGCCGGTGCCGACCGCCTTCAGGGCTGCTGCCAAAGTAAATCCCATCCCGAGTCCGCCGATCAGCAGCCGCGGTTTCTCGATGGCGCCAAGTTTTTCGCAGGCGAGATTTGCGAGGGCCTTTTCGGAGCCGTGTACCCGACTGTTCATCAGATCGCCCCGGCCTGGAATTTTAATCGAGAAAAGGTCGCCGGACTGATACAGCTGCATCACCTTGTTTGTGCCAGGAATTGACGCGGTGGCGAGCAGGACTCGGGGAATCATCGGTGGCGCCTTATTTTTTGCGCGCAGTTCCGGGGACAGTTCACTTAATTTGCGTGACCAGGATCATCAGAAAAAAACAAATGAGTAAACTGTCCCCCGAATTGCGCGATACCAAATCTTTGATGGTTACTCGCGACTCAGGGGGTCGCCGTAATCATGGTGCGGCACGTGCATGATGCCTTCAGTTGGAATCGATGGCTTGAACACCTCGTGGCATCCTTCGCAGGCTTCGACAAGGCGCTCGCCCGCAGCGACGAGCATTTTCTGATCTTGAGCCTCGATGGCACGCAGGACTTCTCTCGTATCATCGATCATCCTTGACGACCATCTCTGCCATTCCGGGTTCGTCACCCATGTTTGATCGGTGGGTCCTGTCCCGCCAAGCGACACCAACGTTCCTGACGCCAGCAATTGGGTCGCGTACTGTTTGGCAGTCAACCAATTGCGTCCGGTCATGGTCTCGGCATAGCCGGCTTCCCACACTTCGTGGGCGGACCAGTCAACCACTGCGACCATAATTGCGTTGAGGCTGGTCTGCATTTCAATGAATGCCCTATCTGTTGTTGTGGCCCTTTCGGCGATCGCGATCGATATCAGGCCAAACACCGAAACTGTGCATAGCAGGCCGATCGATAGCTTCCGTAATGTACTGGGGACAAATTTGGACATAGTGATCTCCGGGTGACTGCAGCCAGAAGGAAAGTTTTGTCGCATCAACCTACGGGCCAGTCCGGGGTTGCGTCACTACGCACATACCGAAGCTGTTGCGCCTAACGAACCGGGTTCCGGGGACAGTTTACTTAATTCCGGGACGATGATCTTCAGGAACAATAGATGAGTAAACTGTCCCTCGAATTCAAGACAATTGAGTCAACTGTCCCCCGACATGGGAGTTCTGGGGACAGTTCACTAAATAGGCCTAGGTCCAGATTTTTTTGGCCTGAGATTCCTTCCAGTGATCATTTCAAGGTGATCGATAAAAGAATCGTTCCCGACAGGGCGGCCTGTTCGCGTATGTCGACGAATGTTGTCATGTTGCCGGGGCCGTTCTGGCGCCGCCAGATAGCGAGGCCAATCATTAATTATCGCTGCCATTGGCTCAACGGACACGAGCCCGTCGTCCTGGCCCTTTAAGTGAGCATGAACGCTGGACCATCGCCACTGTTCCGGGTGCGAGCACAGGGATGCCCGAACCGGATTCATCTCGACGTAGCGAACAGCGGCTATCAGATGAGCCTCGTCCATTACGAAAGAGTGAAATCTCTCTTGCCACAAATGACCGCGCCAATTTTCTCGAAAATTGATGCGCCGCGTGTACTCTCTGTGGATGACACGAAACAATCGGGCAAGGCTGTCCGGTTGGTCCGGCACGAGAACCAGATGGACGTGATTTGGCATCAGGCAATACGCCCACACTTCAACGCCGGCCTTGGCTTTTAACTCGGCAAGCAACTCCAGGTAAGCCTGATAGTCTTCGTCCAGGAAGAAGGTCTTCTGACGCCGATTGCCTCGTTGCGTGACGTGATGCGGGTAGTGAGGCACCACAACCCTGGGCATTCTCGCCATAGAGAAACTCCCGTGGTACTCAAACCAGGGTTATGACCCGGCAAATACTCGCAGTGACTCGCGTTGAGAGCTAGTGGGTGTTTCAGGCCAAGATATCGACTAACTTAAGACAATTGAGTCAACTGTCCCCGGAATTGTGTGTCGCGCAGACCGACTAAAGCCAGAAGTGAGAACCCAAGTGCAGGCCAGCCGCCGGAGCCCTGAGTGAACCACCAGATTCCTGACACCAGAGCGGCTGCTGTACAAAGCAGCCAGACTGCGTAACGAAAGGGAACATAGCGATCAAGTTTGCCCATCCAATGAAACATTCAAATGCTCCGCCCGGCGTCGTCGAAATCAGGCCGTCTTCGCTGGAATATCGGCTGACCCGGCGTAAAGTTGAGTCCGTGATAGCATCGAACCGACGTTCGATCTGAGAATTTTGGATGCCTGAGATAATCCCGCTAGGCTGGTTTCATACCGCAATGGGTATCATCGCTCTTTTCAGCGGTGGCTTTACACTCGCAAGGTTCAAGGAAATATCCCTGCAAACGCGGTCGGGGCAGATTTACCTGGCAACCACGTTGATGACTGCAGGCACTGCCCTTGCCATTTTTCAACACGGTGTGTTTGGTCCGGGTCACGGCCTGGCGGTGATGACACTAGCGGCGTTGGCAGTAGGGACAGTCGCTGCAGCAATGAAACCGTTCGGCAAATTGTCCCGGCACGTACAGGCGGTCAGTTATTCGGCGACTCTGCTCTTTCACAGTGTTCCGGCAGTGACTGACGGTTTGTTGCGCTTACCGGTTGGTGACCCTGTACTGACATCAATCGAAGATCCGGTTCTGAAAACGTGTTACCTCGGCCTGTTGGCTCTTTTCCTCGTGGGCGTCAGCCTGCAATTACGTTGGATCCAACGACAGAGCGCGTAGTGTCGGGAAAAATGGTGCCGGGTGTAAAAAAAGGTGTTAAAAATAAGGTGTCAGATTTATTCATAGTGAAAATAGATCCGACACCACTAATTGACACCATTAATTCTTAATAGGTGTCAGGTATTTTGACTGTGAAAATACTGTCCGCGGAATTTCATAGCCTATTTACTCCGGCCCGCAACAGTATCCAGGAACATGGACCGAATATGGATGGTTGTCGGTATCTGCCCGCCGCTGAAAGCGAGCC
>JAQCAD010000098.1 GCA_027621915.1 Pseudomonadota bacterium
GGTACATCGCTGGCTGAATCCTGTGCTTCGCGTCGTCGTAACAGTTCAATAGGAGCCCGCGATGAGAATTCAAAACGCGACTTTGTATCGACTATTCGGACTTATTGTCGGTTCGATGTTTTTGCATGCCTGTGACAGCAACAGCGCTGTCGCAGTCCCGCCGCCACCACCGCCGCCACCGCCACCGGCGATGGCAAGTTTCGACATCACGGTGTCGAATCTAACGAACGCGCAACCGTTGTCACCGATTGCAGTGATCGGACATCGGGCGGGCTATACGGTGTTCACGATAGGTGATGCTGCCAACCCGGGGCTGGAAGAAATGGCTGAGGGTGGTGATAACACCGCGCTGCTTGCAGAGGCAGCGGCGGACGCCGCGGTTGTGGTCACGGGATCCGGTGCGGCGCCGATCGGCCCGGCCGGCAGCGAAACGGTAACCATCAACCTCCTTGACAGTGAACGCCAGGGATTGCTGCTGAGTGTCGGCACGATGCTCGTCAATACCAATGACGCCTTTTCCGGCCTCAGCAGCGCCGCAATCGGTGCAATGGCCGTGGGCGACATTTCGAGTTTCGATGGTGTTGCCTACGACGCTGGCACGGAATCGGATTCGGAGTCGGCGATCCATATTCCGGGTCCCGCCGGGGGTGGTGAAGGCTTCAATTCGGCCCGCGACGACCAGGCGGACCGGGTGGCCATGCATGCGGGCATCGTCAGTCAGAATGATGGTTTGGCGACCTCGGACCTGACTGAGCAACACCGGTTCGATAATCCGGTGCTTCGGGTACGCATTGAACGTACGCAATAGGTAACGCCAGCGCCGCAAGCGCCAAAATGGGCTTGCGGCGGCCTCCGCCTGTGATAATTCCGTGAAATTTCCGGCCTACTATCTATTGAATCCTGATAACGACGACACGATAGAAGGTCACCGGAGAGCACTGGAGATGAGCGGGCGTCGGATACTCCTCGTGGAGGATGAACAAGACATTGCAGACCTGGTCGCGCTCCACTTGGATGACCTTTGTGACGAAGTGGTCGTTGCCAGAGACGGCTACGAAGGCTTGCGCCAGGCGACCGAGGGTGACTGGGCACTCATTGTTCTGGACATCAGGCTGCCCGGGCCAGACGGTTTGGAAATCTGCCGGACAGTTCGACGTGAACGGCCGTATCAGCCCATATTGATGTTGACCTCGAAATCATCCGAGCTGGATCGGGTATTGGGCCTCGAGACCGGCGCTGATGATTATCTGACCAAGCCTTTCAGCGTACTTGAGCTGGTCGCGAGAGTCCGTGCGATTTTTCGTCGGATTGAAAACGTACGTAAAAAAAATGATGTCGAACCTGCCGGTATGCCAGCAATTCGGGCGGGGGCACTGACAATAGACCCAAATCGTCGGGAAGTTTTGCTTGGACAACAAGCCATTGAGCTGACCGCACGCGAATTCGATCTCCTCGACTATTTTGCACGCCATCCGGGTCGCGTGTTTCGTCGCGCCGATCTCCTGGATAGCGTTTGGGGCTATGGGCACGAAGGATACGAGCACACGGTCAATTCCCACATCAATCGTTTACGCGCGAAGATCGAAGGAAATCCATCGAAGCCCGAGATGATCGTTACGGTGTGGGGCGTAGGGTACAAGTTCTCGGATGCCGTGATTCCTGCGACCAGGGTATCGGCGCCATGAGTAGCCTGTTCGCAAAATTATCAGTGGCACTACTGCTGATTGTGTTTGTAATGGGTGGAGCGTTCTTCATAGTTGATCGTGCGAACACGCGACTGTATTACGAAGAACTAACGCAAAAACTGAACGCGCCAATTGCCATGTATGTAACCGGGCAAAGACAGCTGATCGCAGAAGGGGTCACGGATCTCGATAGCCTGACAGACCTGGCAGGCCACGCGATGATTATCAATCCAACCGCCGAAATCTATTTGCTGGGTACCGATGGCGTAATTCTCGGTCATGCGCTGCCGGCAGATACTGTGCTTCGCAACAAGGTCGACCTGGCGCCAGTGCTCGCATTAATCAACGGTGTCGATACCTGGCCGATCCATGGCGATGACCCGCGCAGTCTCGATATGCGAAAAGTATTTTCAGCAGCGGAAATCAGGTCCGGGGATAAACTGGAAGGCTATCTGTATGTCGTTCTTGGTGGGCGCACGTACGAGGCCCTGGCGAGCAATATCGGAAGCTCCTACATCGGCAAGGCCAGCATGATCGTTGCTCTCGCCATTGTCGTTGCCGCGGCGACTATTGGGTTACTGGTTTTTCGGCTGTTGACGCGTCGACTGAACCGGCTGAACCGGGAGGTTAAACAGGCGACTGAGTCGGAATTCGATCACATGCCGAAGCTGTCACCACCAGATTCCGGCGGAGACGAAATCGATCAGCTCGGGCAATCTTTCGTGGCGATGGCACAGCAAATTCGACAGCAATTGGAGCAACTGACGGAAAATGACCGGCTTCGGCGCGAACTCGTCGCGAATATATCGCATGACCTGCGCACGCCACTTTCCGCAATGCAGGGCTATCTCGAGACGTTAATTTTAAAAGGCGAATTGCTGACGGACGAGGAGCGAGATCGCTACCTTAGAATCGCGCGCAGACATACGGTTCGGCTCGGAATATTGATCGGTGATCTTTTCGAATTGGCCAAACTGGATTCAGCCAGCGTCACGCCGAGTCTCGAAATGTTTTCAATACCTGAGTTGATGCAGGACGTAGCGCAGGAATTTCAGCTTGAAGCGGAGAAGAAGGAAATCGGACTTTCAATCGACCTGGATTCGAACAATGTACTGACGATCGGAGACATCGGGCTTATTCAGCGGGTGCTGGAAAATCTCGTTAGAAATGCTATTCGATTTACGCCACGAGGCGGCGAAATCACGTTGAGAATCACCGAAAGACCCGAATCGGTCGCGGTGTCGGTCACGGATTCGGGCCCCGGGATCCCAGAGAGCGAGATTCCCAGGATTTTTGATCGTTTTTATCGTTCCGAAAAGGGTGAAGAGGCGCTCTCGGATTCGTCGGGCCTTGGGCTGGCTATCGTCAAGCGAATTCTTGACCTGCATAACAGCCGTATCACTGTTGTCAGTAAACCGGAGACCGGTACACGATTCGAATTCGAATTGCCGCTTTAGGAGCTGGCGGCATAAGCATCGATCATTGCCGAATCACGTTACATCACTATCGGTGTTTGCCGACGACCCAACCTGCTTCTTTGAGATGTTTGCCGGCAGCCTGAATCGGCAGGTCCTCCAG
>JAQCAD010000053.1 GCA_027621915.1 Pseudomonadota bacterium
CCCTCCGGACTTGCGGTCAGCGGGCGCGTTGCACAACCTGGGCGAGCCGCCCCAATAGCCAGCCCCGCCGATTACTTCCGCGCATCCCGCGCTGCTGATCTCGTACTGCGCCGTTCTTGCCTGATACGCCATAGCGACAGCCGGGCGCGAGTCTTCGGGAACCGCGCCCCAGTCGGGCTCGAGTTCGAATCGCAGGCGGATATCGACGGTGCCCTTGCAGGACGGGGGCCGGCCCGGAACAAAGCCGTAGCGCATCTCGATCCGCCCTCCCAATACCACCTCGCAGTCGTCGTCTTCACCGTCGAAGTTGTACGTTTCGTTGCCATCGCGGACGCCGTTGAAATTCTTGTCTTCCGCGCCGTCGCGGCAGCCACCACCGTCGCTGTCGACATCCCTCTCCATCGCGATGCCGTCGCGATCGAAGTCGCGCCCGCCAAGCGTGGCGTTTGCCGCCGCGGTCTCGGGGAGCGCCTCCGGCGACAACTGCTCCACAGTGCGATGATAGCCGTGCTGCGGATCCCAGACGCTCGCGCGAATTTCCTCCTTGTCGCCAATGCCGTCACCGTCACTGTCGGCTTGCGATGCGCTCGTGTGAAAACGGAGGATCTCGTCGAAGTCGACAATGCCATCGCCGTCGGCGTCATTGCTGACTTCGGGCTCGTCGCTACGCACGTTCACCGGAGCGAGGCCGGTCCAATAGCTTTCGAGCTCGCGAGTGAATCCCGATGCGTTCGCCTGAATCTCCTGCCTTCCGCCCTCGTCCTGATAGAAGAAAGAGAACTTGTCGTCCTGCAAGCGATACCCGACGATCAGGAACAGGTGCGCCGGCGTTGTCGCGATGAGTGGTCGTTCTGCATCGATCTCGCGCTGGATATCCACCTGCAACTGCCTACCCCACGCGTAGGCAATCTCAGCCGGGCACGGGATCTCAACCTCACGCGCAATGCGGCAGCTAGAGCATTCGCCCGATCGTTCATCGCTGCACTGGCTGGCACACTGCTCAAGCGCGAGATCCGAGCTGTAGTCGAGACACGCACCGACGTCGAAGCCGTTGTTTCGGTTTGTTACGTATTGGCCGCTCGTACCGAGCGCGAGCGGTAGTGAGTAGCGCGTCGTGCGATGATCGTTAATCCCGACGATCGGCAGATCGTATTCCGGTCCGTCGCGCAGATCCCGGTACGCCTCGTAACCGATCCGGTCCTGCGAAATCTTCCCGCGGTAAAAAGCGTTGACCATCGCGACGCCTGCGCGCGCGCAATACGGATAGCCAGCCGTGTGCGGCGTGTCCCAGCTGCCTGGCGGATGCTCGCTTTGCGCCTCGAGCGCCAGCATGCGCGTGTCCTTCGCGTGCTTGATGATCGGCACGTCGAGCACCTTGAGCAAACCCTCGGGCGGCGGTACGGCGGCGCCCTCTTGATCCGCAGCGCTGGCTTCCTGTTCGGCGGATGCCGATGCAGCCGACGGGACGCTACGCAACGGATCCACGCTGAACGGCATCGGCTCCGAAAACTCCGCCGCTTCGCCGGTCGCAGCGAGCGCCTGGACGCGCCAGACGTACGCGCCCGACGGCAGCTCGGGGCCCTGCACCGCCAGCTGCTCGAGCCGCATGCCGGGCGTCGCCTCGACCTGCTCTTCGTGAACCACGCTGGCGAAGTTTTCATCGCTGGCAACCTGTAACAGATAGCGCGCCGCGCCCGGCACGCTGTACCACGAGAAGTGCGGTCGGCCGGTGAAGATCATCCCCGGCAGCGCCGCGAACGCCGCAACCGCTGGGCGCAGATTGTCTTGCGCCGGCGTCGCGTGTGCTGGATCGAGCGGCGCCCAGGCGGCGGGCGCCAATGCATCCGTTACATTCGGCAAGCGTGCGAGCACGCTGCCGGCCGCGGCCGCCGCGCAGCGACCGCCGCGGCACAGATCGACCGATGCAAGGTCCGGCTTGCCCCAGAGGACGGCGTCGGCGACGCCGTCCGGCAGATCAAGCCATACGCCGCCCGACTCGCCGACGGCGAAGTCCGCGGCCGGCACGTGCAGGATGCCGTCTCCGCTACCTTGCTGATCGTCGAAGTTCACGACGAACAATGCGCCGGGCTCGAGCCTGAGGTCTTGCGGCAGATTGACGATGGCGCCTGCTTCGGTGCGCAGCGAAGCGCCGTCGAGATCGATAGTCGCCGCGCCGAAGTTCACAAGCTCGACGAATACGGGCGCGTCATCGGAAGGCAGAAAGCGGATTTCGTTTAGCCGAACAGGGGTCGCCGAGATACCCGATCCGGGCGGCGACGTAGGCTGAGAGTCGTTCGTACAACCGGCGACTGCCAGCGCTGAGAATCCAACGAGGAGCAGCAGTCGAGCCATGCATGTGCCTGCCATCGCATCTCCTACCAAATATTCGAGCGCCGAGCTGTGGCTCGACAGCGATCGCCGAACGGCGCACCCGACAGTCCTGTTGCTGATGGTAACGACAAGGCGACGCGCTTGCTAGCCAGCGACTCGATTCGGGGGACAGTTGACTTAACTACTTGTCGGCCCAGGTAGCACCTCGTGTAGGTTGCTCCCCTTGAGGCTCATATCGCTCCAGCATCTGTCGACGCACGACACCGCCATAGACATTACCAAGTCCGTCGACGCCGACTCCTTCGGCGCCGCTGTGTGCGAAATCGCGTGACTCGATGTCTTCAAGGAAGTAATGGACCTGTCCGGTTCTCGCGCTGCCAATTCGAATGCCTTTCTTCCAACCCGGGTTCTCGGGTCCCCAGGATTCCGAGTCAGCGACATAAATCGTATCAGTGTGATCGATGTAAATTCCGCTCGGTCTTCCGAACTGTGTCCACTGGTCGATGTAGTTACCGTTCTGATCCCAGATCATAATGCGGTTGTTGTCGCGATCAGCGATGAACAATCGTCCTTCGGTATCGAGCGCAATACCGTGCGGTGCACTGAGTTGCAGGTGACCCTGTCCTGTCATCCCATAGCGGGCAATCAGGGTGCCGTCTGGCGCGAGTTTGCTGAGTCGGGAATCCGGGCCGTTTTTCAGATGGCCCTCGGTCACAAAGAGCGTGCCGTCGCGAGCGACCACGACATCAGTCGGCTCGCGGAACTCATCTGGCGCATCGCCGGCTGAACCTGAACGACCGATCGTCATCAGGAGTTGACCGTCCGGGTCGAACTTGCGTACGAGATGTCCGCCCGGCGCGTCGCCACTCCCGGTGTCAGTCGTCCAAATGTTTCCGTCGTAGTCGACATGAAATCCGTGCGGAAACGCCATCAGGCCTTCACCGAATGTGCCAAGTTGCTTGCCAGTGAGCGGGTCGAGCTTTACCAGCGGCGATTCCGGTCGGCCGACGCAGCTATTCGCGCGGCATCGGTGAAGGACGTACAGGATACCGTCGGGGCCTCCCTCCGCACCGATGACCGCAGCCCACTCGCCGTTGTTACCGGAAGGCGCCTGTCCCCAGGGCTCGATGCGGGTATACGGATTGGGCCGGTCGTTGCTGTAAGCAATGGGGCCATAAACGGCCACGAGTTTTTGCAGGGCATCCACCAACGGGCTGGCCGTGCCTTCGTTGGTAATCGGCCGTGCAATGTTGGGATTCTGGCGGACAGGAGTTGGTTCCTTTTCCTGCGCGATTATCGCCCCGGTTCCGAGAATCAGGACAACGAATACCAGCAACCTGGACATAGCAACCTCCTGAAGAAAAGGCGTAGAGAAAAGGTGTCAGATGTATTTTCAATTTTCGGCGTAAATAAATCTGACACCATTATTTCACCATTATTTTGCGAAGTGGCTACCGTGGTCTCGCGCCGCGAATTCCGAACCAGGCTGCGTCGATGAGGTCGAGCGGCACGCTGAAACGGATTTTCCGAATCAGGGCTGCGCGAATTCTGCGCTTGGATGCCGCGTGTGCACGCAGATCGAGTTCCTGGAATTTCGATGCGCAGGCTTCGGCGCGGGTCATCAGGTCGGCGGGGTCGACCAGTTCGTCGAAGAATCCGGCGCATCGAGCGGCTTCGACGTCGAAATATTCCGACAGCGTTACTGCGCGCTGGAAAGCGGCCGGGTTTAGTCGATGTCGCAACATGGCCGCAGCCACGCGCGGCATGGTCAGGCCGATGGCTACTTCATTGGCCGCAATCTTAAAATCACCGCGGCTGCCGATTACATAGTCGGCAGACAGCATCAGGAAGACGCCCATAGCCAGTGCATGACCGTTACACGCGGCGATGACCGGGTAGGGATAGGTCAGGACACGCGCCGGCAGTGAATAGCCCGCGCGCAGCATGCGAAGCGCACCGACACCGCCGCGCTTCATCACGTGCAGATCGAAGCCCGCCGAGAAGACCGATTCGCGACCGGTAATGATCACGCACGCGCGATCCGATTCGGCTCGGTCGAGCGCACTGGAAATATCACGCAAGACTTGCGGCGAAAGCGCGTTGCGCTTGCCGTCATCGACGCGAATCGTCGCGACGCGATCTTTAAGAGTGTACTGAACGGAATCGAGCGTCATGCATCGCGGTCTTCTTAATGAACAGTCGATTAACTACCACGCCGAGGTCCACGGTTGCGCGCAAGAAAGCTGGCTTTTTTCACGCGCAACCAGACCAACAGACGAGCTGGCAATAAACCCCTCATCGGCCGGTCAGTGTTACAGCCAAACTACTATTCCGCCAGTGCTGCCAGCGCCGTCTTGTCCGCGTCACTCGGCGAGTGATTGATACGCAGCAAGATGCTGGCGAGTTTCCGTGCATCAGCGTCTGTACTGTCGTCGTCCACGATGTTTGACAGCCTTTCGGTGTCCTTCTCCAGGACCTTGTGCTCGACGTTGGCCAGTGCCATCGCGATATCTGCCTCTTCCTCCGTGGCGCCATCGCTGTCGATGATGTTTTTCAACGTCGCCTTGTCGCTATCCGTTGGAAAGTGATTCAGGGTCATCGTGATTCGGGCCATCGTCTGAATCGCCCCTTCCTCAGCCAGGGCGACCCCGGCCGAACAAAGCAAGGTAAGACCAATACCTGTCAGGACCAATACGAACTTCTTCATGCCGACCTCCTGCAAAGACAAATGCCACAAGCTCATTTTAGACCTGATTCCGGCTCCCGGGTGACAATGGCGCGAATTTCGCCAAAATTGACGCCATCGCCGCTGGTGCGAACAATCCGCGGCTGCGACAATTCGACCAACTAATGTCCGAGGGGAGAAAGGTATGTCTGAAGAACAGGAAGCAAGCCGTCGCGAGGTCCTGAAATCCGGTCTCGCGCTGGGCGGCTTGGCGGCGACGGCAGGCATGCCATTCTGGTCGAAACTGGCGCTGGCACAGGGCGAAGAGCTGGTGCCGTTTACAGACGTGCCGGAAACCTTTTCGGCGCCTCCGGTGACGGCAGGCGGTTTCCACTTCCTGGACACGCGTTACATTGATTCTTTCTATACGCCGAACGACGACTTCTACATCGTCCAGCATTACAACCAGCCGGAAATCGCTGCAGATGATTATCGGCTGCGAATAACCGGTCTCGTCGATCGTACCCTGGAGTTAACTTTGGCCGCCCTGAAGAACAGGGACAAATTCGAAATCGATGCTGGTTTCGAGTGCGGTGGCAACCGGCAGGAGATGTACCACGGCCTGATCGGCAATGCGAAATGGGGAGGCGTTCGTCTTAGTGACCTCCTCAATGACGCAGGAGTCAAGAACAGCGGTATCGAAGTCGTTTTCTACGGAGCGGACAAAGGCATCGAAAATATCCGCCAGATTGATATCGAACAGGCATTCGGGCGCAGCATGCATATTGACGATGCCATGCGGTCCGACATCATGGTCGCCTACGAGATGAACGGTGTTCCGTTGCCGCTTTACCACGGTGCGCCGGTGCGCCTGATTGTGCCGGGCTGGTACGGCATTGCGAACGTCAAGTGGCTGGAAAACATTCACGTGCAGGATCGTCGTTACATGGGTCGGTTCATGGCACGTGACTACGTGACACTGAGCAAAATCGATGTAGGCGGCGTCGTACGTTGGGATGAGCGCTCAGTCACCAGGATTCAACTCAAGTCTTCCATCGTGCGCGTTACGCGCCGCGACGGTAGTCACCGTGTTACCGGGTTCGTTCTGAACGACGGAACGCCGCTCAAGTCCATTGAAATCAGTATCGATGGTGGACTATGGCAGGAAGCGAAGATTGACGCGGAATCGACGAAGTATTCATGGAAACTGTTTTATCTTGACTGGAATGATGCGAGCCCGGGCGAGCACACACTCGTATCGCGCGTAACAGACATCAATGGACAGGTTCAGGCGACGGCGGAAGAAATGCCGGAAAAACCAACCCGATGGGAGAATTACGCGCAGTTTCCACGAACGGTGCTGATCTCGTAATTTAAAAACGGTGTCAGATTTATTTAATACAAATAAATCTGACACCTTTTATTCCTGTTGCTCGTAAACGATCTTTCCGTTGAAGATAGTCGTCGTCACTTTTGTCTCGGCGATTTTGTAAGGCTCTCCGTTTTGCGCCAGATCCACGATGTTCTGGCTGAGTACGACCAGGTCCGCAAGCTTGCCGGTTTCGATACTGCCCACCTTGTCATCGTGACCCATCAACTTCGCGCCGTTTATCGTGAATGCCTCGATCGCCGAATGCACGTCTATTCTTTCTTTCTCGTTCAGGACGGCCTCGCCGTCGCTCCGGTAAAGGGCCATCGCCAGACTGACAAGCGGCATCGGATCTCTGCCGCCAACCGGCGCATCGCTGCCGTTCACCAGGATTCCGCCGAAATCCTGGATGCTTTTTGCCGGATAAACATTTTTCATGTAGTAGTGATCCGGGTTGTACAGGTCGGCTACACCAGCCAGTTCGTCAATAAATGGCGCCACCATCATTTCGTACTGCGGTCCCGAGGCCGTCCAGACAAACGTGAATACGACTGAGATGCCTAACTCACCGATGCGTTTCTGGTCGTCGGGATGAGCAAGCTGTACGTGTGCGAGACTTTGCGTAAGACCCGACGCATCGGCAATGTTTTTAACCTTGCCAAATTCGTCGACCGCAATACGCACAGCCTTGTCGGACAACGCGTGTACGTGCACGTGGAAGCCGGCTTCGGTGGCCTTGCGAATGTAAGCGCGCGTGAACGCTTCTTCATGCTCCAGTATCCCGCTCTTTGGGATGCATTGAATCGGATAAAAGCCGTATTCGGACTGGAACTGGGTAATCCTGTCTCTGCTGGTATACGCACCGGGATCGGCCTGCACGGCCTGGCACGACTCCCGGCCCTGGTCAATGTAGCCGACGACGTCGAACGTACCATCCTCGATGCTTCCGCCGAAAATCGGCTGCTTGAAATTTTCTAACAGGGCCGCGACCGGCAACGTCGGTGGACTGGTCAGGGGATTACCCTCCAGCACGGCATCGGCAAACAGTTTGACGGCATTCGCACTAACTAGCTCGGAATCACTGTACTGCTCGCGAAGCGCTTTTAGCATGTCGAGATGAGCGTCGATATCTTCGATGTTCTCGCTACGCGGTTCCGCCATTGCAGCGCGAAAGCGAAAAGTCATTCCACCGCTTTCCTCGAGCCAGCCGTACATCGCGAGTGTACTCGGCGTCACGATCGCATCCTGCAAAGAGGTAATTCCGCTTTGCGCCATTCTTGCCGCGAGTCGCGGCATTTTGTCTGAGGCGTCGCCATCCATGCCGACGAAGTCGGCGAACGGATCACCGCGAAGCAGGGTGCGAGCGTCTTCATTGATGCCGCCGGTCGGTTCGCCGTTTTCGTCGACGTTGATCATCGGCAGATAAAATGCAAACTCGTCGCGCAGCGTCGCGGCATTGATGCCAATCGTTTCGCCGGATGCATTCTTTGCGGTTGCCAAAGCGGCGCTGTTGGCTGCGGCATGATGCCCGTCGTCACCCCACAGGAAAATTGGATGTTCTGCAGACACGGCATCCAGCGCTGCCCGAATGTTTGGCAAATCATCGCTCGGCGCGTTGCCGCTGGAGAACGCCCACTGCAGCACGATCAGCCAGTGGCCCGGCGCGATCTCACGCTCGTCGAGACAGGCCCGTAACACGGGCACCATTTCTTCGAGCGAGAATCTCCCGGAGTTGAGATCACACTTGTCGGATTCAATTGTTCCCAGCGCGTGTACATGCATATCGTGAATGCCGGGCATTACCATCGCGCCGCCGAGGTCACGAACTTCAGTGTTCTCGCCGACGTAGGCGGCAGCATTTTCGCTGGAACCTACGAAGGTGATCATGTTTCCACTGATGGCGACCGCTTCCGCAACGCTTTTCGAACCATCTACCGTATAGATATATCCGTTGGTCAGCACCAGGTCTGCTACTGGCTGGCGATCCGCCGGCTGGCAGGCGGTAACTAAAACCAATGTTGCGAGAATGTTGATGACGGCATTTGTTTTCACGATCGCTACCCTTTCTGAAAAAATCTTACGGCACAAAGAACCGAATGCATTTTGACAGAATAAAGCGATATTCGCTCGTCGGATAATGCTTGCGCTGTTCCGGAAATGGTTGCCGGATTTTGCGCATGATCGCTTGATAATGCCGACAACTGTTAAACAGAATGTTATGACGTACTGGTCATAAACAATGCGATGAATAAAGAACACATTCCAATAGTCAAACTTCATTTTGTTGAATGAAAACAACAACCTATTAGCGAGTATTACGTATTGGAAATGCAATACGAGTCATTTGAAACACTTCATATTATGGCTGATGGATAGACTGCGCTACCCGCCAATTGGGCTCGAAGCGTACAATGCATAACTTGATAAATACGGTATATTCATTTGCAGAATCAGTCTCACGATATTCAATCGATCGACAACGACGGCAATCTGGGCAAACCACTGGCGCCGTGGACTTATAAAAATCCTGAGCTCTTCGAGCTCGAATACGAAGCGATGTTTTTGATGCGATGGCAGTTCGTCGGCCATGTCAGCGATGTGCAAGGCATCGGCGACTACCTGACGTCCGACATCGGGCGCGACAACGTCATCGTCTTGCGCGGCAAAGATAAAAAACTTCGAGCTTTCCTGAATGTTTGCAGACATCGGGCATCGCGAATTCTTGAGGGATCAGGTACCTGTCGCGGTGTCATCCGTTGTCCTTATCACGGCTGGACATATCAGTTCGACGGTTCGTTGATGGCAGTACCGCAGCAGGAAAATTTTCCTGGTCTTGATCGATCCGAGTACGGGCTGCACGATGTTCAGCTCGAAATTTTCCATGGCATGATTTATGTGCGCGTCAAAGGTGATGGTCCGAGCGTCGCGGAACAGTTTGCAGATACCGAACACTTTTTCGAAAAGTATGGCGTCGCTGATTACGAAAGGCTGGAAGAACCCACAACGCAAATATGGGAGGTAAACTGGAAAGTCGCCTGGGATAATTATCTTGAGAATTATCACATCCCCATCGGCCACCCGGGACTTAACCGGTTGTTGAAAGAAACCGGCGAATGGGAGGACCTGACCAGTGGTGTCAATTACGGCGTTTTTTTTCTGAAGGACAAGCCGTCGAGTGTCGAGGTTGAGCGTTTGTACCAGGAGCAGTTCCACCACGCTGAAAAGCGCTTGCCCGACGAGCTGAAGGGTAAATGGGTGCAATTCGGATTTTCACCGAATCTCGGTATCGACCTTTATCCCGAGATGATGGATTTTTTCCAGTTGATTCCCTTGTCACCCGACGAAACGATGATCAAGGCGTGGTTTTATGGACACAAGAATCCGACGCCCGAAGAAATTGAACTGCGGCGCCTGAATTTGCTGATCAACGATCCGGTTAATGATGAGGATCGTGAGCTCTGCATAAGAGTGCAGCGCGGACTAAAATCACACGGCTACCGTCCGGGCCCGCTGTCGCAACAGGAAACGGCAATTTTTAATTTCCATGAATTGCTGCGCGAGCAGATTCCGGTCATCACAGAGGGCCGTGCGCCGCGACGGGGCAAGGTCGCCGAGAGAAACGAGACACTGAAAGCCCATTCTTAAAATGACGTTTCACAATTACTCTTTCGATTCTTGCTAAGCCTCTTTTTCCGCCCGGGTTGCGTCGAGGTGTTTCTGCTGATCGCCGCAGTAATCGTCGATCGCATGTTCGGATGACAGGGGACTCAGGCAGTGCACTGCCGTCAGTCCCTGTCCTGGTTAACGGTTACACGCTCGGGTCTCGCCGGACCTTTGATCCACATGCCTGGTCTTTCCCCGGTCAGTGCGCCCGAGCGGATGACAAATTTGCCGTTCACCATCACATGATCGATGCCGGTGGGATAGCGATGTGGATCGATGTAGGTTGCTTCGTCCTGGACCGTATCGGCGTCAAATACGACCAGGTCCGTTGAGCTGCCGTCACGCAGCGTGTCTGTGGGAGCGCCATACAGCGCCCGGGAATGCACAAGGAAAGCGGGCGTTCCGACCGCCGCCATCAATCTTGCGCTGTTTTCAATGTAATCGGCTGTTCTTGAAAGCCAGCCATCTATCTCCGAATCATCGCGGATCAGCTTGCGCGCTTCTGTAATCTGAACATTGGTTTCAGTGGAATCAAAAGGTGGGTATTCGATATTCGGTAACTTGTAGGAGCGATTCTTGAGAAAACGTTCGCGATGACTTTGAGGCCAGGCGATGTGCGTCAATATACGAATTTTTCGTGTCGATTGGTGCAACCGATCGGCGGCGGCAATGATTCGCTCTCTATTCTCCATGATCGCCTTTCGTCAAAAACGTTGTCCGGCAAATGATGATCTACTTTCATCGCATTGTCGAAGCCGGATGATATGTCACCCGATCTATGCCACCATATTCCTGAATTCAAAACCAATCGCTGACAATTAAGGACCCTTACGATGATCCGTTCAATTCTCATTTTCGGTTTGATGCTGATTTGCGCTGGCGCGAGCGCCCAGACGGTTTTGGTTACCGGGTCAAACAGAGGCATAGGGCTGGAACTGGTTACCCAGTATGCCGCCGACGGGTGGGATGTGATCGCGACGAGTCGCTCTCCTGCCGACGACGACGAATTGCAGGCGCTTGCGAAAATGAACGCCAACATTACTATTGAAACGCTGGATGTAACCGACACCATCCAGATTGCAGCGCTGGCGGAGAAGTACCGCGGCAGGCCTATTGATGTACTGATCAATAACGCGGGTTTGCTCGGCGGCCGCGAAGGGCAGGATTGGGGCAACCTCAGTGCTGATCTATTTCAGCAACTGATGGCCGTGAACGTATTTGGCCCAATGAAAGTGTCGGAGGCCTTTTCAGCCAATGTGGCACTCAGCAAGCAAAAAAAGATCATTGTGATCTCAAGTACTATCGGCTCAATCTCCAGAATGCAGAATCCGACGCCATTTCCGATCCTGGCTACCAGCAAAGCGGCCGTCAACATGGCGATGCGTACCGTTGCGATGCAGTTGAAGGATCAGGGCGTCACCGTAGCGATGTTAATGCCCGGCGTTGTGCGAACACGAATGTCGTATCAGGCAGGTGGAATGTCTCTTGAGGAAGCCTCAGAGCAGACGGATTTTGAATTTGAGCGGGCTGGCACGATTTCTGCGGGTGAAAGCGCGGCTCGAATCATCAAAGTCACGGCGTCTTTGGATGGATCGGAGACCGGTATTTTTCTGAATAACGACGGCTCGCGCGTTGATTGGTAGCCGCCGCGCGACGATAAAATTTCTCGGCCCGCGCCCGGATTCATTTCGTTAACCGGATACGATGCGGGTCAACATGCGGCCACATTAATGCATGGCGAATCCGCCGGCATCAGTCCAGGCCTTGAATCCGCCGTCGAGATAGACGGGATCCGGTACGCCCATGTCTTTGGCGAGTTTTGCGGCCAGCAACGAGCGACCGCCGGTTTCGCAATAGAAAACAACCTTTTTCCCGGAGCTGAAAATAACATTGTGCATCGGGCTTGCCTGGTCAATATAGAATTCCAGAACACCGCGCGGCACGAAGGTGGCACCCTCGATATACCCGTGTGTCGTGACTTCATCACCTTCCCGGACATCGACAAAAACCACTGAGTCGTCGCCGATAAACTCCCGGGCGACGCCAACATCGATTGCAGAAACCGCAGCCATCGCCTCGGCCTTGTAGTCGTTGACACTTTTGGCTGCCTGAATCTGAGCATCGCAGCCCAGCAGGAGACAGCACAGGAAAAGAATTGCAGTTGACGTTTTCATGAGATCTCCAACGAGATTATTGGCGTCAGGTTACGCGCCAATATATCAGGAAAAGTTGCCTCCTCACCGCGGACGACGAACATAGCAATCAAGAGTGCGAAAATTTATAGTGTTGCCAAAGCTCGATCATAACGAGCAGACCGGACCGAAACTTAAGGGGGAATCAGAATGAAGAAATCGTTTACGCTCGCGGTGGTTGCCGTAATCGCCTTTGCAGGCAGTGTTGAAGCACAAGAGAGTCCGCCTGTACCAGGCTACGCTGCAGCAAAAGATGTGCCCGGTGCGCACGTGTTGCCGGATCCAGACGTCGAACACAAAGTCGTATTCGATGCGGTCATAGCTGCCGAAAACATTGATGACGTCAATCCAATGCTCGTGGCTGTTGCGCGTTACGTGAATACGCTGGCCAAGTACGGAGTGCCGCCGGAAAATCGCAAGATTGCGGTCGTCTTCCACCAGGCTGCCGGACCCATCGTCATGAAAAACGAGGTATTCAAGGCGCGCAATGACGGTCACGATAATCCCAACGTCGAGCTGATCCGAAACCTTCATGCTGCAGGCGTCAAATTGCACGTTTGTGGTCAGGGCGCACTCGCACGCAACATCGCACCGGAAGACATTCTCCCGGAGATCCAGCTTGATCTTTGGGCGCTGACGACGTTGATCGACTTCGGGCAGCACGGCTACGTGCGAATCGGCGGTTAACGGCATTGATCAACGTGCCGGATCCGAAGATCAATATCTCAGGCTGGAGTACTCCCTTTGACGCGAACTGAAAGCAGATTCAGCAGTAATCTGATTCTTGTCGTTATGACTATTGCTACAGGCCTGGTACAGGATGCCAATAGCCAGACGTACGATACCGCGCTGCCACCGGGGAACAATTTCGACCAGGCGCAGTTTCGACTGTGGATACCGGAGGGTCTTGAAACCGTAAGAGCCATCCTCGTACTGGTGCCTGGCTCGAACGGCGACGGCAGGGACCAGGTTGAAACCCCGCTCTGGAGAAATCTGGCCGAGGAACAGGGTCTCGCCCTGGTTGGTTTGCATCTGACAGACAAAATGCACGATGACATGTTTATCGAACATTACGTCGACGTTCGAAATGGCAGTGGTGATGCGTTCCTGGCAGCGCTCGAGCAACTCGGGCAGGCGTCCGGCCATCCGGAAATCGCCGGCGCGCCACTTTTGTTGTGGGGCATGTCGGCGGGCGGCGAGTTTAACTACGAATTTGCACTATGGCGCCCCGACCGCGTAGTTGCTTTCGTCGTGAACAAAGGCGGCATCTACTATTCGGCGCTCGCATCAGCTGCAGCGCGAAAAGTTCCTGGCCTGTTTTTTGTGGGAACCGAAGATATCGCGTTTCGCAATGACATTGTTCGCGGCATTTTCTCCATCAATCGTCGGGCTCACGCACTTTGGGCATTGGTCGAACAAATTGGCGTTGCACACTCGGTCTCGGGATCCGATGTTATCGCTGCTGCGTTTTATCGTGAGGCTCTCGAGACACGTCTGGCAGACGATGGAGCGCTCAAAGTCCTGAAAATCGAAGACGGTTTTTTCTGTGATTCGACGTCACTCGGTTGCGAGGCCGCGGCTGAGGCCGAGCCGCCGCGCGAGCCTGTCTCCTGGCTGCCGACCGCGGTACTGACCGATGTCTGGAAGGAAGCCAGTTCTGCGGTTGCAGACGGTGAATGAAAATTGTCTCCGATCCTGGATAAAGGCGTGATGCAGATTTTATCAGCGCAGATAATGCCGCCTCATTTGCCGCAAGAGACATTGCGGCCTCACTTGAGGCATCGGCCCATGCCTGATGGACGGTCGTGTGCCACTTCGCTCCGAAGGAACTTCTGTTTAGTTCGTCATTGCTAGCGCAGCGAAGCAACCTTTCCAGATGTACTCAATGACTTGACGATTGCTTCGTCACTTCGTTCCTCGCAAAGACGAGTTAGTCAGACGTTTTCTAACCGCTTTTACGACGTTCGTTACGGACGAAGCGGAACGGCGACCCGGGTCAACTCATTGACGTCGGCAAGCGACTCGATCTGCCAGCATATGGCCATTACACGATCGATTTGATCACCGGTGAGCGCAGTCAGCGCCTGGTCCTTGAATTTGCTTTCAAGCGATGCATTCGTCATCGGCCGCTCGAGACTGCCGATCGCATGCGCAACGTGTTTGCTGAGTAAGGTGCCATCGTGCAGTCGGATCACCACAAACGCTTCTTCCTCCCGCACATTTTCTTCCGCGATCGCGCTGACCTTGTCACGCAGAGAAATGACCTCGGCGTTTCGAACCGTCTCGTCGCTGAATTCATTCGGCCCGGCCGAGCCGCGAATGATAGCGGCAGCGCTGGCGTGGTAGATGCTGAATTTTGACTCCAGACCGGATTGAGGTGATTTCTTGCCGGTGAGTTTGATGACGAGCGGGTTAACTCTTAGTGACACTGCGGAGATCTGGTCCGACGTCAGGTTGTGTTCGTTTCTCAATTGAATGCAGCCATCGATGATCGGGTGCGTGACAATGCCGCAGGCGAAAGGCTTGTAGGTATTTCGTGAAACCTCGAACGATGCGCCAAGGTTGTCAGTGATCTGCGAAAAGTCCTGTTCGTCAGAATAGGAAAAAGCAAAACCTTCCTTCGCCTCGATGGCGCCGTTCGAGCTGGTGTAATCTTTTGATGCAAGCAATGCGGCCTTCAGCCCGTTTTGTCCTGCGCTGCCCGGGTGAAACGCCTTGCACATCGTGCCGAACATGTCCTTGAGCCCTGCAGACTGCGTGGCGGCAATGCCCAGTGCCCAGACCATCTGCTGCTCGTTGAGCCCAAGCAGTTTGCCGGCAGCGGCAGCACCGCCGAAGACACCAGCCGTACCGGTGATATGAAAGCCGCGTTCGTAATGTGACGGATAAACCGCTTTTCCGATTCGGCATTCGACTTCGACACCGAGGATGAATGCATGCATGAAATCTTCGCCACTCGTTTTCTGGCGTTCGCCGAGTGCCAGAATGGCGGATGCCACCGGCCCCGCCGGATGAATGATGGTCTCGAGATGCGTGTCGTCGTAATCCAGCACGTGCGAGGTAATGCCGTTTAATAGTGCGGCGTGCATGATGTCGAGACGTTCCGAACGGCCGAGTACCGTGGCCTCTGCTTTGCCAGAGAATTCTGCAAGTGCGGCGATGGCCCGGTTCGTTGTGACATGGCGCGCACCACCCAGACAACAGCCGACCCAATTGAAAACTGAGCGAACCGCTTCCTTGCGGGCCGCCTCCGGAATGTCGCTCCATTTCGAGTTAACGACGTAATTCGCGAGTTGTCGCGTAACGTCCGTCGGATTGCTTGCCAGTGCTTTGGCAGTCGCAGCCGATGCGACATTCGCGGTCACAGGAATGGCGGCGCTGCCAACTGCGATGGTGGATGCCTTGATGAAACTGCGCCGGGAAATCGGGTCGGTCATGTCAGTGTCGCTCCAGGTAGTTGTTCAGTTCGCCGGGATGATGGGTAAGACCACGTGGGATGGGTGCGAAGCATCGTGGTATATCGTGTTGTCGGCCTTTATGGTTCGGCGATGTTTGCCAAGTGGTTCGCCGGTGTTCGGGTTGACGTCGAAGCGGGGAAAATTACTGCTGGAGATGTCGACGCGAATACGATGGCCTTTCTTGAAGCGGTTCGCATTGGGAAACGGTGTTACTTCAATTTCGTAAACGCTGCCGGGTTCCATCAGCTTCTGCTGGTCCGGGCGATCCCGATAGCGTGTGCGCAGGATGCCGTCGGTCAGGTTCATCTCGAAGCCGGCGGGAAATTCCGCCGATGGCGGGTAGACATCAATCAGTTTCACCGTGAAGTCGGTGTCCGTCGCGGTTGATGCGACGAAAAGTCGCGCCACGATCGGGCCGACAACTTCGACATCCTCATCAAGCGGTTCGGTCTGGAACACGAGCACGTCAGCGCGAGACCTGAGCGGCAGATACGGCGGCTTTGCGGCAAATACGTCATCACGTTCCCGCTGATCGTAAGCGCCGGGTTCAAACACCGGGCTCGTGCTGGAGAACGAACCGCCAATGGTCGGCACCGGGTCAGTGGGATCGAACGTGTACGTGGACGGCATCACGTTGCCGGCCGGGCGCGACGTATTCAAAGAGCCGTCGGCGTGCAGGTAGTAAGGTGTCATCGCCGTACCGGGCAGCGGCCAGTCCGCACCTTCTTTCCAGTATCCGCCATGATAGAGGCGATCGTTCTCATCTTTATGGCCGTCGCCAGAACCCATGACGAAGATGCGAACGTTCGCGTTTTCAGTGTCACTCGCATTGCCTTTCAGATGTCGATCGAACCAGCGGAGATGGAACTCATGATGAAAATCATCGATGGCTCCGTCACTTCCAAATTCGACATTGCCGGCATAGCTTCGCGTATTACCGCTGTGGGTCCACGGACCCATAATCAGTTGTACGGGGGAATCGAGCCGCTCGGAAAGTGCGAGGTAATTCTGGATCGTTCCGCCGGCATAGGAGTCGTACCATCCGGACAACAGCAGCATTGGCACATCAGCAGTTCGGTCGTAATGTTCGACCCAGTTAAGATCGATGTGTTTCCAGTAGTCGTCGTAGTCACCGTGAGTGAGCATCTCGAGGATGTAGTCCTCGAAGTTCGGTGCGACCGAGAGTGGATTCTGACCCTTGCGTAACGGCATGACGGTGAGCCAGTCGTTGATCGTTTCAACCTTGAGCATTTCACGCACAACCGGATCGTCTGTTTCGACAGCAAGTTGCCGAAACGCCCAGGTCAGTTGCTGAATTTCGAATGCGCCATGGTTTCGTACCTTGTGATCCCAGCCATTCGACATGCCGCCCATGTTGAGAACAATGGTCTTCAGGTGTGGTGGTTTCAGTTTGGCGGCATTGGCCTGGGAATGTGCGCCATATGAAGTCCCCCACATGCCGACCTGGCCGTCGCCGTAGGGCAGCGTCGCAAGGTATTCGATCGTGTCGAAACCATCCTGGCCCTCGCCTAAGTACTTGGTAAAAACTCCCTCCGATGCGTACAGGCCCCGATCGTCCTGCAGTGCTACCACATAACCGTGGCTTGCAAAAAATTTCGCGGATTCGACAATTTGCGTGCCCGTCTTGTCGTATGGCGTTCGTTGCAAAAGGACAGGCAGTTTATCGGCAAGCGGAATGCCGTTGACCAGGGGCCGGTAGATGTCGGTGGCAAGACGCACGCCATCGCGCATCGGAATCATCAGGTTTTCTTCAACGTGAATATCACCATACGGTGCCTGCGCGTTGACGGGCAGCGCAAAAGCGATAAACGCGAGAACATAGAGGCGGCTCGGCACTGGATTCCCCTTGTCGGTGGAACGAATTCGAACCCAAATCGAATTCCTGCGTGATGATTATAGGGTTTTTCGCTGGACAGTTGCCTCTGAAGGCGTCGGCATCTCGATTCTGGAGCCTGACGCGAGCATAAGCACTGTCCCGATCGTTCGGTCTTCGTCCCCGCAATTCCTGAGGAAGTCCGGTAAAATCGCCTGCGACGGCCTCAAGCTGTATCCCGGTACGCCGATATATAGATGAGCGACGTCGCGATTGTGCGCCGTTCGATGGTCACGTCGATGCGCGTATGACACCCTGCCGATATCCAAAGCGCAAAGGAGACGGCCCGCTTTTGTGGACGACATCATGACGGTCGAGTTCCCGCCGAATACGAGCATAGGTCGCAACGCGCTGGCGGTGCTGGCGTCGCTACCGCTGTTCGAAGATCTGGAACCAGGCGCGCTGGTGGCCGTGGCGGAGGAACTCGAATGGTTCTGTCTGCCTGGCGGCACCATTCTTTTCAAACAAGGTGACGAGGCGGACTCGCTGTATGCGGTCACGAGCGGTTCCCTCGGCGCGTTTCGAAACGACGGTGACGGCAAAACGACCCTTATCGGCCGAATTCAACGCGGTGAAACCCTGGGCGAAGGCGCTCTGCTCTCCGGTGGCGTGCGAACGGCAACCGTAAAAAGCATTCGCGATACCGAACTCGTTCGGTTTTCCAAAGAAGCCTTCGAAAAACTCGTACTGCAGTATCCGTCAGCCATGTTGCATATCGCGCGCGTGACCGTCGCTCGCATGGAGCAGACGTTGCGCCGCGACAGTCCGCCAATCGTGTCCCGGTCATTCGCGATTCTTGGCAACGGACCAGGCGTGGATGCCGACGGATTCGCCCGGTCACTGGTGAAGGTGCTGGCCAAATTCGGCAAGACGGAATTGTTCACCAGTGATCTTGGAGAACAGCATACGAGCGCGTGGTTTAACGAAGTGGAATCACGACGGGATTTCGTAGTCTTTGTTGCCGACGAGCGCTCCACACCCTGGACGCGGCAATGCATCGGCCAGGCTGATTCACTGATATTGCTGGCCGATGCGAAGGACGAACCACGTCCGTGGGCGAACCTGGACTTTGCTGATGTCGCGAGGTCCGAGTCGCAACGAACCGAACTGGTATTGCTGCATCAGCGGTGGGTTCGTCCGGGCCTCGCCGCGCGCTGGTTGAAACAATACCCGGCGGCGCAACACCACCACATCGTCTCAGAGGACGATTTCCGGCGGTTTGCCCGAATCCTGACGGGCAGGGCGGTGGGGCTCGTACTAAGCGGCGGTGGTGCGCGCGGATTCGCGCACATCGGTGTCATCAAGGCGCTGTGCGAAGCCGGGATTCCGATCGACATTTGCGGCGGCACGAGCATCGGCTCCATCATCGCTTCGGGTCTCGCGGCCGGCTGGGACAACGAACAGATGGTCGAGCGTTATCGTCGCACATTCGTTGATCGCAATCCGCTCGGTGACTACACGCTGCCATTCATGTCGATTTCATCCGGCAGGCGCGTGTCTCGCCTGTTGCGCGGCGAGGTCGGCAACATTGATGTCGTAGACCTGCCGCTGCCGTATTTTTGTGTTTCCGCCGACCTGGTCACTTCCAGCATGGTGGTACATCGCTCCGGTTTGCTGTGGCGCTGCTTGCGCGCGTCGGTTGCGATTCCGGGTGTGTTGCCGCCTGTCTTTCATAGCCAACAAATTCTTGTGGACGGTGGTGTTGTCAATCACCTGCCCGTTGATGTCATGCGCGGTCTTGGACGCGGCCCCGTGATCGGTGTCGACGTTGGCAGCGAATCGTCACTCGCGAGCTGTGACGAGGTGGATGAAATGTCGGTACTGGCGCGGTGGAATCTCCTGCGCAACCGCAAGGCGCCGAACATTGTTCAGCTATTGCTACGCGCCGGCAGTCTGAGCACCACGCTGGTCACCGCCGCCAACCGGGAACAAAGCAGCATCCTCCTGAAGCCACCGTTGCAGGGAATCGATATTCTTGACTGGCGTGCGTTCGACCGCGCAATAGAAGCGGGCTATCGGAGCACGATGCAGCGAATGGAAGAGATTCAGGCTGCACTGAAAGGCGACCGGCACCGGTTTTCTGTCTGACGGTGAGTAATCAAAGAGGATGGATCCGGCGGTTAACTGCTAACAGTCCGCGCTGGGTCATCGGCGGACGATCCAACGATACCGACCATTCCGGCACAAATGGCCCGAAATTGCCGGGAACAACTTTGTTCATTGAGAAAGGAAAGCGCCGAGAGATATCCGGAGATACAGCCATGCTGACTACTCCGGCAACTTCAATTTACGCAGAAAAGTTTTGTAGCGTGCGTCATGAGCCAGGTTTTTGAACAGAGGCTCGCCAACAATGACCGTAAGGCCAATATCCTTCTGCTTGTAGGCGCGTTCGAGCCATTCGAGTGCCTGATCGCGATCGCCTCTATAGGCGTGGGTCATAGCCACAAAATACGCACCCGTGTCGGCGAGTTTCGCAATTTGCGCTTTCAGCGCCTCGTCCGCCTCGGCGTCAAGCCCTGCTGCCTGCAAGACGACCGGGAGGAGCGCCAGACGCTCCCCTTCGTCAACGATTTGTTGTTGCATCGTAAGCGCGGCTTCCGTTTCGCCCTCTGCTAGCAGAGTCTTTGCGAGCCACCTACGAGTCCATTCGAAGTCCGGCTCCAGCTGCAGCAACTTTCGAAACATGCTTTCGGCTTCTGTATATCGACCCGCAAGGTAATAGGACTGTCCGAGAGTGAGTATCGAATAGGTGTTTAGCGGATCACGAACAAGTGCCGCAAGCAATTGACGCTCCGCGTCGTCCCATTGACCGAGGGTCGTAGAGAGTAGTCCGGCAGTCTGTAATGTCAACGGATCCGTTGGATCGATGGCAAGAGCCTTTTGCTGTTCCATTCTCGCCGCAGACCAGTCCCAATCAAACGCCGTGTGGACATACATAAGCTGGGCGTGTGCCTCGGCGAGATCCGGGCTCAATTGCAACGCTTGTTGTGCCAAAGCTCTCGCTCGCTCATAGCCCTCCGTGACGGCCACATAACCATTT
>JAQCAD010000054.1 GCA_027621915.1 Pseudomonadota bacterium
ACCAAATATAATGTTGAAAGCAGCATGACATCTACTTTTGGCGACAGATAAAAAGGGGATGATTACCGATTGACTGGAGTACTGTGGTTGAGATTACAACAGACCGCGGCAAATTTTCAGCGGCAACAGCACACCAGGCCATGAATCGTATAGTACTGAATTCAATCGATTAGTGATATCTGAACAAGAACGATACGGGCGGTATCAAGTGCCTTGTTGAAATATTGTTGCAACAAAGCAACAAATTTGCCGGTAACGGACGATCGGTACCTGATTTCAACCGTTGTGCAGAAACTGGCTGTGTTCCAGCTCCAGCCGTAGCAGGGCCTTTTTGGCTGGGATTCCACCGCCAAATCCGGTCAGGTCGCCGTTGGCGCCAATGACTCTGTGGCACGGAATGATGATCGGCAGCGGATTTCGACCATTTGCCGCACCAACCGCCCTGACCGCTTTCGGCCGACCTATCCGGTTCGCAATATCACCATAGGATACTGTCGTGCCATACGGAATTTTCTGCAGTTCGCCCAAAACCTGTAACTGAAATTCCGTACCGGTGGGTTTTAGTGGCAAATCGAAAATCTTTCGTCGGCCGGCGAAGTACGCGGTCAGTTGTTCCCGAGCGGCCAAAAACGGTTTTTCGGAGAAAATCCAATCTGACTCCGGCTCGAGTCGCATGGAACCTTCTGGAAATCCAATCAAGCAAAGCGCCTCTTCCTCGCCAGCCAGCAGCAGATCCCCGATGGGTGTTTCCAGGTAACAGTAATACATCAAACTATCCTCCTGAGCCCGGCAAGGAGCTCCACAAAAGCATGGCGGCATAAGCGCGCCAGGGCCGCCAATTCTCGGCCAGGGTTTCCAATTCTTTCGGCGTCACGCGCTCGGGATAGCGAATCGCTTTGATCAAACCAAGATCACTACCCGGAAACGCATCCGGATTCTTAAGGACTCGCATGGCTACATATTGTGCGGTCCAGTCGCCAATCCCGCGTATCGAGCGCAACGAATTACAAAACTCTTCGGGATCCTGCGCCGAATCAAAACTGACATCGCCATTGAGTACTGCCGTGGCTGTTCGGCGGATCGTCTCGGCACGTGCGCTTACTATGCCGATATCGTTGAACCGCGCCCGGGAAAGCCGTTCCGCCGTTGGGAATATTCGATTCAGATCAGAATCGCTACTATCGGCATGCAGTTTCAGTGGCTCGCCATACCGCTCTGCAATTCGGCCTGCGATAGTCGTTGCCGCCTTAACCGAAATCTGCTGCCCGAGAATTGCGCGAATAGTTAGCTCGAAACCGTCCCATGCGCCGGGCACCCTGATGCCGGGATGCTTTCGCAGAATCCGGTACAGCGCTTTGTCCTTGGCCAATGCCGTACCGATCTCGCCCATCGGCGCATCGAGATCAAAGACCTCACGCGCAGTTTGCACAGTTTCAAACAGCGCGTTTGTATTGACGCTGTGGAGCGTCAGCGACAGGTAGCCGTCCCGCGAAGCCGGCTTGATTTCGACAACACTATGGTCACCATCTTTCGAAAGAGTTCGCCTGTATGACTGACCTGATACAAACTCAACGCCGGGGGTGGCGCGTCCCTCAAAAAACTTCAGCGTGTTTTTCCAATCGAACGGCAATCGGTACGGCAGCCGCACAGTTAATGATGACGCTCTATCAGCCAGCTTCGATTCCTCGCCAGCGCGTCGCAACTCACGGGGCGCTCGACCGTAGGTTCTCTGAAACGCGTCATTGAATCTTCTGATGCTGCCGTACCCTGCCGCGGACGATATGTGCTGCATCGTTAGCGTCGTTTCGTCGATCAGTCTTTTCGCGAAATGGAGTCTTTGTGTGTGTGCGACCGCCAGTGGCGATGCGCCCAGATGTTTAGTGAACAGCCGGCGCAGGTGGCGACTGGTAACGCCGAGCCGATCGGCCAGCGTCTCGATATTTCCATCATCCAGCGCCCCGCCGGAAATCAGTCTAAGGCCGCGCCGGACCGTGGTTGACGTACCGCTCCAGGCTGGCGTCCCGGGTGCGCATTCGGGTCGGCACCTGAGGCAGGGACGAAAGCCAGCCTCACCCGCCGCCGCGGCGCTGGGGTAGAACTCGACGTTTTGGCTTTTTGGCAAATTGGCCGGGCAAATCGGGCGACAGTAAATACCGGTCGTTTTAACACCAACATAGAACTGACCATCAAAGCGGGCATCCCTCGCCAGCCTCGCCCGCTCATAAATTTCGTTTTGCAGCATCATCCGCCCCGTGAATCAATGAGGTCAGTATACTTTGCCGCGGGCGACTAAGTAGCCAGAATCGGACGTCTAAATAAGCAGGCGCACGACCGCTATATTCACCATTTTATGCGACGCCGCCGACACCTGGCTTGGCGAAGTACGCGGTTTACTGGTCGTAAGGCTGATCCAGATCTCCGGATCGGTGCCGGTTTTCGGTTTTTACTTGTCGATTCCGCCCATACACATGTATTTGATTTCAAGATAGTCATCAAGACCGTATTTGGATCCTTCACGTCCTTGTCCGGACTCTTTAACACCACCAAACGGTGCCATTTCGTTCGAGATAACTCCTTCGTTAATTCCAACAATTCCGTATTCCAGTCTTTCCGCAACGCGCCAGATTCGCCCAACGTCCCGAGAGAAAAAATAACAGGCAAGACCAAACTCGGTATCGTTCGCCATTGCGATTGCTTCTTCTTCTGTCTTGAATTTGAACAGTGGGGCGACGGGCCCGAAAATTTCTTCGCGAAATACGCGCATAGTGCCATCAACGTTCGTCAGTACGGTCGGCTCGATAAAACAACTGCCAAGATTCGACCGGCTGCCACCCGTCGCGACCTTGGCACCGTTCGCGACAGCATCGTCTATAAACTCAAGTACATCATTCGCCGCACCTTCGCTAATCAGTGGGCCCATCGTCACGCCATCTTGCGTGCCCTCGCCAAGTTTGAGATTTTCTGTTGCCGCAGCGAACCGCGCAGCAAACTGATCGTAGATCCCCTCCTGAACAAGAATTCGGTTCGCGCAAACGCAGGTTTGACCTGCATTTCGGAACTTGCAAATAATGGCATTGGCAACTGCTGAGTCCAGATCCGCATCATCGAAAACGATAAACGGCGCATTACCCCCAAGCTCCATCGAAGTTCGCTTCACGGTTGCCGCGCATGCTGCCATGAGTTTCTTCCCAACCGGCGTTGAGCCAGTAAACGTCAGCTTGCGTACTATCGGGTTCGATGTCAGTTCTTCACCGATCTCCGACGTTCTCCCTGCGACGATGTTGATAACACCGGCAGGAACACCGGCTCTCTCTGCAAGTTCGACAAACGCCAGGGCCGACAATGGTGTTGCATTGGCCGGTTTACAGACGACGGCACATCCGGCCGCAAGTGCCGGCGCGATCTTTCGTGTCAACATCGCGTTAGGAAAATTCCACGGCGTGATACATGCCACAACGCCGACGGGTTGCTTGATCACGACGATTCGTTTGTCGGCTGACGGGGCCGGAATTGTGTCGCCATAAATGCGCTTCGCTTCTTCTGCAAACCACTCTATGTAGTTAGCGCCATATGCGACCTCACCACGCGCCTCCGCCAGGGGCTTGCCCTGTTCCGCAGTCAGAATCTGTGCAAGATCCTCCTGTGCCGCGATCATCAGGTTAAACCACTTGCGCAAAATCGATGCTCTGTCCTTGGCACTGCGCGCACGCCAGCCGACCATCGCTACCTCGGCCGCTTCAATTGCCCGCCTTGTTTCAGCTGCGCCGCAAGATGCGACCTCTGCAATGGTTTTTCCATTGGCAGGATTGGTTACGGAGAAAGTGCTGCCGTCATCAGCATCGGCCCATTGACCGTTGATATAGGCCTGGGTCTTAAACAAAGCTTTATCGGAAATCTGCATGCTCACCTGGGTCGGCTCCTGTCTGATACATCCCCGAATCGGGTGCACGAGCATAATGGCTACGGGAACCAGCCTCAATGCCCGCGTTAGCAAGTCGTTGCGCGCAATGGCGAGGGGGCCGTCAGGCCCCCTCGGATTCGTCAGGTATCAGGCTGCCTTGCTATGACGCTTTTCCAACCACTTATCCAGATCATCTGCGCCACCGATCAGGTGTCCGTTAATAAACACCTGGGGCACCGTCTTTGCAGCGCTCACTGCCCGCAATGTGCGGTCCGAAAAGTGCGTGTTGAGTTCCATTGCCTCGTAGTCGATTCCGGCACGACGCAACATTTCCTTGGCCCGCGCACAATGTGCACAGCCGGAACGAGAAAATACGGTCACATCCAGTGGCTTTGGTTCACCTGGCGCGATGTAGCCGAGCATCGTATCCGCATCCGAAACTTCAAACGGATCGCCGGGCTTTTCAGGCTCGACAAACATCTTCTCGACGACGCCATCTCGAACCAGCATCGAGTAACGCCAGGACCGCTTGCCAAATCCAAGACTCTCCTTGTCGACAAGCAGACCCATTCCTTGTGTAAAGGCACCATTACCGTCGGGTAGAAAAGTTATTCCATCCGAATGTTGGGTCTCTTGCCAGGCATTCATTACGAAGGCGTCGTTCACCGAAATACACACGACGTCGTCTATTCCAAGCTTTTTGAATACCGGCAACAGCTGGTTGAATCGTGGAACGTGTGATGACGAACAGGTCGGCGTAAATGCACCGGGCAATGAAAATACGATAACTGACTTGCCCGAAAAGACATCATCACTCGTCAAATCAAGCCAGTCGCTGTTCGAGCGTGTCCTGAACGTTACATTCGGCACACGCTGCCCTTCTTTCAATTCAAACATCGTTCTCTCCAGGTTCGCGAAATTGCTGATGTAACGGTAGATCCGGATGATCAATAAATAAATCCGAATTTTACTATCGATTTAATCGGTTTTTCCGATTACTATCAGTTCAACCATGATTTACCCCACGATCAAGCAACTTCGCTATTTCGTCAGCCTGTGTGATGAACAGCACTTCGGCCGCGCCGCGGCGCTGTCATTTGTCTCGCAATCGGCGTTTAGCACCGCCATTCAGGATCTTGAAGCGGCGCTTGACACCCGGCTTGTAGACAGAACCAATCGGCAAGTCACCATCACGGCAATGGGGCAGGACGTCGCGACACAAGCGAGACTTTGCATTCGGGATGTCGAAAGCCTGGTGGAAATCGCAGGGCAGCAGCGAATGCCGCTCTCGGGCACTCTGAGGATGGGGGTCATTCCGACAGTCGCGCCGTTTCTTCTGCCAACGTTACTTCCACCACTCAGAAAAGCCTATCCGGGCCTTCGATTGCTTCTGGCAGAAGGACAGACAGATCAGATACACGCAAGACTTCTCGATGGCGATCTCGACGTGCTCGTTCTCGCTCTGCCATACGAATTACGCAGCACCGAGTCACTCCCACTTTTCAAAGATCGATTTTGCCTGGCCGCCAGGTCCGGAACACGGTTAGTGGATCCGGAAAATTACCGCTTTAATCGACTCCAGTCTGACAGCGTCCTGCTTTTGGAGGACGGCCATTGCATGCGCGACCACGCGCTCGCTGCCTGCAAAATACGGGACACGGAGAAAGTCAGCAGATTTGCAGCCAGTAGCCTGCTCACGCTTGTCGAAATGGTTGACGCTGATCTGGGCGTCACGTTTTTGCCGGAAATGGCACGTAAGTCGTCACTTCTAAGAAACACCCAGGTCAAAATGTACCCGCTGGATGACAAGAGCCATCGGATAATCGGACTCGTATGGAGAAAGGGCAGTGCGCGTCGCGAAGAATTCGAATTGCTTGCCGGATTCATTCGGAAACATCGCCGGGAATAGATTGACGGTATGGACCTTCTATATCAACGATCAACTGTGAAATTAGTCACAAAATTCGGGCTGCTCAAATCGAGCTTCGGCGACCTGTGACAATTCGCACTGTTTTTGCAGGCATAATCCGCCATGTTTCCGGTCTGCAACACCTATCCGACGCGAGCAATACTATGTGGATACCCGGCCCAATTTATGAAAGCCTTCCCTACGCATATATCTTCGCCGGCGTTTTGTTTATTTCCGGCACGCTTTATGTCGGTCTTGACACGCCCGGTGCTCCGCTGTACATCGCCTGTGGATTGATCAGTATTATCAGCGGAGCCTTCGTATTCGGCTGGCGCCAGGCGCATCGACGAAAATCGTCAAAACACGGCAACACGAGCGCCGCATAAACGGTCGCGTCTGCCATTGAATAGCCCGCTACTCGCCGGGCGACGTTACATGCAACACCCCATTCTCTTTCGCCCATTCATTGACGGCAGCAATGTCGGAATTGCTGATCTGCCGAAGCTCGGATTTTTGGTCCTGCCACAGATAGTCAAGGTCAGATAGTCGTTCGAGCGACCCTGCCGAAACCGGCGCCCCGGCACGATCAATGACATCCAGAACATGCCGGATATGCACGTCCAGCATGGGCGGCATGCTGTCTTCGTCTTCAAGGGCTCCATACTTCGTCTGCGTCACCTTGTTTTCCCACTCAGTCAGTCGGCTGATTGCCAACTCACCCATGGACTGCAGGTCCTCGGCATTCGGGAAGTCCGCAAGCAAGGCCTCAATCTGGCTTCGCGCTTTACGCGCTACCGCGAGATTATCGAGCAATTCGTTCAAAAGGACCGTGGACTCACGCCGCTTTTCTGCAAGGAATCGATAGTCATCCCCGGATGCCTCTTCTCGTGGGTCCGGAAGAAGAGTTAATTGCGTATCGCTCACGACATCGCCTATTGATACTCGCACGTTGTAAACTCCCGGTGTGACACTCGCTCCGCCAAAGCCCGCGAAAAGTTTGACGTTTTCGAGGCAAGTGATGCCACCCCAGCGCATATCCCAAACCCACTGATTCAAACCTGCCTTCGTTTCCGGATATTTGATCTCATACGCCTGGCGCACATCCATATTGCCGGTCACGCAGCGTTCGAACGCCCCCTCTTCGCTTGAATAACTGCGAACCATGTTACCGTCAGCATCCGTAATTTCGATGCTGAGTGGCCCGTCCAGTTCTTCGGCGATGTAGTAGGAAAGCACGGCCCCGAATGGCGGGTTACTGCCTTCGTTCGCGCCACTGGAACGACCACCTCGAATCATCTCGGTCGGAGCCGGTGTGAAAACGTGCAGCGCTTTATCTGCCAGCCCGTCATCAGCCTGACGAACGATTGACAGGTCATCCAGCACCCAAAAGCCGCGACCCTGGGTTGCTGCAACCAGGTCGCCCTGGCGAATAGCGAGATCGGTAATCGGGACCGGCGGCAGATTCAGATCCAGCGCCTGCCAGTGGGCGCCATCGTCGAACGATGCAAACATGCCCGCCTCGGTTCCGGCGTAAAGGAGTCCGCGCCGTTCCGGATCCTCACGAACGACACGCGCGAAACTGCCAACCGGCAGATCCGAATCAATTTTTCTCCAACTGCGACCGTGGTCTGTGCCTTTGAAAATATGCGGACGGAAATCGTTCATTTTGTAGCCGGCGACGGCAATATAAACAGTACCTGCATCATGCGGGCTGACTTCTATCGAATTAATCTGGGCGCCGCGCAAATCCCCGGGCGTTACGTCGACCCAGTTTTCACCATGATCACGAGTGATGTGCAGTAGTCCGTCATCGCTGCCAACCCAGATCGTGCCGGACTCATGGGGCGATTCCACGACGTAAAAAATCGTACCGTAGAATTCCGCACCTACATTTTCCGGTGTTAACGGCCCGCCATTGAGGCCCTGTTTGTCGACGTCGTTTTTCGTAAGGTCGGGACTTATTTCTGTCCACGTGACGCCGCGATCGGCACTGCGCAACAGTAACTGCGTGCCATAGTAAAGGATGGACGGGTTGTGCGGAGAAGACGTTACCGGCGCGTTCCAGTTTGTCCGATACTTGAGGTCCTTCGACTGCTGACCATAGACGTATTCGGGGTACGGCTTGATTGGCCGCATTCGTTTCGTCTGATGATCATATTCGGTCAGCGTGCCGTTGATGGTGGTCGCATAGATCAGTCGCGGGTCATTTTCATCGAACGTAATGTGCGCACTTTCGCCGCCGCCTACGTCGTAGTAGTCCTCATAGCCGATTCCGCGATCGAATGTCTGGCTCGCGATGGACACCGTCGAGTTGTCCTGCTGCCCGCCGTAGATTCGATACGGAAACTGGTTGTCAGTGATGACCCGGTAAAACTGGGCCGTTGGCTGATTCATGATGCTGGACCATGATTCGCCACCGTCGAAGGTAATTGTCGCCCCACCGTCATTCGCGTTAATCATGTTATTGCTATTGGCTGGATTGAACCACTGATCGTGGTGATCACCGTGCGGCGTGGATTTCTTTTCGAACGTCTCGCCACCGTCAATCGACTTCATGATCGGCGCGTTCAGCACCCAGACAGTATTTTCATTTGTTGGATCAGCTTTCAGATGCATGTAATACCATGCCCGCGACCAAAGTGTTCTGTCGCCATTTTTCAGCGACCAGGTCTTGCCGTAGTCGTCGCTGCGATAAAGGCCGCCTTTGTCCAGTTCTGCCTCGACGATGGCATAAATTCTGTTGGGCTTACTGGCAGAGACATCGAGCCCGATCTTGCCGATTAACTCGGGCAACCCGCCCGAGAGTTTTTCCCAGGTATCCCCGCCGTCACTGGTCTTGAAGATGCCGCCCGCGGTACCGCCGGACTTGATGAACCACGGCTTGCGCCCGTGCTCCCACATCGCGGCGTAAATAATTCTCGGGTTTGAGGGATCCATCGACAGATCAGTTGCACCGGTTTCGTCGTCGACCTGCAGTACCGCCTCCCAGGATTCGCCGCCATCTTTGCTCCGGTAAACACCGCGTTCTTTGCTTGGGCCCCATATCTGACCCTGCACGCCAACATAGACAAGATCCGGATCTTTCGGATGGACAATCACGCGCGAAATCTGGCCGGCCTTGGGCAGGCCAATATGAACCCAGGTCGCCCCTGCATCGGTTGACTTGTAAATTCCGTCACCCTGGCTGGTGGTCACCCCGCGGATCGGCGCCTCCCCGGTTCCCACGTAGATAACGTTCGCGTCCGATTCCGCAACGGCGATAGCACCGATCGTGCCTACGCCAAAGTAATCGTCAGAAATGTTCTGCCATGATATGCCAGCATTTTCTGTCTTCCAGACGCCTCCACCGGTGGCACCCATGTAATAGAGACGGTCGTTGCCCGGCACGCCGGTCACAGCGGTTACCCTTCCACCACGCCAGGGCCCGATTTCCCGCCATTTGAGCCCCGAAAACAATTCCGGGCTAACCGTGTCGCTGGCCGCAACGGGAGCAGGTAACAGAAGTCCGGCGCCAAGAACGGCAGCCATCACGTATGAACAAAAACAGGCAGTGGTTTTCACGTCAAATCCCCCGAGAAGTACACGCGTAAAATAGCACGGGTTTCCACAGTAAATCAGGTACGGAAAACCCTAACGACCACGGAATTTCAATTCCTCGGCGACTCGCCAGGTGCTGATCGCCAGCGAGCGATCGCTAAAGGTCGCGCCACGCCGGAACGTCGGAATCAGCCAGTGCGGTTGCCTCGTAAATCGCCCGTGCGATCGCTCGCGCCAGAACATCCGCGGCCAGGGCGCCAAGTCGGGTGACCAGAACGGCACGCGGAGTATCGCCATTGGCCTCCCGCTGTGCAGTCGAAATCGCGAACACGACATCGCCATCGAACGGCGAATGGGCCGGACGCAGTGCCCTGGCGAGACCATCCTGAGCCATGATTGCGATGCGTTGCGCCTCAACCCGGGTCAGGGTCACGTCGGTCGCAATGCAGGCAAGCGTCGTGTTGGCCCGCGGCCTCATTGCCCGACCGTAATCCTCCGGACCGGCCATCAGCCCGTTCGTGCCGAGCCCGCCAAATTCCTCGTTCAACTCAAGTGGCGCCGCCCAAAATTGTTTACCGCCCGGCACGATGGCGGAACCCAAACTGTTAACCGCAACAATGGCACCTACCGTGATCCCATCACCGGAGACGGCAGATGCAGATCCAATCCCGCCTTTCACGCCTCCCGAATTGGCGCCATACCCGGCACCCGCGGTGCCAAGCGCGAAATCTACGGACGCGGCTTCGAGTGCCTTGATGCCCAAGCGGCGGTACGGCGGCTCTTCGCCCCATGTTTTATCGCCACCATTTGCCAGATCGTAAAGACACGCTGTCGGGAGTATTGGTGAGGGCGGAATTCCGGGCGTCGCGCGCATCGCAAAACCAAGACCACGCGCTCCCATCCACGCGGCGATACCATCGGCAGCACCCATTCCGTATACGGAACCACCAGAGAAAACGATGCCGTCCACTTCCTGAACGAGGTTCTCGGCGGAAAGTGCATCTGTTTCCCGGGTCGCCGGACCCCCGCCGCGAACATCACAGGCGGCGACCGCAGCCTTGTCTGGCACGATAACAGTAACGCCCGTTTTGACTTTCGCGTCATCCGACTGACCAACCAGCAATCCAGCGACGTCCGTGATCAGGTTGCGGGGTCCGGTTCGTGAGACATTGGTTGCGGCGCCAACACTTTGCCCGAACGCACTTGTTGCCACCCGTTGTTTGCCAACTACCGTTTCTGCGATGCCTGTTGTGGTAATTGCCGCCAAAGTTCCGAGGAGGTTTCTCCGATTCATCTTGGTTTCCATTATTGAGTTTTGGTCATTATGCACTCGCATAAGTTATCCCGGTCACGGATCATGATTTCTGCGTCGCAGCAGGGTGCTTCGAAAGTGCTCGATCGAGATCCGGCACCGCGCCTAGAAGTCTGACTGTATATGGATGCGACGGATTGGCGAATACGTCTTCCGTTCGTCCTTGCTCGACGATGCGCCCGTCCTTCATCACCAACACTCTGTCGGTAATTGATCGAGCCACAGACAGGTCGTGCGTGACAAACAGATAAGACATACCGAGCCGATCGGACAGGTCGGCCAGTAAATCGAGTATTTGCGCCCTGATTGAAACATCGAGCGCCGATACTGCTTCATCCAGCGCAACGACCGATGGTTCGGTAATGAGTGCACGCGCGATGGCGATCCGTTGCCTTTGGCCACCGGAAAATTCGTGAGGATATCGCTTCGCATCGGACGACTGCATGCCGACCCGATCAAGGATTTCGTCTACCCTTCGCCGAGCATCGGCGCCTGTCGGTGGCAAATCAAACAAATGAAAATTCTCGGCGATAATCTGATCGACGCGCCAACGCGGATCGAAGGTGCCGAAAGGGTCCTGGAATACGACCTGTATTCGCCGGCGCAATTGACGCATGTCTTCGTGGCGATCCGGCGGAAATTTCTGCCCGAATACGCGAACGTCGCCAGCCTGTGCGCGATCAAGCCCCAAAATCGTTCGTAGCAGCGTCGACTTACCGCACCCGGATTCTCCCACCAGCCCGACGTTTTCGTTGGGATAAATCTGCACGCTGACGCCATCAACCGCGCGTAACACTCTTCCTCTTCCGAAAAGCTTTCGCGCGCCGAAATATTCGCGCACGATATTGCGAGTCTCAAGCACCGGAATGTTGCCGATTTTTTTCGAAGTGCGGGTTGGAATATGCACCGCATTCCTTATCAATGTCTTGACGTAAGGTTTTTGCGACGCCTGAAATACGTCAGCAATACTGCCCTGGTCGACAATAGTGCCTTCTTTCATCACTACAACCCGATTCGCAGTTTCCGCCACTACAGCAAGATCATGTGTCACGAGAATAAGCGCAATGCCCTCATCGCAAACCAACTGCCGGAACAGTGACAGAATTTCCGCCTGGGTCGTGACATCCAGCGCGGTTGTGGGCTCATCGGCAATCAATAACTTCGGCTTTAGTACGATTGCGATGGCGATCGCAACGCGCTGTCGTTGGCCGCCAGACAAATTATGTGGAAATCGATCCATGGGAAAAAGTGTTGAAGGCAGCCCGACTTTATCGAGCGTTGCCTGAGCTAATTGCCACGCCTCACGTCTCGAAACGCCGCGGTGAATGCGAACGGTTTCGGCGACCTGATCACCGATGGTCATCACCGGATTCAACGCGGTCATCGGTTCCTGAAATACGATTCCGATGTCCTGACCTCGAATCCTGCATAGCTCACTCTCGCTCGCGTTCGACAAGCGCGTACCGTCGAATACTATTTGCCCGGACATTTCGGCACGACCAGGCAATAGTCCGGCAATTGCGAATGCCGTCATCGTCTTCCCGGATCCGGACTCTCCAGCCAGTCCGAGTATCTCGCCCGCCTCCAATTTCAACGATACCGAATTAAGTATTGGCGTGCGATCGATGGAGACGTTCAGGTCATTGATCTCGAGAAGCACCATTTGTTAGCGCTCGCGCCTGGTTCGGGGGTCGAGGTGATCGTTCAAGCCATCCCCGATCAATCCGAATCCGAAGACCAGTATCATGATTGCCACACCGGGAAAAATGGCCATCCAGGGTGCGAAGCCAATCATCGTTTGGGCTTCGCTCAGCATTCGACCCCAACTTGGCATTGGTGGCTGAACACCAAGACCGACATAGGAAAGACCTGCTTCAGCGACAACGCCTAGCGCAAATTGAATAGCGGCTTGCACAATCAGCAAGCCCCTCAAATTTGGCAGAATGTGCTGAACCGAAATAAGAAAGGGCCCTTTGCCGGCGACCCGCGCTGCCAGGATGTATTCCCGGGTCCACAAGCTCAGCCCCGCGCCCCGCGTCACTCTCGCAAACACCGGGATGTTGAAGATACCAATCGCGATAATTGCGTTGATTGCACCGGGGCCATAAACCGCCGTGATCATGACGGCCATTAACAGGGAAGGGAAAGCAAAGATCAGGTCATTCGTGCGCATTACCAGTTCACTCGCCAAACCCTTTCTCGCCGCCGCCAGCAACCCCAACGGCACACCGATACCGGCACCGATACCGACGGCAACGAATGCCACGACCAGTGAATTACGAGCACCCACCATAATCATCGACAGGATGTCGCGTCCGAAATGATCCGTTCCGAAGAGATGCATTGATGAAGGTGCGAGTAACTTGCTCGAGATATCAATTGCCTTTGCGTCATAAGGTGTCCAGACAAAGGAGATCAGCGCAGCGGTAACGACCGCTACAGTCAGAAAAATACCCGTGCGCAATCCCAAGGCCATACCCGTGTCGCGTTCCGGGACGTTCGTAAATCCATCAGCCTTATCGACAGCCTGGCCCTGGATCACCTCGCGATGGGTCATCGGCTCGGCCGCCTTAGACGGGGATCGACGACCGTGTACGCGATATCGATCAGGAACGTCACCATGACGACGGCAAACACCAGGACGATGACAACGCTTTGCACGACGACAAGATCTCGCTGCGTGATGGCCTGGAAGACAAGCCGGCCAATACCAGGCAAAGAGAACACGTTTTCGATAATAATCCCCCCGGCCAGAAGGAACGGGAGCTGCAATCCGATAATTGTCAGGACCGGGATCATGGCGTTGCGCAACGCATGTCGCCACAGTGATTGTCGCCAGGTGAGACCTTTTGCGCGCGCGGTACGCACATAGTCTTCGTTCATCGTTTCCAGTAATGCGGTTCGCAAAACACGAGCGATGATTGCCGCCTGAGGCGCAGCGAGTGCGACGGCAGGAAGCAGCAGGCCCTTTACGGCGGGCACGATGCCAGCCTCCCAGCCAACGAATCCACCCGCAGCGAACCAGTGCAACTGCGTGGAAAAGATGAGAATCAGCAACAGGCCGAGCCAGAAATTCGGCAATGCGATTCCGACCTGCATAATTGCGTTGAGTGCGGTGTCAATGGCACTGCCGCGCCGGCTTGCGGCCAGGACGCCCACGGGCAACGCAATGATCAGAGATAGCGTCATCGCCATCAGCGCGAGGGGGGCTGACACCTGCAAGCGCTCCGCGATCAATTCACCTACCGGCACGCGGTATGTATAGCTGGTACCAAATTGACCTGTGACCAGCCCGCCCAGCCAGGTGACGTACCTTTTCGACGCCGGCGCGTCGAGCCCCATCTGCTCACGCAATGCCGCTACGGATTCCGGGCTGGCATTCATGCCCATCATGTAGGCAGCAGGATCTCCCGGGACAACCTGTATCAGGATAAATATGACAATGGTCGCCGCGAACAGCGTACCTGCGTGAGTACCCAGTCGCCGTATCAAATAGGCGGCGCCCACCTGGCGCATCATGACTGCAAACAAAGCAATGACAACGGCGGGGATCGCAAACTTGCGCCACGATGAATCGGCATCGTTAACGGAACGCCTTGCGACGCTGTCTGGTCGGCTTCCCTCGAAATAGGCCGATGTCGCAATGTTTGCCGGTATCGGCGTGTCTCTCCAAAGCCCGTTGAGATCAGCCTTCCAGACTCCGAGCTGAGCGGATTGGACCAGGAAGATGTTGACCGCGTCATCCGCAATCTTTGCCTGTATCTGCCCCAACAACTCGTCTTTAACAAGCTCGCTGGTTTCGATTTCGGATCGGGCGAAAAGAGACTCGAACTCGGGACTCGAGTAGCCGAAGTAGTACTCGTCACGCGCGTAAATGCCAAAATCCATCGGCTCAACGTGTTCGATAATCGTCAGGTCATATTCGTGGCGGCTGAACACCTGGTCAAGCCATTGTGCCCATTCGACATTTTCGATTTCGAGGCGAATACCGATGTCGGATAACTGTGCCGCAATAATTTCGCCGGCGCGACGGGCATAGGGTCGCGGGGGCAGCCGAAGAGACGCGGAGAAACCGTCCGGATAACCGGCTTCGGCCAACAACGATTTCGCAAGCGCAACATCATGCGGAAACCGGTCGGTCAGATCGACATACGCCCGGCTTTGTCGGGTGTAGTGACTGCCGATTGGCTGACCGAAACCAAACAAGGCACCGTCAATGACAGCAGCACGATCAATCGCGTGAGACATCGCCACGCGAACAAGGTGATTGTCGAAGGGTGACTGGCGATTATTGATCGCCATGATGACTTTTCCCGCGGTGGCGCCAACGACGACTTTGAAATTCGGATCATTTTCAAACTCCGCGATATTCTCCGGCGCCGGATAATTCGGGTACGCGTCGATATCGCCCGCCTTCATAGACGCAAAGGCCGCGGCGGGATCGCCGATAAATTTGAAAACGACAACGTCGAGCCTCGGGGCAGCCCCCCAATAGTCGGTGTTCCTGTCGAGTTGGATTGAATTTCCTCTTCGCCAGTTCGAAAAACGGAACGGCCCCGTCCCAATCGGATGGGTCGCATTGGTTGCGGCACTTTCCGTGGCCACGATGACGGCGTCGCCCCAACCGAGAAAATAGAGGAGCGTGCTCGATGGCCGATTGAGCACGAGCCTCACGGTATCAGGGTCAATCACCTCAACCTGACTGATCGGACTCAGCAATGCCTTTTGAGCGTTGGTCGAACCCGGTTCGAGGGCGCGATCGAGTGAGAATTTCACATCATTCGCATCGAATGCGGTGCCATCATGGAAACGAACGTTACGTCGAAGACTGAAAACATAGGCAAGGCCATCCGAAGATATCTCCCAGGATTCCGCCAGTCCCGGCGCAACGTCACCTGACTGTGCAATCCGAGTGAGGCCTTCAAAAACGTTTCCATAGACGATCGAATCTACAGCCGCAGCTGCGCCCGACGTTGGGTCGAGATTCGGCGGCTCCAGCGGCACGCCAAGGATCAGTTGTTCCTGTGCGTGTGCGTTTTGCAAAACACCGTTACAGAAAAGCGAGATCAGTAAAACAAGAAAAGGCGTCGTCCGGAATTTCATCGGGATGTGCCAGATTGCGGCAGTGCGGGTGCCGTCACACCGTTCGTCTGAGCAAACGCGAGGTCACCAATGCCATGACCTTGGCCGCCGCAGTCATGTCTTCGATGCCAACCCACTCATCCGGCTGGTGCGCAAGATCCAGCATGCCTGGCCCGTATGCGATGCAATCCTTTAACTTGCCGATGCGATCGATGTGCTTTTGGTCATATGTTCCAGGAGAGCAGATGAAACTCGGGTTGACGGTCAGGACCTCCTGAATGGCAGCCGCAGTCGTAGCAGCAACCGGGCCATTCTTGTCGGACATGCATGGCTCAACGGAGAATAACTCGCGAATGTCGAATCGAAAATTCGGGCGACTCCTCGCGAGGTTTTCAAGAATATTGGTCACTTCGGACCTCACGTCCTCAAGTTTTTCTTCAATCAGGAAGCGCCGATCAATAACCATTCGACAGGAATCTGCAACGCAAGGCGTAGGCAGCCCGTCATGACCTCCTTCCTGACCGCCGTGCAGCGAATTGATATTCATCGTCGATTGCCGGGCACCATCGGGTACCACCGGCATTTCGGAAATACGCTTCGCGAGTTCCGGATACAGTTCCTGCTCGAATCGTTCAAGCACTGCCGCCATATGGCGGATGGCGGAATCGCCAAGAAAAGGCATCGAACCATGAGCCATACGACCTTTAGTTTCAATTTCGGCCCACCAGACACCACGATGGCCGATACATACTCGATCAACGTTCAGTGGTTCAGGTATGACAACGTGGTCAACACGCGGCGTTGAAAACCAACCTCGTTCCGCGAGATACGCCACGCCCCCGTAACCTCCGGATTCCTCATCAACCGTGCCGGAAATTTCGATTGTCCCGGGATGCCGGGGATCAGAATCGATCAGTGCTTCAACCGCAATGATTGCCGATGCCAGCCCGCCTTTCATGTCGCAAGCACCGCGACCGTAAACCTTGCCATCCCTGACCAGACCGTCAAACGGCGGCACAGTCCATCCGGAGCCAACCTCAACTACGTCAATGTGGCCATTAAAGTGGACGCAGGGACCGGGCCGTGAACCTTCCCGCCTGGCAACCACATTTATTCGTGGGTAGGCATCGTTGTCACCTGGCGCGCCAACGGCGCGAACGTACTCGATGTCGAATCCGCGTTTTGACAGTCGCCTGCCAATGAACTCGGCACAGGGCTGATAGGCCTCGCCCGGTGGATTGATGGTCGGAAATCGAATCAGGTCGCAGGTGAGTTCGACCAGCTCGTCCACTCGATCATCGATCCTGTCCAATACCTGTTCCGATAGCGATGTCACGCTTGCCTCATCCTTTGCGAGCCGACCGAAATCTCTCCCAATACGGCAATGATCGCATCGGTCATCGCCGCGCTGCTTACCGCGTCGTCTCCGGCCGTTGCAATATCGGCAGTTCGTAAACCCTGTCCAAGCACAAGCCGTATCGATCGATTGAGCAGGTCTGCTGCAGCGGGCTCGTTCAACGAATAATTCAGGCACATTCCAAAAGACAGAATGGACGCAAGCGGGTTGGCCATTCCGAAACCCGCAATGTCGGGTGCGGATCCGTGAATCGGTTCATAAAGCGCCCGACCGGGTCGATTCGAGTCAGTCATATTCAATGTAGCTGAAGGCAACAAACCTAGCGAGCCACTCAACGCCGCGGCTTCGTCAGACAATATGTCGCCGAAAAGATTGTCAGTTACAATAACGTCAAACTGCTTCGGTTCACGCAACAATTGCATCGCGCAATTATCGGCATACATATGACTGAGTTCTACGTCCGCGTATTCCAGCCCGATCTCGGTGGCGACAGTCCTCCATAGCACGCCGGTTTCCATCACGTTTGCTTTGTCTACCGAGCACAAACGCCCACCGCGACGACGCGCAATTTCAAACGCAGCCCGACAAACACGGGCGATTTCCGTCTCGTTATAAGCTTGCGTATCCACAGCACGTCTAAAGCCGCTCTCATCGGTACTTATGCCGCGGGGCTCCCCGAAATAAACACCGGAAGTACTTTCGCGCACGATCATGATGTCAATCGAATCAACGAGCTCCGGGCGCAGTGAGGACGCTGCGACGATTTCAGGAAAATTGACTGCGGGCCGCAAGTTCGCAAACAGGTCCAGGTCTTTTCGAAGACGCAAAATGCCCATTTCCGGCCGATCCGCTCTTGGGAGGTGATCCCATTTCGGGCCACCGACGGCTCCGAACAATATCGCATCCGCTCGCAGCGCTTTCTCGAGCACGGCGTCCGTTATCGGCGCTCCCTGTTCGTCGATTGACGCCCCACCAGCGAGTGCATGTTCAATCTTGAACTGCACACCAAGATAGTTGCCGAACCAGGTCACGATTCTTAACGTTTGAGCGACGATCTCCGGACCGATCCCGTCACCGGGCAGAACCAGTAAACCGAACTCGCGACCTGATTCCGCTTCAGATACAGCGCCCACCATCTACCTCCAGCGCCACACCCGTTATCATGGACGCATCGTCCGAACACAAGAAACACGCTGCTGCGCCCATATCATCCGGCGTCGAAAACCGCCCAATCGGTATCGACGCAAGAAACTTTGCTCGAATTTCCGGCGTATCTTCACCCATAAAAGTCTTCAACAACGGCGTCTCGCCCGCCACCGGATTAAGCGCGTTTACCCGAATACCGGAGGCAGCCAATTCAATAGCCATGGAGCGCGTCGCAGTGATTACCCACCCTTTCGACGCGTTGTACCACGTGAGGTTTGGACGTGGACTGACGCCGCCGGTCGAACCCATGTTCAATATCGCACCGGAACCATTTTGTTTCATGACAGGCACTACCAGGCGGGCCGTTCTGTAAATTGATTTGATATTTACTTCGAAGAGCCTGTCAAAATTCTCCTCGGACAAACTCTCCATTGGTTCTGGCTTGTGACCGACGCCGGCGTTGTTCACAAGAATGTCAATGCCGCCTGCGAAACCGATTGTCGATTTCACCATTATCGCAACGTCATCAGCGTCGGCAACGTCGACCCGCAATCCTAACGCAGCATCGCCCAGCTCATGCGCCAAACCCGTCGCAGCGTCACCATTGATATCAACGATGACAACGCGCGCGCCTTCGGCGACAAATCGGCGAACGATGCCTGCACCGAAACCGGAGGCTCCACCTGTAACAATAGCCGACTTGCCCTGCAGTCTCATTCAATCGCTCCCTTTGGCATGCAGCGCAGCGACGGTCTTGACCGTCGTAAAGCCATAAAGCGCTTCAAAGCCTTTTTCTCGACCGTGGCCGGACCGACCGACGCCGCCAAAAGGCAGTTCGACACCACCACCGGCGCCGTAATTATTGATGAAAACCTGCCCGGCGCGAAGTTTCCTTGCCAAACGCATTTGCCTCGATCCGTCGCGCGTCCAGACGCCGGCAACTAAACCATATTGTGCGCCGTTCGCGATGCGGACTGCCTCCTCTTCATCATTGAAAGGAATAACCACAACCACGGGGCCGAATATTTCCTGCTGCGCGAGTTCGTGACACGAATCGACGTCGACGAACAATATCGGCCGGACATAGTAGCCGCCCCTTGGCGAGTCTTTCGCAATGACGCCTTCCGCCGCGACAGTGAGACCGCTCTTCTTGCCGCATTCAATAAATTTTGACACCAGTGCCAATTGCTTCGCAGAAATGAGCGGTCCGACGTCCAGGTCGTCAACTGCCGGCCCGACGCGCAGTGCCGCAAACCTTTCCGAGAGCCTCTCCACAATTTGATCGTAAACACCACGTTGAACAAGAATCCGCGACCCCGCAGAACAGGTCTGCCCCGCATTCTGCACACCGGCGTTCACCAGATATGGCAGGGCCGCATTCAGGTCGGCATCGTCGAAAACAAGCTGCGGAGATTTACCGCCCAGTTCCAGCGTTACCGGTACCGTGTTGCGTGCAGCGGCAGACTGAACGGCAATGCCTACATCCGTTGATCCGGTAAACGAGACATGGTTGACGCCCGGGTGTGACGCCAGGGCTGCTCCGGCCACCAGTCCTGTTCCCGGCGTTACATTGAGTGCACCCGCCGGAAGTCCGGCGTCCATTGCGATCCGCGCAAATTCGAGCGCTGTCAAACACGCCTCTTCGGCCGGTTTTAGAACGGCCGCATTGCCGGTCGCCAACGCGGCGACGACAGAACGGCCGATAATCTGCATCGGGTAGTTCCAGGGAATGATGTGCGCGGTCACGCCGTGAGGTTCACGCAGGGTATAGACCGTGTAGTCGTTCAGGTAAGGAATGGTTTCGCCATGAAACTTGTCGGCGCAGCCACCATAAAACTCGAGATAACGCGCGAGCGCCAACGCATCGGCACGCGCCTGCTTCAATGGTTTGCCAACATCCATCGCTTCCATCGCAGCAAGTGACTCAACCTGATCGGCGACGGCTTTCCCGATTTTTGAGAGCAGCCTTCCTCGCTCTGCTGCGTTCAGATTACCCCAGGCACCGTCCAACGCCGCACGTGCCGCAGCAACTGCTGCATCGATATCGGTCGTTTGCGCCGCAGCAATCTCGCCGATCGCTTCGCCGGTCGAGGGATTCTCCAGTGGAAGAACGTTGCCGCCCGACGCACGACGCCACTTGCCGCCAATCAACACTTTGCTGGCGTAAGCCGGTATGTTCATTATCGCCCGCCCGTTCATCACCAAACGAAAAACAACGTCTGGCATTCTTGTTCGAATTGTTTCCCGCACCCAGTCTAAGCGGGCAAGTTTGTACCTTGCAACCGAATCTATGCGTTTTGAAGTGGTCAAGTAATTCCGGACACTTTGTTAAGAGCTCTTTCGTAATCCATCGGTGTTGTATAC
>JAQCAD010000099.1 GCA_027621915.1 Pseudomonadota bacterium
ATGTCAGCAATTAGAAGCTTGTCGTTTGGTGGGGCGATGGTTGCACTAATAGGGTTTTTTGATGATCTGAACCACGTTCCTGCCAAATGGCGATTTCTGACGCATTTGAGTGCCGCGGTTCTTTCCTTGAGTTTATTGCCTTCGATCCCGGAATTAGAAATTTTCGATCGAAGCTTGAATCTCGGATTATTCGGTTACGCGTTCCTCGCGATTTCGTTGGTCTGGTTCGTGAACTTATTCAATTTCATGGATGGAATTGACGGTATTGCTGGAGTTCAGACAATAACAGTTTCGCTGGGCGCAGCCTTCATATTGTTTGTTCAGGGTAATGTTGTTTGGCTTACATTGCTCAGCTTCTTTGCTGCCAGTGTGGCCGGTTTTCTGGTTTGGAACTGGCCACCGGCCAAAGTGTTCATGGGAGATGCCTGCAGCGGATTTCTTGGATTTATGCTTGGCCTTTTCGCGATTATTACTTCACTCGACAGCACGATTAATTTGTGGACCTGGTTGATTTTGTGCGGAGTATTTTTGATTGACGCGACCACGACCCTGATCACAAGAATTGCTCGCGGGGAAAGATGGTATGAGGCCCATCGAAGTCACGCTTATCAGATTTTGTCGAGGCGTTTCCAGTCACACAAGAAAGTAACTGTCGGTGTCATGCTCGTTAATATACTGTGGTTGCTTCCGCTCGGTTATTTGTCGGCGATTTATCCTTATTGGGCACTGCTAATCTGTATTGGGGCGCTGCTTCCGCTGCTGATGGTCGCTGTTCGCGTTGGTGCCGGGACAAGCCGGTCTGAGAATCCATTTCATTAATGCCGACAATACGACCTGGCCCGGTTTTCTCTCTCGTTCAATATTATGTGAACAAATTCAAAAATATGTGGTAAATTCTTGTCAGATATTGGAGATCATGAGTTGGGGCGATAATCGTGTCATCCGGGGAGCTTAACTGGCTGAATTCTCAGTCTTTTTCAGCGGGTATCCCTTGCCAATCTGAATTCCGCACTAACCCCGGTTTGCTCGACATCATTTGTGGTGATCCCCGTGCCTGAGTGGTCATCGTTCAAAGTCAATCTCACAGAGACCGAACGCCTCGTTCGGCACGGTCTCGTAAGTTGGCCGCGATTTGCCAAGCAGGTATTCATGGTTGCGGCGGATACGGGCGGCGTGCTGTTTTCCATCGTGCTCGTAACCTGGTTGCTGGCCCCTGAATTAGTAAGCCCGGCCAACCTGTTGCCGCTGGCCGCAACAACACTCCTCGTCACGCTCCTTGTCGCGCGGCAATTAGGCTTTTATCACTCCATCGTGCGCTATCTCGGCATGGGCCTGGCCGTCGCCAGCATCAAAGTCGTGATGGCATCTGCCGCAACATTGGCAGTGTCTGCCTACTTTTACGGGCTAACGAGCCTGCCAATCCGCCTCTCAATCGTTTATGGCGCGTTCTTCGGCCTGTACCTGGTTGGCAGTCGCTACATGGCGCAACATCTGCTGGTACGACGAAGTCAGGGCAATGAGAACGTGATTGTTTACGGTGCGGGTGAGGCCGGCGCCCAGGTCGCAACGGCAATGCAAAACGGCGAGACATTCACGCCAGTCGCGTTCATCGATGATGATCCATCCTTGCAAGGCAAGCGCGTTAGCGGCTTGAATGTACATGGGCTCGACAGTCTTGACTTGTTGATCGAACGATTTGGCGTGACGCGCGTCCTTCTGGCGATGCCGAGCATTTCGCGCCACAGCCGTCGCGAAATTATTTCGGTGCTTGAACCACTCAGTGTTCACGTGCAGACGATTCCTGACATCAACGACCTGATCACGGGCAGAGCGCGCGTCGATGATTTTCACGAAGTCGATGTCGCCGATCTCCTGGGGCGCGATGTCGTGCCGCCGGAAGACGCACTGCTTCGGGCAACAGTCACTGACAAGGTTGTCATGGTTACGGGCGCGGGTGGATCGATCGGTTCAGAACTCTGCCGACAAATTCTGATGCTTGAGCCAAAAACGCTGGTGCTGTTCGAGATTTCGGAGTTCGCGCTTTACCAGATCAATAGCGAGCTGGAAATTCTGTCGCAATCCCTTGGCATCCACTGTGAGATCAAAGCACTGCTGGGGTCTGTTCATCACCAGGATCGCGTGCAGGAGATCATGCAGGTATTTGGTGTAAACACTGTCTATCACGCCGCAGCCTACAAACACGTGCCGATGGTGGAGCAAAACAACCTGGAAGGCGTTCACAACAACATTTTTGGCACGTTACACGCCGCGAACGCCGCCGCTGCGTGCGGTGTCGAAACCTTCGTGCTGGTCTCGACGGACAAGGCGGTCAGCCCCACCAATGTGATGGGCGCGACGAAACGTTTCGCCGAGATGGTGTTGCAGGCCATGCAGGATCAATATCCCTCGACTTGTTTTTGCATGGTGCGATTCGGCAATGTGCTGGAGTCATCCGGCTCCGTCGTGCCGCTGTTTCGGGAGCAGATTCGGGCCGGCGGCCCGGTGACGGTGACGCATCGCGACATCATTCGTTATTTCATGACCATCCACGAGGCGGCACAGCTGGTCATCCAGGCGGGTGCGATGGCGAAGGGCGGAGACGTCTTCGTCCTGGACATGGGCGAGCCCGTAAAAATAGTCGATCTGGCCGAGCGCATGGTTAACATGATGGGCTTGACGGTCAAAAACGAAGATCAGCCGGATGGCGACATCGAAATCAAATTCACCGGCCTTCGTCCCGCCGAGAAGCTTTATGAAGAGCTGCTCATTGGCAGCGATGTTTCCGACACAGAGCATCCCCGGATCCTGTGCGCGAATGAGGAATACCTTCCGTTTGAAACCCTGCAGCGGCACATTGACAACCTGGCCGCAGCCTCGCAAGCAGGTGATCGCGAAAAGCTGCGTATGGTGCTGCTTCGCTCCGTCAGTGGCTATGCGCCAACCAACTCGATCGATGACCTGGTCCACGTGGCCACGCACGGGTCACGTGATGAAAGCCCATCCGACAAGGTGATCAGTCTCACATCACGCCGTGCATGATTCCGTTACGCTAATCAGTGTAATCTACGGAAAACTATAAGCTTTTGGTGAATCAAGCATGAATCTGACGATATTCGGCTCCGGCTATGTTGGCCTCGTAACAGGCGCCTGCATGGCCGAAATGGGTAATCACGTTGTTTG
>JAQCAD010000100.1 GCA_027621915.1 Pseudomonadota bacterium
GGAAGCGATCAAACAGACGATCGTTACCAGTCAATACACACCGGCCTCCTCAGAAGGCGCGGCTGTACCATCGACCTACATCGAAGCGTTTGGTAACTAAATTCGTCGGAGTGTGATTCATCTCACTCATCCTTTGTCACCCTGTCCAGTAAATTACCGGTATCGGACATGGGATCCTTGGATTATGAAACGCTTGTTCACAAGTTCAATTGCTGCGTACTCGCTCTTCTTCGCAGCTGTCCCCGTTGATGCTGTTGAAATTGGCGTCGAGGTCCGCTTCAGCACCAACGAAGCCTATATTATTCGCGACTTTTATCAGAGGAATCCAGTCGCGCAAGATAAGGGAAAGAAACCGGCCAAGTCCATTCCACCCGGTATCGCAAAAAACCTGGCACGCGGAAAGGCGCTACCACCTGGCATTGCAAAACAGGCTCTGCCGGGAGCGTTAATTGGCCGCCTGCCACCTCTACACGATGGATTTGACCGAATCGTGGTCGACGGAAAAGTACTGCTCGTCGAGATTGCAACCCAGATTATTCACGACATCCTGGTGGATGTCATTCTCCAATAAAACGTGTTCTCTCTTCCGACGAAAATCTAGCACGCTGGTTTGCCCACTGCGGGCGGTAACATCGCCTCTATTCGCTCCATGACGTCGAGACGGTGAACAAGGTCGTGCACATAGTCCAGGTTATCTGTTTCCAGCACCAGGACCTCGCTCATGTCATAGGCCTCGATCCAGCGATCGTAGAGCCGCTGCAGCCGTTTTAGGTACGCGAGTGGCACGTCCTGCTCCATCGCCCTGCCCCGAAGCCTGATCCGCCTTCTCAATGCACGCATCGAACATCTAAGGTAAATCATTAGATCAGGCGGCTGGATTGCGTCAAGTATTGACTGGTAGAACGCGCGATAAGTTTCCCAGTCTCTGTCATCGATACTTTTCATCTCATGCAGTGCGGTTGCAAATACTTCGGCATCCTCAAAAATCGTTCGGTCCAGCACGACCAGGCCTGGCATGCGATCCAGTTCCTGATGAATACGAAACTTATTACTCAGGAAATAGAGCTGGGAATGAAACGCCCAGCGCCCCATATCCCGGTAGAAATCCGGCAGATAGGGATTGTCTTCGTTGGGCTCGTAATATGGGGCGATGCCATAGGTGCGGCTTAAGAATTCCACGAGCGTGGATTTACCGACACCTATGTTCCCAGCGATCGCAATTGCTTTACGCACTATGCAACTTTTTCTTATTGAGCCTCAAAAACGGTTTTTCCACCCACTATAGTTTTCAATACCGTGACATCTTTTATCGCGTCCGGATCCATGGTCAACAGGTTATCCGAGAGAATGGCGAAGTCTGCCAGTTTGCCAACCGTAATTGACCCTTTCATATGCTCTTCGAACCCGGCATAAGCGGTATTTAACGTGTAAGCCTGAATGGCCTCTTCAATCGTCAACTTTTCCTGCGGAAACCATCCGCCCTCGGGCTGGCCGGACAGAGTCTTGCGCGTAACGGCCGCGTACAAACCAAGCATCGGATTCAGATAATAACGCGACGCATTTGTCCCTGGCGAATCCGAGCCAAAACTCACGACTGCTCCGGAATCCCAAAGACGACGGAATGCGTAAGCGCCACGTGAGCGGTCCCGACCGATGCGCTCTTCCATCCAGCGCATGTCATCGGAAGTGTGGAACGGCTGAACTTCCGCAACGATGCCCATTTCACCACCGCGTTTGATGTCCCGGTCGGTCATAACCTGGGCGTGCACGAGCCGAAAGCGCCTGTCTTTCACGCCGTTTTTCGCGATGATTCGCTCCAGCATATCCATCAGGTAACCGTTGGCCTCGTCGCCGATCGCGTGCACGGACAACTGAATATTTGCCGCGTCCGCTTCTATGGCCAGCCGCTCAAGCCGGCTTTGCATATCCTCAGGATTATTGGGACTGCGCTCAAACGGGAACATGATGTCGCGCCAGATGCCGCGACTGGATGGATTGTGCGTGTAAGACTCGTAGAAGCGTGCAGAGCTGTTACCCATGATGCCGTCGATCCACGCTTTGGTAGCACCGAATCGAATCCAGTCATCGCCAAATCCAATTTTAATACCCAGATCGGCCATCGATTGCCAGCGATCAAGGGGTGGCCGATAGCGGGCACGCGCGGTCATTTCTCCCTTGTCGCGCATTTCGCGATAAATATCGACGTAAACTGGATCAGACGTAATGTCGCAGTAACTGGTTACTCCAACGCTGGCCATTTTTGCCCACGCTTCCTTGGTTTCTGCGATTCGCTGCGTGCGGGATGGAGTCGGAATCAGATCGCGAAAGAGCGCCTGCACGTTGTCTTGCACGAGCACGGTTGACTCGACCGCTCCGGCAACCGGATTAAACAACGCACCGGTCGGTTCACCATTACCATCTCTTTCGACCGCAATACCTTCCGGGTCCGGGATGTCTTTCTTAATACCAGCCTTCTCGAGCGCCGCGCCATTGGCCATATACACTTTACGATCAAATCGGCGTACCAGTACCGGGCGATTTCCTGTTATCGCATCGATCATGCCTCGATTAGGCAGGAAAAAATTGCCGTACAAGTCATCCGGATTGACTTCGCGGCCGGCCTCCGCGACGTCGCCTTCGGCCCAGGTTTCGTAAGCCGACCAGTCGCCGCCGACGATCCAGGTTCCCGGCGCGTACCGTTCATGCACGTCTTTAATTCTGGCTGTGAATGTCTTCTCATCGGATACGTCCAGGAGATTGAGGCCATAGAGCAATCGGCCGGTGCCCTCAAAATGGACATGATTGTCGTAAAAACCCGGTGTCATGAATGCGCCACCGAGATCGACGACTTCGGTATTCGAACCGATCAGTCGGGCTACGCCTTCATCAGAACCGACGTAAACGATCCTGCCGTTTCGAGCTGCAACAGCTTCCGCACGCGGATTGTCTTTATCGACCGTCCAGATAACGCCGTTTCTGGCGACGAAATCAGCGTCCTGCGCGAACGCCGAAACAGTGAGGAAACTCAGCGATACCAGCAGGTAGCCACCTCGGAATATTGTCTTCATTGAAATGCACCGTATCAGGCCGGGAGCCTGTTCGAATTAATTCAGGAATTCATCAAGTTTACGATTGTGTAAACGATCTGCAACGGTTGCTGCTGAAAAGAATTAC
>JAQCAD010000013.1 GCA_027621915.1 Pseudomonadota bacterium
CGCCGCCTTACTTGCGAAATCGGCGACGTACTCCTGCCATAACCTGACCAGTATCTGGTCGACGATATCTGAGCGCGCGTGGACAAGTTTGACGACTGATTCACCGGCCCGGAATCGCTCGATCAAATTTTCGCTTGCAGCGGCCAGCGCCTCGCGGCATCGACCCGCGGGTAGTGATTGGTCAGATAGTTTGCGCTGCAGGATCTGAATGGCCTCGTCCGCGGCCAGGTCAGAATGAGCGGCATGTCTAGCGGTCATTTGCCCCGAGCGTGAGGACCTCGTAGCCGTTTTCTGTAATCAGCACAGTGTGCTCCCATTGTGCCGAGAGTTTGTGATCTTTGGTAACCACCGTCCATCCGTCCGGCAAGAGCCGAACGTGCCTTTTGCCGGCGTTAACCATGGGTTCCACCGTCATCGTCATGCCCGCCTTTAATTCGAAGCCCGTGCCCCTTGTGCCATAGTGCAGAACCTGCGGATCTTCATGAAACACTCTCCCGATTCCGTGGCCGCAGTATTCGCGCACGACGGAAAATCGATTGGCCTCGACGTTTTTCTGGATCGCCTCACCGATATCCCCAAGATGTTTGCCGGGCGCGATCTCTTGAATTCCAAGCCACATACTCTCAAATGCGATCGTCGATAGTCGTTCAGCCTGAACCGCGGGTTTGCCGACAAAAAACATCCGGCTGGTGTCGCCATGGAACCCGTCTTTTATGACCGTTACATCTATATTGATGGCATCTCCTGACTTCAGCGTCCTGTCACCGGGAATACCATGGCAAACGACGTGGTTGACGGATGTGCAAATGGATTTCGGGAAGCCTCGATAGTTGAGCGGTGCAGGAATAGCGCCCTGGTCCTCGGTGATGAATTGATGGCAAATCCGGTCCAGTTCGTCGGTGGAAATGCCCGGGACGACATGCTCACCTATCATGTCGAGGACGTCGGCTGCCAGACGGCCGGCAACACGCATTCTGTCCTGCTCATCAGGCGTTTTTATCGTTACATTCATCGGGATATCAGTATTTTAAGAGAAATGGGGTCAGAGCCCTTTTTGAGAAAAGGGCTCTGACCCCTTTATATCCACCGTGTCAATTAACTGTTTGTTGGTACAGGCGCGCTATGGTATAAAGCGCGCGCCCAAGAGGCAATTACTTCACACGTGCACCGTCACGTCGCGCTGGGTGCCCCACCAAAAAAGGGGTTGTGCGACGGGGTGTGCGGAGGCTTAACCCGGAGACTATTAAATGGCAGACGTATCCATGCGCCAGATGCTTGAGGCTGGCGTGCACTTTGGTCATCAGACCCGCTACTGGAACCCGAAAATGGCACCCTACATTTTCGGCGAGCGAAACAAGATCCACATCATCAATCTTGAAAAGAGCCTTCCGATGGCTCGCGACGCGTATGCGTTCGTCAAGACAATCGTTGCTGATGGCGGCAAAGTTCTTTTCGTAGGCACCAAGCGGGCGGCTCGCGACGCGATCCGTGCCCAGGCCGAACGCTGCGAGATGCCCCATGTAAATCATCGCTGGCTCGGCGGGATGCTGACGAATTACAAGACAGTTCGCCAGTCGGTCAAGCGACTCAAAGACCTCGAACAGATGGCGGAAGATGGCGGATTCGAGAGGCTGACAAAGAAAGAAACGCTCGGATTGCGCCGTGAGCAGGAGAAACTTGAGCGGACGCTTGGTGGCATCAAGAATATGAACAGCCTGCCAGATGTACTGTTTATTGTTGACGTCGATCACGAAGATATCGCTGTTCGGGAAGCCCACAAAATCGGTATTCCGGTCGTGGCTGTCGTGGATACGAACTGCTCACCGGACAATGTCGACTACATTATTCCGGGCAATGACGATGCGATGAGAGCGATCACGCTGTACGCGTCACTGATTGCCGACGCGGTTCTGGATGGCAAGTCATCATTGCCCGAAGTTGCACTTGGCGAGGATGAATTCGTGGAATTGGGCGAAGACGGCAAACCCAAGCGCGCCAGCAAGAAAAAATCGAGCCGTAAGCCAGTCAGGAAAGCGACCGTAAGAAAGAAAGCCGACGTCACCAAGAGTGCAGCAGCAGCTAAGTCTGCCGATGCGAAAGCGGCAGGTACCGGCGCACCGAAACCAGTTGCTTCAGACGCCGCCGCGCCACCAGCAGTTGATGCCCCTCAACCTGTTGAAAAGGTAGAGAAAGCCGCTTCGGCTCCTGTCGAAAAGGCAGAAGCCCTGGCACCTGCTGTAGCAGACCAGCCGGCCAAAAAAGCGGCCAAAAAACCGGCCTCGAAAAAGGCTGCTGCCAAGAAGACGGCGAAGAAAGCGGCAGCGAAAAAAGACGCTGAGTGAATCAGCTGCGGCGACGTCTGGTCGCCGCAGGTCTTCAAATTGAAGTGAGTCAGAGGAATTGAAAGATGTCCATTAGTGCATCAATGGTCAAGGAGCTCCGCGAGCGCACTGGCGCTGGCATGATGGAGTGCAAGAAAGCGCTGGTCGAAGCCAGTGGCAACATGGACGAGGCTGTCGAGTTACTGCGCAAATCCGGGCAGGCCAAAGCCGACAAGAAATCCGGGCGAATTGCGGCCGAGGGCAGGGTTGCTATTGCGACCGACGGCCACAAAGCGGCAATGATTGAAATTAATTCAGAAACGGACTTTGTCGCAAAGGACGAAAATTTCACCTTGTTCGCGCAAGCCGTTGTAGCACGCGTCCTCGCGGGAGACGCCGTCGACGTTGTACATCTTGCCGCGGAGAAGTTGCCAGACGGCCGTACGATTGAACAAGCGCGAACCGAGCTGGTGACGAAAGTCGGCGAGAACATATCTCTGCGACGACTTGCGCGAGTCGAGGCGACCGGGCATTTGGGCAGTTATGCTCATCATGGTGCCAGGATCGGTGCCCTCGTTTCTTTGCAGGGTGGCAATGACGATCTGGCACGTGACATCGCGATGCACGTTGCGGCAACCAATCCGGTTTGTATCGACGACTCGGGTGTCCCTGCCGAGACGCTGGAGCGAGAGCGAAGGATATTTTCTGAACAGGCAGCCGAATCCGGCAAACCGCCGGAAATTATCGAGAAAATGGTCGTCGGCCGGATTGCAAAATTCCTGAAGGAAATTACGCTGGTCGGCCAGCCGTTCGTTAAGGATCCGGACGTCACCGTCGCGAAGCTGCTCAAGGATTCAGGCGCCTCCGTGGCGAGTTTTGTGCGCTTCGAAGTTGGCGAAGGCATTGAAAAGAAAGAAGAAAACTTCGCTGAAGAGGTCGCCAGGCAAATCGAACAAAGCAAGAATGCCGCGAATGACCCAGAGAGTCAGGAGCCGGTTTAAGCAACTTGCCTAAATCACTGAAAATTTTGCATAAATCAGTCGACGAGAAGCAAATTGCGCTAAAATCTGCAGCGATCTGCCGCCACCGCGCAGTAAAGAGTTAAGTTGTTGATTTTTAAACGAAGGGAAGCTAGATGAAGGACGCTCCGGTTCTCTACAGACGTGTGTTGCTCAAATTGAGCGGTGAGGCGTTGATGGGCGAGCTGGATTACGGCATCGAGCCCAAAGTCATTCAGCGAATTGCTACCGAAGTAGCGGCCGTGAAAAAGCTCGGGATTGAAGTCGCCATCGTTATTGGCGGCGGCAATATTTTTCGTGGCGCAGGATTGGCTGGTGCCGGCATGGACCGGGTCACCGGGGACTACATGGGCATGCTTGCGACGGTCATGAACGCCCTGGCAATCCAGGACGCGCTTGAGCGTCAGGACCTCTACGCCAGGGTGATGTCCGCCATTCGGATAAACGAAGTCTGCGAGGACTACATCAGACGGCGCGCAGTTCGGCATCTTGAAAAGGGCAGGATCGTTATATTTGCCGCAGGCACCGGGAATCCGTTTTTTACGACTGACAGTGCCGCCAGTCTGCGGGCCATCGAGATAAACGCAGATGTCATGCTGAAGGCCACGAAAGTCAGCGGTGTCTACGACTCAGATCCGCAGATTAACGAGAATGCTTCATTGTTCGATACAGTGTCCTTTGACAAGGTATTGGTGGACAAGCTGAATGTCATGGACGCGACTGCGATAGTTATGTGCAGGGACAATAATTTACCGCTGCGTATTTTCAGCATGGCGGAAAAAGATACGTTGGTACGGGCGATGACAGATCCGAATGTGGGAACACTGGTAACCGCCTGAGGCGATCCAGAAAAATCAAAGAGGGCTTTTGACGTGATAGAGGACATCAAGAAAGACGCTGCCGCACGAATGGACAAGAGCATTGCTGCGCTGCGATTGGAATTGACGAAACTCAGGACCGGACGTGCCCACACCAGTCTGCTTGATCACGTAATGGTTGATTACTATGGCACCCCTACGCCTCTGAAACAGGTTTCCAATGTGAACGTTGAGGATTCGCGGACGCTGACGGTATCGCCCTGGGAGAAATCAATGGTCCAGGCGATCGAAAAAGCGATACTGACGTCAGACCTCGGGCTGAATCCGGCAACTGCCGGAACCATTATTCGCGTGCCGTTTCCACCACTCACGGAAGAGCGTCGCAAGGACATGATCAAGGTGGTGCGACACGAAGCGGAAGGCGGTCGTGTTGCCATACGCAATATTCGTCGGGACGCGCTATCGAGTCTGAAAGAACTACTGAAAGGAAAAATGATTGGCGAAGACGAAGAACGTCGTGCACACGATGAAATTCAGACGATAACCGATAAACACATTGCTGTTATCGATGAGACGCTTGCGGCGAAAGAAAGCGAACTGCTGGAAATATGATTCGGTGTTGCGAAGACATTGGTTAAATCAGACAAATCAGGCGAAAAAATCCAGAGGGCGGTAGTACCTGCTCATGTTGCCGTTATTATGGACGGCAACGGTCGCTGGGCGAATTCAAGGGCATTGCCACGTCATGCAGGACATCGTTCAGGAGTTCACTCGGTGCGGCAGACCGTTGAATTGGCGGCGAAGCGCGGTATTTCTTACCTGACGTTGTTTGCCTTCAGTAGTGAAAACTGGCGGCGGCCGGTTGAGGAAGTCAGTCGACTGATGGGATTGTTTCTTGAAGCATTGCAACGGGAAGTCGATGACCTGCATCGTAATAACGTGAGGATGACGTTTATCGGCGCGCGGGAACAGCTGCAACCCGACCTCGTCAAAAGAATCACGGCTGCTGAGCGAAAAACGAAAGACAACGATGGCCTGCGACTCCTGGTAGCTGTCGCCTACGGCGGACGTTGGGATATCGTCAATGCCGCGAAGAGCCTGGCGGCAAAAGTGCTCCGTAATGAAATGTCAGTGGACGAATTTGATGATGAAAAATTTGCGGCGGAGCTGGCACTTGGTGATGTGCCAGATCCGGATTTGCTGATCAGAACCGGTGGCGAACAACGCATCAGCAATTTCCTGCTCTGGAATCTTGCCTACGCAGAACTTTATTTCTGTGATTCCCTCTGGCCGGACTTCGGCGAACAGCAGTTCGACGACGCGCTGGCGTACTACGCCAGCCGACAGCGTCGTTACGGATTTACCGGCGACCAAGTGGCCTGAGATGTTAAGGCAACGGATATTTACGGCAATTATTGCGCTGGCGGTTCTGGGCGTCGTGTTATTTGCGGTACCGGTCGCGATTGCCCGGGCAGTAATTGCGGTGTTGTTGCTCGCTGGCGCGTGGGAATGGGGTGGGTTTATTTTTGGTGAGAATCGCCAACGAAGAATGATCTATGTCGCATTCATCGGTAGCCTGATCGCTCTTCTTTATCTGAATATTCAGGGTCAGCAGGTGACCGACCTTGTATTCGTGGCGGCGCTGACCTGGTGGTTTGGCGCTCTCATCTGGATGTTCTTTTACCCGACGCCGGTCGCGAGTATCGTTGTTTGGTTAGCCGGTGTATTCGTACTCGTCCCGGCGTGGGCTGCACTTGATTTTCTGTATGTGCAGTCGCCGACGCTGCTCCTGGTCGCATTGCTGATAGTCTGGGTCGCTGATATCGGCGCGTATTTTGTTGGCAAGGGTTTTGGACGAGTCAAATTGGCGCCGAAGATCAGCCCGGGGAAATCCTGGGAAGGTGTGCTGGGTGGTCTGACTGCAGTGACCTTGCTGGCAGGCGTGGGCAGCCAATACTTTGAAATCGGCGTTTCAGTGCTTGTCCCTTTCTGCATCGGGGTCGCGATGTTGTCAATCGTCGGCGATCTGACTGTTAGCATGTTCAAGCGTAATGCCGGCATTAAAGACAGCGGATCTCTCTTTCCCGGTCACGGCGGCGTACTGGATCGGATTGATAGCGCAACCGCTGCCGCACCCTTGTTTGCGCTTGGGCTCAACTGGATCGGATTGCAGTGATTTTCGGGCCTGTTCAGGAGTCATTCATGGACCACGTCCCAGACTCTGTGGGAACTGCGCCCCTGCCTGTCAGTCCTAAGGTCCTGACAGGCTCAAAAGGCGACGGGGATTCACGTGTTCGCCGCCATGTCAGGTGCGTGAAATCTATGAAAGAAGGATCTCTGCGATGATTGATGCACTGTCCAGTCTTGTCGCATTTGTTGTCGCGATCAGTGTGTTAGTGGCCGTACACGAATACGGCCATTTTATCGTCGGACGATGGTGCGGTATGAAAGTGCTGCGTTTTTCGGTCGGTTTTGGCAAACCGCTGTGGACCTGGATCGGCAAAAAGGACAATACAGAGTTTTGCATTTCTGCGATTCCGCTGGGCGGATACGTTAAGTTCCTTGGCGAACGATACGGTAGTGGCGATCCCGTCGATCCGGTTGATGAAGGTCGTGCATTCAATCAACGGCCAATATGGATGCGTATTGCGGTGCTGCTGGCCGGTCCGTTCTTTAATTTTCTCTTCGCCTTTTTCGCCTACTGGGTCATTTTTGTTAATGGTGTCCCGACTATGCGTCCTGCTGTCGGTGAGGTGCTGGAGTCATCCTACGCATCCGACGCCGGACTGCTCTACGGGGATAGAATAATCAGCGTCGGTAGTCGAGAGGCCAGCGACTGGGAGACAGCGCTGGTTTCGATGCTCGACGAAATGGTCAGCGACGGTCGCGTCACGCTCGAGCTTGAAAATGACGTGGGTCGACGTCGCACGGCGACAATCGATGTCGGCGATGATGCGACGCGTCTGACGGAACCCGGCGTCTTGTTTGACGGACTCGGATTTCAACCTTGGCAGCCACCAGCGGAAGTGGCTGCAATCGTTGACGGTGGTGCGGCGGACATGGCCGGAATACGGCCGGGCGACCGCATCAGATCTATTGACGGAGAAGACGTTGCGAATTTTTCGGATTTGCAGCGACTGGTTTCCGTGCGACCGGGTGACGACGTTGCGGTCGAGATAGACAGAGACGGTAGCGTTATGGTCTTTGATCTTACCGTCGGCTCGCAGGATGTCGATGGAAAGATCATGGGTCTCATCGGAGTCAGCGGTGGCGGCATTCCGGAGGAATTCTGGTATATACGGCAATTTGGTCCGCTGGATTCTGTTTTTCAATCTGTCGATCGAACGCTTGCAGGTATGGGTTTCACTGTACGCATGCTCGGTCGAATGCTGACCGGGGATGTATCGATAAAAAACATCAGCGGTCCCATCAACATTGCACAGTTCGCAGGCAGTTCGGCGTCGGCCGGATTTAATTCCTTTTTGAGGTTTCTTGCACTGGTCAGTATCAGTCTCGGTGTACTGAATTTGTTTCCGGTGCCGGTTCTCGATGGTGGCCAGATTGTCTACCACACTATTGAAGGACTTAAGGGTAGCCCGCTATCGGAAAAAGCCCAGATGATCGGGCAGCAGGTGGGTATCGCGGCCCTTCTATTGCTGATGAGTTTCGCCTTTTATAATGACATCGCCAGAATTTTCAGTTGAACGGACAGTGATCCAGAAGGTAATTCGCAATCAATGATATTCCAGTCACACCAATTTAGCCCCCGCAAAAATTTGCTTTTGTTGCTTGCTTACTTACTGCTGGTTATTCCGGCCGTCGGTCTTGCTCAGGAAAAATTTGTTGTCAACGATATGCGCGTTGAAGGATTGCAGCGAATTTCCGAGGGTACCGTTTTCAACTATTTGCCGATTAATATCGGCGATACCGTCGACGAGATCCGAATTCAGGAATCAATAAAAGCATTGTATGGTCAGGCATTGTTTGACGACGTCGAAATGCGCCGCGACGGCGGAACTTTGATCATAGTCGTCAGGGAGAGACCTTCAATTGAGAGCTTCACGATCGAAGGCAATAAAGACATCAAGACTGAAGATCTGATGGAATCGCTTCGCGGTGTTGGACTTGCGAGGGGAAGGACATTCGATCGGTCGGTGCTTGACAATGTGCAGCAGTTTCTTACTGAACAGTATTACGATCGTGGCAAGTACGGCGTTGATGTCAAAGCGAATGTCACCGACAGGCCCAACAATACCGTCAGCATCAAAATCGACGTAAAAGAAGGCGATCGAGCAAAAATCAGGCAGGTAAATGTCGTCGGCAACCACAGTTTCGACGAGGAAGATATTCGAGATGGTTTCGAACTCGATACGGCAAACTGGCTTTCGTGGTTTCGACAAGACGACCGCTACGCCAAAGAGGCGTTGAGCGGTGATCTGGAGACGCTTCGTTCTTTCTATATGGATCGCGGTTATGCAGACTTTCGCGTCGAGTCCACTCAGGTTGCGATTTCTCCCAATCGAAAAGATATTTACGTCACGATCAGCGTTCACGAAGGTGAAAAGTATACGATTTCGGATATCAAGCTTGTCGGAGAAATGGTTGTCCCGGAAGCGATAATGCGAACGATGGTCCTGGCACAGCCCGGATCGATATTTAATCTTCAATTGCTTACCTCGTCCGCCGAATTCATGTCGTTTCGTCTTGGCGAGGAAGGCTATGCGAACGCCGATATTGAACCCGTGCCGGAACTGAATTACGAAACGAAAGAAGTATCCGTCACGTTCTTTGTCAATCCGAACAGCCGGGTTTACGTTCGTCGTATTAACTTCAACGGCGTGGATCAGATTGACGACAATGTTCTTCGGCGCGAAATGCGGCAGACGGAAGGATCATACCTTTCCAATCGGCTGGTTGATCGCTCGAAAGTGCGCTTGCAACGCCTCCCTTACATCGAAAGCGTCGAAGTGGAAAATTCGCCCGTGGACGGGAGTCCTGATCTGGTTGATGTGAATTTCGAGATCGAGTACCGCATGCCAGGCCAGTTTAGTGGCGGTCTTGGTTACTCAGAAGCTCAGAAACTGATGCTAAACGGAAGCATTGTGCATACGAATTTTCTCGGCTCCGGAGAGCGTGTCGCACTGAATGCAAGTTCAGGGCGTTTCTCGACTTTTTATTCGCTGTCGCACACCGACCCATTTACAACCAGGAACGGTGTTAGCCGAACGGTCGGTGTGAATTATCGCGATATTACTCAGTTCACGTCGGCGTCGTCGGATTTCTCGACGACCAGTTATGGCGCGTCGCTGGAGTATGGTCTCCCGATTACGGAATTCCAGCAATTGAGCGTCGGCCTTGGTTACAACAATGCCGAGCTGCTTTCGTCGTCTAGAAGTACCGCGCAGGCGCAGGATTGGGTAGCGAACAACGGCAATACATTTGTAACTGAAAGCACCAACGGCGTAGATTTTTTCGGTACCCAATTCGCGGCAACGGAATTGATTCTCGGGTGGATCTATGACAGCAGGAACCGCGCGCTCTTTGCAGATCGCGGATCGAGGCAGCAGGTATTCCTTGGATACACGCTGCCAGGCGGCGATGTCGAGTATTTTACTGCGCGTTACAACTATACAAAATATATTCCGTTGTTCGGCGACTGGACGGGCAGGGTGAATGCAGAGCTGGCCTATGGCAGGGCGCTTGGTGATACGACCGCGCTACCGCCCTATAAGCAATTCTATGGCGGCGGGCCAGAGTCGATCCGGGGCTATAAGGAGTCCTATATGGGCCCCAAGGACAGTTTCGGCAATCCTTACGGTGGTAACGTGTTGGTTGCCAGTCAAGTAGAGCTTATAATCCCCTTGCCGGAAAAATTCAGCAGTCAGGCCAGAGCCAGTTTTTTCTACGATTTTGGCAACGTATTTAATACCGGCGAAGTGAATTTCGCGGACAAACTGGGCAGCCCGGTCGAGTACAAACCGGATTTCGATGAACTTAAAACATCGGTGGGCGTCGCCGTACAATGGTTGGCGCCGCTGGGATTGTTCCGATTTAGTTACGCGTATCCGCTAAATGAGTTTAAAGGTAACGACAGATATTACGGAGATCGGCTCGAAAGATTCCAATTCTCCATTGGTCAGGCGTTTTAAGGATTGAATTTTTTATGAATGTTGCAAAACCAGACTTTGTAAAAGCAGTTGCGGGAATTATGTTTGTCCTTGCATTTATCATGCCCGCTCAGGCTCAGGACATAAAGATTGGTGTCGTGAATGTTCCGGCGTTAATGGAGCAGGCTCCGCAGGCACGGGTAGCCATGGCTGCACTTGACGAAGAATTCAAACCTCGTCAGCGTGAAATTGTCGCGAGACAGACTGAGCTTCAGGAACTGACTGAAAAAGTTCAGCGGGATCTGGCGGTAATGGGTGAAACCGAACGCCGCAATTCAGAAAAGAAATTGCGCGACCTGCAGCGAGAAGTCACACGCCTGCAGACCGAGTTTCGTGAAGACCTGAATCTTCGTCGTAACGAAGAATTGGGCAACTTGCAACGTTCGCTTCTTAAAGAAGTTCAGGATTTTGCGCAAGCGTCCGGATACGATCTGGTGGTTGGTGACGGAGTGCTGTTTGCGAGTACTGCGGTCAATATAACCGAAAACGTACTTCGCGCGATGGAAGCCAATTTCCAGGCCGCCGGCAATTAGAAAAAATCAGGTGGTGCAGTGCGGCGTCGTAAACCGTCTCGAAATGTTAAGGGCCGTGAGTTCGCTCTCCTTGATAATCAGGAGTCCGAGTGTCGTGGTCTCGATTGATGAGAGCGGCGCTCAACGATTCGTGTTGGGTCTCATACGCGCCTGAGATATTTTCGATGCATGATGCCGTTCGAAATAGCATATAAGTACGCCATCATTTTCGTTTAGAAACTTCCGGGGAGAATAGGTTTGGCCAGAAGTTTAGGGGAACTGGCCGCGCAATTCGGTTGCGAGCTTATTGGCGACCCGGCGATCGCGGTCTCGCGCGTTGCCACCCTTGTTAGTGCCGGTGTCGGAGATCTTAGTTTTTTCGCGAACACTGCGTATCGGAATCAGTTGCGCGAGACACGCGCTGCGGCTGTAGTTCTGCGGCCGCAGGATGCGAAGGACTGTTCCGTTTCCGCTTTGCTTGCGGCAGATCCATACCATGTCTATGCCTTGATAGCCGCGGAACTGCATCCGGCCGCAAGTATAAATGCCGGTATACATTCTTCTGCTGTAATTCACCCCACTGCAAGCGTTTCGGCATGTGCAGAGGTATCGGCAAACGTCACGGTAGAGGAGAATGCTATCGTGGCTGACGCCGTATACATTGGGCCAGGTGTTGTAGTCGGCGCGCGTTGTTCAGTCGGCGAACATTCCCGGGTACTTGCGAATGCAACTCTCGTACAGGATGTCACTATCGGTGACCGTTGCGTAATTCATCCGGGTGCCGTAATCGGATCGGATGGTTTTGGCAATGCCAGAACCGAGGAAGGCTGGGTCAAGGTACCGCAGCTCGGCGGCGTGCGAATTGGCAACGACGTTGAGGTCGGTGCAAACACGACGATTGACCGGGGCGCCCTCGATGACACGATCCTGGAGGATGGCGTGAGACTGGACAACCAGATCCAGATCGGTCACAACGTAAAGGTTGGTATGCATACGGCGATGGCGGCCTGTGCAGCGGTGTCCGGGAGTACGACGATCGGTCGGCGTTGCATGTTTGGTGGTCAGGTTGGGATCGCTGGCCATGTCACTATCTGCGACGATGTTTCGATCGCTGGCGCGACAATGATCTCCAAGGATATTGACGAGCCGGGTTACTACATGGGTAGTTTCCCGGGTGAAAAAGGCTCGAGCTGGAAACGAAAAGTTGCACGTTTCAGACGGCTGGACGATCTTATAAATCGCGTTGCGGTACTGGAAAAGAAGGTAGAAGAAAACAGTGAGTGAAATCACAGCCATGGACGCACTACAGATAATGAGAGCGTTACCGCATCGTTATCCGTTCCTTCTTATTGACAGAGTCATTTCGTGCACGCCGGGCCAATCGATTACGGCCGTAAAAAATGTTACGAATAATGAATATTTTTTCCAGGGACATTTCCCGGGAAGACCGGTCATGCCAGGCGTTCTGATTATCGAGTCGATGGCACAGGCGGGTGGCGTGCTGTCCTATCTGACGACTGCAGATGTCGAACCAAAGCCGCTCTATTTTCTTGCTGGCGTTGACAACACCCGGTTCAGACGCACTGTTTTACCTGGCGATCAACTTGTTATAACGGTCGATGTCGCGCGTGTTAAGAGCGGTATCTGGTTTTACAAGTGCAGCGCTACTGTAGATGGGAAACTCGCGGTGGCAGCTGACATTATGTGTGCGCCGGGAGCCGAGCGTTGAATATCCACCCGTCGGCAATCGTTTCCGACTCAGCGGTGATCGCCGGTGACGTTAAGATCGGGCCCTATTCCGTGATCGGCGACAATGTGGAAATCGGTGCAGGCAGCAGGGTCGACAGTCATGTCGTAATTAACGGGCCCACCCGGATCGGCAAGAATAACCGGATCTACCAGTTCAGTTCTGTCGGTGACGATCCGCAGGACAAGAAATACCGTGATGAACCGACGCGTCTCGAAATAGGTGACGGCAATACCATTCGCGAATACTGCACGATTAGCCGCGGGACGATTCAGGATGAGGGCGTCACAACCATCGGCGACGACAACTGGATCATGGCCTATGTTCATGTGGCGCACGACTGTCGGATTGGCAGCCACTGCATCTTCGCAAACAATGCAACTCTGGCTGGACATGTGCATGTCGGGGATTACGCTATTTTCGCCGGTTTTACCGGGGCTCATCAGTTCTGCCGCATCGGTGCACACGCGTTTCTGGGCATGTATGCCGGTACCAGCCGCGACGTTCCGGCATATACGATGATTGGCGGTCAACCCCCCGCACCAAAGGGCATCAATTCAGAGGGATTGAAACGCCGCGGATTCTCCGAAGATCAGATCCGGAATATCAAAAACGCCTACCGCACTGTGTACCGAAAGGGCCTGAAGCTCGCCGACGCGATCGCCGAACTGGAAACTGTCCTGCCCAGCCAACCCGAACTCGGCATCTTCGTCGCCTCTTTGAAGACGTCCGATCGTGGCATCCTGAGATAGCCATGCGTATCGGTCTTGTCGCTGGTGAGTCTTCCGGCGATCTCCTGGGCGCTGGCCTGATAAAGGCGCTAAATCGACTCCGGCCTGGCATCGAATTCGAAGGTGTCGCCGGCCCGGAAATGCAGGCGGCCGGCTGTGTGGCCCTCGAGCATGCAGAAGCGCTCGCCGTCATGGGGCTAATTGAACCGATCAGAGAGATTCCGAGGCTGCTCTGTCTGCGCCGCTCGCTCGTTCGCCGGTGGACGGTGAACCCACCTGACGTGTTTGTAGGCATTGATGCGCCGGACTTCAATCTTGGTCTCGAAAAAAAATTACACGCGCAAGGCGTCAAAACGGTTCACTACGTGAGCCCTTCCGTCTGGGCGTGGCGACAGGGTCGTGTGAAAACGATTGCAAAAGCTGCCGACATCGTGCTTTGCCTGTTGCCGTTCGAGAAATCGTTCTACGACCAACAGGACGTAAAAGCCGAATTTGTTGGTCATCCCATGGCGGACCGGCTACCGCTTTTCCCCGATACGACGCGAGCTCGAACGGAGCTGGGAATTGACACAGGTGGCGCGTCGAAAGTGCTGGCGGTACTGCCTGGCAGCAGGCATAGCGAAGTGTCCAGGGTTGGTCCGATCTTTGCACAAACTTGTGCCAGGCTCGCCGCGGCGGACCCCGGCCTCGTATTTGTTGCACCGATGGCAACGCCTCGCCTTAGGTCACTGTTCGCAAGCCAGCTGGCCGAGGCCGGCGTCGCAGACCGTTTCGTGCTGATTGACGGACAAGCGGAAACCGTCATTACGTCGGCGGACGTTGTGTTGCTCGTCTTCGGAACCGCTTCGCTGCAAACCGCGCTGTTGCAGAAACCAATGGTGGGCGCTCATCGGGTCGCGTTTTTGACCTATGCGATCGCCAAAGGTCTAAACCTGGTAAAGGTGCCGTACTATTCTCTACCCAACCTTCTGACGGATGAGCCGCTGGTGCCTGAATTTTTGCAAAATGAGGCGCGCCCGGACGCTCTTGCCGCGGCCCTCGATCGTTTGCTCGGCAACGCCGAGGAACGACAGCGAATTGCCAGTCAATTCGGTGCCATCCGCAAGGTGCTTGCACGAGGCGCTGACGAGCGAGCGGCAGAAGCCGTATTGTCACTGGCGATGCGATCTTGAAGCGATTGCAGCAGTCGGTATCCTTCAGTGACCTGGTTGCAGGCGTCGATGAGGCTGGCAGGGGGCCGCTTGCCGGACCAGTGGTGGCCGCAGCAGTCATACTTGACAGGAAACGCCCGATTATCGGTCTGGCGGACTCCAAAGTCCTTAGCGAAAAACGTCGCGACGAGCTCACGATTCAAATTACCGCGCGGGCACTGGCATGGTCTGTTGCGTGGGCCGATGCAGCGGAGATCGATCGTATCAACATCCTCCAGGCGACTTTTCTGGCCATGCGGCGTGCATTGCTCGGTCTGCGGTTCCGACCAGACCTGGTCGAAGTTGACGGTAATCGGCTGCCTGATCTGTGCTTTGGCGACCATCACCTGAGCGGCAATGCTATTGTCGGCGGCGATGCAAGAATTCCCGCAATCAGCGCTGCGTCAATCATTGCCAAGGTACACCGTGACCGCATGATGCGGAGTATTGACACGTTGTACCCTGATTACGGTTTCCGGCAGCACAAGGGTTATCCTACCGCAGCGCACCGCGATTGTTTGAGCCGTCTGGGTCCGTGCCCACAGCATCGTCGTTCCTTCCGACCCGTTTCTTCATTTTGATAGATTGAAATTAATAGTCAGTGAGCCGATCATTCCATAACCGGGTTGAGCGCACCGCGCCAGCCGATCACCAGAAGCTGATATAAATTCGTGGCGAGACCTTTCGTTCATTTACAGGTACATACCGAGTATTCCATCGTCGACAGTACGGTGCGAATTCCATTATTGATGGCGCGTTGTGCCGAATTCGAAATGCCGGCGGTCGCGCTCACGGATCAAAGCAACCTCTTCGGTCTTATCAAGTTTTATCGAAAAGCGTTTGCACACGGCATAAAGCCGCTGATTGGTGTCGACGTCAGGATAAGGAATGCAGAGGAAGACGACCGGCCATTCAGCCTCTCGCTCCTTTGCCAGAATCTGGTTGGTTACCGTAATTTGACGAGACTGATTACTCGTTCATACATTGAAGGACAGTATCGCGGCATGCCGATGGTGGATCCGGCATGGATGGACGTTGACACGACTGCAGGGCTTATTGCGTTGTCGGGTGGACTCAATGGCGATATAGGCAGGGCATTATCGGCAGGTCATCCCGAGCTTGCCGCTGATCGAATGGATCGTTGGAAGAATTTGTTTGGCGATCGCTTTTATGTGTCAGTCACGCGGATGGGCCGGCCCGGAGAAGAGTCCTGTTTGCAGTCAGTACTAAAACTGGCAGCCGGTAAATCGCTACCTGTCGTAGCGACCAATGATGTGCGTTTTATCGCTGCCAATGATTTTAATGCACATGAAGCACGTGTTTGTATTCAGCAAGGGCGGACGCTTGCCGATCCAGACCGGCCGCGCAACTATAGCGAACAGCAATATCTGAAAAGTAGCGACGAAATGGTGGCGTTGTTCGAGGATATTCCTGAAGCTATCGACAACACGATTGAGATCGCGCGTCGTTGCAACCTTGATCTTCGTCTCGGCGAGACTTTTCTGCCTGCATTTCCAGTACCTGACGGACAGACAACTGACGAATTTCTATGCGCTGAGTCCGTTGCCGGACTCGAATCCTTTCTGCAAAGGAAAATGTTGCAGGACGATATCGCCGCGGACCAGTTTAATATCGTCGCTGCGCCATACAAGGCACGACTTGGCGATGAACTGAAAGTCATTTGCGATATGGGGTTTCCAGGCTATTTTCTGATCGTCGCCGATTTCATACGCTGGGCGAAAGAGCATGAGATACCAGTTGGGCCGGGCAGGGGATCAGGCGCTGGGTCACTCGTTGCCTTTGTGCTTGGTATTACCGATCTGGATCCACTCGAATATGACTTGCTGTTCGAGCGGTTCTTGAATCCTGAACGCGTATCGATGCCGGATTTTGACATTGATTTCTGCATGGAAGGGCGCGACCGAGTCATTGAATACGTCGCCGAACGTTACGGCCGCGAACGGGTTTCCCAAATAATTACCTATGGCACGATGGCGGCGAGGGCTGTAATTCGGGATGTTGGTCGAGTGCTGGGCCATCCCTATGGATTCGTCGACAAGATCGCGAAACAGGTCCCCTTTGAAGTTGGCATTACTCTCGACAAGGCACTCGAGGACGAGGAAGAACTTGCTCGCATGTACCGCGAGGACGAGGAGGTCACCGGTCTAATCGACCTGGCCAAGTCGCTTGAGGGGCTGGTTCGAAATGCAGGCAAGCATGCCGGTGGCGTGGTTATCGCGCCCGATAAACTGACCGATTTCACGCCGCTTTATTGTGAGGAAGGTGGCGTCAATACGGTTACACAACTCGACAAGGATGATGTCGAAGCGGCTGGCCTGGTCAAATTCGATTTTCTCGGGTTGAAAACGCTTACGATCATCGATTGGGCGGTTCGAACGATCAACGCGACTGATCCTGATCGCAAACTCGATATTACCGGCATTCCGAAAGACGACAAAAAAACGTTTCGGCTGTTGCAAGCTTGTAGAACACGTGCCGTCTTTCAGCTCGAATCTCGCGGAATGCGAGATCTGGTTAAACGACTGCGGCCCGATCATTTCGACGATCTGGTCGCCCTGGTTGCGCTTTTTCGCCCAGGGCCATTGCAGTCGGGCATGGTCGATGATTTCGTAGCGCGCAAGCACGATGTCAATAAAGCTGATATTGATTATCTGCATCCTGACCTGACATCGATTCTCGAACCGACGTACGGCGTTATCCTGTACCAGGAGCAGGTAATGCAGATTGCGCAGGTCCTCGCCGGCTATACGCTCGGCGCAGCCGACTTGCTGCGTCGAGCGATGGGAAAGAAAAAGCCCGAGGAAATGGCCAAGCAACGTGAGTTTTTCCTGAGGGGCTCGATGTCGCGAGGTGTTGAAGAAAGAACAGCGACACGTATTTTCGATTTGATGGAGAAGTTTGCGGGTTACGGATTCAACAAGTCGCATTCCGCCGCCTATGCACTGCTCTCCTACCAGACCGGCTATCTGAAGGCGAATTACCCCGCAGCCTTCATGGCGGCTGCGATGAGCGCAGACCTCGATCACACGGATCGGCTGGTCATGGTTAAAGATGATTGCCGCAAACTGGGATTAAAGGTGTTAACGCCGAGCATCAACAGTTCGTCATACCATTTCAGCGTAAACGGTGATCAGGCGATTCTCTACGGGCTTGGCGCGATCAAAGGTGTTGGTCGCGGCGTAGTGGAATCGATCATTGAAGAACGGGAAAAAGCGGGTGAATTTAAGAGCCTGAAGGAATTCTGTCGGCGCTCGGACACGGAGAAGATCAACAAACGAGCGCTTGAAGCAATGATCAAATCTGGCGCGATGGACGATTTTAGGCTTTCCCGCCGACAGCTTGTGCAGGAAATGCCTGAGGCATTAAAGAGCGCCGACCAGGAGGCCAAAGCCAAAGCGGCTGGTCAGGACGATATGTTTGGACTAGCCGAGCCCGTCAAGGTCGAAGAGTTGGCGCCCCAGGCGAAAATGGCTGAGTGGAGTGAGCGGGAATTCCTGGCTAACGAAAAAGAGGCGCTCGGTTTGTATCTGACCGGGCATCCTTTTGACGCGGTTCGTCAGGATGCGTATTGCCTGGTCGATGGCAAGCTTGCAGACATCGCGTCGGAGCCGGCCCCTCAAACCAGCAGCGGCGAACGTAACTATGCGCAGCCTCGCCGCGAAGTGACCGTCGCGGGGCTGATAATGGACGTACGAAAACGCGGTAATCGGGTGACGGTCGTTCTGGACGACGACTCGGGGAGGCTCGAAGTCAGTCTTTTTACGGAAACGTTTCACGAGTTTCAGCATCTGTTGGGTAAAGACGAAATTGTTGTGGTTAGCGGGACATTAAGATTCGATGACTTTATGGGTGCCTGGCAGGTCAATGCGAAAACCGTTCAACCACTTGATCGAGTTATTGAGTCCAGCGCAAGGAGCATGATATTGAGCCTCGCGCCAAACGGGCAGGGTCAGCGATTGCTTCACCGGCTCCATGACGTACTGTTGCCTTATCGTGAGGGAAACTGTGATGTTGCGGTGCAATATGTCGGTAACGATGCTGCCGCGCGACTGAATCTGGGCCCGGACTGGTCCGTCCGGCCAAGCCGTGAGCTGCGGGACAAATTGACCGAGCTTCTGGGCCAGAATAGTGTGAGATTGCTGTACACACCTGGCCGGGAAATGCGGTAGAGTCTCACTTCTGCGCCACTGTCCTACTGTTTGAGGGCAATGGCGATTTTGTCTGGGCATGCGCCGAATCAAAAAATATGGACCTTAAATTTCTTGAATTCGAACAACCTATTGCGGAACTCGAAGCAAAAATCGACGAGCTTCGTTATGTCGGCAATGATCCTGAGATCAATATCAATGACGAAGTCGCGCGACTCAAATCCAAAAGCGAGGCTCTGACCAAGAGCATCTTCTCAAAACTCAGCGCGTGGCAGATCGCGCAGATTGCCAGGCACCCGATGCGGCCTTACACGGCTGATTACCTCACGCAAATTGCGCCGGATTTCCAGGAGCTGCATGGCGACCGGATGTATGCAGACGACCACGCCATTATCGGTGGCATTGGTCGGCTGGATGGCCGTCCGGTCATGTTTATTGGTCATCAAAAAGGGCGCGATACGAAGGAGCGCGTGCGGCGCAACTATGGAATGCCCAAGCCAGAAGGTTATCGGAAAGCACAACGCTTAATGAAGCTGGCACAAAAGTTTTCGCTTCCAATCGTCACTTTTATTGATACGCCTGGTGCCTATCCTGGCCTCGGCGCAGAGGAGCGCGGTCAAAGTGAAGCCATCGCGTACAGCCTGTTCCTGATGGCCAAACTGCGGACGCCAATTATCAGCGTAGTTATTGGTGAGGGTGGCTCAGGCGGTGCACTGGCGATCGGTGTCTGTGACCGCCTGCTGATGCTGCAGTACGGGATCTATTCAGTCATCTCGCCGGAAGGCTGTGCTTCCATTCTATGGAAAAGTGCCGATAAGGCGCAGGAAGCTGCAGAAGCGATGAAGATTACTGCGAGGAGCCTGAACGAATTCGGACTGGTCGACGAAGTGCTGCCGGAGCCGCTGGGTGCCGCGCATCGTGACCCGTTGGCAATGGGCGAAGTCATTCGTAATGCGTTGCTCAAACATCTTGCCGATCTGGATCGGCTGAGTACCGATCAACTGGTGGAACAACGCGCGCAACGCCTTGCCGGGTTCGGCCAATACAAAGAAGGGTAAACTGTCCGCAACGATGCAACGGACCGGTTTGTGACTTTCGATTCAAATCAACTAATTGAACGGCTGCAGCATTTGACGGCCGGTAGTCCCTGTCGCCGCTGGGTTGTTGCGTATAGCGGTGGTGTCGATTCGACGGTTCTCTTGCATGCCCTCGCTGTTTCAACGTACGCATCAGATATCATCGCAGTACACATCGACCATGGTCTGCACCCTGATTCTTCCCGCTGGGAAAAGCACTGCCGTGATTTCGCGGGCACACTCCGTGTAGGCTACGAGAGCCGGCGCGTTTCCAAGGCAGAGAAAATGGAAAACGGCCCGGAATCTGCTGCACGTTCTGCCCGGTACGACGCATTCCGTAGTTTCATAAAGCCTGGTGATTGCTTGCTCAGCGCTCATCACGAAAACGACCAGGCCGAAACCCTTTTGTTGAACCTGATGCGTGGCAGCGGCCCGGCAGGCCTGGCCGGCATTGGCTCGATTCAGTCCTTTGGGCTCGGACAACTGCTGCGGCCGATGCTTGGCGTGCCAGGTGACGCGATTGAGGCTTATGCAAGGCAACACGGCCTGACCTGGGTTGATGACCCGTCGAACGACGATTCCCGTTTTGACCGAAATTTTCTGCGGAACGCAATTCTTCCTGAACTGGCGGCACGTTGGCCGGCCGTTTCGAATCGACTGCGTCGCAGCGCAGAGCTGATCGGAGAGGCAAGCGAGTTGCTGAATGACCTTGCGGACATTGATCTGAAAACGCTCGGGGAGCCTGGGAAGCTGGGAATCACCAGATTGCGGCAGTTGTCCGCCGTGCGCCAACGCAACGTATTGAGACGCGCCGTTCGCCTCTGTGGTCTGCCACCGCCGCCGGCAACGCGGCTGCACCAGTTGATCGACGAGCTACTACCGGCACGTGCCGACGCACAGCCGCTGGTGACATGGGCCGGTGCTGAGGTGCGCCGCTTTCGCGACTCCCTGTTTGTCATGCCGCCCCTTCCGGACGTCGCTGGCGACGATGCCGGGATGCTCGTACCAGGGACATCTGTTTCGCTAGGCAGCGGCCTCGGATCAGTCAGCCTTGTTGAGGACGGGGGGGCGGGAATTGATCCTGCGCAGGCTAATACCGGTATAGCGATTCGGTATCGGCACGGAGGAGAGACGATTCGAATTGATAGTCGTGGCCCGACCAGAAAGTTGAAAACATTGTTGCAGGAAGAGGGTATCGTCCCGTGGATGCGGCCCAGACTGCCTTTGTTGTTCGCGAACGACCGTTTGCTTGCTGTTGCCGATCTGTGGGTGGCGGTGGATTGTCTCGCCAGCCCGGGACTTAAAGTTAAATGGTTCGATCGTCCCGCACTTAAGTAGCCCGATCGCATTGTGGTGACCGCAGTGTTCTGATAACTTGTAACACCGTCTTTAATCAAACGACGGGTCTTATCAAGAAGCCCCTGAAACACCCACTAAGGCTTCTTCCGGGATGGATTAACAGCACTTTCGCGTGCGCTAAATTGCGCGGGAAGCATGTTTTAATCCTGACCGGCATGTTTCCCGGCGCCCGAAACTTACTGGCATTTATATGACATCGTATGTATTTATCACTGGCGGCGTAGTCTCGTCCCTTGGCAAAGGAATCACCTCGGCCTGCCTGGGCGCCATCCTCGAGTCTCGTGGGCTCTCAATAAGCATGATCAAGCTTGATCCTTATATCAATGTGGATCCGGGCACGATGAGCCCGTTCCAGCATGGCGAAGTATTTGTCACGGATGACGGAACGGAAACGGACCTGGATCTTGGCCACTACGAACGTTTTGTTCGCACAACCTGTGGCCGCAACAGCAATTTCACGACCGGGCGAATTTACGAAACTGTTATCCGCAAAGAACGTCGCGGAGATTATCTTGGAGCGACGGTTCAGGTAATCCCTCACATAACGAATGAAATCAAGGACAGTGTCAGGAAAGGCGCTGGCGACGCTGACATTTGCCTCGTAGAAATTGGCGGTACGGTGGGCGATATTGAGTCGCTGCCATTCCTGGAAGCTATCAGGCAGATGGGCGTGGAAATGGGGCACGACAAAGTCGTATACGTGCATCTGACGCTTGTGCCCTATATCGCGACGTCGGCCGAAATCAAGACCAAGCCCACGCAACATTCTGTGAAAGAAATCCGCTCCATCGGTATACAGCCGGATATCCTCGTTTGTCGTTCCGAAAAACCGTTACCCGATGAGCAACGCCGCAAAATTGCACTGTTCACCAATGTGCAGGAAAAGGCTGTAATTTCGGCATACGACGTCGATGACCTCTACAAAATCCCGGCTATCATGCAAGAGCAGGGCCTTGGAGATATCGTTGCCGCACAGTTGAAACTGGACCTGCCTCCGGCCGACCTGAGCGAGTGGCGGCGCATCGTTGATGCCAAACAAAATACGGACGCTGAAGTTGATATTGCCATGGTGGGGAAGTACGTCGATCTTCGGGACGCCTATATATCGCTTAGCGAAGCGCTTTTGCATGGCGGAATTCACACGCGAACTCGCGTGAATATTCATTATTTTGAGTCTCAGGATATCCAGGATGATGGTCCCGGCTGCCTTAAGGGAATGGACGGCATCGTGGTGCCCGGAGGATTCGGTGAACGCGGAATCGAGGGGAAAGTAGCCACAGCCCGGTTTGCACGGGAAAATGACGTGCCATATCTGGGCATCTGCCTGGGGATGCAGGTTGCCGTCATAGAAGCTGCCAGAAATCTGGCCGGGCTCAAGGGCGCGCATAGTACCGAGTTCAATCGCAGTACCGAGCATCCAGTCGTCGCGCTGGTCACAGAGTGGGAAACCAGTGCAGGTGAACGGGAACAGCGAAGCGAGGCCTCGGAAATGGGTGGCACGATGCGTCTGGGAGCGCAGGAAGTTCGTCTTGCGGAAGGTTCGCTGGCAGCGTCTGCATATGGCCGTTTGACGATCAGAGAACGTCATCGGCATCGTTATGAAGTGAACAACAATTACCGTGAGAAACTGGAACAGGCCGGTGTGCGCTTTTCTGGCTTATCCGTCGACAATCTGGTCGAGATGATTGAGCTGCCGGATCATCCCTGGTTTGTCGCAAGCCAGTTTCATCCCGAATTCACGTCCAATCCGCGCGACGGGCACGCGCTTTTCACCGGCTTTGTTCGCGCTACCAGGCTCGCCAGAACCGGCAAACTGCCGAAAGTGGCTGAAGCATGAAACTCTGCGGCTTCGAGGTCGGCGCTCACGAACCTTTCTTCCTGATCGCCGGTACCTGCGTCGTGGAAAGTGAAGCGTCGGCGATAGATACGGCGGGCGCGCTAAAAGAGATTACTGCGGAACTGGGCATTCCGTTTATCTACAAGTCGTCCTATGACAAAGCCAACCGTAGCTCCAAAGACAGTTTTCGCGGTCCAGGCATGGAAGAGGGCCTGCGCATCCTCGCAGAAGTGAAGCGCCAGCTTGGCGTTCCAGTACTGACCGATGTACACGAGGACACACCGCTGGACGAGGTTGCCGACGTAGTGGACGTTTTGCAGACACCCGCGTTCTTGTGCCGACAGACAAATTTTATATTGAACGTTGCCTCTGCAGGCAAGGCTGTCAATATCAAGAAAGGACAGTTTCTGTCGCCCTGGGAAATGCAGAACGTAGTCGACAAGGCGAAGTCCACGGGCAACGAAGAGATCATGGTTTGTGAACGTGGTTTCTCGTTTGGTTACAACAATCTCGTTTCCGATATGCGCAGCCTCGCGGTATTGCGAGGGACGGGGTGCCCGGTCATTTTTGATGCGACACATTCGGTCCAGTTGCCGGGTGGGAAGGGCAGCGCATCCGGCGGTCAACGAGAATTCATCCCGGTGCTGGCGAGGGCGGCGACGGCTGCTGGAGTAAGCGGTTTGTTCATGGAAACGCACGCAGATCCGGACAAAGCGCTTAGTGACGGGCCAAACGCGTGGCCGCTAGATAAGATGTTCTCGTTGTTGGAAACGCTTCAAGCCATTGATTCTGCTGTTAAAAAAGACGATTTTCAGGAAGCGGAGTACGGACTCGGGGTCTGACTAACAGTTGTCGTCACTTCGATGACGATGTTCGAAAAAAAAGATTGCCGAACTAAAACAACAGGCTTAAATCTCGCCCGGGATCCGTTTACACCTGTGAGACGTCCACCAACGGCTCATCGGGCAAGTCGGCTATCAGTCGCAAACGTATTATTCAGTCGCAAACGTTTTATGGAGAGAAGATGATCAAGATTGCAGATATTCACGGCAGAGAAATACTTGATTCCCGTGGCAATCCAACTGTTGAGGCTGAGGTCACGCTCGCAAACGGTTGCAAGGCGCGGGCGGGGGTGCCATCGGGTGCGTCAACCGGTACGCGCGAAGCCGTTGAGCTTCGTGATGGCGATGCATCCCGCTATCTCGGCAAAGGTGTTCTGAAGGCGGTCGCGAACGTCAATGGCATTTTGAAAAACACGTTGATCGCTGAATCATTTTCCGATCAGCGAGCGCTCGACCGGAAGATGATCGAACTCGATGGCAGTGATAACAAGGCCAACCTTGGCGCGAATGCATTGCTGGCCGTATCGCTGGCGGCAGCGAAAGCCCATGCCATGGCAGAAGGCCGCTCGCTGTTTCGGCACCTTGGGGATAGCTCAACGATGCCAGTGCCTATGATGAATATCATCAACGGTGGTGCGCATGCCGATAACAGTGTCGACATCCAGGAATTCATGATTTTGCCCGTCGGCGCGCCTAATTTTCGCGAGGCGCTACGTTACGGCGCAGAAATCTTTCATTCGCTGAAGAGTGTCTTGCACGGCATGGGCCTGAGCACGGCGGTCGGCGACGAAGGGGGTTTTGCGCCAGACTTGCCATCCAATCAGGCGGCACTCGATACGATCATTGAAGCAATAGATCGGGCTGGCTTCAAAGCGGGCGAAGACATTCTCCTGGGTCTTGATGTCGCCAGTTCCGAGTTCTATGCAAATGGCAGATACAGGCTGGAATCCGAGGGCCGGGACTTCGATGCTGCGGGTTTCTGCGACTTTCTGGCGGGACTGGTGAGCAATTATCCGATCATTACCATTGAAGACGGCATGGATGAAAGTGACTGGGACGGCTGGCGCTTGCTCACCCAAAGGCTTGGAAAGACGGTACAACTCGTCGGCGACGATCTGTTCGTCACCAACACCAAAATACTCGACCGTGGCATCCGCGAAAACATCGCGAATTCGATATTGATAAAACCTAACCAAATCGGTACCTTATCGGAAACTCTTGATGCCATTACTATGGCGATTGAGGCGGGCTACTCGGCAGTGGTCTCTCACCGATCGGGTGAGACTTCCGACAGCACGATCGCGGATATCGCGGTTGGAACAAAAGCGACCCAGATTAAGACGGGGTCATTGTCTCGATCTGATCGTATTGCCAAGTACAACCAGTTGTTGCGTATTGAAGAGGAACTCGGTGATTCGGCAATTTATGCCGGTCGTAATGCCTTCTCGGTGAAGGCCTAGCATGAATGACAAAAGGATTCGGACTGTTGGAGATGCGCTGGATAATGCTCGTCCTGGCGATCGCGGGTTTGGCGATGCAGGGCCAGCTGTGGCTATTCGACTCGGGTGTCTCCAAGTCTCGTGATCTTCACAACGCCGTGCTCGAGCAAAGCAGGGAAAACGAGGACCTCCGGAATCGCAATGCGGCTCTGGAGGCAGAGGTCGTCAATCTCAAAAAAGGAAAATCCGCCGCTGAAGAGCGCGCGAGAACTGATCTGGGCATGATTGGCAGGTCGGAGACTTTCTACCAGGTCGTTCCGGCTGGTCGTGACAGACTCCTCGCCCATGCCCCCCGTAATTAGCGGGCTCCCTGACTGGCAGCGCGCACATGGTGACCCGGTATTTCAAGGGTTTATCAAGCAAACCCCTAGTGATTTCCAGGTAACAGAATTGCTCGGATTTTCACCGTCCGGTGACGGCGAGCATGATTTCTTGTGGGTTGAGAAAGCCGGCGCCAATACGGTGTGGGTCGCTCGTGCGCTGGCCGAGCACGCAAAGGTGGCGGATCGGGATGTCGGCTATGCCGGGTTGAAGGATCGCCATGCCGTGACTCGGCAATGGTTCAGTGTGCGAAGGCCGTCCGGCGAGGGGACGGACTGGCGAAACTATCAGCAGACAGGCGTGCGGATTCTCGAAATCAGCAGAAACCAGCGCAAGCTGAAGCGCGGCGCGAATCGCGCGAATCGCTTTCGTATTGTGGTCAGCGGCACGCAAGTTGATTGCGACGCCGTTACCGAAAGACTCCAAGTCATTCGCGACAAGGGTGTGCCGAATTATTTCGGCGAGCAGCGCTTTGGTCGCGACGGCGGAAACCTGCAGCTGGTGACCGAACTGTTTAGCGGCAAGCGACTCAAAAGGGACAAACGCAGCATCGCATTATCCTCGGCGCGGTCTTTCCTGTTTAACGAGATTCTGCAGGCAAGGGTGATCGACAACAACTGGGCAAAGGCTTTGCCCGGTGAGTTGTTGAATCTCGATGGGACCGGTAGCGTTTTTGTTCCAGAGGCCCTGGACGAAGAGATCGAATTGCGGCTGCAAAGCCTCGATGTGCACCCGACAGGTGCATTGTGGGGCAGGGGTGATCCAGCTGGAGCCGGCAAGGCAATTGAATACGATCGAGCCGCTGCCGCGAAGTCACCTGAGCTTGCAACGGGACTGGAAAAATTCGGACTCAGTCAATCGCGACGTGCGCTGAGACTGCCGGTCCGGGAAATGAAGTGGGAATTCGCCGACGAGCGATTGACTCTGGAGTTCGATCTGTCGAGCGGCTCATTTGCGACGGTCGTGCTTAGAGAAATACTGGGAAACGAGTAAACTCGGCGCCATCGGACGTAACCGAGGCCATAAACAAGGACGCCGCTATTGACTTCAACCAATTTCCGCGCGCTCGCAGACGGGACACGATCTTGCTGATCGATGACATCCGCCTGGAATAGCGCGGTGTCAAGCCAGACGGCCAGCGGCTATCAGACTGACCCTTTCCCTGCCGATTTTTTTGCTAAGCTTGCTGGACAACTAATCGCGTCCCTAGCGGTCGAATTATTCACAGCCCAAAAAAAGCAACGAATTGGCGTGGATGGAAGGAGAGACAAATGGAGACAGCCTGGATTCAGGTATTTGTTCTGACATTGACTCAGTGCATTGCCCCAGTGGGAAAAATGGTTTGTCAGGAAGAAGCCGTCGAATATTATTTTGCCAATGAAGATGACTGCGCGAGTGCTCTCGTCCAGATGATCGACCTGGCAGCCAGAGCGGACAACATCCTGGTTGATCGCGAGAAATCTGATTGCAGGCCGGGAGTGAAGGAAGCGCGGGTTTTTGCGAGCGCTGAAGAAGCAAGGTCATCCGTTTCCCCCGGTAGTGATGTTGTTCTGATTGATGACAAAATGCCGCCACCGGACTTCATGAAATCCAGTCATGATGCAAGGCTGAACGAAACGAAGTCGTGCGAGGAAACGGACGGCGTGGCCCCGTGCCGAATTGGCGACATCATTATCGAAGCGGCAGCAGAAGTTCCAAAATCTCAGGTCTGGCGTCAGCAGTAAGTGGATAGCGGTAAGACGCGAGCCAAAGTTCACCTGAATTGCGTTCATTCGATGTCCTGATCATCGGCGGCGGCGCTGCCGGTCTTATGGCTGCCATCGAAGCCGGCAAGCGCGGTCGACGCGTACTGGTGTTGGAAGGCTCGAACAAGATCGGCAAGAAAATTCTGATGTCCGGCGGCGGCCGATGTAATTTCACGAATCTGTATTGTGCGCCGGAAAATTTTCTCTCCGCGAATCCGCGTTTCTGTATTTCGGCATTGAGCCGTTACACGCCAGCTGATTTTGTTGCCCTGGTCGAGCAACACAAGATTCCCTGGCACGAAAAAACAGCGGGTCAGTTATTCTGCGATCGTTCGTCCAGGGATATTCTCGCCATGCTCGTGAAAGAGTGCGTGCAAGCGAATGTAACGATTGACGTCGACTGCGATATTTCCTCCGTCGTGCGTGGCGAGCAGTTCATCGTGCGGTCGAATAATAGAGAGTTTAATTCGAAATCGCTGATTGTCGCGACAGGCGGATTGTCGATTCCGAAGATGGGTGCATCGGATTTTGGATATCGCATTGCGCGCCAGTTTGGTTTGAAGATACGCGACACCAGCGCGGCACTCGTTCCATTCACATTTTCCGGAGCCACACTGGAGATGACGGGCCGACTGTCCGGGATCAGCCTGGAAGCGACGCTCAGTGCGGGCAAACAATCATTCACCGAAGATGTACTGTTTACGCATCGCGGATTGAGCGGGCCTGCTGCGTTGCAGTTGTCGAGTTACTGGACGCCGGGTAGTGATGTCGAGATCGATTTATTGCCGGAACGGGACGCCGCCGCTTTGCTGCACGAAGGCAAGTCGATTCACCCACACGCCCGAATTCGAACCATTTTGTCTGACGTGCTGCCGAGAGCGCTTGTTATAGAGCTTCAGAACATCTTGTGGTCGACGGTTGCCGAACGTCCTGTGACGGAAATACGCGACGACGAATTACGCCGAATTGGAGCGCAACTGAACGCATGGCAATTGCGACCGTCCGGTACGGAAGGCTACCGAACGGCAGAGGTCACGCTCGGTGGCGTCGACACTGACGAATTGTCGTCGCAAACGATGGAATGCAAGCGACACGCCGGATTGTATTTCGTTGGTGAATTGGTTGATGTTACCGGCCAACTGGGTGGATTCAATTTTCAGTGGGCGTGGGCGTCCGGGCACGCAGCCGGCAAGGTTGCTTAGCCGGGTCAGTCTTTCTTGAGCAGCACGTAGACGGCACCGGTACCGCCATGCACCTGCCGAGTCGAAACAAAGGCCAGCACCTCGTCCCATCGTCGCAACCAGTTGTTCACTTTCGATTTCAGGATCGGGCCACGATCGCCAGAGCCCAGTCCTTTGCCGTGCACAACACGTACGCAGGAAAATCCGCGGAAACCACACTCTCTTATAAATTCCCGCAATGCGTCTTTCGCTTCGGGAACCGTCATACCGTGCAGGTCGATTTCGCTTTGCACAGCGTAGTTGCCACGCGCGAGCTTGCGCATTATGCGTTTGCCGATTGACGGGCGATTAAATCGCAAGCTTTCACCGGCGCTGGTCTCGATCTCGTCGATGTCCGCGTCAAGACTTTCCTGTAAGACGGCCAGTTCATCTTTCCGCCTGAAGAGAGCCTTTGCCTTCGGTCGTGCTTTGTAGTCCGGTATGCGATTGTCCTGCCCAATCGGGCGCGCGTCCCCCATGAGGCGGCGAAAAAGGCCGCCTTCCTTGTCTGGCATTTTGTCGTCCTGTTTCGTCATGCGATTATTAATTGATAGCGCTACTGTGTGGATCCAACATTGAGTATAGTGAGCGCGCCTCTCATATTCGAACAATAATCACTGTGAAAATCCTGGTAAGTAACGACGACGGCTATCTCGCCAAGGGCATTATCGCTTTGGCCGACGCGCTTTCAGCGATCGCCGAAGTTACCGTCGTTGCCCCCGACCGGAACCATAGCGGAGCGAGCAACTCGCTCACCCTGCATTCTCCGCTCCGTGTTCACATGGTTGAAAAAGGACGTTACTTCGTCAATGGCACGCCATCAGATTGCGTGCATCTCGCTTTGTCGGGATTTTTGGATGAGGACCCCGATATCGTGGTCTCCGGCATTAATCACGGCGCTAACCTGGGTGATGACGTGATTTATTCCGGCACGGTTGCGGCGGCAATGGAAGGGCGCTTCCTTGGACTCCCGGCTATCGCGGTGTCATTGGTCGGGCGACATGCCAGTCATTTCGACACGGCGGCCAGGGTTGCGGCAGAGCTCGTTATGAAGCTTAAGAATAAACCCCTTCCAGGCGATATCATGTTGAATGTCAATGTGCCGGACATTGCCTATGGTGATCTCAACGGCATTGAATCGACCCGGCTCGGATTCAGACATCGCTCAGAACCTCTGGTCAAACAAAAGGACCCGCACGGCAGGTCGATTTACTGGATCGGACCCGCCGGTGAGGGACAGGACGCCGGTGCTGGGACCGATTTCGAGGCAATTGAGCGCGGAGCCGTCGCGGTGACGCCAATTAAAGTGGACCTGACGCGACACGAGGTGCTGCCTGACCTCAGGGACTGGCTGGCCTCGTAATGCAGCTGGATAAAGATATTCGTGGCATCGGAATGACGTCGGCACGCACACGTGACCGACTGGTCATTCGACTGAAAGAAAACGGCATTCGCTCCACTGCAGTACTGGAGCAGATTCGCAATGTACCGCGACATCTGTTTGTCGACGAGGCACTGGCGAGTCGCGCATATGAAGACACCGCGCTGCCGATCGGACTGGGGCAGACCATCAGTCAGCCATGGGTGGTGGCGCTGATGACTGAGGCATTGCTGGATGGTTTCACCGGTGAATCCGTGCTTGAAATTGGCACTGGTTGTGGATATCAAACGGCCGTACTGGCGCCTTTGGTAAAGAAAATTTACACCGTTGAGAGAATTCGAGAGCTCTATCAGAAGGCAAAAGTCAGACTTCGTGATCTCGACATCTACAATGTGCAGTTTCGTCCCGGCGATGGTTGGGAAGGCTGGTCAAAATACGCACCGTATGACGGGATACTTGTTGCCGCGGCGGCAGCCGAGATTCCGCAAAAACTTCTGGAGCAACTTGCGCCGGGCGGCCGCCTGATTGTGCCGGTCGGCCCAGCCGGTCGTCAGGATCTCATCAAGGTCACGCGTCAGGGTGATCACTTTGAGCAGGTGTCGCTTGGCGCGGTCAGTTTCGTGCCTTTGGTAAAAGGCAAGTAGGTAAGAACCCGGTGGCTAACGCTGATCAGGTGTCAATGCGCGGTGCGGTAAAAGTAAACTGCAAATAAAACAGTATCTTGTTTATACTATTTCGACTTGATTCTGACGGTTGTGCTGCTGGCATGTACGACCGTCCCGACCCGGGCAATCCTTAGCAATGCGACTTTTCGGACCACTTTATGACCGGGTGCTCGGCTGGGCCCGCCATCCGCACGCGGTGCGTTATCTCGGTGGTTTGAGCTTCGCAGAGTCGTCTTTTTTTCCAATTCCGCCGGATGTAATGCTGGCGCCAATGTGTGTCGCGGACCGGGCGAGCGCATGGCGATACGCGACCATCACAACGATTGCGTCATTGCTGGGAGGCGTCGCAGGCTATGCGGTCGGGTACTTCCTGTTTGAGCAAATCGAACCCTGGCTGCACGATATGGGGTATTGGCCCGCCTACCTCAAAGGTAAGGAGTGGTTTGACAACTGGGGCATATGGGCTGTTTTCGTTGCCGGATTTTCCCCGATTCCCTACAAGATCTTCACTATTTCCGCTGGCGTCGTTGTCCTGAATTTCCCTGGTTTCGTCATTGCGTCGTTGATCGGACGCGGTGCTCGCTTTTTCCTGGTGGCTGGTCTGGTGGTGGCGGGCGGTGAGCGCATGGAGGCGTTTTTACCAAAATATGTAGAGCGTATCGGCTGGATCACAGTCGCGTTGGTAGTGGTAGTTGGTGCCTACTTCGCCATCGGGCGCTAGTGCCGCGCATGCATCGTGAACTTTCAAATCAGCAAAAATTTTCCCGGCGCGCAGTCGTTCTGATTTTCGTGCTGGCATTCGTTGCCGCCTGTGCTCCGTACGGCCGCTGGGACTACACTCCGGACCAGACACATGTCGTAAGATCCGGCGAAACCCTGTTCACAATCGCTTTTCGCTACGGTCACGATTATCGCGAACTCGCACGATGGAACAAACTGGGCGATGGGTCACTCATTTATCCAGGTCAGGTCATCAGGCTGACGCCGCCACCGGGCGCGACAGTTGCCAAAACGCCGGCACGATCCGCGCCGGCGCCCCGAAGAACGATTCCTGCCCCGCCTTCCGATCCGCCGCCGGCCTGGGAATGGCCGACAAACGGCCGCATTACGGCGGAATTTGACGACAATCGGAGCTCCGGTACCGGCGTCGTTATTGACGGAAAAGCCGGTCAGGCGGTCAAGGCAGCAGCGGCCGGACGCGTCGTTTACTCCGGCGGTGGACTAATAGGATACGGTCAGCTTATTATCGTCAAGCACAACGAAACCTACCTGAGTGCTTACGGGCACAACGCGTCGTTGCTGGTGATAGAAGGCGACAACATCAAAAAAGGCCAGCGCATAGCGACCATGGGTGAGGGGCCGGGCCAGAAGCCGCGATTGCATTTTGAGATCAGGCGCAACGGCAAGCCAGTTGACCCGCGACAGTATTTGCCTGCGAGATAATTCGGCTTGAACGCCTGAACATGCAGTGAACTGCAGTGCCCGGATTCAACGAGGGGTTCACCGTGGGCGAGGCGCTGGTCTCAAATGATCCGCCAAAACGTCGATCCAGATTCGGCGTCGAAAATCCATTGCGGCCCACCATCCTGTGTTCCAGTGTCCGGCCGAAGGCGGCGTCTGGTTCTTCCGCGGCATCTCACGATGCAACTTCACTTTATCTGGGTGATATCGGCGCGTCGAAACTGCTAACGGCTGAAGAAGAAAAAGAGCTTGCGAGACGCATTCGCGACGGCGACGAATCGGCCTGGCATCGAATGATCGAAAGCAACCTCAGGCTGGTCGTGAAAATTGCGCGTCGCTATATAAACCGGGGATTGCCACTGCTCGACCTGATCGAGGAAGGCAACCTGGGCCTGATGCACGCGGTCAGGAAATTCGATCCGGACCGCGGCTTTCGCTTTTCGACCTACGCGACCTGGTGGATTCGGCAGACGATCGAGCGTGCCATCATGAATCAGGCACGCACCGTGCGCCTGCCAATTCACATTATTAAGGAAGTAAACGCGATTCTTCGGGCGTCAAGGCGCTTGAGGGAGACGCAGGAGACCCAGCCTACACCGGCCGAAATAGCGAGCGAATTGAACTGTGATGTAGCAGATGTCGAACGGCTTCTGGCATTGCATGAAAGAGTAACGATTGGTTCTTCCGGGCCGGCTTCGTCCGATGATGAGCGTGGATTGCTGGATTCACTCCCCGCGGCCGCCCACGAAGAGCCAGCCCAATGCGCGCAAACTGAGGGGGTCTGCAAAATTCTGGACCACTGGGTATGGGAACTCGGCGACAAGCAGCGCGCGGTAGTGGAACGACGATTCGGCCTTCACGGATACCGGCGATTGACGCTTGAAGAGATTGGTCAGGAAATTGGTGTAACACGCGAACGCGTCAGGCAAATTCAGATCGAAGCGTTAAGGCGACTAAAAGAGATGCTGGAAAGCCATGGCGTCGATTCGAGGTCGGTACTGGACTAGGAAGCCGTCGGCACTGCCCGATTGACGAAACGCGACACAACTCCCCGCCCTCACGCGCCCGCATGTCAGTACGTGCCGCGAAACTCCGCGTGGGTTTGGGCTTCAGGTAACCGGGTGAGGATGGTGCTCACCAGTACTCGAATTCTGCCAGACATCTCAATCACTCAATAATCAGTACAGCCGCTACATCCCGGTCTTCGCCGACCAGAACGTTAAACGTCCTGCAGGCGGCAGGTGTATCCATCATTTCGAAACCGATGCCGCGCCTTGCGAGCGCGAAGACCAGTTCGCGCGGTGGCAAACAGGTTTTCCAACCGGTGCCATAAATAATCATTTCCGGATTTTTCTTCAGCAGATCTTCCAGATCGTGCACGCCTGGCTTATCGGTGTCGGCGGCCTGCCATCCACGTTGAATTGTGTCGCGAAAGAGGACGACATTCCTGGTCAGCTCTTCGTTACCAATCCTGATCTTGCCCTTTTCGACATGACGCACTGTGACCATCGAACCGGGATCGCGTACAAACTTCATGAAATACATCCTTCCGCTGAGGGTCACAGTTTACTGGCTTGCGCAATTTCTTTGCCAAAGAATTTTCTGAAGTCAGTACACTATCCGTCCCCCAGTTCCGGGCACCAACAGGAGATCGCCTGGCTATGGCAAGAAACGGCGCCAGCGCAATAATTGTTTTACCACCTGGCGCTCAGGGTCGAATTGGCGATGAAGCGCACAAGCGTTGGCTTTCCCGGGGCAGGATAAGTTTCGCAGAGCCCGATTCGGAAATGCTCGTCACGGTACTCAAGCTGATCGGTGCTCCTGTACCGAACGGTGGGTTGGCCGCGCTTCGATACTGGGGACGATCCGGCGAAAGATCGACAACATGGATGGCAGCCGCTGATCCCGTGCACCTGGAGACGAGACTCCACACGTTACGTCTGCGATCGCTTCGTCCCGACGAGGTGACAGAGCATGAGCTTCAGACTTTGTTCGACCATTTGCAGGCGACCGTCGGCAACGATAGCAATTTTTCTTTTGTGACAATTGGTCAGTGCGGGTATTTACGTACCGCATGCCCGATCGACACTGTGCCTGTGTCGGCCCAGGTCCTTCACGGCCTGCCACCGGACGAATTCGTTCCATCCGGAGAGACGGTTGCAAAGTACCACCAACTGCTTGGTGAATTGCAGATGGCATTGCATGAGCATGACGTTAACCAACGACGTGCGCGTTCAGGGCAGCCCGAGATCAATTCGCTCTGGCTCTGGGGCGGCGGGATCGTAGCTGAACCGGTGGCGCATCCGCTGCCAACATTGTTTGCCAACGATCCATTGTTCAGGGGCTACTGGAACCAGTCTTTCGCTGAGGTGAAGGATTGGGATGGAGACATCGAGCGCGTCGTCGAGAAGTCCGACTCAGGTTTTGTCGCTGTATTGCCCGAACCGGGGCCTGAAATTGCCGCTCGGACATTGACCGACTGCCTGGATCAGCTGAAGCGTCTCGCCGGCCGACCACTTGTTTTGTTGTTCCGCGACGGGCTTGCAGTTGAGATCAATCGATGGGATGCACTGCGTCCGTGGCGTAGCGTTGCACCGATTCTCAACAGGAGCGGGGGCAATGACTGAGCTTCGAATTCGCCCGACGAGGGTTCGATCAATGCGCGACAATTTGGGCGGCGATAACTGGAGCGGAGTAGATCCCGTATTGGCACGTCTATATGCGTCACGCGGGCTTACGGGGAGCTCTGAACTCGACTATTCATTGCAGGGTCTGGCACCGGTTGGCTCTCTGAATGGTCTTGCTGAGGCCGTCGACTTGCTGATCGCGCACAAAGACAAGCACATAACGGTCATAGGGGATTTCGATGCAGACGGGGCGACCAGTACTGCGCTGGTCATACGTTGCCTGCGAGAGTTCGGGATCAATAACGTCGATTACCTGGTACCGAACCGATTTAAATTCGGTTACGGATTAACGCCGGAAATCGTAACAGTAGCAGCGGAGCGTTCGCCAGATCTGTTGATGACGGTCGACAATGGTGTGTCCAGTATTGATGGAGTGAAGGAAGCACACCGACTTGGTATTAAAGTGCTGATCACTGACCACCATTTGCCGGGCAAGGAATTGCCAGCAGCAGATGCGATGGTGAATCCCAATTTGAAAGGCAACAGTTTTGTGAGTCCTAACCTTGCTGGCGTTGGCGTTGCCTTTTACCTGATGGCTGCTGTTGGCCGTGAACTGGAAGAACAAGGCAGGGTGGGCGCTGCGAGAATACCGGCAAAGTATCTGGATCTCGTTGCACTCGGCACCGTCGCAGATGTGGTTCGCCTCGACAGGAACAATCGCATCCTCGTGCAACAAGGCATGGGACGTATTCGAGCAGGTCGTGCCGTGGCGGGTATTCAGGCGTTGTTCAATCAGGCCGGACGGACTGTAACCAGGGCGGTTAGCACTGACCTGGGATTCGTTGTCGGCCCGCGCCTGAACGCCGCTGGCCGATTGGAAGATATGTCCGTTGGTATCGAGTGTTTGTTAACTGACGATGCCGACGTCGCTGCGCGATTTGCCACCATTCTCGATGAAATAAACCGACAACGAAAAGACATTGAATCGAAAATGCGTCATGAAGCATTCGCATATGTCGATGCGATGGACGCGAGTAATCTGCCTGATTGCGTTTGCCTTTACGATACCGAGTGGCATCAGGGCGTTGTCGGTCTCATCGCATCGCGAGTTCGTGAGCGTTGTGATCGGCCGGTGATTGCATTTGCGCGTGATCGTGACGGCGCGTTGAAGGGTTCGGCGAGGTCAATTGCCGGTGTTCATATCCGCGATCTGCTCGAAGCCGTATCCAGCGCGGAGCCGGGTCTGATTATTCGTTTTGGCGGGCACGCGATGGCCGCGGGTCTGAATCTTGCGGAGGCCAATTTTGCAGCATTTGCGAAGCTTGCGTCTCGAAAACTGGTGGAACTGTATCCCGACGCCGATTTCAGTGGCGTCATCCTGACCGACGGCCAACTGCCTGCGAACGCGATGAACCTGAAGTTTGCGCGGGCGATTCGCGAGGGAGGGCCCTGGGGAGCCGGATTTCCGGAACCGATGTTTTCGGGGGAATTTGTAATCGATGAGCAACGTACGGTCGGTGAAAATCACCTGAAGCTGAAGGTGCGTCCCGCATCCGGCGGAGACGCGGTCGATGCAATCGCATTCGGACAGGCGGGGCCGGTGTATCGGGGAGTGGTACAAATGACCTATCGGCTGGACGTGAATGAGTTCCGGGGATTCGAAACGCCACAACTCATCGTCGAGCAAATCGTCAACATCACCTGATTGCCGTGCTAACATCGCGCGTCGTTTTTACAGAGCCACCAGCCACATCATGGAAGCTAGTCAAATCAGGCAACGTATTGCAGATCTCGCGGAACGCACGAGTGCGTTAAGGGGGTATCTTTGACTACGAGAGCAAGGCAGAGCGTCTGACGGAGGTTCGCCTGGAACTCGAGCAGTCGGATGTCTGGAATAACCCGGCGCGGGCCCAGGCGCTGGGTCAGGAGCGGGCGAAGCTGGAAGCGATCGTGCTGATGCTGCAAAAGCTCACGGTCAGTGTCTCCGATGCAGAAGAGTTGATGGAGCTTGCCATTCAAGAGCAGGACGAGGACACGGCAAACGAGCTGATCCGTGACCTCGACACCTGCGAAAAGGAAATAGACGGCCTCGAATTTCAACGTATGTTTTCAGGTGAGCTTGACGCCAATAACGCGTTCCTGGATGTCCAGTCGGGTGCCGGTGGCACAGAAGCCCAGGATTGGGCGGAGATGTTGCTGCGAATGTATCTGCGTTGGGCGGAAGCGCACGATTTCACGACCGAAATCATTGAAGCATCTGCTGGCGAAGTAGCTGGCCTGAAAAGCGCAACCGTTAAAGTGACCGGAGAATATGCCTACGGCTGGCTTCGAACAGAGACAGGCGTCCATCGACTCGTGCGCAAATCGCCGTTTGATTCTGGAAGTCGACGGCACACGTCATTCGCTTCAATATTCGTATCACCGGAAGTGGATGATGATATCGAAATTGAAATCGATCCGTCGGACCTCCGGATCGACGTGTACAGAGCCAGTGGTGCCGGTGGCCAGCATGTCAACCGAACGGAGTCGGCGGTTCGAATTACGCATCTGCCGACCAACACTGTCGTGCAGTGCCAGAACGACCGGTCACAACATAAAAACAAGGCGACAGCCATGAAGCAGCTCAAGGCGAGACTCTACGAGCTTGAGATGCAAACCCGGCGTGCGAAAGCGTCGATTGTAGAAGATGGCAAATCGGACGTGGGGTGGGGCAGCCAGATCCGGTCCTACGTGCTGGATCAAAGCCGCATCAAAGATTTGCGTACTGGTGTCGAAACCGGTAACACTCAAGCGGTACTAGATGGCGGGCTCGATGGTTTCATTGAAGCGAGCCTAAAGCAGGGAATATAAGTGAGCGACGATAACAAACAGGATGAGAACACACTAATTGCCGAACGGCGGCGAAAGCTTGCTGCTTTGCGCGAGCACGGAAACGCATTTCCGAACGATTTCAGGCGCAATTCTCTGGCCGATGAACTTCAGCAGAGTTACGGAAAACACGAGGACGAGCATCTTCGCGAGGAGGATGTCCAGGTCAAAGTTTCCGGACGAATGATGGTCAAGCGCGTTATGGGCAAGGCGAGCTTCATCAAATTACAGGACCGCACGGGGCAGATTCAGCTGCGGCTCGAACGTGACCGACTGCCTGAAGGTGTCTATCAGTCGTTCAAAAAGTGGGACATCGGTGACATCGTTGGCGCTACAGGCAGTCTTTTCAAAACCCAGACAGGCGAACTGACCATCATGGCCACCGAAGTCAGGCTGCTCACGAAGTCGCTGCGCCCGCTCCCGGAAAAATTTCATGGCCTGCAGGATCAGGAAACCCGATATCGGCGACGTTATGTCGACTTGATTATGAATGAGGAAAGTCGATCGGTGTTTCGTAAGCGTTCCGAAATAATCGCCTATATTCGATCATTCCTGGATTCGCAGGATTATCTCGAAGTTGAAACGCCAATGATGCAAACGACTCCGGGAGGCGCGCTCGCGAGACCGTTCAAGACTCATCATAACGCGCTGGACATGGATCTCTTCTTGCGTGTTGCACCTGAATTGAACCTGAAACGACTTACCGTGGGTGGGTTCGAACGTGTTTATGAGATAAATCGAAACTTTCGCAACGAAGGCGTTTCAACGAGGCACAACCCCGAATTCACGATGCTTGAACTCTACCGGGCTTATGCGGACTACGAGGATCTGATCGTTATGGTCGAGGCTTTGCTGAAGGGACTGTCACAGTCATTGCTGGGCGACCCGGTGGTTACCTACCAGGGAGAAAGCTATGACTTCTCAAAGCCGTTCGATCGATTGACTGTCGAAGATGCGATCTTGAAGTTCAATCCAAAGATTGACAGGACAAAAATCCGGGATCGGGATTACCTGGCCAGAGTCGCCACAGAGTTGGGAGTTAAAGTCGACGACAGTTCCGGCAGTGGAAAATTGCAGATTGAGATTTTTGATCAAACCGGTGAAGCAGAACTGCGTCAGCCGACATTCGTCACACAGTATCCAACGGAAGTTTCGCCGCTATCGCGTAGAAACGACCATGACCCGTTCGTTACCGATCGCTTCGAGTTGTTTATTGGTGGGCGAGAAATTGCAAACGGTTTCTCCGAGTTGAATGATCCTGAAGATCAGGAAGAACGTTTTCGCGAGCAGGCGGCCAATAAAGCGGCGGGCGACGACGAGGCGATGTTCTTCGATGCCGATTACATTCGCGCGCTGGAATACGGTCTGCCGCCAACGGCGGGTCTCGGAGTTGGTATCGACCGGCTCGTGATGTTGATAACCAATTCCCCGTCAATCCGTGACGTCCTGCTGTTTCCACATATGCGCCCAGAGATCTTCGAATAGAGAATCCACCCGCCCATGGCCTTTGCCGCACCGACGATGCACGCCATCGAATGTTTGGCTCTCACCGATCCCGGCTCTCGCATTTGCGGCCCGTGTAATGCGGCACGAGGATTAACCTCGCGGCAGGCATGCAAGATTGTTTCGTGGCTGCGCTTATCGCAAAGGCGTCTTTATTATTAGTACGGTAAGCCCATTGGCGTTACGGCAATTCTGCGGACGGACAATTCGCGATCATGAAGGTCAACCGGTGTTACGGCCAGCAAGTCGCGTCCCACAACATTGAGAACTTCGCCTACATTTCTCTCACCATCGGAGAGTTTATCGCCGACCGCCAATGAATCAGCGCTCGCCTGATAACGCATCAGCCGCCGCTTGCTTGTACCCAGGTTCTCCGTTCGCGCCACCACTTCCTGGCCGGTATAGCAGCCTTTGTTAAAGCTGATCGCACCCAGTTTGTCGAGGTTGAGCATGTGCGGCGTGTAAGTCTCGGTGTTTCGTTCGTCGATCGACGGCACACCTGCGCGAATCAAGGCGACAGGATCTGCATCTCTTGCGTCGATCAAATCGGTCCAGTCGTCACGGGGACCGGTTATGGTGACCTTGGATCTAAGTCGATACATGATTAGTCGTTGCACGATTTGTTCTGCCAGCGACGCAGGCACGACGAGTCCGATGGATTCGCCGCGTTGAACCAGGCGGATGATGGCAAATACCCGGCCTTTCGGATTACACCAGGCACAAATCATGCCGCTACGCTCGGTCAGCCGGCTGACGTCCTGAGTCAATTGTCCCTGCAAGAAAGGAACGGCGTCCTTTCCGCCTACTGTGATCAGTTTGTACAACTCGCAATCTACCTCTGGCATACTGCGCGCATGGCCGACGATACCAGTAAAATACGTGGCAAAATCGATTCAGACGCTACTTCCAGTCAGGATGATAACGTGGAGACCGCCTCCGGCGTTACCGGCGGGAAAAAAGAAATTGGCGGTCGGGACGGGCCGGATCCCACTCGCTTTGGAGATTGGGAAAAAAACGGCCGGTGCATCGATTTCTGAGCAAAGCGTATGTTGGCAGACCAATGAATTCAAAGGCAGGAAATGACTAAAGAAGGGCGACCGCTCTCACCACACCTGACGATATACCGCTGGCCAATCACGATGACGCTGTCGATTCTGCACAGAATGACCGGCGTCGCGCTGGCGGCAGGATTTGTCGCTTTCACATCCTGGCTTGCCGCGGTGGCCTTCGAAGGAGTGCCATACGATTGGGTTCATGAAATAACGCAAAGCGTCATTGGGCAGATCGCGCTCTTCGGTTGGTTATTTTCCTTTTTCCTCCACTTGTCGAATGGTATCCGACACCTCGTGTGGGATACGGGCCGGTTTTTCGAAAAGCGCCAGGCAGACAGGTCTGCCTGGATTGTAGTCATCGCGACGGTTGTGATGACCACCTCCTACTGGTTCGTGGTTTAAAGGCGAGGAAAGAAGGATATGAGTTTACGTTCGCCCTTGTCCCGAGTACTCGGATCCGGTTCGGCCAAAGAAGGCACTGATCATTGGTGGTTGCAACGTCTGACAGCGCTCGCGTTGTTGCTATTGGGTCCCTGGTTCCTCGTCACGTTTGCGAGACTGGACGGTTATTCCGAACCGGAAATGGTCGCATGGGTTGGCAGTCCCTTTAATTCGATCATGCTGATACTGATGAGCGTCACGCTGGCCTGGCATTCAATGCTTGGGATTCAGATTGTCATTGAAGATTATGTCCACAGTCCCGGAGTAAAAGTGGTTTCGATCATTGTCAGCAAATTTGGACATGTCTTTCTTGGCGTGGTGGCCGTCGTCGCAATATTGAAAGTAATGTTGGGCAGTTAGTGATGAGCGAATACGGGTTCATCGATCATAGTTACGATGTCGTCGTTGTCGGCGCCGGTGGCGCTGGATTGCGGGCCACGTTCGGACTGGCGGAAACTGGTTTCAAAACCGCGTGTGTTACGAAAGTTTTTCCAACTCGCAGTCATACCGTGGCAGCGCAGGGTGGCATTAGCGCAGCTCTCGGCAATATGGGTGAGGATGACTGGCGTTGGCATATGTATGACACTGTCAAGGGTTCTGATTGGCTTGGCGATCAGGATGCGATTGAGTACATGTGTAAAGAGGCGCCCGATGCTGTTATAGAGCTCGAACACTATGGTGTGCCTTTCTCCCGAACCGACGATGGTCGCATTTACCAGCGTCCGTTCGGCGGTATGACGACGCGCTACGGCGAGGGCACTGCCCAGCGGACATGCGCGGCGGCTGATCGTACCGGACACGCAATGTTGCATACGCTTTATCAGCAGTCACTGAAACACGACGCCGAGTTTTTCATCGAATATTTTGCGGTCGACCTGATGATGGAAGATGGTGCATGTCGCGGCGTCGTTGCAATCGACCTGGCAACCGGGCGATTGCATAGATTCCGTGCACACAAGGTCATCCTTGCGACCGGGGGTTACGGGCGCGCCTATTTTTCCTGTACATCGGCGCACACGTGCACCGGTGACGGTAATGCGATGGTGCTGCGCGCCGGATTGCCGCTGCAGGACATGGAATTCGTCCAGTTTCACCCGACCGGTATTTACGGTGCCGGCTGCCTGATCACAGAAGGCGTTCGTGGCGAGGGAGGTTATCTCACGAATTCCGATGGCGAGCGTTTTATGGAACGTTATGCACCGAATGCGAAGGACCTTGCGTCCCGCGACGTCGTCAGCCGTTCGATGACGATCGAGATCCGTGAAGGGCGGGGCGTCGGCGCCGAGAAAGATCATATTCATTTACACCTGGAGCATTTGGGCCCGGACGTGATCGAGGAGCGATTGCCAGGTATTGCCGAGTCGGCGCGGATTTTCGCCGGCGTCGACGTCGCCAAAGAACCGATTCCCGTATTGCCAACTGTGCATTACAACATGGGCGGCATTCCGACCATTTATACCGGCGAGGTGGTCACGTTGAGAGGCAGTGACCCGGAGTCGGTCGTGCAGGGACTGATGGCTGTCGGAGAGGCTGCCTGTGTGTCGGTTCATGGTGCCAATCGCCTGGGTTCAAACTCGCTCCTCGACCTCGTCGTGTTCGGTCGATCAGCCGCGCACCGTTGCGCGGACACGATGAAACCCGGCACACGTCATAAAAATTTACCGCCGAATGCGGGGCAAAACAGCGTGGAGAGAATAGACAGGCTTCGCAATGCTGACGGCCCGCGACCCACCGCCGAAATTCGTCTCGAAATGCAGCGAACGATGCAAAACCATGCCGCGGTTTTTCGTACTGGCGAGACGCTGAATGAAGGCGTCAAGTTACTCAACCAGGCTTATGCATCGTTCGCGGAAGTTCGGGTTTCGGACAGATCGATGATCTGGAACACGGACCTTGTCGAAACGATAGAACTCGAAAACCTGCTGCAAAATGCCAAGGTAACGATCGAGTCGGCAGCGCGACGTCTCGAAAGCCGAGGCGCGCATGCGCGGGAAGATTACCCGGACCGCGACGATACAAACTGGATGAAGCATTCACTATCGTGGCTTGCCGAGGACGGCACGGTGTCGTTCGGAGATCGGCCAGTGCATGCCGAAACGCTCACGGACGAAGTTGATGCAATTCCCCCGAAAGCACGTGTTTACTAGCGCAGGAGTCACCTTTGGCTGAGTTCAGACTTCCACCGAATTCCAGGATCACGAAGGGCCGACACTTCCCGGCTGGCGGATCGTCCGACAATGTTCGTCGCTTCGTTGTTTATCGATTTGATCCGGACAGCGGTGACAATCCGCGCATGGATACTTATGAAGTGGACATGGAAAGTTGTGGGCCGATGGTGCTTGACGCGCTCATCAAGATCAAAAATGAGATTGACCCCACGTTGACATTCCGTCGTTCCTGCCGCGAAGGAATCTGTGGATCATGTGCAATGAATGTTGACGGGCGCAACACGCTTGCCTGCACGGCTCCGTCCGAGGGAATCAAGGGCGACGTCAAGATTTATCCATTGCCGCACATGGGTGTTATTAAGGACCTGGTTCCCGATCTTACAAATTTCTATGCGCAATATGCGTCGATTAAACCGTGGCTGCAGACCCGCACGCCGGCGTCTCCGGATTCAGAACGATTGCAAAGCAAGGCGGATCAGGAACGTATTGACGAACCAGCCGCCTGCATTTTGTGCGCTTGTTGCTCCACGAGTTGTCCCAGCTATTGGTGGAACAGTGACCGTTATCTCGGGCCGGCCGCGTTGCTTGCTGCTTATCGCTGGTTGGTGGACAGCCGTGATGAAGCGACAGGAGAACGGCTGGACGATCTCGAAGATCCATTCCGATTGTATCGTTGCCATACGATCATGAATTGTACGAACACATGTCCCAAGAATCTCAATCCCGCCAGGGCAATTGCGGAAACGAAGAAAATGCTGGCGGAACGCCGGCATTGAGTGAGCGCCGCGTTAAGTGGCAATGCAGACGAGGCATGCGGGAGCTTGACGTTTTGCTCGGCACTTATCTCGAAAAACAGTACGGTAATTCCGACGAGTCTCAAAAGGCGGCGTTTCGACGGGTTCTGGAGCTACCGGATCCCGATCTGATCGGCTATTTGTTAAGCGGAAACAATCCCGCGGACCCGGAACTGGCCGATGTCATCGATCAAATTCGAGGTAAAGCTTCGGCCTGACCCTGCGATACAACGCCTGGTGCTCGGGACAGGTATCGCCGCGACGATCGGTGGCGTCATGCTGATTACAGAGCTGCCGATATCATTGCTTTGGCGCTTTGCGCTGGTCGTAATCTGGTTGGGAGATGGCCTTCGCGAGCTCCGGAATCTGCACGTTGGAGCCGGCCGGGTCCGTACCCTCATTCTGGACAGCGCAGGAAATGTTTCAGCGTTAGATTTTGAGGGAAACGCTCACGAACTTAGGCTTCTGACCGGCAGCATGGTGCTACCCGCACTGGCCTGGTTCAGGCTGAAATTCGAAAGCGGACCATGCCATTGCCTGCTACTGATCCGGTACCGGACGGAACCTGACGCGTGGCATCGATTGCAGCTCTTGTGGCTGCAGTCACGGGAGTTCTTTGGTCATCTGCCCGGACCTTGATACCATCAGCCGCTTGACGACATAAAAGCAACAAAGGCACCCAGGTATTTGACGGGTTTACCTACCGACGGGAAGACCGTCACGTTTTTGATTAAATCCCTATGAATAGAGTCGTGAATTGCGAACTTTCCCATTTTCGCCCGGTCTATGCTGGAGTCGGCGGAGTTGGTTGGCTGCACGGCTTTCGCAGTAGGACCTACCTGCATGGCAAATGAACCCACCGACGCCCAGTTGGTCCGACGGGTCCAGAAGGGTGAAAAGGGTGCTTTTGATCTGCTGGTGCTCAAGTACCAGCACAAGATTGTTAACCTGGTGATGCGTTATGTGTGGGACCCTGATCTGGCATTGGATATTACCCAGGAGGCATTCATTAAAGCCTACCGGGCCTTGCCCAGATTCCGTGGCGACAGCGCGTTTTATACCTGGCTGTACAGGATCGCGGTGAACACAGCGAAGAATCATCTGGCATCTGCTCGTAGACGCCCGATGGACGTCGAGCTGGATCTGCAGGATCCTGACCAGTTCGACCTGCACGCGAAGCTGAGGGAAACAGACACGCCAGAGGGTTTGACGATGAGTCAGGAACTGCACGCGATTGTTGAAAAGGCGATCGATGCACTGCCGGAAGATTTACGAACAGCGATTGTATTGCGGGAGCTCGACGGAATGAGCTATGAGGAGATAGCGCAGACAATGGAATGTCCGGTAGGCACGGTGCGATCCCGGATTTTCAGGGCCAGGGACGCGATCGGTAAGAAGATTGGTAATTTGCTTAACTAGTATTATTTGAAGGACGGGTGTGATGCCCGGTGTGGGAACTTATGAATGAGGCATTGAAAATGCAGATTTCTGCATTCGTTGACGGAGAATTGCCGGATAACGAGTCAGAATTTTTGTTGCGACGACTCAGCCAGGACGCCGCTATGCGGCAGCAGGTTGCGGAATTCCTGGCGATCGGCCGGCTGATCCGGCGCGAGCAGGAAGTGCCAGGTATGAATAGCCTGCGCGGTCGGATTGCGGCGGCTCTTGGACAGGCGATCGTGTCGGAAGAAGTGGAGCCAGCGGCAGTTGGATCGGCGCTGATGACGCCGGCGAGCGGCATCGCCGTTGCAGCAACTGTGGCCGCTATTGCGCTGGTAGGACTTAGCCAGCTTGGCGGTCCCGTTGCGCATGGCCTGGCCGACGACGCCGTTGCGATTGATCTCGCTCCAGCCTACACCGAGCCGACCGCTGAACAGGTCCTGGCGAACAGTCCTACGGAGCGCCTGATTGAATACAGTCGGCGTCATGACAGCAGTTCTCCTGATCTGGCCTCCAATGGTATTCTTTCCCGAATGGTCACTTTCGAACTGCGCGAAGGCCGGCTCGTTGAGATTGAGCCGGACCCGCACCTGGTGTCTGGCGACGGGCAACCAGCGGTTAGCGGTCAGGACGACCGATTGAGCAATGAGTGAAGCCAGTTAAGAGTTTCTGCATGCATCAAAATCATCGAAAAATTTTAAGGACATTGACCGGCGCAATGGGTGTTACATGCGCACTATGGTCATTGCAGGGATTGGCACAGCAGTCGAGTCCCGAAGAATGGCTCGATCGGATGTCAATTGCGGTCACTACGACAAATTACGAAGGGACGGTCGTAAGGCATCAACGAGGTGAGTCCGAGGCATTGAAGGTTGCGCACAAGATTGTTGATGGTGTTGTGAACGAACGGCTCGCCTCACAAGAGGGCAATGGCCTCGAGATTATTCGAATCGGCGACGAAGTTCACTGCATATTGCCTGACAAAAAATCAGTCCTCGTCGAAACATGGAATAACCAAAGTACGCTGTTCTCGGCCCTGCCGCGAAGCGAAACGATCAGGGCGACCCAGTATGATTTGTCCCTCGTACGTGAGGGGAGAATTGCCGGCCGTACGGCCATCATGTTGGCCATCAGGCCGCATGATGAATATCGATACGGACATCGAATCTGGCTTGACAAGGAAACTGCGTTTCCACTGAACACGTCCCTTGTTGATTCCTACGGCGACGTAATTGAAGAGATCAAGTTTGCCGATATAACAATCGGTGGCAACATCGCGGCCACGGCACTTGATCCTTCGATTGATCTGGCCAGTTTTACCTGGTACCGGGAGCCCGATCGATACCGGTCGGTTGACGTTACGACTGATTGGGATTGCGACGATCTGCCAGCAGGGTTCAGGGCAATTTCAACCAGAACCGAGCAAATGTCTGCGGCAGAATCACCAACCACACATATTGTGTACAGCGACGGAATCGCCAGTATCTCCGTTTTTATTGCGACCCGCAGCGCCGAAGAAAGCGACGGATGGGCCTTGGTTGGCAGGTCAAATTCCTATACTGCTGAAATCAATGGTTTTCAGGTTACGGCAGTCGGTGAGGTTCCTGGTGTCACTGTGCAAAGAATCGCCTCGTCGATGCGCCAGCGCTGACAAGTCATTGTCAGTCGTTTCTCACGGCGCGACATACCGTTAAAAACTGATTCAAGGTACTTATGTATTCAGATGTTCGCTCCGATTTTTCGCCGGACTATGCCTGATCACGCGCTTGCCTCGATTTCAACCAGCCGCCGGTATTTACTTGAATCCGGCCTGGGCACCTGGTCCGCAACGAGCGTTTAACTCCTTCGTCACCGTGATATAAATTCGTAGTGGAATCAGCTTTTGGCAGAATAATCGCGTTGAGTGGCCGGACGGCCACCGTTTCTGTGGAGTCGCCTGTCGCCTGTCGGCGCTGTGCAGCCGGGAAGGGGTGCGGTGCCGGCATCTTGGTCGGTGCGGACGTGAATCGCCAAATTCAGGTCAAAATTCCGCCTGGAATGGTCGTGTCCGAGGGCGAATCGATCGAGTTGGTGATAGGTCCCAGGTTTTTACTTCGTGCTGCCATGCTCGCGTACGGTCTGCCATTACTGGCAATGATCGTGACGCTTTCCCTTGCATGGATGTTGATCGGCAACCCGGGCGACGGGATTGGCGTCTTGCTGGCCGCGTTTGGCCTCGTTGTTGGCCTGGTCATCGGCAGACGCATGCTGCAGCAGGAATCGATTTGTGAACAATTCCTGCCCTCTGTTGGGAAAGCTGCAGATGCCGGATAAGGTCGAATCGGGCCTGCCGTCGTTGCGCGTATACAGTCGGCCGGGTTGTCACCTGTGCGAGCAGTTGATTGAAGAAATGGCGCCATTGGTGCGTGGTCGGCTGAGGATCGAAGTCGTCGATATCGATTCCTGCCCCGACTGGCAACGGTCCTACGGATCCCGGATTCCGGTTGTCGAGTTCAACTCGGAATTTGTCTGTCAATACAGTCTGGACGTCGTCGCCATAGAGCGAATATTGACTGAACACGAGGGCCTCATCAGGGTGGCAGAACGTATATACTCCGCCGCTGATTAAGCCGACCCCCTGTATGAATTCAAACCAAGCGCTTCCATGAACCACATTCGAAACTTTTCGATCATCGCCCATATCGACCACGGGAAATCGACGCTGGCGGACCGCTTTATCCAGCATTGTGGCGGTTTGCAGGATCGCGAGATGTCCGCGCAGGTTCTCGACTCAATGGATATCGAGCGCGAGCGCGGGATTACGATTAAAGCGCAGAGCGTGTCGCTCAAGTATTTGGCGCAAGACGGGCAAGAGTACCAGCTCAATTTCATCGATACGCCGGGGCACGTCGATTTCTCGTACGAGGTATCGAGATCCCTGGCAGCCTGCGAGGGCGCGTTACTGGTCGTAGATGCCGCGCAGGGTGTTGAGGCGCAGAGTGTCGCCAATTGCATAACTGCGATCGACCTGGGGCTTGAGGTATTGCCGGTTCTGAACAAGATCGATCTGCCGGCGGCCGAGCCGGAAAAAGTGATGAGTGAGATCGAGGAAATCATTGGCATCGATGCCTCCGACGCGTTGCGCGTTAGTGCCAAAACAGGTGCGGGCGTACCGGAACTGCTCGAACGCCTGGTGAAGATAATTCCGCCTCCTGCTGGCAACGCTGACGGGCCGTTGCAGGCACTGATTATCGATTCATGGTTTGATAACTACGTCGGTGTCGTTTCACTTGTTCGGGTTGTCAACGGGAAGCTGACTAAAGGCAAGAAAATTACGGTGATGTCGACTGGTCGGTCATACATCGCTGACAGAGTGGGGTCTTTTACTCCGAAGATGACTGACAGGTCAGTTCTGGCAACAGGTGAAGTCGGCTTCGTGATTGCAGGCATCAAGGACATTTTCGGAGCCCCGGTCGGCGACACGTTGACGATGGCCAGTGATCCTTGTGACACGCCGTTGCCTGACTTCAAAAAAGTTCAGCCCCGTGTTTTCGCCGGATTATTTCCGATCCAGACCGAAGACTACGAAAATTTCAGGGAAGCGTTGCAGAAACTCCGGCTCAATGATGCAGCGTTACATTTCGAACCGGAGACTTCTGCGGCACTGGGATTCGGATTTCGCTGCGGATTTCTCGGCATGCTGCATATGGAAATCGTGCAGGAACGCCTTGAGCGAGAATACGATCTCGACCTAATCACCACCGCACCGACAGTAATTTTCGAGGTGCAAATGATGAGCGGAGAAGTCATGCGGGTCGATAATCCGTCCAAGTTGCCGCCTGTAAACGAAATTGCGGAGCTTCGCGAGCCGATAATATCTGCAAATATCCTGGTGCCGGAACAACACGTCGGCGCAGTGATGAAATTGTGCATCGACAAACGCGGTGTCCAGCGACAGATGCGTTACCTGGGCGGCCAGGTTTCACTGGAGTATGAAATGCCGCTATCAGAGGTCGTTATGGATTTCTTCGACCGATTGAAATCCGTTAGCCGTGGTTTTGCCTCGTTTGACTATCACTTCGTGAGATTTGAGGCAGCACCGCTGGTGCGCCTGGACGTCCTGATCAACAGGGAACGGGTTGACGCATTGTCGGTTATTGTGCACCGTTCAAATGCTGACTTTCGCGGTCGGGATCTCGTCGAACGGATGCGCAAGCTGATTCCCCGGCAGATGTTTGATATTGCGATTCAGGCAGGTATTGGGACTCAGATCATTGCGAGAAGCACTGTGAAGGCCCTGCGAAAGAACGTTACTGCGAAATGTTATGGCGGAGACGTGTCGCGAAAGCGCAAGCTCCTCGAAAAACAGAAGGCAGGCAAGAAAAGAATGAAAATGGTTGGATCCGTAGAGATTCCGCAGGAGGCCTTTTTGGCAGTTCTGCGAGTCGAAAAATAAGAGATGGAACATTGAGCATAAATCTTGCACTGATACTGGTATTACTGACCGCCGTCTCGGGCGCCGTGGTCGCGTTTAACCGATTTTACTACGCGAACAAACGCGAGGTAGCGGGCGGCCCTGATAATGCGTTCATGGATACTATGATCGAGTATTCCCGATCGTTTTTTCCAGTTCTTTTGTTCGTTCTTGTCATTCGGTCTTTCATATTCGAACCGTTTAGAATTCCGTCAGGATCGATGATGCCGACATTGATACAAGGCGATTTCATTTTCGTCAAGAAGTACTCCTTTGGTCTTCGCTGGCCAGTAATCGAAAAGAAATTTATCGAGACCGGTTCGCCGAAGCGGGGCGATGTAGTGGTCTTTCGGTTGCCGTCAAATCCAAAAATCAACTACATCAAGCGCGTGGTCGGCCTTCCGGGAGACGTCATTGCGTACGATGGTGCCAGGCTGACAATCAATGGACAGCTTATGCCGGTTGCCGACATTGCTGATGGTTCGCCGGACGATGCGGGACACATCTATTCTGAAGTGCTCGGCAACCGTGAGCACCTGATTCGCCACAGGGTGAGCATTACAGATAACCCGAAGTCACGGGTGCAGGCCTACGAAATCCCCGACGGCTACTATTTCATGATGGGTGACAATCGGGACAACAGCCAGGACAGTCGATATATTGGCGCCATTCCCGAGACCCACCTGGTTGGTGAGGCGGTGCGCATCTGGATGCATCTGGACCTCTCGAACGGCGCAGAATGGCCTGACTGGGGTCGAATCGGGACGAAGATTCAATAATTGTGGTGCAAGTCACTGATTAGACCCTTTAAATCCCGTTAAATCCGTGGGGTCATCGGGTATTTCTGAGCGTTTGCAGTTGAGTGGAGTGGATCAAATGAACGTTTCCAGCTTGAGCGAAGCAGCAGCACTAAGACGCGGAATGCTTAGCCGGATAGCTCGTCGTGAGAGAGGTATGACCACGCTTGGGTTGATGATCCTCGTTGCATTCATGGGCTTGTTCGCGTTTGGCACCATCCGCCTGACCCCGATATACCTGAATTACCTGAAGGTTGCGGGTGTTCTGAACGGCGTTTATGACGAGTTTGATAGCCAGAATCCAACCATCGCGGACATACGCAAGTCCGTCAGCAGACGCTTCGACGTAGAGAGCGTCAGTGATATTACTGCTCGTGACATTGAAGTTAAGCAGCAGGATGGCGGATTCCTGGTCGCCGCAAAGTACGACCACACAACACCGTTTATCAGTAACGTGTATTTCACCGTTCGCTTTGACAAGTCCGTCCTGGTACGACGTTAGTCTGAAACTCCGACACACAGGTTGTTCTGGCCCGGTTTGAACACCGGGAAGCTTCGGCCTGCCAAAACCACTATAATTGCTCGCTTGTCATAACCACCTGGGCGAACCGTTTTGGAAAAAGCCGCTACCTGGCTGAAACAATCGTTGCACTACGAATTCTCCGATGTACGTCTGCTCGAAAAGGCACTGACGCATCGCAGTGCTACCGGTAACAATAACGAGCGCCTGGAGTTTCTAGGCGACGCCGTATTGCAGCTTGTCATCTCTGAATTGATTTTCCAGGAGCGCGCCGAATCGAGCGAGGGGCGGCTCAGCCGGTTGCGCTCGTCACTTGTGAAAGACGCTACGCTGGCCCAGATCGGAGCCGAAATTGGTATCGGTGAGCACCTGGTCCTTGGGTCAGGCGAGAAAAAGACCGGCGGTAATCGCAGGGCATCGATTCTCGCAGACGCAGTTGAAGCGATATTTGGCGCCGTCTACCTTGACGCCGGGTTTGATACTGCGAGGCAATTGATACTTAGAACTTATAGAGATCGAATCGAAGACTTGCCGGCGGGCGCAGAGCTGCGTGATCCGAAATCTCAACTTCAGGAATTTCTTCAGGGTCGGCAACTTCCCCTGCCAGACTATCGAATGGAAGAGGTCACCGGCAAAGCACACAAACAACTATTTGAGGTCAGTTGTACGGTCGATTACCTCGACTTGAAAACGACAGGCACGGGGTTGACGCGTCGCGATGCGGAACAAGATTCGGCTGCGGCCATGCTTGCAAAACTTGACGAGCAGGTCTGAATGATGATCGAAAATGCGTTTCGTTGCGGATTTGTTGCGGTTGTTGGGCGGCCCAATGTTGGCAAGTCGACGCTCATTAACACAATCCTTGGTGACAAAGTCAGCATCGTGACGCCAAAACCACAAACGACCAGGCATCGGATCCTGGGTGTGGACTCGCATGCCGACTACCAGGCGATATACGTGGATACGCCCGGCATTCATCGCCACGCAAACAAAGTCATGAACCGAATGATGAACAAGACTGCAGCGAATGCGCTAATCGATGCAGACCTGATTTTCTTCATGACCGAGGCGAATCGCTGGACCGACGAAGATCAGGACGTGCTCGACCGCCTGTCAGGTATATCCGCTCCTGTTATCGCGCTGTTGAACAAGATCGATAAAGTTCATCCGAAAGAGGCGTTACTGGAGGCTTTGGCTGTCATGTCGCGGCGACACTCGTTCACGGAGGTCGTACCGATATCAGCAATGAAGCTCGATAACATCGATAGTCTGGTTTCACTTGTGGCGCGCCATTTACCGGTCTCGCAGCCACTTTTCCCGGATGACATGATTACTGACCGTAGTGAGAATTTTCGCGCCGCAGAGGTTGTTCGCGAGAAACTGACCCTGGCATTGCGACAGGAAATTCCCTATGGCCTGACGGTCCAGGTGGAACGTTTCGAGCGTGGCGAAAAAGGCGTAGAGATTGACGCCATTATCTGGGTTGAACGGGAGAGCCAGAAAGGCATCGTGGTTGGCAAGGGTGGTGCTCTTTTGAAAAAGGTAGGCCGTGCGGCGCGCCTGGATCTGAAAGAACGACTCGGCGTGCCGGTACATCTCGAGTTATGGGTGAAAGTCAAAAACAACTGGGCGGATAATAAGGCGGACTTGCTGCGCCTTGGTTATGAATCTCCATGACAGCAAGGAGAGTTCAGAATCAACCCGCATGGTTGTTGCACCATCGCCCGTTTCGAGACACCAGTCGAATTCTGGACGTGTTGAGTCGCGATTATGGTCGCCTTTCACTGGTGGCTCGTGGCAGCCGATCCGCCAAGTCGAAACTGAAAGGTGTGCTCCGACCGTTTATGCCACTGCAGCTTTCCTGGGTGATTCGGGGTGACCTTGGCACATTGACGGGGGCCGAAATGGACGGCGGACCGATTTCGTTGAATGGCGACTCGTTACTTTCGGCTTTTTATCTAAACGAGTTGCTCCTGAATCTGCTGCATCGCCACGATCCACAGCCGGAAATTTTCAGCGCTTACCACGCGACTATCATTGAGCTGAATGGCCAACATAGTGTCGCAACCGCGTTGCGTCGATTTGAGATGGAGTTACTTCGCTTGCTTGGCTACGCTCTCAATCTCGATCATGATACGGAATCCGGCGATGAGCTCGATCCCGGTAGAATTTATGAATACCGGGTGGAGCGGGGCCCGGTGCCTGCCAACAATCCTGACGGACCGCTGGTGTTCACAGGCGCGGAGCTCATCGCGGTTGCGAGGGAGGACTTTTCTGATGCTTCGACATTGCGGGATGCGAATCGGCTGTTGCGCCACGTTATCGCCTGGCATTTGAACGGCAAGGAGCTCAAGAGCCGCAAAGTATTGAAAGAACTCCGCCGTGGCGCGGCAACAGCAGATACAGGTCCGGTCATCCAATGAGTGAAATTCACTTAGGCGTCAACATCGATCATGTTGCGACGCTAAGACAGGCGCGCGGGACCGAGTATCCGGACCCGGTTGAGGCGGCATTGCTCGCAGAAAAAGCCGGCGCCGACAGCATTACTTTGCACCTTCGCGAGGATCGACGTCATATCCAGGACCATGATTTACAGCGCCTGAAAAGGGTAATGCAGACACATATGAATTTTGAAATGGCAGTGACCGATGAAATGATTCGTATCGCAATTGGAATCCGCCCGTCTGACTGCTGCCTGGTTCCTGAAAAACGTGAAGAGTTGACGACGGAGGGCGGGCTGGATGTTGCTGGCCAGCTTGACAAGGTCGCCTCTGCCTGCGAGCAACTTTCGAAAAACGGCATTCGCGTGTCGTTATTTATTGATCCCGATCCTGGACAACTTGATGCGGCGAAAAAGGCAGGCGCCCCGGTTGTTGAATTGCATACCGGGTCATATGCCGACGCCGCGGAGCACGCACAACAGGCCGAACTGGGACGAGTGATTTCGGCTGCAGAGTATGGCAAGAAAATCGGATTGATCGTCAATGCGGGTCACGGCCTGCACTATGAAAACGTCGGGCCGATCGCGGCAATTCCGGAAATTGTGGAACTGAACATCGGACATGCAATTGTGGCACGTTCGGTGTTCGACGGATTTACATTGGCCGTCCGCGAAATGAAGCGATTGATGGTTGCGGCGCGTTCAGGACAACGGCCGTGATCTTTGGCATTGGTACGGATATTGTCGAGCTGTCACGTGTGCAGGAAACTTATAATCGATTTGGCGAACGCTTTGTTGATCGATTGTTGATGGATGAGGAACGCAAACTCTTCGAAAAAAACAAAATGCCGGTAAGATTTCTTGCCATGCGCTTCGCGGCCAAAGAAGCAACTGTCAAAGCCATGGGAACGGGCTTTGCGCATGGTGTATGGATTCGCGATGTCGGTATCGTCAACAACGCCTGGGGTCGACCTGAAATTATCTGGTCGGATCGCGGCCGGTCGGTTTGCGACAACCTCGGGATTGGCGAAGGACATGTCAGTCTGACTGACGACGCGGGTCTGATTCTGGCTTTCGCGGTGGTCATGAGAGCGCAAAGTGTCAAGTAACTTCATTAATAAAGAGCTGTAATGCATTGTTTTTCCTTTGATATTGAAACAATTCCCGACGTCGAATTCGGGCGCCGGATGTGGAACCTGGAGGATCTGTCCGACGAGGATGTGGGCACCGCGATGGCTTTTATGCGCCAGCAGGCAACCGGCTCTGAATTCCTGCCGTTGCATCAGCAACGCATTGTTGCGATTTCCGTCGCCCTTAGAAGCGGTGACACATTTCGTGTCTGGTCGCTCGGCGATCGGGATGCTGACGAGGCAGAGATCATTCGCCGGTTCTTTGCAGGAATTGAACGCTACTCGCCGGAACTCGTCTCATGGAATGGCAGTGGGTTCGATCTGCCGGTCCTGCACTATCGCGCGTTGAAGCACGGCATTCAGGCCCCTCGTTATTGGGAGACGGGCGATTCCGACCGGGATTTTCGTTACAACAATTATCTGAACCGGTTCCACTGGCGCCATATTGATTTAATGGACGTGCTCGCGGGATATCAGATGCGCGGTCGTGCGAGTCTCGATCAAATGGCGGTGATGCTCGGTTTCCCGGGTAAGCTTGGTATGAGTGGGGACAAAGTCTGGCAATGCTGGCTCGACGGTGGCATCGAGGATATTCGCAATTATTGCGAAACCGATGTGTTGAACACCTACCTGATCTACCTGCGTTTCGAATTCATGAGGGGAAATCTGGACGTCGTAGCGCTGGAGCGGGAGTTTGAACTGGTACGAACCACGTTGCAGACGATGGATCAATCGCACCTGAACGAATTTCTTGCTGCGTGGTCGGCGGACTAGCCGAAATGGCGCGAAAAATATTCGCTCCGGAATCGGCTCTGATCGAATCGGTCACCCATGACGGGAAAGGCGTTGCCTCTGTTTTGGGCAAAAAGATTTTTGTGCCCGGCGCGCTCGAGGGGGAAACCGTTTCCTTTCGCAGACGGAAGCGTCAGAAAAACTACGATGAGGCGGAGCTTCTGGAGGTGCTGGTTGCCTCGGAGGCTCGCATAGAACCCCGATGTGCCGCATTTGGTAACTGCGGAGGCTGTTCGCTGCAGCATGTCGCTGCCGATGATCAGCGCGCCATCAAGCACAAGTCGCTGGCGGATAATTTGCAGCGCATCGGCCGGGTCGAGCCAGAGCAATGGCTGGAGCCGTTATATGACACCAGCGTCGACGGTGGCTGGAATTATCGCCGGCGCGCCCGGCTGGGAGTTAAGGACGTTGCCGGGAAGGGGCGTGTGCTGGTCGGATTTCGTGAAAGCCACGCGTCGTATATCTGTGATATGCATCGCTGCGAGGTTCTCGCAAGCCCCGTCGACGGTCTGATCGATCCACTTAGCGATCTGATAGGCCGTCTTAGCATCAGCAGGCGACTGCCGCAAATCGAGGTTGCGGTTGCCGACAATGCTACTGAGCTTGTTATGCGCGTGCTGGATCGACCAACCGATGATGACCTGGCTGCATTGATCGAATTTGCTGGCAAACACAAGCTTCAGATCGCACTTCAACACGGTGGACCCGACTCTGTCGAACCGCTTGATGTTGGTACGAGCCGGCAACCACTTCGTTATTCGTTGCCGGATTTCGATGTGGTGATTGAATTTGAAGCAACCGATTTCGTCCAGGTGAATGCTGCTGTTAACCGACTGATGGTTTCGAAGGCACTCGAGTTGCTGGACGTGGGCCCCGACCACCGCGTTCTTGATCTGTATTGTGGTATTGGCAATTTTTCCCTGCCGATCGCGAGAAAAGCGAAGCATGTTCTTGGAATCGAAGGGGAGTTGCAGCAGGTTAATCACGCGACCAGAAACGCGAAACTAAATAACCTTACCAATTGCGAGTTTCGGCGGGTCGACCTGTCCGCAATCACCGGTAAGGAAAACTGGATCGGTGAGCAATGGGATCGCGTGCTGCTGGATCCGGCGCGCAGCGGAGCCGAGGAGGTGGTGGCGAGTATGACGGCCATTGGCGCGCCGCGAATCGTTTATGTTTCGTGCCATCCCGGCACGCTCGCTCGGGATGCGGGAATTTTGGTCCGCGAGCACGGCTACACGCTTGAGGCGGCAGGCATTATCGACATGTTTCCGCACACCGGTCATGTTGAGTCACTTGCTGTTTTCAGGAAAGACTAGTCAAATTAGATAATTACACAGTTATTGACTAATCTTGAGCTATGGCACTGGGACCGGTAATGCTGGACATTGAGGGGTCGTCCCTCTCGCCCGCGGATCGTACGCTTTTACGCGAGCCGGCGGTGGGTGGCGTCATCCTTTTCTCACGAAACTACGAATCACCGTCCCAGCTTTCGGATCTGGTCGGCGCTATTCGGGCGGTGCGGACCCCGCCTTTGCTTGTTGCCGTCGATCACGAGGGCGGCCGAGTGCAACGGTTTCGTGACGGATTTACGCCGATTCCACCGATGCGCGATCTCGGTCGCCAGTTTGACAGCGATATGAAGGCCTCGCTGTCTCTCGCCAGGACTGTCGGCTGGGTGATCGCGTCGGAGTTGCGGGCAATGGACATCGATCTGGCATTTGCACCCTGTGTTGATCTGGATTGGGGCGTCAGCGAAATTATCGGCAATCGCGCATTCCATCGAAAACCGGGTGTGGTATCCGATCTCGCAAGCGCATTCAGCCGGGGACTCAGAGATGGTGGCATGGCGGCAGTCGCGAAGCACTTTCCTGGACATGGTGCCGTGGTGCCCGATTCGCACGAGCAACTTCCGGTTGATCGTCGCAGTTATGGCGACCTGCTCGATGACATGCGCCCTTATGAAAAGCTGATCGGCGCGCGGCAACTCGCAGGCGTCATGCTGGCACACATCGTATATTCGGAACTGGATCCAGTACCGGCAGGATTCTCTGCCTATTGGATTCAAAATCAACTCCGTGGCCAGCTCGGGTACGACGGTGCTGTTTTCTGCGATGACCTCAGCATGAAGGCGACCAGGAAATTTGGATCGATGGCCAAACGAGCCAGGCTGGCTCTGGATGCGGGCTGCGATATGATCCTCGTTTGCAATGACCGGCCGGCAGCGATGGCGGCTGTTGCGTCACTCAGGGACTATTCCAACCCATTGTCGCTGGTGCGCCTTGCCCGCCTTCACGGAACGGGTCACGTGATGCGTGAGACTCTGCTGGCCAGCGATGAGTGGCAGGCTGCAACCGGCCGGATAAATGAGGGAATGGGAAGGCCGGCGTTGAGGCTGAATGCATAGGGCGATTAATACAAGGAAGAAAGATTGGCCAGGGCAGACAAACAATACGCCATTATCGCCGGTAGCGGTTTCCAGTCGTTTGGTGACGATTCGAAAGGCATTATAGTCAGCACGATTTATGGTGAACCGTCGGGACCAATTCGAGAATTGCGTTACGACGATCATACTGTCTACGTGCTGCCGCGCCACGGCGATGACTTGATGATTCCACCGCATGCGATCAACTATCGCGCTAACCTGCAAGCGCTCAAGCAGCTCGATGTGGATGCGATCATCGCAGTCAATACCGTAGGAATTATCAGCAAGAACACTTATCCGGGACAGATCGCTGTGCCGGATCAAATAATCGACTACACCTGGGGCAGGGCACACAGCCTGTACGAAGGAGTTGATAAAATCGACCACATCGACTTCACACAGCCTTTCACTGAAAACCTCAGGCAGGATCTTATGCGGGCTGCGCGTACTGCTGATGTGACAGTTTGCGACGGCGGTGTTTATGCGGCATGCCAGGGGCCGCGCCTGGAAACTGCTGCGGAGGTCGACCGGCTAGGGCGTGATGGCGCCGACTATGTAGGTATGACCGCCATGCCAGAGGCGTCTCTCGCAATGGAACTGAAGTTGGATTACGCATGCCTGTCACTCGTCGTGAATTTCGCTGCTGGCCGAGGTAAAAATGCGATACACGCGGACATTGATACGAATACGATGACCGCCAAGATCCAGTGCATGAAAGTGCTGCATGAGTTTTTTGGGCACGTCGAATAATAAATAGGCAATGAACAAATTATGAAAAAACTTGCTCGCGATGTGCTGCAACAACTGATCGATGGATCGGCCGAGCCGGTGTTCGTTTCGCGTATCGATCACCCTGATTGGCCGGTCGTTTTGAATAATCCCGCGTTCGCCAGTATTTCGGGCGATAGCGAAGTCTTGAACAAACCACTTGCCGATGTTGTTGAACGGCTGCTTGGTCGCGAACTCGCACTTGAAATAAGCGAAACGGTTCGCGGTCGCCATGAAACGTCGATCGCCGTTGAGCTGGGAAATCGGGAGTTCTTGCTTGTCTTGAAGCCCATCCAATCCAGTAGCGATGGGAACGAAGAATATTATGCGGCGTTTTGGCGAGGCGGTGGCGGTGCCAGTCATGCTGGTGACGACGAGATCCAGCAGGCGCTGCTCAAGGCCAAACGACGCATTCGGGATTTGACGCGCGACGATCCGGTGACCGGGCTTCTTAACGAAAGGTCATTCCGTGAAGTCCTCGCCCACGACTGGGCCGTCGCATCACGTGAGCACTCAAGCTTGGCTCTTGTGGCTTTCAAGCTTGACGATTTTCCGGCCTATCTGGATGTATTCGGACGTCACGCGGCCGAGTCATGCCAGCGTCGCGTGGCACAGGCCATTCGGCGGTGCTTGCGACGCGCGAGCGATGTGGCGGCGCGAATCGATACTGCGGACGGCGATTGCCTGATTGTGCTATCGCACTCGTCAGACGAAAGTTCGGTCAATGAGTTTGCCTCGAAAATTTCTGCTGCCGTTCGGGAGTTGGGCCTACATCACCCGAGATCCAGGGGGGCGCGTTTCGTAACGGTGTCTTTTCGAACGACGGTCACGTCCGCTGGTGCCGACGATTCGACCGATGAGGGGTTTCTGCAGGAAGTAATCAGCAGTAAGTAACTAGTCCTGATCCGGATTTGGCGTGGCGAAAAAATCGCTGGCGCTTTTGCCATCGCCGGTTACTTTTTCCTCGACCCGCGTAATCTTGGCGAGTACACCGAATCTTGGGTGGTCGTAATACCGAAGCTCGCCGTTTCTCACAATTCGGTCTTCCTGTATTCGATAGAAAATTGACGGGGTGATGAATTCGGAATCGAACCCGAAACGGGCGCTATTATCACCGAATCTGTGCAGCCTGTTCTCCGATGGCAACGCGCGCACTGGCGCTTTCTCTTCCAGCGCCAGGTCAATGACCAGATGCAGGAAACGGCTGAGATAAAGCGTCACGGTGCCGTCGAGGCGAAGCGGAGGATTGCCAAGCCGCCGCAGCGCGATAGGAAATGATACTTCTTTCTCAAGCGTGGGCTGGGTCCACGCGGCGCGCATCAATGGACGATAGACATCCAGGTTCTTCAGGCGCTCATACTCGTCGTTAAGAACATAGTCTTCGGGTCCAAGCAGCCTGAGCCCTGCCTGTTCAAAAGTCGAAACCAATTCCAGCTCTATGGCTTCCTCCGCGACGTCCGGCAATTCGTCGCCGGAGGTAACTTCAGGTAGGCGATCCGAAAATTGTGTCGGATCGCCTGCGTTCGAGTCGGTCCCGGGGAGAAGATCGAGCGAGCCGTCACCGAAGACAGCGTTTTCTTCGGCAGGCTCGGGCGGCGGGTCGGGATCAAATATTTCCGTATCTGCTTGCGCGCGATTCGTGTACTCGAAAATAATAAGCTCTACCGAGTAATGGCGTACATTTTCCGCCTCTGCCTCCAGTTCCGACGCCCCGGGTACTACTGATTGCTGGGCGACCGCAGCAACGGTCAACAGCATCAGAGCAGCCGTGCCTGTCAGGCGCCGAGCAATTTCGTATGTTGTCGATGATTTCGGTGTCATCTTGTCTCAATTGAGGACCGGATGGTGCTGCCAACAGTTTCGACAGCGTCAGGAGCCAGAATATCCAGTAATTTTTCAATCTGTCGAAACCTGATCTCCGGTTTAGACATATCCAGCCGGAACTGTAGTCGATGTGCGCCGCTTAATCGATAGACGTCTCTCTCGTTCTGAACCAGCTTTACCAGCGCGAGCGGATCTGTTCGCGTCTGTTCGGCGAACCTCAGGTAGCCAACTTTGTCCGACGCATCGATTTTATCGACGCCAAGCTTGATCGCATCGAGCTTTATTGCTGCTATGCGCATGAGATTCGTGGCGGCAACCGGCAACAGGCCGAATCGATCGATCAGCTCGACCTGCAGGTCGCGTAGCTCGGTCCGGTCCAGGGCGCTCGAAATTCGTTTGTAAAGCATCAGGCGCAGGTGAACGTCGGGCACGTAGTCTTCGGGCAGTAGTGCCGGGATATGGAGATTGATTTCTACGCCAGCATTCAACGGCTTGTCCAGATCCGCCACTTTGCCGTTCTTCAGCGCTTCAACGGCTCGCCCGAGCAGTTCGGTGTAAAGGGAAAATCCTATCTCCTGAATTTGGCCGCTCTGTGTCTCGCCAAGTAGCTCGCCGGCGCCGCGAATCTCCAGGTCATGCGTCGCCAGGATGAATCCGGAACCTAAATCTTCAAGAGAATCAATAGCTTCCAGTCGTTTCGCGGCATCTGCCGTCAAGCTCGCCTTTGGTGGGGCAACAAGGTATGCATACGCGCGGTGATGTGATCGACCCACGCGGCCACGCAGTTGGTGCAATTGGGCGAGCCCAAAGCGATCGGCACGATTAATGATGATCGTGTTGGCTGTCGGCACATCAAGACCGGACTCAACAATGGTAGTGCAAAGCAGTACGTTGAAGCGCCGGTGATAGAAATCCAGCATGACCTGCTCAAGCTGCCGCTCAGGCATTTGCCCGTGCCCAATACGGATTTCCGCTTCGGGAATCAGCGCCTTGAGCCGTTCCGCGATTTGAGCGATATCCTGGACCCGGTTGTGAATAAAGTAGACCTGTCCTCCGCGCTTGATTTCCCGAAGGCAGGCTTCACGAATGACCACATCGTTCCACTCACTGACGAAAGTCCGAACCGACAACCGCTCTGCCGGCGGCGTAGTGATCAGCGACATTTCCCGCAGTCCACCCAACGACATGTTCAGCGTTCTCGGAATCGGTGTCGCGGTTAATGTCAGTACGTCGATCTCGCTGCGCAGGGATTTGATCGCCTCTTTATGCCGTACGCCGAAGCGGTGTTCCTCATCGATGATGACCAGCCCAACATCCTTGAAATCCTTTGTGTGCTGCAGGAGTCGATGGGTACCGATGACCACATCAACCACTCCTGACTTTAGCCCGGAAACGATCTCCTTCGCCTGCTTCGGTGAACAAAATCGTGACAGGACCTCGATGCGTACCGGCCAGTCCGCGAATCGGTCGCGAAAGGTCTGACCGTGTTGTTGCGCGAGCAAGGTGGTTGGAACCAGAATCGCTACCTGTTTACCGCCATGAACTGCTGCGAACGTTGCCCGTAGCGCGACTTCCGTCTTGCCAAAACCGACATCGCCGCATACCACACGGTCCATCGGCTTGTCGGAAGCCAGATCGGCAAGCACCTCTTCGATTGTTCGTTCCTGATCTTCGGTTGGTTCAAACGGAAAGCCGTTTTCGAATGCACGGTAGTCGGCTTCCGGCCAGTGAAAGCTGTGTCCCGATCGTGCCGCGCGGCGCGCGTAAACATCAAGAATTTCGGCTGCGACGTCGCGGATCCGTTTGATCGCGCGTTTTTTCGCTTTGGCCCACTGATCGCTCCCGAGCCTGTGCAGCGGTGCGTTTTCCGGCGAGGCACCTGTATAGCGGGAAATCAGGTCGAGCGCATTGACCGGCACGTAAAGCTTGTCACCGTCCGCATACTCGAGATGCAGGAATTCTCCGGTAATGCCACCGGTCTCGAGGGTTATCAGGCCGAGGTAGCGACCAACGCCATATTCCGCATGCACGACCGGCGATCCGTGCTGGAGATCATTGAGCTGCCTGATAATCGATTCGGGATCGCGTTCCGAGCGTCGGCGCCGGTTTTTTTGTCGCGGTTTTTCGCCGAACAGCTGATGCTCGCTGACAATTGCAATCCCCTGCTCGGGGAGCAGGATGCCATCCTCGATTGGGGCGATGGCAACGCCTGTTCGCTGATCGCCGTACAAAAACGCAGCCCAACTCTCAACCCGTGAGGCCTCCAGGCCTCGCCCCGCAAGTACCTGGAGGACGCTTTCCCGGCGACCTGGTGAGTCGGCTGTGAACAACACCCTGCCGTTGAACGTCGCCATGAATTGCATCATTGCTTGCGCTGCATCCTCATAGCGGGCCTCGATACGTATCGCCGGCGGCAATCGGGTGGACAGATTTACGGTCGTATCATTCTCAACCAGCGACTGAGCGGTGTATGCGATGTATCCGAATGAGTGCAATTTTTGAACAATCGTTGCGGCATCGCTGAAACTTTCCTGCGGATCGAGAATCGGGCGTTCGGGATCAAGGCTACACAGTTCGTGTCGGTCCTGAACTTCCTGCCATGACTGATCAAGAATCTGGTTGAGATCGATCGGTGCAAAGATTGCGGTGCTTTTCGGGAGATAGTCAGAAAAACTCGCAGTCGTTTCAAAAAACAGCGAGAGATAATATTCGATCCCGCCGTGGGCGATGCCTTCTGATACGTCCCGGTATACACGGGATTTCGAGGGCTGGCCTTCAAATCGCGCCCGGTAGCGCTCGCGAAAATGACGAATATCTTTGTCGTCAAGCGGAATTTCACGAGCCGGCAAAATACGGATCGAGTCGACGATTTCCCCCGAAATTTGTGTATCGGCATTGAAATAGCGGAGGCTTTCCAGGTCATTGTCAAAAAAATCAATTCGAAGTGGCTGATCAGAGCCCATTGGAAAGACATCCAGCAGTGATCCGCGTACCGCAAATTGACCGTGTTCATCGACCTGGGGCACGCGCAGATAGCCGCATGCGCCGAGCGAGTCTATAAAAACCTGCCTGTCGAGCGTCTGTCCCTGCTTGAGCTCAAGCGTCCTTGCGGCAACGTAGTCAACGGGAGGCAGTCTTTGCAAAAGTGACGGGCCCGATACGATTACAATGCCACGTCGGAAATTTTCGAGAGACGCGAGTACCGTCAGCCGCTGTGAAACGATGTCCTGATGCGGTGAAAAGCTGTCATAGGGCAGAGTTTCCCACTCGACGAAATGCTGTACCGGGAATTCTGCGCCGGCAAACCAGCGAATCTCTGCTTCGAGCTGATCGGCGTGGCGCGGGTTACTCGCGATCATCAGGAGCGGGCCGTTGTGCGCCGTGGCCAGTTCGACAGCCGACAGGGACGCGCTCGCGCCAACCAGCCGGCCGATTGAGGCGTCAGCTGGTTTCGATTTCAGTATGCGATCAATGATCGCTGGATTGAGTAGAGCTTGCGGCAGCACAGTAAATTCGAAGGTCGGGCCGATATTGCGGGCCGGGGATTATGGCACAGACGGAATAATCCCATGCGAAACGAAAAACGCGCAGCCAGGCTGCGCGTTTAATCAGGATTGAAGTGGACTGATCAGCGCTTGGTTACTGCGTGTATTACCTTGTCAAACTCAAAGAAAACCACGAAGTCAGCATATTCCCAACGTGTAATCGGTGGATCGCCTACGGCCGCGCGCGAATTTTGCGGGCTGCCGAAATTAGCCTCGACGCTTGCCTGGGTCATGCCCCTGGTAGGCTTGCCGGCCTGATCAAAGCTGGATGATCGGTCACTGGCACTCATGTCCAGGTTCTGCGACTCTGCATTCGCTGCCAAACCAAGTGAAAGAGCGATAAGGATTGTTGCGCCAAGCTTTGCCATTTTAGCTTCTCCGGGTAGCTTCCCTGGCGACTATAACATCGCACTCAGGGCCAAAAAACAGGTGATCTGACTGGATTCTCACACTTTCAGTAGCGGCATCACGCAGACCTGGTTCTCACAATTGCCGCGATACTCGGCGTCAGCACACCGTAGCTGACGGACCGGTTATCTGAATGTGATTCCAATCACATTTTACGTCCTCCCTCGAAACCGGCGTGAGCAAGGCGGGCGGCCGTTTCTGTGGTTTAATGCGCCGCATGATCAACGCAGTCGAACTGTTTATCGGATTCCGGTATTTGCGCGCCAAAAGAAGGACGCGGTTCGTCTCTTTTATCACACTGATTTCGCTTCTTGGTATCGCGGTCGGGGTGGCAGCCCTGATCGTTATTCTCTCGGTGATGAACGGTTTTGAAGGGGAATTGCGGGTGCGGCTGTTGAGCATGACCGCCCACGGCTACGTCACCGGTGAGCGCGGAACGCTGGAAGACTGGGGCGAAATACAGCAACGCATAATCGAGGAGCCCGGCGTCACTGCGGTCGCACCCGTGATAGAAATGGAGGGAATGATTCGAACAGGTCGGTCATTGAACGGAGTCCTGGTACACGGAGTTCTTCCCCAGGCAGAAAAGTTGGTGTCCGGCCGTACCGTAAACTTTGTCGAAGGTGGCCTGGATGAGCTGTCGCCAACCGGAAAAAGTATCGTTCTTGGACGCTTCCTGGCGATTGATCTTGGCGTTCGGATCGGAGACGGCGTAGTTCTTTTAATTCCCCGCCCGGCAGGCGACGGCATGCTTGAACCCAAACTTGAACGATTCATTGTGCGCGGTGTTTTCGACGCTGGCGTTCAGGATCATGATGGTTCCCTCGCGCTTGTTCATATCGAAGATGCGGCCCGGCTGATGTCCCTCGACAAAAGCGTTAGTTCGTTGAGATTCCTGACCGACAATGTGATGTCGGCGCCAGCAATATCGAGCTCGCTGCAAGCCAAGCTGGGTGATGGATACAGGTCCAGTGACTGGACGGTAGAGAACGAAAGTTATTTTCGAGCCATTCGCATAGAAAAGATGATGATGTCCGTGTTGCTGTCGCTGATCATCGGCGTCGCTGCGTTCAACATTGTCGCGAGTCTTGTCATGGTGGTTACAGACAAGGCTTCAGATATCGCGGTTCTTCGCACATTGGGCATGGGACCCGCAAATGTTGTCCGGGTTTTTTTCATTCAAGGTGCAGTGATCGGTTGGGTGGGAGTCCTGCTTGGCGTGGGACTTGGCGTGTTGCTCGCACTGACCGTGCCGGTCGTCGTTCCATTTCTGGAAAATGCGTTCGGCTTTCAGATAATGCCTGGCGATGTTTATTACGTAACGGCGATCCCGTCGATTCTGGAACTCGAAGACGTTGTTACGATTTCGCTGGCAGCGCTTGTCCTGACGTCATTGGCGACACTGTATCCGGCAAGACGAGCAGCCCTTGTCGATCCAGCCATCGCGCTCAGGTATGAGTAGCCTGTGAACGGCAGATACGAACACTGGATTGGTCGCCGTTACGTTCGGTCGCGTAGCAGCAACGGTTTCATATCGCTGATCTCCGCCATCTCAATGCTGGGTATTGCAATTGCGGTAGCTGTATTGATTGTTGTCTTATCTGTTGTGAACGGTTTCGAGCGTGAACTTAAGGATCGGCTTCTCGCAGTCTACGGCCATGCCAGCATCGAGAGTCCACTGGACGGCCTCACCGACTGGGAGGCATGGGCCGAAATCGCCGAGTCACAGCCAGACGTAGGTGCGGCAGCGCCATTCGTAAACGGACAGGGGTTGCTGGTGTCCGGGGATCGATTGAGTGGCGCAGAATTTCGTGGAATCGATCCGGCACTTGAAGCCCGCGTATCCGGTATCGGCGACACAGTCATCGAAGGGGATATCGCCACGCTTGAAGCGGGTCGATTCAATATCGTTTTGGGGCAGCAGCTGGCCGACGAACTGCAAGCATCGATTGGCGATAAAGTGACGCTAACGCTGGCGGAGGGCATTGTGACACCGGCGGGCGTAGTGCCGCGGACTCGCCGCTTTACCGTGACCGGAATTTTCCGGGTAGGCATGTATGAATTTGATCGACGGCTGGCGTTCATGAATATTTCTGACGCGCAAAAATTGTTCCGCATGGCCGACAACGTTAGTGGTATCCGGTTGTCTGTCACTGACATCTTCGAAGCACCGCGTATCGTTTACAGAGTGGGCGTTGCAGGTGGTGGTGGTGTAATCCCGAGGGATTGGACGGGAAGACATGTTAATTTTTTTCGCTCGATCCAAATTACGAAATCTATTTTATTTGTTATCTTGCTGATGGTTGTAGCGGTAGCGGCATTTAATATCGTTTCCACACTGGTAATGGTGGTCAAAGACAAGCAATCTGATATCGCCATATTGCGAACCATCGGCGCAACGCCAGGAGAAGTATTGCGCATATTTATTACCCAGGGAACGATCATCGGTGTCCTGGGAACGCTTGCGGGCGCGATCGCTGGCGTTCTGGTGTCGTTAAATCTGGAGAGCATTGTTCAATTCATGGAAACAACTTTTGGCATTAAATTTCTTGCAGCTGATGTCTACTTCATCAGCGATCTGCCGTCAGAACTCCGGATAAAAGACGTTGTACAAATTTGTTCGATTGCGCTTGCACTCGCGATTTTGTCGACTTTGTATCCAGCCTGGCGCGGCGCTCGTACGTCCCCGGCGGAGGCGTTGCGGTATGAGTGAAGCGAGCAACACCGTTCTTGAGTGTCGTTCGGTCGTGCGCCGCTTTCGCGAGGGCGATTCGACTCTCGAAGTTCTGAGCGGCGTCGACCTGGTTGTCAGGCCTGCCGAGCGGCTGGCAATTATTGGTGCTTCAGGATCGGGCAAGACCACGTTGTTGCAGATCATGGGTGGACTCGATGAACCCAGTGACGGTGACGTCCTTGTCAATGGTCAGACGATGGCAAACATCGACGAAGCAGCCAGGGGCGCGCTTCGAAACAGGTTCATCGGGTTCGTTTATCAGTTTCACCACCTGCTCCCGGAGTTCACGGCGGTTGAAAACGTAGCGATGCCGTTGATGATTCGCCGCGTCACGAAAGCCGAGGCGTTGTCACAGGCGGCCGAATTGCTTGCACGCGTCGGGCTGGGAGAGAGACTGGATCACAAACCCGGCGAGCTGTCCGGCGGCGAGCGCCAGCGCGCTGCTGTGGCGAGGGCATTGATCACGCGTCCAAAGATTGTTCTCGCCGATGAGCCGACTGGCAACCTGGACGCAGGCAACAGCGAACACGTGCTGGGTCTGATGCTTGAGCTCAATGAAGAATTAAAGACCAGCCTGATCGTGGTAACTCATGATCATTCGATTGCCAGGCGCATGGATCGCGTGGTTGTCCTGGAAAATGGAAAACTCAGGAATTCAGCCGGCGACTAGTTTTTCTTGCGAAGTCGTCGTCGGGCGATATAGTCCGATATAGATGCGCGCCAAAAGAGATCAAGTGCGATAAACCCGAGCAGTGAAATGATCGCGCCGAGCAGAACGCTGCCTAGTATCAATGGCTGCCAGACGTAGGCAAATCGATCGAACAGCCAGTCGAACGACATCTCGAATTCAAAGGCGCGCGGTTCCTGTCGCAGTAAATACTGTCCGACCGAAAATGCAAGGTAGTACATCGGACCCATGGTGAAAGGATTGCTCACCAGTGTTGACAGAGCGGCGACCGGAATATTCACCCTGAGCGCCACGGCCAGCAGCGCCGCCGTCAACATATGACCCGGGAATGGCATGTACCCGACGAATAGACCCAGCGCGAATGCTGGCACTACATTGCGACGGCGAATTACCCACAAATTGGGGTCGTGCAACAGGTCGCCGAAAGGCGCCAGCCACCATTGACCTTTCAGGTGCTCGCGTTTCATGGCGAATTTGCGAAAAAATCGTCTTGGCATCAGGTTCTGGGTTTGCTGTTATTGAGCGGACTGTCTCAGGGTCTTCTGCAGCATCATAACGACAAACCGCAAGGAAGCGGAACATGCTTCTGTTATGCCTTTGCACGCTTGCCGGCGCGTACTCACTGACACTGAGTCCTGACCTCTTCTCACCAATCCTGTTTTGCATGCTGCTGGTTTTTTCGTTCGTCGCCTTGTCGCGTCATATTTCCCGTCCTGCCGCCTGCTTTCTCATCGGATTTTCGGCAATGGGGTTATCCGCATTGCAACAAAAGTCCGATGAACTCGATCCTTCATTGCAGGGAGAAAACATAATCTTCACGGCCAAGGTCGAGGACTTTCCGATTGCAGACGCTGATTCGGTCCGTTTCATCGTCCACGCGCTCGATCGAACCGACTTGCCGCGCCGCATTCGGCTGACATGGTATCAACCGCAAAGGATTCCCATGATCGGGGAGTCCTGGAGATTACAGGCGCGCCTCAAGCGGCCTCGCGGTTATTCGAATCCGGGCGGCTTTGACTTTGAAGGCTGGCTCTTTCGTCAACACATTGGCGGAACGGGCTATGTGACAGCCAATGCCCGAAACTACCTGATTCACGGCGAGCGTCCGGGTCTGATCGATCGCATCCGCCAAAGGTTTGTCTCGCGAATTAACGAGAATTTCCCTGGCGACGACGCATCCGCAGTATTGATGGCTATAGGTGTCGGGGCCCGCCAAGGCATCGGCCAGGAACAATGGGACCTCTACGCACGCACTGGCACGAGCCATCTTATGGCAATTTCCGGACTGCACATTGGCCTGGCGGCCGGTTGCGCGTACTTCCTGTGCTGGGCGCTGTGCGCTCCTTTTTGTACGCGAAATAACCTGCGGGATATCGCGACTGTCGGCGCGATTCTGGCAGCGGTCGCCTATGCGACATTATCCGGATTTGCTGTCCCGGCCCAGAGAGCGGTACTAATGGCCATCGCCGGCGGAATCCTGTTGCTATTTCGTCGTCGCGTTCGTCCGGCCGCATTACTGGCAGTTTCATGCCTGCTGGTTTCTATTTCCGATCCAATCTCGATCCTGACGCCAGGCTTCAAACTGTCCTTTGCTGCCGTTGCGATACTGATATTTGTCGCCAGACGGCATACCTGCGCGCAGTGCGTCTCGTACGGCCTGCCTATCGGCCGGGGACTTGGCGGCCTGGCCCGGCTGTCGCAACTGCAGCTGGCGCTTCTGACCGGCCTCTTTCCTCTCACGATTCTGCTGTTTGGCCGTTTTGCCCTGGTCGCGCCTGCGATTAACATCCTTGTGCTGCCAATCTTCAGTGTCGTCACTGTGCCGCTGGCCCTGGCAGGTGCGATTTTCGACGGGCCATTGGAATTCGTCGGTAACCAGTTTCTGGCGTGGGCGCAGGGCAGCATAACCGGCATCCTGTGGCTGGTGTCCTCGGCGGGCGACCTGGACGTCGCGAGCAGCCAGTCAAGGCACCTGAATACATTATTCACCGGCGTCGCGTTTCTGCCGCTGGTTTTCGTCGTGCTTCCGCCGGGATGGCCAGGCAGAAAGGTCGCATTCGTCGCCATGGTCGCTGTTCTTGCCTATCGTCAGCCAGCTCCGCCACCGTCCTGTTTCGACTATCACATTCTGGATGTGGGGCAGGGGCTTGCTGTCGTCCTGCAAACCCACCGCCATGCGTTGCTGTTCGATACCGGTCCGTCCTTTCTTAATGGCAGCAATACTGCAGATCTCGTCGTGCTGCCGTTTCTTCATGGATTGGGTATTGATCGACTGGATACGCTGATCATCAGTCATGGTGATTTAGATCATGCAGGTGGCGCATACAGCATAGTGAAGGAGATAGATATTGACGAGATACTGGCAGGTGAGGAGCTACCTGCACTCAATCGCTACCAGGAGCCTTGTGTTGCCGGGGACAGATGGCGTTGGGACTCCATCGATTTCTCGATACTGCATCCGCGAAGAAATGCCCTGTGGAAACGCAATAATTCGTCATGTGTGTTGCTGATTGAAGCTGCTGATTTCAAGGTCTTGTTGACCGGTGATATCGAATCGCCCGCCGAGAAGCTGCTGATCCACCGAAAGCTGGTCAGCGCGAGTGATGTCGTTGTAGTGCCGCACCACGGAAGTCTGACGTCATCCAGTGCAGCTTTCGTCGAAATCACCGCTCCCGATCTGGCGATCGTCTCGGCCGGATTTGAGAATCGCTGGGGTTTTCCCCGGCCGGAGACTGTTACGCGGTGGCAGGCATCCGGCGCCGATGTGCTCATTACCGCTACAATGGGCGCGATCAGCCAGCGAGTATGTCCGGACGGCCGGTCCGAGCCGGTTCGATTACAAAGGCTGGAGGAGCGAAAATTCTGGCAGCAGGCACCGCCACGGCGGCCCTGACTGCAGAATTTTTCGGCAGGTCACTGTATATTCCGATTTTCGCTTGGGTGTCTATAGATGGTTGAAATCGTTAAAGCTGGCGGCTGGTTGATGGCGCCTATCGTGCTCTGCGCGATCATCGCGATGGGTATTGTGCTTGAACGGTACTGGACGCTTCAGGAGAAACGCGTCATTCCCGAGGATCTGACCAGCAAGGTGTGGGCCTGGGTGACACGGGACGCGCTTGATCAGAGCCAGATTCAGACGCTCCACCAGGGTTCTCCACTGGGCCAGATTCTGGCAGCCGGCCTGATCAACAGGGACCGTGAGCGGGCCGTCATGAAGGACAGTATTGAGGACACGGGGCGGCACGTTGTGCATGAGCTGGAACGTTACCTTGACGCGTTGGGCACCATAGCAGCGATCACGCCGCTTCTTGGCCTGCTTGGCACTGTCATCGGTATGGTAAAAGTATTCACCGCCATCACGACACACGGGGTGGGCGATCCAACGGTACTGGCCGGTGGCATTGCCGAAGCGCTTATTACAACCGGCGCCGGTCTGACCGTCGCGATTCCGGCATTGATTGGCTATCGATACTACCGTAACCGCGTCGATGCGCTGGTAGTCGAAATGGAAAAAGAGGCCATCAAACTGGTGGAGGCCCTGCATCGGCGTCAGGATAAAAGCCCGAAGCCCGGTAAGAAGAAATGAAGCTTAATTTACGCCCGAAAACGGAGCCGGAAGTGAATATGACGTCGCTAATCGACGTCGTTTTGCTTTTACTGATCTTTTTCATGGTGTCGACCAGCTTTGTAAAGCAGTCGCAGATCTCAATTCGCCTGCCGGAGGCCGATAGTGCCGCCGTCGTCGAAGATGTGCCCGTCCAGATCGATATCATGATCACCGAACAGGGCATCTACCTCGTCAACAATCGAGAGCTTGCCAACAGCCGGCCAGAAACCATTCGCAATGCGCTTCGAACGGTGTCAGGCGGGGACTCCAATTTACCGCTTACGATCAGCGCAGATGCGAATGCGCGCCATCAACATGTTGTTACCGCCATGGACATTGCTGGCAAGCTCGGCTTCACCCGAATCAGTATTGCGACGATCAACGACCCGGTCGAGCAGTGACCGGAGTGGCCAAGGGACTCAGCCCACGCGTCAGAACTGTTTACGGTCGTCTCTGGCGCTATGTTCTGCCGCACAAAACGATCGGCCTGATCGCTATTTTGGCAATGGCTGCTACGGCCGCTATTGAAGGTGGCATGGTCTGGTTGGTCGAACCACTGATGGACGAGACGCTCGTCAACCATAAACTGGAAACGGTCCGCTGGATGCCATTCGCGTTCGTGGCAATCTTTATCGGCCGTGGCATGACCGGCTTCGCGACAGAGGTGTCGCTTGGATGGATTGGACGCAGCGTAATTAGCAATTTGCGCCGCGATGTTTTTCGAAAATTTCTAACCTTGCCATCACGTTACATCGAGACTCATTCGACGGGCCCCATGTTGTCCCGAATGACGTACAACGTCGAAATGGTCGCCGAGTCGGTGACCAATGTTGTTACCGTCTTGGTCCGTGATCTCCTGACCGTTTGCGTTTCAATTGCTTTGATGATCTATCAGAGTCAACGACTTTTTATGTTCATTGTGTTCTTGCTGCCGGTTATCGCATTGATAATCCAGGTGCTGGGCAAAGCGTTTCGTCGTTACAGCGGCCGCATCCAGGATTCCGTCGGCGAAGTCACCCAGGTGACAGATGAAGTACTTACCGGCAATCGGGTGGTTAAGATCTTCGGCGGCCACGATTATGAAATGGAACGCATCGTCGAAGTCGACGAACGAAATCGTCGGCAGAACCTGAAGCTCATTCGTTCACGAGCACTAGGCGTCGCCGTTACGCAAGTAATATTCGGTGTTGGAATTTCCGGTGTGATCTACGCCGCAGGTCGTGAATCAATTAATGGTGACCTGAGCCCTGGCAGTTTCATGTCGTTCTTTGGAGCGATGATGTTAATGCTTCAGCCGTTGCGGCGAATCAATAACATCAATGCAATATTGCAACGTGGTATTGCGGCTGGTGACAGTTTGTTTAAGATCATCGATGAACCGGACGAAGTTAATTCTGGAACGTATAAAGCCGATAAAGTCAGGGGTACTGTCGAATTTCGAAATGTTGAATTTTCTTACAACGACAAGAACGCACCGGTGCTGACCGGTGTTTCCTTTAAGGTTGAAGCAGGCAAGTCGATAGCAATCGTCGGTCACTCAGGGAGTGGAAAAACGACATTGGCCGGATTGCTGCCAAGATTTTACGATGCCGATTCTGGAGAAATTCTGCTCGACGGTAAGTCAGTTCGTGACTTCGACCTCGCCAATCTTCGCTCCCACATCAGTCTTGTCAGTCAGGATATCGTTTTGTTCAATGATTCGATTGAAAACAACCTGGCCTATGGGCAGTTGCGTCATTGCAGTCGTTCAGAAGTCCTGCGCGCGGCCGAGGCCGCGCATGTCATCGACTTTGTCCAAGAGCTGCCGGACGGCTTCGAGACGACGGTTGGCGACCGCGGCATACTGTTGTCGGGCGGCCAGCGACAGCGCGTCGCAATTGGACGTGCGTTGCTCAAGAATGCCCCGATATTGATTCTCGATGAGGCAACGTCTTCGCTCGATACCAAGTCCGAGCGACGCATACAGGAGGCACTCGAGACGCTGATGGCGAATCGCACCACCCTTGTCATTGCACACCGCCTCTCGACAGTAGAAAACGCCGACCAGATTATCGTTCTGGACGGCGGGCGAATTGTGGAGTCTGGCACACATAGTGAGTTGCTGGCGTCGGGTGGCCACTACGCATCTTTGTATCGACTGCAATTCAGCGAGGAAGCTTTAAAGCAGCTTTGAGTCGATCAACTGCAAACTGGGTGCAGAAAATCTGGTACGGCGACTCGCCCGTTGTCTGGGCCCTGGTGCCTTTATCCTGGCTCTATAGAACAATCATTACCTGCAACGCCTATCTTGTTCGACTGGGGGTTTTGCGGGCCCGTCGCGTACCCGCACCAGTCATTATCGTCGGCAACATAACCGTTGGCGGAACCGGAAAGACGCCGTTGACGATCTGGTTGGCAAAAGCACTTAAGGACCGAGGATACTCCCCCGGAATTGTCAGTCGCGGGTATCGGGGAAAAGTCGGCCCCGTTCCGGTCATCGCGTCGTCGGCCAGTTACACGGATATTGTCGGCGACGAGGCGATACTGCTTGCGTCGAAAAGCGGCTGTCCGGTGATTGTCCATCCGGACAGAGTCGCGGCAGCAATCAAAGCGATTGAAATCGGTGCGGACGTCATTATTGCTGATGACGGATTGCAACATTACCGCCTGGCCAGAGATGTTGAAATCGCCGTGATAGACGGTCACAGGGGTTTCGGTAATGGGCGCCTTTTGCCGGCAGGTCCTCTTCGCGAATTGCCGTCACGACTGGAATCGGTTGACAAGGTCCTGGTTCATCGCAAGGCGAAAGAGCCGAGGGAGGTATTACGCCGGTCTTCGGACACTCGTCCTTTCCATTTTGATCTGAGGCCTGTATCGATTCGACGTCTGGATGAATCCGAGCGAGGCAATCTGGCTGACTTTGCTGGCAGACAGGTGCACGCCGTTGCAGGAATCGGGAATCCGGAGCGTTTTTTTCAACTTCTGGAATCATACGGAATGATCATAAAGCGGCACCCGCTGCCCGATCACGCGACGATTGCACCACGTGACATTACTTTTGGCGATGACATTGCCGTCGTAATGACGGAAAAGGACGCGGTGAAATGTCGTTTTCCCGAAGCAAAAAAATGCTGGTGCATTGAAGTGGATGTTGAATTTGAGGGCGAAGAGGGCGACATGCTCCTGGATCTGGTGCTCGAGAAATTAGCGCCACCGCAGGCTCGCCAGTAGGCGATCTCGTGATCGTTGTTTCACTGGATTGACCAATAGCACTGCGTCCGAGGGGTCGACCTGCAAGGCTGAATCCTTATCGGCGCCGATTTCCATATGCCATCCCGGATCAATTGAAAATCGGCCGTGCCACGCTAACTCGTTGTATCACTCTGGTTTTTAACAAAATACAGGCGCTTCCAATCGGTGACCTGAATCACGGCGAAAAAATGAATGCCGTGCATACTGAGCGTACCGACGACTGGCGGGCGCGAAAATATGACGCAGCAAAAGCTAAGGCGAGTATTGAAGGGCCGTGAGATTGTCCAAGCCGATGGCATGGCGAAAGACGTTGATCCGGAAGAGGCTGAATTGCTAAAGGCGTCTGCGAACGCTTACGACCGACGCATGAAAAGCCGCGTCACTGAACATCATGGCGACTGGTGGATTGCCGTCGCACTTTACATGATTCTTGCTGGTATCGCGTTCGCGATTTTCTAGCCCGTCCGCTGGATCCGGCTCGACGGGAGACCGTTACTAGGTCCGCGCTGGATACTTGTATAACGCCACTACGGTGCCGAGAGCCATTCTTCCGAAGTTGCAAGCGGTGCATCCAGCGCGTTCAGAAATGCCTCGAGTTGTTTCAGTTCTCGTCTACTCAGGTTGAGTTTTTGTTCCGCCTCATTGTGACCGATCATGGCGAGTGGGGCGCGATTGTAAAGATCAAGCAGACCCGCAATCGTTTCATTCTGACCTTTATGCGAATAGGGCGCTGTGCCTCCAAGATTTCGCAGAGACGGTGTGCGACTGGCTCCAATTAATTCAACGCCTGTTCGTACGTAGGTTAGTTCAGCACAACGTTTTTCAGGATCATCGCTGTAGTCGCCGAGACAATTGAACGGATCGGAAAGCACTTTCTTGATCCCATCTATGCGACCGCGGTCTGGCAATTCTCCCGGAAAAGACAATATCCCGGTGTTGTGAAACTCATTATTCGTCAAGAGTGGTCCGTTGTGGCACTCGGTACATCTAGCTTCATTGATAAACAGTTGCAGGCCGAGAATTTCATCCTTGGTCAGGATTCCCTGCGCCGTTTTTCCATTGCCGCTCAGCAATGCTCTTACATAAACATCGAAGCGGGATGGCCCCGGCATGATAAGTCGTTCGTAGGCCGCGATAGCTTTTCCGATATTGGCGTAAGTTCGATTGACGCTTTTCCGGTCTTCGTCAGTCATTCCGAGCCACGCCGCGCTGACTTCCGAATTGGCGATGGGCGCGGCAGCATCCGGAAAGCGGGTCCGGTCCGAGAAGTCCGGCAGTGGGCCAAATATTACTTCGTATTGTGATCGGTAGTCGGGATCGTTCGCGATAAACCTGACGAATTGCATTCGATTGGCGCCGTGTTCGGCAGGGTCTTCAACGGGAGACAGCGCCTGTGCCCACTGGCTGTCGCGGCGACCATCCCAGTACAACCAGGGACTGTATGCGGTGCCAACAATACTGCGCGTGTTGCGACCGGATAATCCGATGCCTCGGCCTTTAGCAAGTCCATCTGTGAAACGTCGTTCGGGTTGATGACAGGTCGCGCAGGACACTGCACCATTCGCACTTAAACGGGTATCAAAGAAAAACTGGTGCCCTAACCGGGCAGCCCGAGGATCATCTGCAACCGCGTTAGTTGGATCTGTCGGTAATGGCGGCAGGCTGTCCAGGGACAATCGTTGCAAAACCATCAGGTCAAGTTCAGTCCACCGCGCGGGGCTTCGGGGACCGAGCTGCTGCCAGGCCAATGTCGCCAGAAAAATCGCAGCAATGGCGATGCTCGTTTTTCTTTTAACCTGCGTCATATTGTCAGGTTGATAATCACAGTGTCGCGACGGCCGCCCACATCGACAGTGACGTTGAGTTCCCAATAACCGTTCATATGAAAACGCATACCCTCCAGTACGTAGTCACCGTTTCCAAGTGATCGAGTCATGCGGGGAATTGTTGGCAAACCGTGATTGTGCTGCGGCATACCTCCGCTCACACTGACGACCGCTCCATTCACTGTGACACCATCGGAGTTTTCGATGTGAAACACCCAGTCGTGTATCGTGTTGATGGTTAATGGATCCAGCAGGCTTGTGTAGCTGACACGATAGTAACCTGAGCGCGTCAACCAGCTTTCTCCAGCGGCATTTTCTTCTGCCAGAGGGTTCGATAGAAAGGCGAACAGAATGAGCGATGTCGTTGCTGTCTTGTTAAGCATGAGTGCTGCCGTCTACGAGCGAGTCAGATCGAAATTTTCTCCATCGTCCCAGGGATCCGTTCATCCAAAGAAAATTGATCTGCAGAACAATCGCTACAATTATAAACCAGGCCCACGTTGGAATGCCTGTGTAGCCCACTTCGAATGGAAACACCGCCGTGTAAACCTGCCCCGTGTCCGGTTGTCGCACGGTCACGATTCCAACGAATTCACCCTGTTCGTCAAATTGCTGAAGGTAAGTGAATACGTCAGGCTGAACAGCAGCGCGGTGGTGAAATAATGTCACGTCGTCAATGTTTCCGATTTTTTCAACGTCCTCAAGAATGGCAAAGGTACCTTTGCCAGTCACGTTTCGGATAACACGGAAGTCGATGGGGACCTCGCCTAAACCACTGTGTTCGTACTCCATGACGAAAACGACCTCGCCGGTCCCTGGTATGTCTTCGCAAAAGTCCTTATGTTCCCTGGTCCTGGGTAAATAGATTTTGAAATGTGCCCTGTAATAACCGATCCTGATTATGCACAGGTCGTCTTCAGGCGTAACGCTGCCGTGCGCAAAAGAGGCATCCGGAAATGAGCTCAGGGCAAAGACAAAAAGCGATATCAGGAACAGAGGGGGTCGGCCGATCATCGCGCATATTCTATAGCATTAGAGCTTTAAATTATCGTTGAATACGTTGCATACGAAAACTGAACTTGGACGACATTAATATTTTTGTGGTCGCGCGTTGCTGTTAATATCGGTCCGGTGAAATCATGACGGAGTCACGGGCGATTGACGCGTTCTGAAACGACAAGCGATGACAGTCGCCTGGATGATTGTTAAATGGAATACTTGAGTTACCCAAAGTTATGAATAGTGAAAAATGCTGTCGTGTACTGTTCGTATGCATGGGCATTATTTTTTTGTGCTTTTAGAAACAGTAGCTTAGAGGCTTTGGGTACAATTCTGGCTACAAGTTCGAATCGTAACTTCGATGATTTCTATCCTGGATCCGGGCGAATCGATTCGGACGCCTTCGGTAGACAAATAGTCTACAGGGAGACCCCACACTACCATCGGCGCTGAGCGTTTTCCGAAGTTACGTACAACCAACCAATAAAAATGATGACTCCGGCCGCTCCGCCAATTAATAAAGTCCCGCGGTCGCACGAAATGCAATTGGAACTTGAGCGTCCGCTCTTCTCTAGAGCGGCCGCTCAAATTGCCGAAAACTGAATTTCTGACCGACTGGAACCGGCCGAGGCTGTGTAAAAACGCAAAATCGACAGCCTGAGATCGTTTCCAGGCTTCGATGATTTTCAGTTTAGACCAGTTCATTACTAACAGGAAGCTATCAGCTCATAATCCACTCGACAGCGTCTCACGGTGTGTTTGACGGCGACTCTTGGGGTGAGACTGTCGAGGAGTTTTTACACAGCCTCGGCCACAAGGGGACATTGAGCCAAACGAAAATCGCGCTTAGCCTGCAGATATCGTCGGATTTGCCAGCCACGTATCCAGAACCAAGAGTGCCAGGACTAACGGTGCGACAAACGCATGTAGTCGTCGATTCTTCGATACCGCAAGAGCGGCACAAAGCACGATTGTTGGGATTCCGGAAAGATTCGCAGGATGGAACACCGGTTCCTGTGCGATGAAGGGGATGATAAACGTCCCCTCTAGAGTGCCTAGCACTACGAGCCCCCAAACTACCGGTGACTGTTTGTAGTAGTAGTCTTCAAGATCAGCGTCTATTGCTGGGCGCGGAAAGAGCATGTGCGCAATCAGAAAAAGAACCAACGATGGCACGATTAGCGACAGGACCGCTCCGAAACCAATTACGTCAATCTCGGCCAAGTCCCAGCTTTCCCACCACTGTTGCAGGAGGGCAAAAAAGATACCGAACTGAAGCCCGACGTGCACCCAGTAAAACGTACAGTTTCGCGAACGCGTAGAAGGCTGGCGACACCAGTCAGAAGCTCGCTCAGCGCGAGACCGATAATCACAGACAGCAGGATCATCAGGAACTCGAACAATCCCATCTTAAAACCCTCAGATGCGGATCGACACTATACTGCAGACCGCTTTTTTCTGATCCGAGAGAATATCATCTTGCAAGGCACTCTATACAGTGAAGTTACGCATCTCTTTTGGTCGGGTAGCTCGGACTGAGTTATATTCTGCACCGTGAGTCGGATTAGTCCCGCATTGATATCTGTTAGCGGAATCGCTGTCATTCTGATTGCCATTATCGTCGGCCCAATCTTCTCTCCGCCTGAGTTTTCATGGATACATCACTCCACGTCGGAACAGGCCGGTCAGCAAGTTGCAGGAGCCTGGATAATGCGGGTGGGATTTGTGGGTTATGGCCTCGGCACGCTATGTGCCGCCTTGGCAGATTGGAACACGCGTCCTATTGTGCGCGCTGCGTTGATGCTATTTGGGCTGGGTCTAATTGCCACTGCAATTTGGTCAAATGCGTCGATCTTGCCTTACGTCGCATCTGACATGCATGAGGACTGGTTGCATTCCGTAGCGTCCGGAATAGTCGGTACTGCTTTTGCCATCGCCTGTGCCGCACGGCTTTTTGGTCCGGACGGAACGAGGCGCGACTTTTTGGCTTGGGCGGGTTTGGTGATTTCAGTTGCCGTTCCCTTGGCAATGGGTGTATGGCCAGAATTCAGAGGCTTGTTACAACGCACGATGTTTGGGTTCAGTTTCGTTTTCGTCGCCCGAGAGTTCATCCGTTCCGGACATAGACTTGGCTAACCTTGACCGGCTGCAAAGGGTCAACAGCTGAAATTATAGCTCAAGAATTGCGACAGGCAGCTATGCGAAGTTAAGCAGACCATCGTTTTTCTTTCTCCTGAACTTCGCCAGTCGGCCAAGGGCGGCCATCCCAAACTTCGTTTTAGTAGCTCGCTAGGCGTTTCTCAGGAAACAGCAGTAGAGATACATTTGCTCTAGCCCGCCCGGCGTAACATGTTTTTCTTTGTGGTGGCGCACCAGCTCAAATTCGGTGCCGAGCGTATCTTCCAACTGTTCCAGATTGTATCGTTCCACAGGCAACCCACTGCACTTAGGCGGCGCCTCTAGTGCAAAAGTACCAATAATCAGGTGCCCACCTGGCTTGAGGGCTTTTAGAAGGTTTTCCCGATATTTCCGCTGCTGATCAAGCTCCGTAAAAAAATGAAACACTGCTCGGTCATGCCATAATTCATAGTGATGGCTCGGCAATACAACTGAAGTGATATCGCCTTCTAACCAGGTAACCATATTAGCTTTCTTACCTAACCGTTCTCTGACCGAGCACAGAGCTTTCTCTGATATATCGAGCACTGTGATTGATCGGTAGCCTGCGCCCAATAGATCGTCTACCAATGTGGATGCACCGCCGCCGACATCGATGCTCGGCGCCTCCGCGGCTAAGCCCAGCTCCTTAATCCATCTCAAGGAAGTCTGCAAATGAGGCTTATACCAACCCAGCTTCTCGGTCGGCTTGGTTGAGTAGACTTGTTCCCAGTGATCTTTTTGGTTCATTAAGGACTAGCCAAGCTGGTTACGATATTGCAAGAGAGCGATAAATCGTGCGGAGCAGCATAAAACGCGAATGTCGGCTTTGGGTCAGCAGCAATCGTTCGTCAGTTTAGCACTCGAATGACGGCAGTCGGCCAAGAGGAGCCGTTTGCAACGGATCAGCAGTTGCCGGCAAAAGATGATGCGGTGATTTGAAGTGGTCAAGTAATTCCGGACACTTTGTTAAGAGCTCTTTCGTAATCCATCGGTGTTGTATACCCGAGCGTCGAATGCAGGCGCTT
>JAQCAD010000101.1 GCA_027621915.1 Pseudomonadota bacterium
CAGTTTTCCGTCGGCTACATAGAACTGGAACAGGCAATGGCAGGGTGGTAATGCCATGCCCGGAATCTCTGCGACGTTCCAGGCACTGACAATGATTCGTCTCGAATCAGGATCGTTTTTTAGCCGGGCAACTACGTCCGCAATCTGATCGACGGAATTACCGATCTCGTTTTTCCAGTTTCGCCATTGCACACCATACACCGGGCCAAGCTCACCATTCTCATCGGCCCAGTCGTTCCAGATCGATACGCCGTTTTCCTGAAGGTACCGAATGTTGGAATCACCGCTCAAAAACCACAGCAGCTCGTGAATAATCGATTTGAGATGCAACTTCTTGGTTGTGACCAGCGGAAAACCCTCGCTGAGATTGAAACGCATCTGGTAACCAAAAACGCTGATCGTTCCGGTGCCGGTTCGATCCTCTTTTCGAGCACCTGTATCGCGAATATGACGCATCATCGACAAATACTGTTGCATGTCAGGCGACGACCTCTGCTGTTCGATTGTTTCGGTATGCCATGAATAATAATACAGCCCCGATGACAATCATCGGTGCCGTAAGAATCTGCCCCTGCGTGACCCAGCCGAACAGCATGTAACCCTTGCCGAGATCGGGCACGCGATAAAATTCGATGAAAAATCGAAACACGCCATAGAAAAGCAAAAACATGCCGGACAGGGCCATAGTCGGCCGTCGTTGCGCGGAGAATATCCAGAGAATGAGGAAGAGCACCAGGCCCTCCAGTACCGCCTCGTAGAGCTGTGATGGATGCAGCGCCACACCGTTCACGTTAAAACTCCACGGAACCGTGGTTTCCTTGCCCCACAATTCGCCGTTGATGAAGTTGCCGATGCGGCCGGTACCAAGCCCAATGGGCGTTAAAGGTGCAGCAAAATCAGTCATTTGCCATAGACCGTTGCCGATCTTACGCCCGTACAGCCACATGGCGGTTATGACGCCAACCAGTCCACCGTGAAACGACATGCCACCTTGCGTGATCTTGAAAACATACAACGGATCTTCGAGCCAAAGCTGCCAGCCGTAGACGATGCAGTAGCCCAGGCGCCCCCCGACAATGACACCGATCATCGCGTAGAAAATCAGGTCGTCGACCTGGTTCGGCTTGATGACGGACCAGCTCTGTTTCGCGCGCGTGCTGGCAAGCGTCCAGGCCGCGACGAAACCTAACACGTACATCAGCCCGTACCAGCGAATCGCCAGTGGGCCGATGGAGAAAATAATGGGATCGAACTCGGGGTAATTCAGCATCTGGCCAAGTTTACACGATTCGGGGCCGGCCCAATTGATGAGTTATAGTGCGTGATCACGCAAACCTGGTAGTCAAATGAGCGTTACGAACCGCCTCGCCAACGAGACCAGCCCGTACCTGAAGCAGCACGCGAACAACCCGGTCGACTGGCACCCCTGGGGCACCGAAGCACTTGAACTGGCGCGGCAGGAAGGCAAGCCCATTCTGCTTTCGGTCGGTTATTCCGCCTGTCACTGGTGCCACGTGATGGCGCACGAGTCTTTCGAGGACGAGGAAACGGCGAAGCTCATGAACGAGCTTTACGTCAATATCAAGGTTGACCGCGAGGAGCGGCCCGACATTGATCGTATCTACCAGACCGCGCACCAACTGCTGACCCAACGCCCGGGTGGATGGCCCCTGACGATGTTCGTGGACCCCGATGACCAGCGACCATTTTTTGGAGGTACCTATTTCCCCGACAAATCACGGCATGGCCTGCCTTCCTTCCAGGAGTTGCTGACGCGCGTCGCGCAGTACTTCAGGGAAAAACCGGATGAGGTCAAAAGCCAGGGAGAGCAACTGGCGAATATTTTCAGCCGACTCGAGCCCGGTGCATCGTCTGGCCAGACGCCCGGCAAATCGCCCATCGATTCGGCACGGGTAAAAATCGCCGCGAGCTTCGATCGGGAATATGGCGGCATTGGAACCGCGCCGAAATTTCCGCACCCGACGACACTCGATCGGCTGCTGCGGCACTGGCGCGCGGGCGCGCATACTTCCGAACCGGATGTCGAAGCGCTGTTCATGGTGTCACTGACACTCGCGCGCATGGCTGAAGGTGGGATCTACGATCACCTGGGCGGTGGATTCAGCCGTTACTCTGTTGACCGGTACTGGCAAATCCCGCATTTCGAAAAGATGCTCTATGACAATGGACCGCTGCTCGCGCTATACGCCGAAGCCAGCCTGGTCACCGGCGAGGCGCTGTTTGCGAAAACGGCCAACGAGACGGCGGACTGGATGCTGGGTGATATGCAGGCACCTAACGGAGGTTTTTATTCCACTCGCGATGCCGACTCGGAAGGTCATGAAGGCAAATACTACGTGTGGACGCCGGATGAAGTGCGCGCGCTGTTGCCGGCTCAAGAATTCGAAGTCATCGAACGCTATTTCGGTCTGGACGCCGAGCCGAATTTCGAAGGTCTTTGGCACCTGACAGTCCGTGCAACAGCCAAATCAGTCGGCGATGACGTCGGCAAACCCGAAGCAAAGGTTATTGAGCTGGTTAACAAGGCGCGGGCGACACTCCTTGCAGCGCGCGAAAAACGAATCGCGCCTGAACGCGACGAGAAGCAACTCACGTCATGGAACGCGCTGGCCATCAGGGGATTCGCGATCGCCGGGCAGGCACTGGAACGGCCTGACCTGATCGAGGCGGCCGGGCGGGCCGCAGATTTTGTCGAGGCCAACCTGATGCACGACGGTCGCTTGCTGGCGAGCTTCAAAGATGGTCAGGCAAAGTTCCCGGCGTATCTTGACGATCATGCGTTCATGCTGGACGCACTGCTCTGCCTGTTACAGGCAAAGTGGGACAGCCAGCAACTGGCATTCGCAATCGAACTTGCCGAACTCTTGCTCAGGCATTTCTATGATGACTCAAGCGGCGGTTTTTTCTTCACCGCAGATGATCATGAAAAACTGATGCACCGACCCAAATCCCTTGCAGACGATGCCACGCCGTCCGGCAACGGCGTGGCTGCCTTCGCGCTGCAACGCCTCGGATTTCTGCTTGGCGAAACACGGTACCTGGACGCGGCGGAAAAGACCTTGCAATACGCTCAGCAGGCG
>JAQCAD010000014.1 GCA_027621915.1 Pseudomonadota bacterium
GAAATTCGATGCCAGCGTAGATGTCTTCTGTGTTCTCGCGAAAAACCGTCATGTCGACAAGGTTGGAATCCTTCATCGGTGTAACCACGCCTGGGAAATATCGAATTGGCCGCACGCACGCGTACAGATCCATTGTTTGGCGAATCGCCACATTCAGGGACCGAATACCGCCGCCGGTCTGTGTCATCAATGGGCCCTTGATCGACACAACAAACTGTCGCAGAGCATGCAGCGTTTCATCAGGCAGAAAATCATCATTGCCATAAAGCGCTGCAGCTTTGCCTCCTGCGTAGACCTCCATCCACTGGACCTCCCGGTCAGCGCCGTAGGCCAGCGTCACTGCAGCATTGACGACATCTATCATCACAGGAGTAACGTCGATGCCGATTCCGTCGCCCTCAACGTAAGGGATGATCGGCCGATCGGGCACATTAATACTGTGATCGGCGTTAATCGTTATTGCTTCGCCTGCCTGCGGCAATGTGATGTGGTCGTAATGCATATTTCGTTTTTTGCTCCGTCAAAGTGCCGTATATTGTTGCGCGAAATCGGTACAGTGACATTGCGCCCGGAAATCAGTCAATTTCCTGATAGGCGATAAGAGTCAGGAATTCAGCAAAATCATCTTCCTCAACCAGCTGATCGAGCAATTTCGCAGCACGTCGATATTGACCGGCGTCAAATGCACCCTCTCCGACTTGATCTCGAATTTTATCCATCTCTTCGCGTAACAGCGTCCTGAACAGCTCGTAAGTGATATTGATCCCCTCATCGAGCACGCCCGTCGCATGATGAATCCATTGCCACAACTGGGCACGGGATATTTCTGCCGTGGCGGCGTCCTCCATGAGGTTGTTGATCGGCACGCACCCGTTTCCGTCAAGCCAGGCGGCCAGGTATTGCAGCGAAACACTGATGTTGTTTCGCAATCCAACGTCTGTGATTTTTCCCTTTACGACCTGCAGAAGGTCTGCTGCTTTAACATGTACGTCCTCCCTTTTTCGCTCCAGCTGATTCGAGCCCCGCATGTAAGCATCAAAGATCTCCATCGCGACTGGTACCAGACCAGGGTGAGCGACCCACGTGCCGTCGTGCCCATCGGCCACCTCACGCTCCTTGTCCGCACGCACCCTGGCGATAGCCAGTTCATTCGCGTCCGGATCATTCTTAATCGGAATCTGCGCCGCCATGCCACCGATGGCATACGCGCCGCGCCTATGACAGGTTTTGATGACCAACTTTGAATACGAGCGAAGGAAGTGAGTGTCCATTGTAACCTCGCTTCTGTCCGGCAGTACGAACTCCGGGAACCGGCTGAATTTCTTGATGAAGCTGAAAATGTAGTCCCAGCGTCCGCAATTCATACCAACGATGTAGTCACGAAGCTCGTAAAGAATTTCATCAATTTCAAACGCGGCGAGAATGGTTTCGATGAGTACAGTCGCCTTAATCTCATGGGTGCCAACCACGCCCTGTTCCTCCGCGAAGCAAAAAACGTCGTTCCAGAGTCTGGCTTCCACGTGCGATTCAAGCTTGGGCAAATAAAAATAAGGCCCGGAATCACGTTTCTTTAGTTCTGCGGCGTTGTGCCAGAGATAAAGTCCGAAATCGACGAGCGCACCGGGCACAGCTACCCCATCGAGCAGCAGGTGTTTCTCTACCAGGTGCCACCCCCGGGGCCGGACAATCAGCGTTGCCGTGTCCGCATTGAGCGCGTAATACTTGCCGTTTGATTCATGCGCGATGTCACGCCGAACCGCGTCACGCAGGTTCAATTGTCCCTGGATGACATTGGTCCACGTGGGCGTCAGCGAGTCCTCGCAGTCCGCCATGAATACTTTTGCACCCGAATTGAGCGCGTTGATGATCATCTTGCGATCAGTAGGACCGGTTATCTCCACCCGTCGATCCGACAGGTCGACGGGTATTTCTCCGACGTGCCAGTCGGACTCCCGGATACTTTGAGTTTCGGCCAGAAAATCCGGCATCACACCGTTGTTGATCGCGGTCTGGCGTTCTGCACGGGCGGCGAGTGCGGCGTCGACTCGCGGCCGGAATTTTGCGGTCAAAGCAGCAATGAAAGCCCCTGCTTCCTCGCTAAGTATTTCATCCTGGTCAGGTGCCCCGAAGCCCAGAATTTCAAGGCGCTGATTCATCTAAATAACTCGTTTAAAAACAAAGATTAAAGACAATTAGTTAAAGTGAAATATTACAATTAGTTCTGCGACATGAAAGCGCGAAATGTTACGCGCCATGATCCATACCCGCAACGCATGGGCCCGGGGACGATCGAATTCGCGGTATTACTTCCCGCTTGCCTTGGACAGGCCCGCAATTCGCATCGCCACTTCCATCGCCTGCTCATAGTTCAGCCGCGGATCGACCGGCGATTTGTAGGCTCGCGCAAGATCGCCATCTGTCAATCCGCGGGCACCGCCAGTGCACTCGGTTACATTTTCGCCAGTCAGCTCGAGATGAACGCCACCGAGATAGCTGCCCATGGATTCATGGACATTGAACGCGGTCTCCAGCTCGCCTACGATATTATCGAATCGTCGTGTTTTTGTGCCGTCCGCCGTGCTTTCGGTATTGCCATGCATGGGATCGCAGATCCACAGCACCGGCGAACCGGTCTCTCGAACTGCTTCGATCAGTGGTGGCAACCCTTTTTCAATTGATTTGGCGCCAAATCGGTGAATCAGGCTGATTCGCCCCGGCTCATTGTCCGGATTCAGTACGCCCAGCAATCCTTTCAGCCATTCACTGGTCATTCCGGGCCCGATTTTTATGCCCATGGGATTGGAAATACCACGGAAAAATTCGACATGCGCGCCGTCAAGCTTCGCGGTCCTCATGCCAATCCAAGGGAAATGGGTCGTCAGGTTGTACCAGCGATTGCGATGGTCCAGGTACCGAGTCTGCGACTGCTCGTAGCTGAGATGCAGACCCTCGTGTGCCGCGTAAATATCGGCACGCTGCGTTTCATGAACCGCGCGACCGGAGATTGATTCCAGGAAATCCAGGGAGTCGGAAATCGAACGAACAATTTCATGATAGCTGTCCGCCGTTTCCGAATGACCGACCCAGTCGAGATCCCAGTTTTCCGGATGATGGAGATCGGCAAACCCGCCATCAATGAGCGAACGGACAAAATTTAATGTGAGCGCTGCCCGTTCGTAACCGCGAAGTATCAGTGTCGGATCGGGAATGCGGTCTTCTTTGGTAAACGGATTGCGATTAACCAGGTCGCCGCGATAGCTGGGCAGTTCAATTCCGTCACGGGTTTCCATATCCGCCGATCTCGGTTTGGCGTACTGACCAGCCATTCTGCCGACTCGAACCACCGGCTTCTTGAGTCCGTACAGCATGACCAGGCTCATCTGGAGCAAAATCTTCAGCTTCGCAACAATATTTTCCGACGTGCAGTCATCGAAACTTTCGGCGCAATCGCCACCCTGCAGGACAAACGCCGCGCCACGCTGGGCCTTTGCGATCTGTTCCTTAAGCGCCTCGATTTCCCACGAGGTCACGATTGGCGGCAGGCGACTCAGTTCACCGATGGCTTTATCCAGCGCTACCTTGTCGGGATAATTTGGCTGCTGTTCGGCAGAAAGCGATTGCCAGCTGGCTGGTTGCCAGTCGGCGTTTAAGTCGGGACGTGTCAACGGAATTCAACCTGGTGCGTACGGATACGAAAGCTGCAAAGCTTGGTTCGCGGACTATGCCCCATGCACCGGAAGGACGCAAAAGTTTCTCGTGCAATCAGGCGCTTACGTTCGGTTGTTCGGATCACGCTGATGCCATTTCCCGCCTGACGATTTGCAGCTGTGCTCCGCCTGCCTGATTCGCCTGAAAAGTGTCTGGAAAGGCGGCGGGTAGATTGGCACAATGCGCGCCTGCTGCAAACGGCCCATTCACACCGCCGATTGCGATTCAAACGCTGTATTTCGGGGAATTCCATGCAAGATATTTTGAAGAAACTGGGCCTGGCCGAGACGAATCCTGGTACCTGGCTGGGCTCAAAGTCGCTCGAAGATAAATCTGCCAGGCTCATTGAGTCGATCAACCCGGCAACCGGTAAGGTGATAGCCAGCGTTCGCTCCACCACGCAGGCTGAATACGAGCAGCTCGTGACGCAGGCCCGCACGGCCTTTCTGGAGTGGCGAAAAGTTCCCGCTCCGGCCCGTGGTGAGGCTGTGCGCCTGATCGGCCACGCACTACGCGAAAACAAAGATGCGCTGGGCAGTCTTGTCACCCTCGAAATGGGCAAGATCAAAGCTGAGGGTGACGGCGAAGTTCAGGAAATGATCGATATCTGCGATTTTGCGGTCGGTCAGTCGCGCATGTTGTATGGCAACTCGATGCATTCCGAGCGACCCAATCATCGCATGTATGAGCAATGGCATCCGCTGGGAGTTGTGGGCACGATCACGGCATTCAATTTCCCGGTCGCGGTCTGGTCATGGAACGCGTGCATCGCGGCCATCTGTGGCAACGTCAATATCTGGAAGCCTTCACCTAAAGCAGCGTTGTGCGGAGTGGCCGTTCAGAAAATTGTTAACGCCGCTTTGAAAGACGCTGGCTTCCCGGAAGTTTTTTACCTGTTCAACGATGGTGAGAACAATCTTGCACAGCAGTTTGTCGATGACAGGCGTGTCGACCTCGTTTCATTCACCGGTTCGTGCGCTGTAGGGACGAAAGTTGGCGCAAGAGTTGCGTCACGAATGGGTAAGTGGTTACTCGAGCTCGGCGGCAACAATGCAATCATCGTGGATGAGTACGCAAACCTGGATATTGCTGTGCCCGGAATCGTATTCGGCTCCGTTGGGACAGCTGGCCAGCGCTGTACCTCGACGCGCCGGATCATCTGTCACGAATCGCGATTTGACGAATTGAAAGTGAAACTTGTGAATGCCTATGGGCAGGTTCGTATCGGCGATCCATTGGATAAGAAGACGTTAATGGGCCCTTTGATTGACGAATCGGCTGTTGCACGGGTCGAGGCCGCCATCGCTGAGGTAGAGAAAGCCGGCGGTGATGTTTTGTGCGGTGGAAAGCGCGTTGATGGGCCGGGTAACTTCATATCGCCGGCAATAGCGGTTGTCAAAAACGATTGGGAGATCGTGCAGACCGAAACCTTTGGTCCGATTCTTTACCTAATGACGTACAAAGATCTGGACGAGGCGATTGCGATGCAAAATGGCGTCGCGCAAGGTTTGTCTTCAGCGATATTCACCGACAACCTTCAGCATGCCGAGTATTTCCTTTCCAATGCAGGCTCGGACTGTGGCATCGCGAACGTCAACATCGGTACATCAGGCGCTGAAATTGGTGGAGCGTTCGGTGGCGAGAAAGAAACCGGCGGTGGCCGGGAAGCGGGCTCGGATTCGTGGAAGGCTTACATGCGACGTCAGACGAACACAATCAACTACGGCAAGGACCTGCCGTTGGCACAGGGCATCAGCTTCGAACTTTGATTCGAAATCGCCAGGGCCGCCTGACGATATTGTTCACCAGGCATTTCAAAACCAGGGTTAAATTCAGGGGTCGGATGCAATATTCGCTAATTTCGGAATAGTCTGAAAAATGGTTCCGACCCCTTTTCAGGTGGACTCGAAACGATTCTCTTCCCGATTCTTTTTGACTCCGCCGGCCGAAAACACCTGACCGCTCATCGCGATGTAGACGCCCGGCTCCGCTGTCTGGACCGCCGCCACTGCCATTCCAATGTTAAAGATCGCGTCCGTGGTCTTGAAACGCGCCGGACTCAATGCGCCGGTCAGCACAATCGTCTTGCCCAGGATCCCGGAGAGCGCGTTCGCGGTTTCGACCATCGTATCGGTGCCGTGTGTGACTACGTATAGCGCCGCATCGTCTGCAGCAATAAAGTTCTTCAGTTCAAGTCGATCATCATCCGTCAGTTCCAAACTGTCTTTTCGGAACATCGGGACGACGTCGTAGTCAAAACTGACGAGGCCGTCGGTAAGGATCGCCGCGATTGGTGAATCGCCGATTTCGAACTCGCTTAGCGCGTCAAAATAGACTTTGTCGATGGTGCCGCCAGTGGTGATAAAACGAATGAACATAGCTTCCCGCAGGTTTTGGAAAGGCGAAGCATGCCACTTCCCGCTTGCCACACAAAGCCCGCTAAATTGGCCTCCCAAAGGAAATGAGCCCTGTTATGATGATCGTGATGCCTGAATTCGCACGACAAGCAAACGCATACTTCAGGTCGTTGATCAGTTTAACGACCTTGTCCCTGATTGCGCTTTCCTCCACGGCGAGAGCGGATGGCACCGCCATTGTTCTGGACCTCGAGGGCGCGCTTGGCGTGGCGACAGCGGAGTACATCATCGGCGGCATAGAAGAGGCCGAGGAGCGAGGTGCCAACGTCATCATTATCCGTATGGACACACCCGGAGGTCTGGTCACACCGATGCGCGATATCGTGCAGGCAATCCTGGGATCCAAGGTACCTGTCGTGACTTACGTATCGCCTGGGGGCGCAAGGGCTGATAGCGCGGGGACTTATATCCTGCTCGCCAGCCACGTAGCAGCGATGGCCCCAACCACGCATCTTGGCGCGGCAACGCCGGTGTCATTGACGGGTGACGATCTTTCGCCTGGCGAAGAAGACGAACCGGCATCGTCACCAAATGACGGCGCAGACGGTGACAGTGAAGAAACCGCAGAAGAGACTGATTCTGGTGAACAGGAAAACGGATCCTCGACGGCGATGGAACGCAAAGTCCTAAACGACTCAATATCTTACATTCGTGGTCTTGCAGAAGCGCATGGCCGCAACGCCGACTGGGCTGAAGACGCAGTTCGGCACGCAGCGACTTTGACGGCGACTGAAGCGCTTGAAAAGAATGTCATTGATCTCATTGCAAACAATCGCACCGACCTGCTTCTGGCGATCAATGGTCGCGAAGTAACGGTAAACAATGAATCTTTCACGATCGACACCGAAGCGGTCGTCGTCGAAATCATCGAACCCAGCTGGCGCCTGAAAATTTTGAACGCTATCGCCAGCCCCGAAATCGCCATCCTCCTGCTCATGATCGGCCTTTATGGACTGATGTTCGAAGGCTATAACCCCGGTGCGATCCTGCCCGGCGTCGCCGGTGTTATCTGTCTGCTGATGGCGGCTTACGCGTTACAGGTATTGCCCGTCAACTACGCGGGCCTCGCGTTGATCATTGTTGGCATGATCCTGATTATTGCCGAGGCGTTTGTACCGAGTTTCGGCGCCCTTGGGCTCGGCGGGATCGTGGCGCTGATTTTCGGCTCGATCATGATGTTCGACAGCGGCATTCCCGGGTTCGGCATTTCCATCACCTTCGTCATCTCGCTCGCGGTCGCAATGGGCGGAATCCTGCTCTGGCTGGTCACGTATTTGCTCAAGTTTCGGCGTCGGGGCGCCGTGAGCGGACGTGAGCGGATTGTGGGCGGCGAAGGCGTCGCAATGGAGTCGTTCGATGGCGACGGACGCGTGTGGCTAGAGGGTGAAGCCTGGGCTGCCCGAAGCAACTTGCGGATTGAAAAGGACCAGCGTGTCACTGTCAGTCGCATGAACGGTCTGGTGCTCGATGTCGAACCTATTGAACCTGCACAATCAGTCAATGTGCAGCCTGAAACCTGAAATGACGATTAAGGAACCAACATGCCAGTAACAGCCATAGGCGTATTCGCCATTGTCGCCGCGGTTATTCTTTTTAACGCGGTCAAGATTCTCAAAGAGTACGAGCGCGGCGTCGTGTTCTTCCTCGGCCGGTTTCAGAAAGTTAAAGGGCCGGGATTGATACTGCTGTTCCCATTCGTACAGGTAATGACGAAGGTCGATCTGCGCGTCATCGTCATGGACGTGCCAACTCAAGATGTGATTTCTCGCGACAACGTATCTGTGAAGGTAAATGCGGTTATCTATTTTCGAATTGTTGACCCCGAAAAAGCGGTCATCCAGGTAGCCAACGTATTTGAGGCAACCAGCCAGCTGTCACAGACGACGCTACGATCCGTTCTTGGCCAGCACGAGTTGGACGATATGCTGTCAGAACGCGACAAATTGAATGCGGACATCCAGGGAATCCTGGACAAGCGCACCGACAATTGGGGCATCAAGGTTGCCAATGTCGAGATCAAGCACGTCGACCTGGACGAGAGCATGATTCGATCGATTGCGCAGCAAGCGGAAGCCGAGCGTGCAAGGCGCGCGAAAGTTATTGCTGCTGAGGGTGAACGCCAGGCAGCCGGTATCCTTGCAGATGCCGCGAAACTTCTTCAAGGCCAGCCACAGGCCTTGCAACTACGTTATTTGCAGACAATGAAGGAAGTGGCTGGAGACAGGACCAACACCATTATCTTCCCGTTGCCTCTTGATTTGATCAGGCCTTTGCTCGACCTCAGCGACGCGATCAAGAAGGATTAACGGACACTGCGATTTTCGCTCCGCCCAGAGATGATTCCGAAATCTTGACATTGCCGCTGTAAGACGCGGCAATGTCCGCTACTACAGCAAGTCCAATGCCCTGCCCCGGCGCACTCTCATCCAGGCGCATACCACGCTGCAGCAACGTTTCCCTGGCGTTTTCTGGAATACCAGGGCCGTCGTCCTCGACAACAAGTCGCATGCCGCCAAATTCCGCGGCTTGGCCGGCGAGAGGTCGAATGCTTAGCTTCACAGTTGATTTGCACGACTTGCAGGCGTTATCCAAAAGGTTACCGGCCAGCTCAAGGAAATCACCCGTTTCGCCCCTGAACAGGATGCCATCGGATACATCGACTTCGATAGTGGGATTCTTGTCGGTGTATACCTTGCTTAGCCCGTCAACGAGCTTCTTGAGTTCCTTATCAATTGCCACGGCGACGACGCCGAAAGTCTTTCGCTGTTCGGCTGCCGGCTTACTCAACTGATACCGAACGATATCGTTCATGCGCTCGATTTGCGTTTCGATCTTTTCGGTACCCTCATTCGATGGCTGTTCACTCAGCACGGCGCGAATCGCCGCCAAGGGCGTTTTCAGGCTGTGGGCAAGGTTGTCCAGCGTATAACGGTAGCGATCTGAACGGCCCCGCTCACTACCGATCAATAGATTCATGTTCCTCGCGACGCCCGACAGCTCATCGGGAAAGTCTTCCGACAACGACTGGCGTCTGCCACTCTCGACATCTGAAATCTCGGACTCGATTTTGCGAAGGGGTTTCAGGAGGCCTCGCATGACGATTGAAATGGAGAACAACATGATCAGCGCGACGGCCGCGAACCAGGTAAATATCTGGCGACGAAAAGCGGCTAACTGCGCGTTGAAAGAATCCAGGCTTTGCGCCACGCTGAATGTATACGGCTTCAGATTACCGGTAGCCAGTTCCCACTGCACGTGCAGGCTCAAGGCCATCAATGGCGTCCCGTCTTCGAGTTCGACGCGCGAGAAGATCCTCGTTCCGGCTGCCGGTCGCGACCCATAAGGCACGTCGATACCAAGGGACGAACGGGACGTCCAAACAGGAAATTCACTTTCATCCGTCAATGCGCCGAAGAGCCCGGACCCGAGATTGGAGAACCGGGGTTCGCTGAGATCGGCGGGCATCTCGAGCTCGCCGCGCTCATTCGGCTCCGCGGCAGCAATGAGCGCCATGAGTTGGCCGTCAAGAATATCTTCCTGGGCTTGTTCGCCCGCCTCGCTGAACGCCGAATTCAGCACGACAATCGTTACTCCAAAGAAAAAGACAAGCAAAAGGCTGACGGATAAGAGAAGCCTGGCGCTAAGCGAGGAAACGGGAATCATTCAGCCTGGTTTCGTTCCAGGGCGAACCGATAACCACGTCCACGCAAGGTTTCGATTGGCTTGACTGAGTTGTCTGGATCCATCTTCTTTCGCAGCCGGCCGATGAAGACTTCGATGACATTGCTGTCACGTTCGAAATCCTGGTCGTAAAGCCGGTCCGTAAGTTCGGTTTTGGAGATGACTTCGCCTGCCCGCATCATTAAATGTTCAATGATCCGGTACTCGTAACTGGTTAGCTCTATCTTCGCTCCATTAACTTTAAGCTCCTGGCGCGCGATATCCAGTTTCACCGGTCCTGCACTGAGTACCGAGGAGGCCCAGCCGCCTGCCCTGCGCAGCAAAGCATTCACGCGAGCAGACACTTCTTCATAATGAAATGGTTTGACGACGTAGTCATCAGCACCGGCGTCCAGGCCATCGACTTTGTCTTCCCATCGATCGCGCGCGGTAAGAATCAAAACCGGATAGGTCTTACCTTTGGCACGAATTTCACGAATGACGTCGAGACCAGATATTTCCGGCAGGCCCAGGTCGACTATAGCCAGGTCGATGGGATACTCCAGCGCAAAATACAGTCCTTCTTTTCCATCCGCGGCCTGCTCGATCGCAAAACCAGCGTCTTTTAGCTGGCGGCACAGCGATTCCCGAACGGTTGCATCGTCTTCGATTACCAGCAATCGCATGGTAGAGCTCCTAAGGTCAGTTAAGGCGACGCCCGGGAACCCTGACAGTTTTCACTGTCCCATCCTGCGTAAGGACTTTGATGATATGGGTTTCGGTATTACCGCTTACTTTGGTTTCAGCACTGACAATCTGCCCGTCGTACTGTCGCCTGACCTGCTCAACCGCCTGGCTCAGGGTCATACCACCGTTCTGGAATGGCTCCAGTCCCGTGGTTCCATCAACGAAGCCTGGCTTGGATGCCGGGGCCGACTCGTGATCACCCTGCAACGCAATCGCCGCTTCCGTCGTGCAAAGCAAGATGACGCAAAGGAGCAGGTTGTTAATCAGTCGCATGGTTCGAACCCGGTGAACGATGAGCATATCTGGCAAGTGTGGTATGTCACCGGTCCGATTGCAACGGGGTCCGTCACACTCGAAACCGGCGACATGTTGGGTATCAGCAACGACTACGAAGCTGGCCTGACATCAACCCGGATTTTCAATTTATTGCCCGGATCGAAAGGCGTTCGCGTCGCGTATTTACGGCCGTGATAACTGTAAATCACATCGTAGCCGTCGATACGCTCTTCCTGATGAGACTGGTAGTTCGTCTCACAACGCCTGACAGGACGTGAATACTCCGTGGTGCTGTAACCGCGACCACGACTGGAATCGTTGGCGACTGATGCCCCGATCAGGCTCCCGGCAATCGTCGCGGCGTTGTTGCCGCTGCCGCTGCCGAACTGGTGGCCAATAACCCCACCGACAATTGCACCGAACAGCGTTTTGCCCGCGCGGCCCGGGTCGCGGTCGCGAACGCTGTAGCGGTCAACATCGTCCCAGCACTCCTTAACCGGCGAGGTGACGGTCACATATCGGATGGCCGGTGTAACGCTCAGGACTTTCGCGTAGTCGTAGACCGCGTTGTTTCGTCCCTTGCTATACGCATAGTCTGATGCGTTGGCCGATCCTGCAACCAGGACCAATGATGTAATGGCCAGCCCCGATACTGTCGATAACCAGGATTTCCCGTTCATGATCATTCTCCACTCTTTCGTTACATGACCCGAACCTTTTTCGAGCCTGGGGCAAAGAATAGACCGAAGCCAATGAACCGTGCCTGAACATATCGGCGCTTTTTGTGCCTGAAACTGAACGCCGGATGAATGCACTGGATTTTGACCATCGGGCCGACTGAATACCCGGGCTCGCATTTGGAAAAGATCTCGAAAGTGCTACGATTTCACCAATTCGCGATTAGGCCAAATCCGTGTCATTTTGGGACTCCGTCATCGATGGAAAGGAGGGCATTTTGTCGAAATTCGTAATTCTATGGATTGGCACAATGATCGCATCCGCCGCTTCAGGCGATACGATCGTCGATCCCGTTGGCGACATATTTCAGTCTGAAGGAGTCACCGGAACTTTAGTGATCGCATCTTTTGACGGGGAAATTCGGCATGTCTACAACGAGGAACGGTCAACGGTCCGATTATCGCCGGCATCAACTTTCAAGATCTTCAACACCTTGATCGCACTGGACTCTGGCATCGTTTCAACGAAAGAATCGTTGTTCAAATGGGATGGGACAGATCGGGGCATTCCAGCCTGGAATCGTGATCAGACACTTCAGAGTGCATTCAGGGTCTCCTGCGTATGGTGTTATCAGGAAGTTGCGCGGCGAGTCGAAGGTCGCAGATACATTGCCGAGCTCGAAAGTGTCGGCTATGGAAATCAGCGAGTCGGCGATCGGGTCGATCAGTTCTGGCTAAACGGTGATCTGCAGATCTCAGCTGTTGAGCAGGTTGATTTTCTTCGGCATCTGGTTGATTACTCGATACCGTATCGACGTGAGCATATCGATATTGTCAAAGAGATTATGCAGGATGAAGAATCGGCAGAGTATACACTTCATGCGAAGACTGGTTGGGCAGGTGCCGGGCTTGGCGTAGGTTGGTACGTCGGTTACGTCCAGAGGAATGACCAGACCTGGCTATTCGCAATGAATATGCAAATGGATCGCGCCGAACAGGCCCCACTGCGAAAGGATCTGGTTATTCGATCGCTGCGAGCGTTGGGGATACTCTGACGAATCGACATTGCATTTCGAAACCGGCTGTTTAATTCATGAGCCGGCGTTTCAGCTGAATGATTAGTTCGTGCTAATGGTCCGCCTTCTTCTTGGCGTCCTGCCACCGGAGTTCGAGTGCATCGATGTCGAGATTTGAGAGCTTCAGGTTCTCGCTGTCTGCATCGGCTTCCATCAGGCGAAAACGACGTTCGAATTTCCGGTTCGCGTCGCTCAGCGCTTGCTCAGGGTCGACTTTCAGGTGCCGGGCAAGATTAACCACGGCAAACAGGAGATCGCCCAGTTCTTCATTGACGTCCTGTTGCCTGCCCGCACACTCGGCAGACGACAATTCGGCCAGTTCCTCGGCTATCTTGGCGCGCACACCCTGAGTATCCGGCCAGTCAAAACCTACTGCTGATGCGCGCTTGCCGAGCTTTTGAGCCCGCTTCAGTGCGGGCAATGCGGCCGCAACCCCGTCCATGGCGCTATTCCGGTCACTTTTATTTTTCTCTGCCCTTTCGGCCGCCTTGATTTGTTCCCAGGCACCCTTTGCCGCCCCCGCCGCCCGCTCTTTCTCGTTGCCGAAAACATGCGGATGGCGCCGGATCATCTTTTCGCAGATCCCCGCAGCGACGTCCGAGAAGTCAAAGTGGCCACGCTCAGCGGCCATTTGAGCGTGAAACACGACCTGAAACAGGAGATCACCCAGCTCGTCCCTCAAGGCATCCATGTCTTCGCGAGCGATCGCATCAGCGACCTCGTAGGCTTCTTCGATCGTATACGGGACTATCGTCGAGAAGTTTTGATCCAGATCCCAAGGGCAACCCTCAGACTTGTCCCGAAGCCTGGCCATTACTTCGAGTAACTTCTCTATTGATTTCATATCGTATTGATTATTAATATTAATTAAGTTGCCAGTAATCGTCGTAAACTGACCAGCATGCCTGCCGTCGCACCCCAGATGCGATGACCATCGTATTGAAAAGTCACTACCGGAATGGTGTTGCCCTCGAATTCCCGTTCAGAATGCTCCTGATTGCGGGAATCCATCAGGAAATCCAGTGGCACCTCGAACGCCGCCCGGACCTCTCTGGGTTCTACTGACAATCGGAAGCTCTCCCGCACGAAACCGATGACCGGTGTGACCACGAAACCCGTGATCGTTGGCGTGGGATTGAGGAATCCTGCGACGTCGACCTCGTGGGGATGAATACCGACCTCTTCGTGCGCTTCCCGCAATGCCGTCGCCACGATGTCCGTGTCGCCGTCCTCCATTCCTCCACCGGGGAAACTCACCTGGCCCGCATGGTGCTTCAGAGCCGACGATCGCTCGGTTAACAGCACGGCAAGTTCGTGCCGACGTTCGATGATGGGTATCAGTACCGCAGCGGGTCGAAGGTTTTCCGTCAGGTTACGCAGCAGAATTGCTGACAGGCGACCGCTGATGTCGGACTGGTCGACAGCTAACGGATTCGCCGGGCTGCGCGTCCCCGAGAGCCGCCGTCTGATTTCGGCAGCGCTGATAGACTTCAACAAATCCGGCATTAGTGTTTAATGCCGCCTTCCGTTAGACCGGTCGGATCCAGCAAGCGATCGAGTTCATCGTCAGTCAGGTCTGTCTCATCGCGGGCAACATCTTTCACAGGTCGGCCTTCGGCATACGCTTTCTTGGCGATCGCGGCGCCCTTTTCATAGCCAATCACCGGATTCAACGCGGTAACCAGGATCGGGTTGCAATCGAGGGCTTTCTTGATGTTCTCGTGATTTACGGTAAAACCCTTGATTGCTTTGTCCGCAAGGCAGACACAGGCATTCGACAGAATCTCGATGCTTTGCAAAAGATTGTGTGCGACAACCGGAAGCATGACATTGAGCTGGAAATTGCCTGACTGACCCGCCATTGCAATGGTTGCGTCGTTGCCAATCACCTGGGCACACACCATCGCGACCGCCTCGGGAATAACCGGGTTGACTTTGCCCGGCATGATGCTTGACCCTGGCTGCAGAGACGGCAGCGCAATCTCGCCGATTCCGGCCAGCGGGCCTGCATTCATCCAGCGCAGGTCATTCGCTATTTTCGTAAGACTGACTGCAAGCACTCTCAGCTGACCGGATGCCTCAACGGCGGCATCCTGGCTGCTCAGACTCTCAAAAAGCGAGTCCGCCTGGCTGAATTTCACGCCAGTACGCTCTGCGAGCAAGGTTGCGACCTTGATACCAAACTTCGGATGGGCATTGATGCCTGTACCGACGGCGGTGCCGCCCTGCGCAAGCTTCGTCAGCCGCTTCATCGTGTCCCGGAGTCGGTCACCGGCATGATCGATTTGTGAGCGCCAGCCATCGAGCTCCTGGCCCATCGTGACCGGCATCGCGTCCATGAGGTGAGTACGACCTGTTTTGACTATCGAATCAGTTTCTCTGGCCTTCTTCTCGAGAATCACCGACAGGTGCTTGAGCGCCGGCAATAGCTTGTCCTGGATGCCGATGGCGGCACTGACGTGTACACAGGTGGGTATCACGTCGTTGCTGCTCTGACTCATGTTGACGTCGTCGTTTGGATGGACGGCCGTTCCAAGGTAGCCCGTCGCGAGCGTCGAAATGACCTCGTTGGCATTCATATTGGAACTCGTGCCGGAACCGGTTTGGAAGACGTCAATGGGGAACTGATCATCATGACCGCCCATCGCTACCTCGAGAGCGGCTTTTTGAATAGCAACAGCCCGATCGGATGTCACTAATCCCAATTCAGCATTGGCCCCCGCCGCCGCCCATTTCACAAGCCCGAGCGCCTCGATGAACCGGCGCGGCATGCGAATTCCGCTGATCGGAAAATTATCGACAGCCCTCTGGGTTTGCGCGCCCCAAAGTGCGTCTTCGGGGACCTGAAGTTCGCCCATGCTGTCGCGCACAGTGCGTAGTGATTCCTTGCTCATTTCCTTCTTAACTCCCGGCGCACGAATCGCGTTTCGCCGTCCAATGACTGGGCAACTTTGGTGTATGATTCGCGTTTTGCGCGCCAGTGTCTAGTATCAGGCGCCAAGTTCGGTCTCGATGTAATTATGGAACGAAGCAAACTCAGAGCACTCTGCCCGGCCGATGGTCGCTACGCCGAAAAAGTCGCCGGCCTGCGCGACGTTTTGAGTGAGTACGGCCTCATCCGTCACAGGGTTCTCGTCGAAGTGCGCTGGTTACAATGGCTGGCCGATGAACCTCAAATTCCCGAATTGCCAGCCCTTTCTTCTGTCATGAAGGACGTACTGAATGACATTGTGGACAAGTTTACGGCTGACGATGCTGAGCGCGTCAAATCAATCGAGGCCACCACCAACCACGACGTGAAAGCCGTGGAGTATTTCATTCGCGAAAAAATCGGGACTGGCGCGGAAACCAAAAGTCTGAGTGACTTTATTCACTTCGCCTGCACCTCGGAAGACATCAACAACCTCTCCTATGCCCTGATGCTTCGGTCCGCTCGCGACGATGTCCTGCAACCGCAAATGCGTGAACTTGCTGCAAAACTGCTCTCCATGGCCGCCGATTATGCGTCTTTGCCCATGTTGTCACGTACACATGGCCAGACCGCCAGTCCGACGACGGTCGGCAAGGAGATCGCAAACGTCATTGAGCGATTGTCGCGCGCGCGCCGCCAACTGGCCGGGGTCGAAATTCGTGGAAAATTCAACGGTGCGGTCGGTAACTTCAATGCGCATGTTGCTGCCTATCCGGAAGCCGACTGGTTGAAAATCGGAAATGGCTTTGTAGCCTCACTGGGTCTCGATCCGAACTCCCACACAACCCAGATTGAACCGCATGACTGGACCGCCGAATACGCACATGCGCTGATACGGTACAACACAATTCTTCTCGATTTTTGTCGAGATATGTGGGGATACATCTCCCTCGGTTATTTCAAGCAGAAAGTCAGCGCGGACGAAGTTGGTTCTTCCACAATGCCGCACAAGGTCAATCCTATCGATTTTGAAAATGCGGAGGGAAACCTGGGCCTGGCTAATGCGATGCTCGATCATATGGCGATGAAATTGCCGGTCTCACGGTGGCAGCGCGACCTCTCGGACTCCACTGTTCAGCGCAACTTCGGTGTAGCGCTTGGTTATGTTCTCATTGCAATTAGTTCAATCATTAAAGGCCTGCGAAAGTCGCAGGCGAATCCTGAAGCGATCGCACGTGATGTTGATAATGCCTGGGAAGTCCTTGCAGAACCCATTCAAACCGTCATGCGACGTTACGGCGTTCCCGAGCCATACGAAAAACTCAAAGCCCTTACGCGTGGTCAGGCTGTGACGAAAGAACTATTGCACGAGTTCATCAATTCTCTGGCGATTCCTGAAGACGAGAGAACACGCCTTCTGAAGTTGACTCCTTCCACGTATATCGGTATCGCTGCGTATCTTGCAAAGAACCTGACCTGATATTTTCAATTCGTGCGCTGGCCACATTCATTATCGCCAACAACCTTTCTGGCGAACCACTGGCAGAAACAACCGGTTTTCATGCCGGGCGCGGTCGATCTTGAGCTCCCCACACTGGATGCGAATGAGCTTGCGTGGCTGGCTACGTTGTCCGACGTCGAGTCGAGGCTCGTTATCACAGAGCGAGTTGGCAACAAAACTCATTATCGGGTCGAGCAGGGTCCATTTGCGGAATCCGATCTAAACGTTCTGCCGGACAAAGACTGGACACTGCTGGTTCAGGATATCGAAAAACATTTGCCGGATTTCAGGAAATATTTTCGCCTCTGTCCGTTCATCCCATCCTGGAGATTTGATGATCTGATGATCAGTTTCGCGACGCCTGGCGGGAGTGTCGGTCCCCATAAAGACAATTACGATGTGTTCTTGTGCCAGGGCCAAGGCTCACGCGACTGGCGAATTAGCCACGATAGATCGATCCCTATGGATTCTTCCGCGACGTCTTTGTCATTACTTGAATCTTTCGAACCCACCGAAGAGCGTCTCTGCACTACGGGCGATGTTCTCTATTTGCCGCCCGGTATCCCGCACTGGGGAATAGCAAATACGCCCTGCATGACCTACTCCATCGGCATGCGAGCGCCGACGAAAATGGAAATCGCCGCGGCGTACTCCCGCGTCTATTCGCCTGCCCGCGAAAACTCAATTTCGGACGACGCACCGGCGGCGTCGATTTTTTACTCCGATCCCGATTTACGTCCGGAAGAAGCACTGAACGGGGCAATTGCACTTGAATCCATACAAAGAATGCGCGAGCAGCGACTCATGGACGAATCGTGCAGTGATGAGGAACTCATGACTGTCCTTGGGTCGGTGGTGACGGATCCCAAGGCATGGCTCGACCCAGAACATGCAACGGTCGACGAAATGAACGAAGTACTTCAGGGACGCCAGGATTTTTGTGTCCACGGCATGGCGCTCATCGCCTGGTGCGAAACCTCGCGTTTCAACCTGGTGTTCGTGAACGGACTGTCGCGATCTATCCCGGGCGCGGCTTTGGCGCTGGTACAAGAACTATGTACGGAACGTTTTGCGTCACGAAAAACCGTTCAAACCCTTGTTGCAAGGCCAGAGGGCCTCGAATTCGTCAGCTGGCTCCTTGCGCACGGGCTGCCTGACTTCCAGTGATCGTCCCGATGAGAACCGTTCTCAATCACAGGTTGTCGGAAAAACGTGACACAGTTAGCACCGCGTACCCTAAGGCGACCGGTAATATTTCGGTCCCGGGGGCTTCAATACCTTAAGAATCCTACAACAAATGGAACCAGCAAGAGAAAAAGGTCGTCGATGGGTTATATCAACCAAAGACGAAATGCGTCAGGCAGTCAACGATGTCGCCACCGAAGCGACGCGCAGGCTGTCTATATTTACTCATGACCTGGATCCGGGTATCTACGACGATCCCGATTTTCTGGAAATCGTCAAGCACCTTGTTCTGTCACAGGCATACGCCCGAATTCGTGTGCTTATCGCGAATCCGTCAAGGACGATAAAAAACGGCAACAACTTCGTTCATCTTGGGCGCCGCCTGAACACTTACATCGAATTTCGCCACGTACGCCAGGACCTTCGAACCCACGCCGAATCATTTTGCATCGCTGATGAGACCGCACTGGTTTACCGGCTTCAACATGAGCGCTGGGAAGGTATTGCGGACACCTACGAACCGGCAGTTGCCAGACTTTACGGAAAAATGTTTGACGAGATCTGGCAAGCAAGCGAAGTGGCAATCGAATTCCGCCAGCTCGGCATATAGTTTCAAGACCGTAGCACTATGCTCTCTACTGATCTGACAGTATCTGCCGTCGTGGAAAAAGACGGTCACTTTCTTATGGTCGAGGAGCGCTCATCCGGCATTACAGTCGTTAATCAGCCCGGCGGCCACATTGAAGCCGGCGAATCTCCCGAAGACGCGACGATTCGCGAGACGCTGGAAGAGTCCGGATGCAAAGTAACTGTGACGGGCCTGCTCGGCGTCTACCTGTGGATTCATCCACAAAGTCGACAAAACTTCCTTCGCATCGCATATACCGCCGAGCTTGTCTCTGAAAATCCAAAACGCGACCTGGACGACGGAATTTTCGGAGTGCACTGGTACAGCGTGGGCGATATCAGACAGCGCAAACGGCAACTTCGCAATCCGATGGTTTTACGATCCGTAGAGGATTACATCGCGGGGAAAAGGCAGCCGAATGATTTCTTGGCGAATTTCATGCCCATTCAGTCCAACGTCTACCAGGTGCTCGCAAACGCCTCTCTTGTTTGAAATTAACCGGGGTCGAGCCGTGGTCTGTCCTGGGTATTAACGCTTGCGGAACGAAGGAAGACCTTATGCGTCTCGCGACGACGTAATCCGATGAGCTTGGGCTCCTGTCTTGAGTTTTTATACTTTCCCGCTCCGCTGTTAGAATGACCGGCTATGCAACAGTCAGGTCATTCATTCAAAGGAAAACGCGTCATCCTTGGGCTATCAGGTGGGGTAGACTCCGCCGTCGCCGCAATATTAATGAAGCGACAGGGCGCCGATGTGCAGGCTCTGCACATGACGAACTGGGAGGACGACGACGGTTACTGCACAGCAGCGGATGATCTACAGGACGCACGCAATGTCTGCGAGCAATTGGGCATTACGCTCCACCACGTTAATTTTGCTCGGGAATACCGGCAACGCGTATTTTCGAATTTTCTCGACGAGTACCGCGCCGGTCGCACACCGAATCCTGATGTGCTTTGCAACCGTGAAATCAAGTTTGGCGAATTTTTAAAATATGCCAAACGATTGGACGGCGATCTGATTGCCACCGGGCACTACGCGAGAAGAGTGGATATCGACGGCAGAGCTGCCCTTTTCAAAGCCAGAGATCGTTCCAAGGATCAAAGCTATTTCCTGCACGCAGTGAACTCAGATGCATTGGGTGCTACCGTTTTTCCACTCGGCGAATTGTTAAAGTCAGAGGTTCGGGAGATTGCGCGAGACAGTAATCTCGCAGTTCACGACAAGAAAGACAGCACGGGTATTTGCTTCATTGGTGAACGCCCCTTTCGCAAATTCCTTGAAGCTTTCCTGCCAGCGAACCCGGGCCCCATCCGGACTGCGGAAGGACTTGAAATCGGTGCACATCAGGGATTGATGTACTACACGCTGGGTCAGCGTCAGGGGCTTGGTATTGGCGGCCGGCAAGATGCGACTGATGGGCCCTGGTACGTGGTAGCAAAAGATATCGCTGAGAATGCGCTCGTTGTTGCCCAGGGTGAACATCCCTTGCGCTACAGCATGGTGCTGCAGGCGATTCAACCAAGCTGGATCGACAGCATGCCCGCGGAACTGGCGACGGGACAACGTTACGACTGTTCGGCCAAAATCCGCTATCGTCAGCGCGACCAACCCTGCTCGATCGCAATAGCCGGTGACAGCAGCATTTCCGTGACTTTCGAAAACCGTCAGATCGCCGTATCGCCTGGCCAGTTTGTCGTATTTTACAGTGGAGAGCGTTGCCTTGGCGGAGCGGTAATTGATCGAACCGTCAGTCTGGAAGACACCATGCGAAAGACCGGCTAAGGCGTTATAATTCGGGCCCGCGATGGGTCCTTTTCGCCACGATCCCTCGCCCGACAAATTTTTATTCCCGGAGAAGAACACAATGACGGATAGCTTTGGCTCTCGTTCCACACTCAACGTGGGCGGCAAGGATTACGAGATCTTCAGGCTCAGCGCAGTAACGGAAGGGCACGTCGATCGCCTTCCCTATTCGCTCAAAATCCTGCTCGAAAACCTGCTCCGTTTTGAAGACGGCCGAGATGTCACCCGGGAGGATATTCTCGCGCTCGCCAACTGGAATCCAAATGCCGCCCCCGACACGGAGATCTCGTTCACACCGAGTCGAGTCATATTGCAGGATTTCACTGGCGTTCCCGCAGTTGTTGATCTGGCAGCAATGCGCGATGCCGTCGTCAGGCTTGGAGGTAGTGCGGACAGCATTAATCCACTCTCTCCCGCAGAACTGGTGATTGATCATTCCGTGCAGATCGATCGTTACGGATCGGCCGACTCGCTCGATCTCAATAATAAAATTGAGTTCGACCGAAATCGGGAGCGGTATTCGTTTTTACGTTGGGGCCAGGGCGCATTCAAAAATTTTCGCGTTGTGCCGCCCAATACTGGCATCGTGCATCAGGTCAATCTTGAGTACCTTGCACGGGTCGTTTTTGACACTGAAAAAGATGGCATACGACGGGCCTATCCCGACACGGTAGTCGGCACCGACTCACACACGACGATGATCAACGGTATCGGTGTGCTTGGCTGGGGCGTGGGAGGTATTGAAGCCGAGGCGGCGATGCTGGGACAGCCGATAACGATGCTCATTCCCAATGTGATCGGCTTCAAATTGAGCGGCAGGCTGCGGGAAGGCACAACAGCAACCGACCTGGTTCTGACTGTCACTGAGATGCTTCGCAAGAAAGGCGTTGTGGGCAAATTTGTTGAGTTTTACGGCGACGGCCTCGATGAACTGCCATTGGCCGACCGCGCAACGCTCGGCAACATGTCGCCGGAATTTGGCAGCACCTGCGCCATTTTCCCGATAGATAGAGAAACACTTCGCTACCTGGAGCTCTCTGGTCGCGATGCCGATCACATCAGGATGATCGAGGCGTACGCCAAAGAACAGGGAATGTGGCGCCGTTCCGGGCAGGAAGATCCGCTTTACAGCGATACCCTGTCACTCGACATGGGCACGGTTGAGCCCAGCCTGGCCGGCCCGAAACGACCACAGGACCGTATTCCCCTCGACGGTGCCGACTCGACTTTTCGCCAGCACCTGGCGGCGATGACGGCGACTCGCGAGTCCGGCGGCTCGGCAAAAATCAGCCTCGCAGGCCGGGACGTTGTGATCTCCGACGGCGCAGTGTTGATTGCCGCCATTACCAGTTGCACGAACACTTCCAACCCGGCCGTAATGATCGCCGCCGGCCTGGTCGCGCGTAACGCCCGCCAAAAGGGGCTGATGACCAAACCGTGGGTGAAAACCAGCCTGGCACCGGGCTCCAAAGTTGTCACCGACTACCTGGAAAAATCAGGGCTTGATGAGGACCTGAACGCACTCGGGTTTTACACGGTCGGTTATGGCTGCACGACCTGCATTGGCAATTCCGGGCCCCTGCTCCCGGAAATCGCGCAAGGAGTACAGGACGGCAAAATCATTGGTTGCAGCGTACTCTCCGGAAATCGCAACTTCGAAGGGCGAATCCATCCGCAAGTGCAGATGAATTTCCTCGCGTCACCGCCGCTGGTCGTAGCATATGCGCTTGCCGGTTCGATGGAAGTGAACGTAGTCAACGATTCTTTGGGCAATGACTCCGATGGCAACCCGGTCTATCTCAAGGATATCTGGCCCGGTCAAAAGGAAATCCAGGACGCGATCGCTCAAAACATTAATTCGAAAATGTTCAAATCGAGTTACGACAGCGTGTTTACCGGCGACAAGAACTGGAACGACATCGATTCTCCGACGGGCGAAATCTACGACTGGGCAGCCGACTCGACCTATGTCAGAAACCCGCCGTATTTCGACGGCATGACATTGGACACTGAGGCGGTTGCCAACATCACCGGCGCCCGGGTCCTGGCGTTACTGGGCGATTCGGTAACGACGGACCATATTTCGCCGGCTGGCAGCATAGCTGCCGATAGTCCGGCAGCGAATTACCTGAAGGCCAACGGTGTCAAGCCCTCCGATTTCAATTCATACGGATCGAGACGCGGTAATCACGAGGTCATGGTGCGCGGCACATTCGCTAATATTCGCCTCAAGAATCAACTTGCACCAGGCACGGAAGGCGGGTGGACCAGGCACCAGCCAGGCGGGAGCCAAATGACGATCTATGACGCCGCCTTGCAGTATCAGAACAGCGGCACGCCGCTGGTTATTCTGGCCGGAAAAGAATATGGCACAGGTTCGTCCCGGGACTGGGCAGCAAAAGGAACAATGTTGCTTGGCGTCAAGGCCGTGATCGCCGCCAGTTACGAGCGCATACATCGTTCTAACCTGATCGGCATGGGTGTGCTCCCCCTCCAGTTCATGGAGGGTGAAAACGCTCAAACCCTGGGACTCACCGGTACGGAAGTCTTCGACATCGCAGGCCATACGGATGCATCGGCCGAGACGGTTACTGTTAGTGCGACGCCGGATGAAGGCGACGCGATCCGTTTTAGTGCGCAGATCAGAATCGATACGCCAAAAGAACGGGACTACTTCGAGCACGGCGGAATTCTCCAGTATGTACTTCGCCAGCTGGCCGTTGCTGCATGACAAGTATCTGAACGGACAGCGGAACAATTTTTAAGCCGGCACAAGACCTGGGATGAACGTCATGTTCAAGCGAAAAGAAACCGTCGATGACCTGTTACACCGTCCGCTATGGCAGAAAATTGTCGCGTTCGCGGTGCTGATCCTGGTGCTCGTCAATATTGGCCTGGGCTGGTACTGGTCGCGTACACCGGATGTTTTCTGGGTAAACGAAATGCCGTCCGGGGATACGACAATCGTTGGCTATGCAACCACCGACACGCTAATTCGTGTGGCCGAGACATTACTTGATAAACCAGGTGGCTACCTGACCAACGATGTATCGCCGCCAAGCGTATTCCTTGACAACATACCAAACTGGGAGCTGGGCGTGTTGCAACAGGTTCGCGATCTCGCGAGAGTCACACGCAATGACTACAGTCGTAGTCAGTCACAGTCCCGGGAAGACTCGGATCTTGCGCTCGCAGAACAGAAATTTTTTATCGACAACAATTCCTGGATTCTGCCACGTACCGAATCCGAGTATCGCGACGCAATTGATGGCTTCAAGGATTACCGCGACCGCTTATCCGGCGTTGAATCTGCCGACGCCCAATTTTTTGCACGAGCCGACAATCTCAGGGAATGGCTTGCCCAGGTTGAGAAACGCCTCGGCAGCCTGACACGTCGGCTTGGCGACAGCGTTGCCACGGACGTCATCAATACCGACCTTGCCGGGGAGCGAGCGAATGACGCCAACACGACTTTGCCTGACCGCGTTTCGGTACGGACGTCATGGTTTGAGGTCGACGATGTGTTCTTCGAAGCCCGCGGGGCCGCCTGGGCCCTCGTACACTTTTTCCGTGCTGTAGAGCTGGATTTTGCCAGTGTACTGGCAGACAAAAACGCGGAGGCAAGCGTGCGGCAGATTATTCGGGAGTTGGAGGCCAGTTTGCAATCTTTAGGCTCGCCGATGGTCATGAACGGAGGTGGTTTTGGCCTGTTCGCCAATCACTCACTCGTGATGGCGAGCTACCTTGCCCGGGCGAATGCGGCCACAATTAATCTAAGGGAGTTGCTGGACGAAGGGTGAGACACTGCATCAATAATCATTCATAACTAGCTGAGTTAACTAATAAATCCCTAGCCAATTTGGCACATCCCTCCAGGATTCCCCGAGCCGTCGATCGAGCGTTTTGAATGCTGGCTCAAACCGCGACACCAGCGTCCAAAAACGTTTCGAATGATTCATATGGCGCCCGTGGCACAGCTCATGAATCAGGAGGTATCGAGTCAGCTCGGGCGCCAGAAACAATAAACAGAGATTCAAGCTAACCGTGCCGGTGGAACTCCGACTTCCCCAGCAGGTGCGCTGCATGCGGATATGAATCCTGGTGTACGGTATCTCCGTCAATCGCGCCAGCGCCTGCAAGCGAGGCTCAAACGCCTGTCTCGCAAGGCCAGAGAGCCACCGCTTCAGCGCATCGACACATAACTGTTCGTTCGCAGTGTCGCCCGTCAGTGTAACGGTCTCATTTGAGAACCGGTATCGGACCGTATTCGCCCCGGCTTCCGGCAAATATCGAACTGATATCCGGGCAGCAATCGTTGGAAGGAGGATCTCCCTTGGTAACGCGAAAGATTCCGGCGTGAAATTCCTCGAAAATGAATCGCGCGCCCTTTGTATCCAGTCCCGGTTTTCTTCGATAAACGCTTTGACCGCCCGGGAACTGGTACGGCGTGGAACGACGACTTCTACTCGGCCACGAGGAAAAACCTTGATTGACAGTCTTTTTGCCCGATTGCTCGGGCGCACAGAAAGCCCTGGTTTCGGACCAGGCTCGTCACGTGCCACATCGAAAAGCGGTAGTTGGCGGGCGGAATCTTGCACACCCGGATTCTACCCGGCTATACGCTGTCTGTGCAGCACACTTTTGACTGACGGGGAAAGCCCGGGCATGCCAATCAGGGCCGCGCACCGCTAAAGCGCACTGCGTCATCCAGACTCATTTCGCCAGTAACGCCGCCCACTTCTGCCGTCGTGCTGATAAATAGCTCGACCTCACGTTCGAGTGCGATGTTGCCGATGACTTTGGAGTCCGGGCCAATGACGATCTTCGGCTTGCGTCGATCGCGATTCCAGCCCCATCCGCCCGGCTTTTCAACAATCAGATCGCCGCGCAACGTCGAGCCCTGATCGAGCGTAACGTCGCCATTTACAGTCGTCAGATCGCCACCGATTTCAGCACCGGTCAGCGAAATCTCGCCGTTTACGTTACTAACGCTGTCTGCGATGTGCGTGCCCTTATCCAGGCTGATCTTGCCGTTCACGACACTGACTTCGCCACGGACCGTTACATTTTCACCCAGTCGTATTGAGCCATTTACGCTGCCAACTTCTTCGGAAACGACGCCCGAAGCGAGCCTGATACTGCCATTGACGGTCTCGACACCTTCCACGCGGGCGTTTTCCGCGATTCGAATAGTGCCATTCACGGTTTTAACCGAGCCATTAATGATCGCGCCTTTCCCAATGGAAATACTGCCGTTGACGGACGACTGACCGTCGGCCTCGACTCCATCGTCGATGCTGATGCTTTTATTGAGATTCCAACTGTAGGCCGGGCCAATAATGGCGAATGCCAAAATGCCGGCACAGATCGATGCGATTCTGGGAAGTTGACTCATTTGCTTGCCTCAATTCAGGAATTGATCGGAGTGCTCAGTAATTCGATACCACAGAGCCCGAAATGGTTGCAACCGAACGTCATTTTTTGGCTATGCGGATCGAATATCACAGGGTACTCTTACGCCCTTTGTTTCGCCCGAGATCCGATACGCCATGAAGATAGCCCTCGAGGCCAGGAATCTGGTCAAACAGTACCCCGGGGTCCTTGCCGTGAGCGATGTATCCTTCGCGGTGCGAGAAGGCATCTGTTTCGGATTACTCGGCCCGAACGGCGCCGGCAAGACGACAACAGTCGAGATCATGGAGGGTGTGACTCCGGCAACATCCGGTGCCGTCTGGTACTACGGATCGCCTGCCGGCAAACGGTTTCGTGAGGAGGCCGGCATACAGTTTCAAAGCACCGCATTGCAGGATTACATTACGGTCGGCGAGACGCTCGAAATGTTTCGCAGTCTGTACGATCGCAAGGCCGATCTTGGCCACGTCATCGAACAATGTTCTCTTGGCGACCTGCTGAATCGGGATAATCGCAAGTTATCCGGAGGTCAGCGTCAGCGACTGCTCCTTGCCGTGGCGTTGGTTAATCGTCCGCGATTGATATTCCTCGACGAGCCTACAACTGGCCTTGACCCACAGGCTAGGCGTAATTTCTGGGAATTGGTCAAACGAATTCTCGGAGAAGGCACAACCGTCATTCTTACGACCCACTACATGGAAGAAGCGGAAATACTCTGTGACGAGATTGCGATTATGGATTCCGGCAAGATCATGATCCAGGGCGCACCCAAAGATCTTCTTCATAAGCATTACAAGAACGTAATCATTGAATTGCCGTTGGACGACTTTTCCGGCGATCTCAGCAGGCATCAGCATCGCATTCTTCAAACGCAACATGTGATCGAAATCGAAACCAATGACGTTAACGAGAGTCTACGTGAACTTGCATCAAGCGCGACGGGGCTCAATCGGATGAAAATCAGACAACCGAATCTCGAGGATCTTTTTCTCGACCTGACCGGCCACTCCCTTCGGGCCTGATCAATGTTGAGCCGCATTTACGCCATCTTTCGCGCCCGTAATCTCGAATTCGTTCGCGATCGCGGATCAATGAGCTGGAACCTCATACTCCCGATTGCGCTAATGTTCGGGCTCTCATTTATTTTTAGCAACGAACGTGCTGAGTATACTGTTGGTGTGCTGCAGACGGACGCGGAGATTGTTGTTTCACGTCATCCATTTCTCGACACGAGATATATCGAGTTTGTCACTGTGACCGATCGTGACCAGGCCCTGCGAAAAGTATCGAGACATCAATTGGACATGCTTATTGATTTCGGTATCGAACCGCACTACTGGGTCAACCCGGATTCCCCGAAAGGCTACTTTGTCGAGTTTGCATTACTTCAGTCCGATGAGGCCGGCGATGGCAAAATAGTCAAGTCGCAAGTTGAAGGTGACGCGGTTCGATATGTGGATTGGGTACTGCCGGGCATTCTTGGCATGAATATGATGTTCAGCTGTCTCTTTGGTGTCGGATACGTCGTTGTTCGCTATCGAAAGAACGGTTTTCTGAAAAGGTTGCGAGCGACGCCCTTGCGATCGATAGAATTTGTCATCGCGCAAGTAGCGTCCCGACTCATTCTTATTCTCGCATTTACATCGTTTATTTTTGCCGGCACAATATTTTTCCTGGATATCCGCGTAGACGGAAGCTACCTGCTGTTGTTTCTGGTCCTTTTTATCGGCGCAATTTCGCTAATCTCGCTTGGACTGCTCATCGCAGCGAGAGTCACCAGCGAAGAACTTGCGGGTGGGCTGCTCAACATGGTGACCTGGCCGATGATGATGTTGTCCGGAGTTTGGTTCTCGCTCGAGGCCGCCAGTGACTGGGTGCGTGATGTCGCTTCGATATTTCCTCTCACACATATATTGAATGCGGCCAGGGCGATAATGCTGGACGGTGCCGGCTTTGCAGAAATCCTGTCTCAACTGATTACCCTGATCATAATGAGCATTGTGTTTCTGGGTTTGGGTGCATTCACATTTCGCTGGCATCCGCGGTAGTGAGCCGGCCCGTGCAACTCATTGATATCGGTGCAAACCTTACGCATGACAGCTTTGATACGGACCGCGATGACGTCATTCGACGGGCCGAAGGCGCCGGTGTTGAACGAATAGTTCTCACAGGCGCGAGCGAACAAGGAAACAAAGACGCTTTGTCGCTTGCACAGTCCAGACCGGGAAAAATGTTCTCGACAGCAGGCATGCACCCACACCATGCTGCTGACTACACGGACAGCACCCACAAGCTGATACAGGATTTTGCCAAATTCGATGAGGTAGTGGCGATCGGCGAGTGTGGCCTGGATTACTTCCGCGACCTGTCGCCCCGCAAAGATCAACGCACCGCATTTATTCGTCAACTGGACATCGCCATGGAAACCGGATTGCCCGTGTTCCTGCACCAGAGGGATGCTCATGACGATTTCGTCGAAATTCTCGAATCTCGATTGACCGGGATTTCACGTGCCGTCGCCCATTGTTTTACCGGTGATGAGGTGGCCTTACGCACCTACCTCGATATGGATCTCTACATTGGCATTACGGGCTGGATTTGCGATGAACGGCGCGGCACCCATCTGAAAGACATCATCGGCCTGATCCCTAACGACCGCTTGATGATCGAATCCGATGCGCCTTACTTGCTGCCCCGCAGTTTAAAACCAAAGCCCGATTCGCGACGAAATGAGCCCGCGTACCTGAGAGAAGTTTTGCGCGTTGTCGCAGAGTCGCGCGGAGAATCGGAAGATCTGGTAGCCACCGATACGACCAGAAACGCTGAAACGTTTTTCGCCCTCCCCAGGAGGTAGCATGCAATGGAAAGGTTCATGCAGTACGCATTGCCCCTTTAGCACTGATTCCTACAGGCAGAAATGTTTTGACGGGTTGTTAGCGCGGTACCAGCGCGACGACTCTTGCCGGTCCACCACTACCACCTTCGATTTTCATTGGCAGCGCTATAACCAGGCTTCCGACTGCGGGAAGCTCGGACAAATTTGTCAGGTTTTCCAGGTTCGATACGCCTTGCGCGGCACCGATTCGGTGAACGATAAAATCTAACGATTTTCCGTAATCGACTGAAGCGGTGTCGATCCCGATCATCGCGACGTTACGCTCTTCCGTCAGCAAGCGCACGGCATCTGCTCCGTATCCTGGAAACTGGAGATTGCTCGCATCGCCCGCCGTATCGTCGCCGAGATAGTCCATTGGATTGGGCCAGTGACGGCTCCAGTCCGTTCTGACCAATACGATGGTTCCGGCTGCAATTTCCCCATTTGCCGTTTCGAAAGCCGTAACGTCATCGACGCTCACCCGGTAGTTCCGGTCCTTTTCGGCTTGCCCGGACACGTCGATAACCACGGCCGGTGCTATTAACCTGTCAAGCGCGATTTGCGCCGTCGAAATTCCGTCGACGGCAAAATGGACCGGCGCGTCGATGTGAGTGCCGCCATGCTCCGGCGTGCAAACCGTGTAGGCCGAATAGAAATATCCCTCGCCGCTGTCACCATACGCCAACGTTTTCTTCTCAAATGATGTCGGTGATGTTGGCCAGTACAACGTGCTCTCGCCATAAGAGTGACTTAGATCGACAAGACGATAGTTTTCCAGGTCGAACGCATGCAAGGGATTGAGCGAGAGTGCCGCAAGCACGAGAATAGTTGAGCCTCCGATCATTCGGTACCGCATAGGTATTCTCCAACGATGAAATAACGATGGCCGTTATTATAGGCGTGCCAGCTTAAAGCGGAGAAATCGCTTCAAAGCCTGTCCGGCTATTTAACCCGGTTCTGGATTTGTTCCCAGTGCGGTATGAACGCTTCGATCTTCACTTTTGCAGCGGATTTGTCCAGCTCACCAAATTCAGCATAGAGCTCATCGAGATTGCAGACCAGCTTCGGAACGCCTTTTGTGAACTTGGCACCATCGAGAAACACGATGCGTCCCGCGACCGGCACCTGCCGCACAATCTGACGTACTGCAGCGATTCGGTCGTATAGCGCCGGTTGTGGATTGCTGAAAGTAAACCGATTCTCATCGCTAATGACTGTCCAGTCCTGCATTTTGTCGCTACCGAACACAGTACCCTGAACGTCCTTTACTTCGATGATCAAAAGACCTTGCGCGGTGAGGATGAGATGATCGATCTGAATCTCGCCCTCATCCGCCTTTGGAATAACAAGGCCCTGAATATGTTCGAATGAAATCGCGTCCAGTACGCTCTCGAGTGTGCGGACCCTCCCGCGCCTGCTGCGGATGACCAGCCAGCTAATCAGCAACGCAAGCAAGCCCGCGGGCAACATCCATGCGGCTGAAAAATCTGCTGGCAGAAGATCGGTCATGATGCAGGACGTGGTTCCATTAGGTGTTTTAACGGGGGAATTGGCGTCCAAGCGTATGGCTCATACATCGCAATTGCAAACCAGCCGATCACGATCCAAAACGCCGCGACAGCACACTTTCCAATGCCAGCGCAGTCGGCTCGATTACGTCGAATCGGCGAGGTCGCGCGAGAATGCCGGCAAGTTCTGCCGGCAACGGCACCGTCGTACCAATAACAGGTTCGACAATGCTCTCGAACTTGGCAGGATGCGCGGTTGCGACCAGGATCCAGTCCTTTTCCATGCGTTCAGCCGGGTCAAGGTTTCGCCAGGCATAAGTCGCTGTGGCCGTATGCGGGCAAATAGCGAAACCAAACTCGTCGAAGTTCTGTTTAATCTGCTGCGTAATTTGACTGTCGTTTACTGAAACCGCGCGCACTTTGCCGGCTAGTTCCCTGGCTTCGCCACCCAGTTTCCTGAGCCGCTCCATATTGCTCGGATTACCGACATCCATGGCCGATGCCAGCGTCTCGATACTGGCGCGTGGCTCCCAGGTCCCGTCGTCAAGAAAGTCGTTGATGATGCGGTTCGCATTCGTCGCGAGCACGATGTCTCCAATGGGCAGGCCGACTGCCCGGGCCAGAAAACACGCAAAGGCATTGCCAAGATTGCCGGTCGGAATAACAAAGGATGACCGTCGATCATATTTGCGAAAATGTTGCAGGCTCGCGTGCGCGTAATAAATGGCCTGCGGCAACAGGCGCCCGACGTTGATACTGTTGGCTGAACTGAATCGATATTTCGCCGACAATGCCTCATCTGCCATTGCCCCTTTCACCATCATCTGACAGTCATCGAATGATCCGTTGACCGCGAGTGACAAAACATTGTCGCTCCAGCATGTAAGCTGGTGGGCCTGCCGGTCTGAAACTCGGCCATTCGGAAACAGCACAACCACTCGCATACCCGGACGCTCATCGAATGCGGCAGCAACGGCACCACCGGTGTCCCCCGACGTTGCAACCAGGATCGTTAGTGGTTTCTTTCGATCACCATCAAGACGGGTCAGGCATGCGGCGAGGAACTGAGCACCGATATCCTTGAATGCCGCTGTAGGCCCATGATACAGCTCAAGAAGTCCGCATCGCCCCACGGAAACCGGCAGTGGGGTCACAGGAATCGGAAAGTTGAATGTTTCGGCAATGATTTCATCGAGATCCTTTTCAAGCTCGGAGCCTCGGAAAAATGGTGTCAATAAGGTCCTGGCCGTGAGTCGAATATCGTCGGTCGATCGAAAATCCTGCGGGCCGAGGTCCGGTAGCGATTCCGGAACGAACAGTCCGCCGTCTGAAGCAATACCCAATACCAATGCCTCATCGAGTGTTACGGGTGCGGCCCCCCTCGTGCTTCGGTACAGCATGTTCAGTCGACCATTCGTGCGCCAGGCGCATTGAGCGGGCTGATCCATGACTGGCACTGGTAGCCCATCTTCCTGCTGGCCTGCTCCATAACGACCGCAAGGTTGGCGGCGTCATTATCCAGGCACAGCGCAAATATGCTCGGACCGCTGCCGGACAAGGAACAACCCAACGCGCCGGATTTCAAGGCCGCCTCCTGAACTGCCCGGAAACAGGGTACTGATTCAGCGCGTTGCGGTTCGATGATGACATCCTTCAGGCACTCCGCCATTAAAGCGACATTGTTCTGCGCACAGGCAGCGATGAACCCGGCGAGATAGCCCTGTTGGGCAAGCCAAAGATCAGTTGTATAACCCTTTGCCAGCCTGTTGCGGGACTCCGCTGTATTAACCTGTAACTCCGGATGTAAGAGCACGCTGCTAACACCATCGGGAACGGGAAGCGAAATCATCTGCGGCAACAAAACCTGGGGGCACAATACCAGACCGCCAATAAGACTTGGCGCGACGTTGTCAGCATGCAAACCGCCGCTTGCAAATTTCTCTCCGGCAAGGGCATGTACCAACAATTCCTCGACTGGCAGAGACTCATCAAGCAGCGCATTCACGGCAAACGCTGCGGCGACGGCGGATGCCGCCGAACTTCCCATGCCCGATTGAAGTGGCACGCCTTTGTAGACAATCAATTCGATGCCCGCGCCATCCCCGGCTGCGTCCCACAACGATCTGGCCGCGAGCGACGCAGTATTTTCGTCGCTATTCCCGGAAAGATACGGGTGGATTTCGCCATCCATTCCGCGAACTTCCTTGATTACGACGCCTTGTCCCTTCGTCTTGCGTGCAGAAACCCTGTCCCCGGCACCCGCGATTGAGAGCCCCAGCATGTCGAACCCAACGGCGAGATTGCCTATCGACGCCGGCGCAAATGCCGTCACAAAATCAGAATTACTCATTACCCTTCACTTTATATGTGTATCCCATCGCCAAGAACCGCAGCCAGTTTCAACAGGTCACCGAAGACGCCACCGGCGGTCACCGCGGGACCTGCGCCAGGCCCCTGGATGACCAGAGGATTAGCCGCGTATCGTTCGGTCGAGAATTGCACAAGATTGTCAGTCAGCTTCATGTTGCTGAACGGATCGTCCGCGGGCACTTTCTGCAGGCCGACCGCTGCGTCCCCCTGGTCGTTCAAAGTCGCAACATAACGAAGCGACTTTCCATTCGCCCTCGCCGTTTCATAAAGTGACTTCATTTCCGAATCGTACTGAGAGAGATCTCGAAGGAATTCATCTACCGTTCCGTCACGCAGGTCTTCCGGAATCAGATTTTCTACGGGGAAGTCCCCTATTTCCAGATTCTGACCGAGTTCCCGAGCCAGGATAGTGAGCTTTCTTGCCACATCCATGCCGGAAAGGTCGTCTCGCGGATCGGGCTCCGTGAAGCCACTTGCTCTGGCTTCTGCAACAATTTCGGAAAACGGTTTGGTGCCATCGTAAACATTGAAGAGATACGCCAGTGTTCCCGAGAGGATGCCCTTGATTGAACGTATGTGATCGCCCGTATCAACCAGGTCCCGAATCGTTTTGATTATCGGCAGGGCAGCGCCAACCGTCGTCTCGTACAGAAAGTGGCTGCGACCTCTCGATGCACTCACACGCAGCGAATCGTAATAATCCTGCCCTCCGCTGAAAGCTTTCTTATTCGGCGTGACGACATGAATCCCTCTTTCCAGCCATCCCGCGTAGCGACCGGCGATTCCTTCATCGGCTGTGCAATCGATGATGACGGCATGCGGCAGGTGGTCTGCCTGTACATGATTTGCGAAAGCTTCCATATCGACTGGCGTGCGGGAAGCTGCGATGCTGTCGCGCCAGTCGGACAGTTCAATTCTACGCTCGTCAAGAAACATCGTGCTCGAACGCGCGATCGCCCTTACCCGTATATCAAGATTGAATTGATCGTGAAGGCGTTCCTGCTGGCGATTGATCTGGTCCAGCAATGCGCCACCAACCACACCGGCCCCGATTACGCCGACCGAAATCGTTTTCGCCGACAAATAGAAACCTGAATGTACCGCTCGCAACGCCCTGGTCACGTCTTTGGAGTCGATGACTGCCGAAATATTGCGCTCGGATGACCCTTGCGCGATGGCACGAACGTTAACCCCGGCCCGGCCCAGGTTAGTAAAGAATCTCGCCGCAATACCAGGTGATCCGGCCATACGGTCGCCTACGACAGCGACAATGCTCTGCTCTGGCGTTACGTCCACGCTCTGGATTTGCCCGCCGGCCAATTCCTCTGCAAACGCATCACAGATCACAGCACGTGCCCTGTCAGCAAGGCTGCCAGGAATTGCGATACAAATTGAGTGTTCTGAGCTACCTTGCGAGATCAGAGTTACCGAAACACCTGCGTTCTTCAACGCCGCAAAAAGACGATCGGCAGTACCAGGCACGCCAATCATTCCGGTGCCCTCGAGGTTGACCAGGGCCATGCCCTCTATCGCCGTGATTCCCTTGATCTGGTCATCATTCGCGGTGACCGCGCCGATGCGACTGCCAGGGTGCTCCGGATTAAAACTGTTACGAATGACGACGACAATATTGTTGTCGATCGCTGGTCCGAGCGTCTGCGGATGAATGACCTTCGCACCGAAATACGCAAGCTCCATCGCTTCGTTGTACGAAAGCGTATTGATTAACTCGGCTTCGGGAACGCGATTCGGATCCGCGCTCATGACGCCGTTAACATCGGTCCAGATGTCAAGTTCGTCAGCACCGGTCAGTGCAGCAAAAATAGAGGCCGAAAAATCACTTCCGTTCCGGCCAAGCGTCGTCTGCAAACCAGACTCGTCTACAGCAATAAAACCGGTCATTACAGCAATGCCCGAGAAATCTGCCTGAATTTCCTGTGCAATTTTCCGACGCGACTCGTCCCAGATGACCGACGGTCCAAGATCACTGTGACGCACAGTTATAATCTTGCGGGCGTCGACCCAGCGTCCCGCCCGATCGCTGCCGAGCTTTGCCTCCAGATGGGCGGCCAAAAGACGTGCGGACCAGATTTCGCCGTATCCGGCTATGACGTCACGGCTGCGCTGAGGCGCCGATTTCACCATTACGATCGCCCTGAGAAGGTCACCTATATCGCCGGCGTCCTTATCCCACTGGTCGAGCAATGCGACCAGTGCATCCCCGCCAACCAGTTGTTTTGCCGTGTCTGAATAACGGGCACCGATTTCGTTTAGCTTGGCTCGGTATCGGCTGTCATCCCGCTCTGCCAGGCCGCACAAACCGAGCAAGTCGTTGGTCATGCCGCCCATTGCGGACACCACGACACCGATTTTGGCGTTTGGCATTGCGGCGATGATTTTCGCAACTCGCCCGAAGCAGCCGGCATCAGCGAGGCTGCTGCCGCCGAATTTGTGAATTTTCCAGATATTGCCCGACATGAATAACGATCCTGCCTGCCACACAAAAGCCGCTAATAGTAGCGGCAGCAGCAAGGCTCGTCTGCTGTTTTATTTGAAATCAATTGGTGCGCCTGAACGAAAAATGGTGGGGCGTGAAGGATTTGAACCTTCGACCAGTCGGTTAAAAGCCGAATGCTCTACCACTGAGCTAACGCCCCGTACAGGGTTCAGACGAGATGCCGAAAATGCCGGCGGGATAATACCTAACCATCCATAAATAACAACCCAATTACGGGAGTTCAGCGATTCTCGCTGTCCATTCGCTCCAGGCGTTGAACGGCAAGTCTGGCCGCAGTGGAATCAGCATGATCATCACGAACTTTTACAAGGGCCGCTCGAGCACCGTCCCAACGACCCAACTCGTAATTGCTGTAGCCAATTTTCAGCAACGCATCCGGGACTTTGCGGGACCGGGGGTACGCACTCAGGACCCTTTGAAACTGAATCAGTGCCTCTTCAAAGTTGGCCGTCACGTAATAGGTCTCTGCCAGCCAGTATTGAGCATTATCGATCAACTGGCTGTTCGGAAATGTGACCAGAAACTGTCGAAAAGCATTGCCCGCGGTGACGTACTGTTGTTGTTTAAGCAATTCGAACGCCGCTTCGTAGTTCTCCCGATCAGAACCACCCGGAACCGGCAACTGACCAACTGGCGCGGAATTCGCAGCTTGATCCAGGGCAGGACGCGCCTGTTGATTCATTTCGAGCTGGCGAACGCGATCATCCAGATCGACATAGAGATCGCGTTGACGATCAGATGTGCTGGCAGATCCGTGCTCAAGTGTTTCGATTCGGCCGCGGATGTCCGACGTCTCACGCTGCAATTCATCGACCTGAACGGTCAGGTCGATCAGACTGCCACTGGCGAGCACGCGCTCAAGCGCATCCAGACGACGATCCAGATCGTCAAGCCTGTCAAGAACAGGATCCCGCTGGGGCGGTTGCGGCGACATTAGCTCGCACCCGGTCAGCAGCAGGAACGCGCTCAGTACGCTTAATACCAGCTTTGTGCTATTCACTGCGGGACTCGCGGGCGTCAGTTGACGTATGAGATTTCGACGCGACGATTCTGCTGGTACGCCGCCTCATCGCTGCCGAATGCGGCCGGGCGTTCCTCGCCGAAACTTACCGTCGAAATCTGGTCCGCCGTGGCACCCTGAATCAATAAAAGACGACGTACTGACTGCGAACGTCGCTCGCCAAGACCGATGTTGTATTCGCGTGATCCACGCTCATCAGCATGCCCCTCGAGGCGAATTTGCGCACGACGATCATTCGAAAGTCGACCAGCATGGCGCTGCAATAAATCAGAATATTCGGCACGAAGCTCCGATTGGTCGAAATCGAAATAGATGATCATGGTCAACTCGCCCATGTCGTCCATATCGTTAAAGTCCTCACCGTCCCCCAGGCCACCATCGTCCATGCCGTCGGTATCTGCAAAATCGCTTCCGTCGTCGATCATGCTGCCATTTTCGGCGTCCGGCGTCGGAACATTCCGGGATGCGCAACCAGCCACCAGAAGGGCTGCCAGCGCGACAACAATCAGTTTTTGAATTTTCATAGGTTTGTCCTTTGCTCAATTACCAAAAGCATTTAAAACTGCTTTAAATCAATATGTTATGTAAACTACTTAATGCTTTTTCTGCACCACATCCCGGTTCAGTATCGAGGAAATGGTGACCAGACCGGCTCCCTGATATCACCTTGTCGAGACGCCAGTCGCTGCCGATAAACACCATCAGCCGAAACCATTTCCAGCACACCGTCCCCACCATAACGCGTCGCATAAATAAGCGAATCGCTGTTGGGTGCGAAACTCGGTGACTCGTCCTGCATGCCCTCCGAAACGATCAAAAGATCTTTTCGGGCAATATCGAGTACCGCAATTCTAAAGTCACCACGACTCTGGTGGACCAACGCCAGCTTGGTACCATCCGGTGACAGTCTGGGCCGCGCATTATAACTGCCTTCGAAGGTTACGCGCTCGGGAGAACCGCCGTTTACGCCAATTCGGTAAATTTGCGGCCCGCCACCACGGTCGGACGTGAAATAGATACTACGCCCGTCAGGTGACCAGGTTCCCTCGGTATCGATACTCCGATTCGTCGTCAGGCGGGTGATCTGGCGGGTGCCCAGATCGAGGACGTTGATATCCAGGTTGCCGTCAATGCCGCCCAGCGTCAGGACCAGTTTGCGTCCATCCGGCGAGAAAGCCGGCGCGCCATTGATGCCTGGCCGGCTGGATACCTTTATCCGGTTACCGCTTCGCAATGTCTGGACGAAAACAGTAGACACGTTGTTTTCGAATGACACGTAGGCCAGCTCGCGACTATCCGGCGACCAGGCCGGTGACATGATCGGATCCTTCGATTCCATAATGGTGAACTGATTTTCACCATCTGCATCAGAGACCACCAGCGTATAGGTGCGGTCCCTTTCCGAACCCTTTGCCGTGACATAGGCGACTTTCGTATCGAATACACCTGGAATACCGGTCAACTTTTCAAAAATCATGTCAGCAGCCCGGTGCGCAACGCGACGCATCGTTCCGCGACTCGCGGGCAGTCGATAGCCGACCAGCTGCTCTCTGGTGTGGACATCGAATGCCTGGAACTGGACACTGTAAGCGTTGTCGCCAGTTTGAATGATTTTGCCGATGACCACGGCATCAACTTTGAGAATTAACCAGTCATCAAAGTCCAGATCGGCGGTGGACGTCGGTTTCTGTAACATGCCGCCTTCGGGCGTCGGCGCAAATCGGCCACTGCGATACAGATCGGCCGAAATAACATCGTCAATGTCAAAAGGAGCGGTGGGCGTGTTGCCTTCCCAACCGAAAGGGACGATCGCAATGGGGGCGCGTTTGCCCGCAAAGTCCGTAATGACGACATCATATTGTGCGTTGGCGGCTGGCACACATACCAGAAGCGAGACGTATACAAGCAGCCGCCGAACAAGCAACTCTTTCATGAATTTGGCCCAGGCTTTTCCAGAGGTGCCCTATTGTGTAGGTTTCAGGAGGATCTTCAAGTCCCGTTTGAAAACACGGGGATTCTCGGGCGGCGGTAATGGCGACGATCTCGCAACCGCCGATTCGATCGCCCGTCTCACGGTCGCGTCGCCATTGCACCGCCCTATATCCGTTTTTACGACCTCACCGTTGGGTAGCAGGCGCAAATCCAGGTCGCACTCCAGCGCCTCTGGCAGGGACGCCGGATAAATAATATTTCGCTCGATTCTGCGGCTTATGGCGATCATCCAGCGGTCAAAATCACTGGCTTCCCGCGCCTGAATCCGCTCTGCTTCGGCGTCAATCTCCGCTTGTTGCCGGCGAAGCATTTCGGCCTCTTCGGCCTCCCGCCGCAGGCGTTCGTTTTCCAGCTTTTGACGCTCGAGATCGTCAAGGCGTTTGCGTTCGGCGAGTTCGCGCTGGCGCTCAACTTCAGCCTCTGCACGTTTCTTGCGTTCGGCCTCTTCGACCTCGCGGCGTTTACGATCCGTATCCTGCTGCAGCCGAATACGATCCTGCTCCGCCTTCAAATCTTCCTGGCGTTTCGCTTCTTCCTCGCGCAGACGGTCCTGCTCACTGTTGTCAGGCAATGGCTCCGGATCCGGAGCGGGTTTTGGAGGAGGCCTGGCAACCGGTGGAGGCACTTTGATCTCTTCCTCAGTGACCAGAGTTGCCTGTAATTTGAGCGGTACGACCGGGTAGTTTCGACGATCGAAATCGAAGGCGAACACCAGGCTTGCAACGACTACCACATGGAAAATGGCGGCCATCGTCACCGGAATAATGTTGTATTGGTCGCGCATCACCTAAGTCAGTTCGACCTATTCAGGTACAGGGTAGGTATTCAACGGATCTGTAACAAAACCCACGTTCTTCGCCCCACCCTGTTGCAACAATACCATCGCACCAACGACATTCCCGTAAGGAACGGCACGATCCGCCTTGACGAAAATCTGCGTATCCGGACTGACATCCAGGACCTTCGCAGTTTGAGCAACAATTTCTTTGCTGCCGATCGGCTTGTCCTCATCGTCGCCCACATTCAGGTACAGATTGCCCGCTGCATCGACACTAAGGACCAAAGGGATGTTGTCTGAGGAACTGTCGATGGGCTCAGCGCCGGCTTTCGGCAACTCAACTTCTATCCCCTGGGTCAACAATGGTGCCGTCACCATGAAGATAACAAGCAGCACAAGCATTACATCTATGTAAGGTACGACGTTGATCTCGCCCATTAGTTTCCGTTTCTGCATCGGTGATGCCATGTCACACCCCCTGCTTTCTGGAACGGGCGTGTCGCTGCAGGATGCTTGAGAACTCCTCGGTGAACCCGTCGTAACGAATCTCCAGACGTACCACCTTGTCGGCATATCGGTTGTACGCAATAACTGCCGGTATGGCCGCAAACAGTCCCATTGCTGTAGCGATCAGCGCCTCCGCAATCGGGCCGGCAACCGTCGCGAGGGTTACAGTCTGCGCGTTGCCGATATCCATGAAGGCGTTCATTATTCCCCAGACCGTGCCAAACAAGCCGACATAAGGACTGGTCGAACCGATGGTTGCGAGCGTTGCCAGGCTTTGCTCCAGGTGGTCAACTTCACGCATTTGCGCCACACGCATTGCGCGTCGGCACTCGTCGACTATTTTGTCAGCAAGTACATCACCTTGTGTTGTCAAGCGATTGAATTCGCGAAATCCTGCTTCAAAAATGCTGCTCATGCCCTGACCGCCGCCCTTTTGCCGCGACACGCTGCGATAAAGCGTGTTCAGGTCGCCGCCCGACCAAAATGCAGATTCGAATTCGTCAGAAGCATTTTTTGTGCGCCGGATCAGCCGCCGCTTCGTAAATATAATACTCCAGGACGCAAAGGAGGCAGCGAGCAGCAGGAGCAAAACAAGTTGTACCGGAATACTGGCGTCGAAAATAAGGCTAAGGATTGACGTATCAGTCGACATGATTGGAGTCCTTGAAAATTGAAGCGGGTACCCGGACAGGCTTGCGTGTGTCTGCGTTGACGTAAGCAGCTTTCGTCAGGCCTTTGCAGAGCAATTCACCGTCGAGGTTGGTTCTATAGATGTTTTGTTCGATCAAAAACGTCGCACGAGTCAGGCCTGTCAGCCGGGCTGTCGCGACGAGTTCGTCATTGAATTTTGCAGGTTTCACGAATTCTGCGCTGGTGTCGATTACTACAAAGTGTCTCCGTTCCTGATAGAGCAGCACGTCCTGGTCGACACCTAAACTGCGTAACCATTCCGTTCTCGCTCGTTCCATGAACTTGAAATAGTTGGCAAAGTACACCAGGCCCTGCGCATCAGTGTCCTCGTAGTAAACACGCACCGGCCAGGCGAACGGCTCCCGATTGAAGTCTACAGCCAAAATCTAAACCCGGGGCTTGTCAAAGAGGGGCAGCTCGGGTGTCAATTCCCGGGCAGGTGGCTTAAGACCGAAATGAATGTAGGCATTGCTGGTGGCTACCCGACCTCGGGCCGTTCGCATCATGAAACCTTGTTGGATCAGGTATGGTTCGATGACGTCCTCGATCGTGCCGCGCTCCTCGCCAAGTGCAGCCGAGAGCGATTCGATTCCGACCGGGCCGCCATCAAATTTCTCAATGATGGTTTGCAAAAGGCGCCGATCCATCGCGTCAAAGCCATTGGGATCCACTTCAAGCATGTCCATCGCACTGACAGCCACAGCCTCGGTGACAACCCCATCGGCCTCGACTTCAGCAAAGTCTCGCACGCGACGGAGCAATCGATTGACGATGCGGGGCGTACCGCGGGCGCGACTCGCAATGTGCATGGCGCCCGCATCTTCCAACGGAAGATTCAGTATTCCCGCCGACCGGTGCGCGATGGCACGTAATTCATCTTCCGAGTAAAACTCCAGTCTTTGCACAATTCCAAATCGATCCCGTAACGGGGACGTCAGCAGTCCGGCTCTCGTGGTAGCCCCGATCAGTGTAAATGGCGGCAATTCAAGTTTGATAGACCGTGCAGCCGGCCCCTCGCCAATCATGATATCGAGCTGGAAATCCTCCATTGCCGGATACAGGACTTCTTCCACCACTGGACTCAATCGGTGTATTTCGTCAACGAACAGGACATCGTTAGGTTCAAGGTTGGTCAAGATGGCCGCAAGGTCGCCAGGCCGCTCCAGCACCGGCCCCGAAGTCTGTCGCATCTTGACGTTCATCTCGTTGGCAATGATATGCGCGAGCGTCGTCTTCCCGAGACCAGGCGGTCCAAAAATGAGGACGTGATCCAAAGCTTCACTCCGGCGTGTCGCTGCCGTGATGAAAATCTTCATCTGCTGCTTGACGCTCGGCTGACCGACATAATCCTCAAGACGCTTCGGCCGGATAGCACGATCAAACACCTGCTCGTCGTCCCGCGGTGCCGCGCTGGTCAACCTGTCGTGCTCGATGCTGCTCACAGTTGCTTTCCTATGACTCAATTGACGACTTGGCGCAGAGCAAGTCGGATAATGTCTTCAGCAGATTTTTCCTTGGTATCAATCTGCGCGAGGAGATGTTTGACCTCGGCGGGTTTGTAGCCAAGCGATATCAACGCATCGACGGCTTCGCTCCGTGAGTCTCCACTGACCCGGGCTGAACCGGTAACGGCTATATGCGCCGATGCCTTGTCGACTTTGTCGCGCATCTCGATGATCAACCGGTCTGCTGTCTTTTTTCCGACGCCAGGAATCTTCACAAGCATTGCCGAATCTTCCAGTCTTACGTATCGCTCAAAATCGGCAACCGTCATCGCAGACAGAATGGCGAGCCCCATCTTCGCGCCAACGCCGCTGACTTTCAGTAATGACCGAAACAGATGGCGCTCGCTCTCCGTCGAGAATCCGAACAGCAGGTGCGCATCGTCTCTGACGAGCATATGCGTGTGAATGAAGACTTCGCTGCCAATCGCAGGCAATTCGAGAAATGTCGACATCGGCGTTTCGACGGCATAACCGATACCGGCGCATTCTACAATGATTCCGGGCGCCTGTTTTGCGGCAAGTCGCCCACGAAGAGACCCGATCATTTCAGGTTCGCTGCAGCAGCAGTCTTGAGCACACGATTTAGGCGACGCTGGTTCGCGTGACACAGTGCTGCAGCCAGCGCATCGGCCGCGTCAGGTGACGGGTCACCATCCAGTTGCAGCATTTGTCTGATCATATGTTGAATTTGTTCTTTCGTAGCAGCACCTGTACCGACCACCGCTTGTTTAATCTCTCGCGGCGCATATTCGAACACCGATATTTCCATTTCAAATGTCGCACAAATCGCAGCCGATCGTGCGTGCCCCAGTTTGAGCGCACTACCGGCGTTCTTCTGCATAAAAACGCTTTCTATCGCGACAACATCCGGGCGATATTTAGCGACGATTTCACTAATCGAGCGAAATATCAATTTGAGGCGCTCAGGAAAGTCACCCTTGACGCTGTTGACGGAACCACTGGCAACATAGATCGACCGATCACCTTCGCAATCGAGAATCCCAAAGCCGGTCAGCCGTGAGCCAGGATCTATGCCGAGTATCCGTTGGCGATCGGTCATGCCTTACCTCAAAACTCAGCCAGGACTTCGTCCGGAATGTCTGCATTACTGTATACATTCTGGACGTCGTCCAGGTCTTCCAGCATCTCTAACATCTTGATCATCGAACTGGCTGTGTCCCGATCAAGGACAACGTTGTTTGACGCTCGCATCGTCAGTTCCGCGTCGTCAGGTGTGTAGCCCGAAATACGCATTGCGTCTCGAACCGATTCGAACTCTGTTGGCGCTGTCAGGACTTCAATCGACTTGTCGGCGTCAACAATTACATCGTTGGCTCCGGCGTCTATTGCCGCTTCCATTACCGCATCTTCGTCGCTGCCTGGTGGAAACGTCAACGCACCGACATGCTCAAACATGTACGCCACAGATCCGTCAGCGCCGAGATTTCCACCAAACTTTGTGAATGCATGCCGGATCTCGGCAACTGTTCGGTTCTTGTTGTCGGTCATGCAGTCCACCAGGACCGCTGTGCCACCCGGCCCGTACCCTTCGTAACGAAGTTCCATGTAATCGGCACCGTCGAGCTCGCCGCTACCCTTCTTGATAGCGCGCTCGATATTGTCCTTGGGCATGCTTTGTGCTTTTGCTTTGTCGACTGCCAGTCTCAGACGTGGATTTGCGTTTAAATCGCCGCCTCCCATCCTGGCGGCAATAGTGACTTCACGAATCAGCTTGGTGAAAAGTTTGCCGCGTTTCTTGTCCTGAGCGCCCTTTCGGTGCTGGATATTTGCCCATTTACTATGTCCTGCCATGCTTCATCGTTTCCTGCAAATTTCGTCCCATATCGCCGTGTGCACAGGCAAATTATCGAGTGCTGTTGTACCGGCTGCGAGAATTTCATGTGCCACCCAAACCCGGGGCGTATGATAACGGTTATAAGTTAGCCGCACACCACCTAAAACCTTGCCAAATGTCTGTATCCGAACAAGAAACCCGGACCTCCGACGTTCGCCTGCCGGAGGCGGAACTGTGTGCGCGAACGATACTGGATTCATTGCCTGACCAGCCCGCCGTGGCAAGCGCTCGACTGGAAGGCCTGGAAATCTGTTCAATTCTCGGACCCCTGGATTTGCCGCCTGTCCTCAATGCTGCAGTCCAGCTCTATCCCGCCGCAAGGGAGGGTTGGATCGAGACCAAAAAGTTGCAAGTCACGTCGGTTCCCGAACTCGGCAGCCTGGTCGAGGGCCTCGTTCAGTTAGGCAGCTTCGCCCTGCCGGAAAACTGGCAACCAGGCGAGGCACTCGCGACTCAGCAATCGGAGACACTTCGAAAAATGCTGCTTGCTGTGGTTTCCGACGCAAGACTGGTGGTCGCGCGCATTGGCGAGCAGCTTTATCGCCTCAGGCGGTCGAAAGATGCCTCGGCGAGTCAGCAGCGGGCTATAGCCGTTGAGACACAGGAAATCTACGCCCCTCTCGCCAACCGACTCGGAATCTGGCAATTAAAATGGGAGCTGGAGGATCTCGCGTTCCGCTTCCTGGACCCCGACAAATACAAACAAATAGCTACCGCCTTGAAAGAAAAACGCACGGAACGGGAGACGTTCATCGCAGGTGTGAAAACAACATTACAGGAGACGCTTTGGAAAAACGGAATTCGCGCCGAGATCTCCGGGCGGCCAAAACATATCTACAGCATCTGGCGAAAAATGCAGCAAAAAGAAAAAGATCTTGACCAGATTTTCGATGTGCGGGCTGTAAGAATACTTGTTGACGACATTAATGAATGCTACGCCGCGCTCGGCATCGTGCACAACGTCTGGGCGTATCTACCAGGAGAGTTCGATGACTACATCGCCAATCCGAAAGATAATGATTACCAATCCTTGCATACGGCGCTAATCGGACCTGAAGGTCGCACTATCGAAGTTCAGATACGCTCGCACGAAATGCATCGGCATGCCGAGCTGGGTGTCGCCGCACACTGGCGCTATAAAGAAGGTGGCTCGAGCAAAGCAGCATTCGAAAAGAAAATACGCGTACTTCGTTATTTGCTGGAGCCAACTGACACGGATGCGGATCTCCTGGACCAGATTCGGGGAGAAATTTTCGAAGATCGCGTCTACGCAGTGAGCCCGAAAGGGGATGTGGTTGAAATGCCGGCACAGGCAACACCGCTTGACTTTGCTTATCACGTACATACACAGATAGGACATCGATGTCGCGGGGCCAAAGTCAACGGGCGAATCGTGCCATTGACTTACCATGTCCAGAACGGTGACAAGATTGAAATCATCACGGGCAAGGACGAGCAGCCGAGTCGCGACTGGCTAAGCCCGCAACTGGGCTATCTCGCGGCGACGCGAAGTCGCGCGAAGGTTCGCAACTGGTTTCGGCACCGCGACAAGGATCAGAACAAACGGCAGGGACGTGAAATTCTCGACCGTGAGCTGTCGCGTCTCAATATTCGCGATGTCTCAACGGATACGATCGCAAAGCATTTGAAGTTTAAGAACACGGAGACTTTATGTGTGGCCCTGGGTGCCGGCGACGTTTCATCGGCCGCGGTGGCTTCGGCGTTACAGAATTTGCGGCCAGATGATACTGCCGACAAAATTCGGCAGCGTAGGCCGGCAAGGAAGAAACAGGCAAAAAACGATGCGATTGCGATCAGCGGTATCGGCGATCTGTTGTACACATTCGCACGTTGCTGCAGACCTGTCCCTCCGGAAGCAATTGATGGTTACATCACGCTGGGTCGCGGTGTCAGCATTCATCGTAAAGATTGCGGAAACTTCCTGAGCCTTAAGAAGCGACACGCGGAACGGGTGATTGAAGTCGACTGGGGCGGCTCGACAGATGCAGTTTATCCCGCTGAACTTACACTGCATGCATTTGACCGGCACGGGCTGTTGAGGGATATCAGTACTGTACTGGCCGATGAACACGTTGGTGTCGATAACATCCGAACTGATACGGATAAACGTACGATGCAAGTGGTGATGAGTCTTGCGCTGGCGGTACCGGGCCTCGCGACACTCAGCCGGGCAATCAGTAAACTCGAATTGCTGCCAAATGTAACGTCTGTCAGAAGACGATCCTGAGGACGATCTCCGTGCGGACACATTGGCTCCGATTCTTTATCTTGTGCATTATTGGAGACTTCTGGCACAAGGCAGCTGGATGATACTTTGAAGGAATACAAATGCCACTCGACCAACTAGCCAATATTGCGGATATTGTCGGCGCGACCCTGGTGGTCGTGACATTGATTTTCCTGGCGCTGCAGATTCGGCAGAATACGAAAGCGGTTCGCGCAACGACTATTCAATCCGCCATGCAGTCAGAGATGGAATTCTCGGCCATCCTTATGCGGGACGCCGCTACCTGGGAAAAAGTGCTTGACAGCGCGCCACTGGCCAAGGGTGAAGAGACACGCAAAGGAATTTTGCTGTTTAACGTGTTCATGATCGACACGGAAAGCAGATTTCACCAATTTAATGCAGGCTATCTTGATGCCCAGGCATGGAATGGACGTTTTGGGACGATGACCGACGTCGTGCGCCTCCCGATCTTTAAACTCTGGAGGTACTCGTTGGGCGGTCTTAGTCATTCGGCCGATTTCCTGGCCCTCCTTGATCGCCTTTTGCCGGAGGATCATGATCGCCATCAGTAATTCCAAAGGAAGTAACGGTCGATGGCGCGGCGTAATGCCGCATTATTTGAACCAAGTCAATTTCACAGGAAAAGAGTATGTCGAACGAAGGCTATCACGAACCAGTTTCCGAATTGTCAGACGAGACGCGGGATATGCACCGCGCGATTACATCACTGATGGAGGAACTCGAAGCAGTTGACTGGTACAACCAGCGCGTTGACGCGTGCAAGGACAAGGAGCTGAAAGCAATTCTTGCTCACAATCGCGATGAAGAGAAAGAACATGCTGCGATGGTGCTGGAGTGGATTCGTCGCAATGATCCCAGCATGGACAAAGAGCTTGCAGACTATCTATTCACAGACAAGCCGATTACACACGGCTAACAGACTACTTGTTCGGGTAGTTCAGCGCCCGATTGTCAACGGCCAGTGCCGCCTCATGAATTGCTTCGGCGAGACTCGGGTGCGCATGTATGGTTCGCTGAATATCTTCGGTACTCGCCTGGAATTCCATCGCCAGGACCACCTCTGAGATCAACTCACCTGCCATCGGACCAATGATGTGGACGCCGAGAATCTGATCATCGTCCTCGGCCGATACGATTTTCACCATTCCGTCCGTTTGCTCCATCGCTTTGGCGCGACCACTCGCGGCAAACGGGAAAGATCCGGTCTTGTATGCTCTGCCGCTCGCTTTCACCTCTTCCTCGGTCTTGCCGACCCAGGCAATTTCCGGTGAGGTATAGATCACCGAAGGAATCACATCGTAATTGACCTCTGCCACCTCTCCCGCGATCAAATCGGCGGCCATCACACCCTCTTCGGATCCCTTATGCGCGAGCATGGGACCACGCACACAGTCACCAACCGCGAATACGCCTTTGACACCCGTCCTGCACTCTTGATCAACGATAACGAAGCCACGCTCATCGGTTTTGATACCACAGTCGTCAGCGAACAATCCCCTGGTAAACGGCCTGCGACCCACAGCAATCACCAGCTTGTCGAATTCCATCCGTTGCTCGCCGTCCTTGTCCTTGTATTCGACCTGGACTTTGCCCTTGCTTACTCCAGCGGCCGTAACCGCTGCGCCAAGCCGGATGTCCAGCCCCTGCGCCTTCAGGAGACGGTGGGCATCTTTCGCGAGCTGGCGGTCAGCCATGAATAGAAAATCGTCCATCGCTTCGAGGATGACCACCTCCGATCCGACTCGATTCCAGACACTGCCAAGTTCGAGCCCGATCACGCCCGCTCCAACAACACCTAGCGTTTTCGGCGCTTCCTCAAAATCGAGCGCTCCCCAGGAATCAACAATTCGGTCATCATCAAACGGTGCGATTTTCAATTCAACAGGAGTGGATCCGGTTGCGAGAATGACGTAACGGGCGTCCAGCACTTTTGTCTCACCCATAGCGGACGTGAACTCCACTTTTCGATCGCGAAGCAACTTGCCATGACCTGCTAGTCCCTCGACCTTCGATGCCTTGAACAATCCGGCAATTCCGCCCGTCAATTGGCGAACGATCGACGCTTTACGCTTTTGCATCTTCGCAATGTCGATCGACACGCCACTTGCGTTAATACCATGCTTGCTGAATTCGTGATTGGCGCGGTGAAACAACTCCGAAGACTCAAGCAAGGCTTTCGATGGGATGCATCCGGCATTCAGACAAGTGCCACCAAAAGCATGCTTGCCGTCCTTATTTTTCCATTCGTCAATGCAGGCAACGCTCATACCGTGTTGTGCGGCCCGAATGGCCGCGATATACCCGGCAGGTCCTGCGCCTATGACAACTACGTCGAAAGATCTGCTCATTATCTATTCCATTTCTCTCAAACCTGTAGCAACAGGCGACCGGGGTCTTCCAGTGAGTTCTTGATGCTGACGAGGAACTGCACCGCTTCCTTGCCATCGATGATGCGGTGGTCGTAGGTCAGCGCGAGATACATCATCGGGCGAATGACGATCTCACCATCGACCACCACTGCCCGCTCCTGAATGTTATGCATGCCGAGGATCGCACTTTGTGGCGGATTCAGGATAGGCGTAGAAAGCATCGAGCCAAATATGCCGCCGTTCGTAATTGTAAACGTCCCGCCAGTCAGATCTTCCATGCTCATCGAGCCATCACGGGCTTTACCGGCATAATGATTTATGTCCGATTCAATCTTCGCGAAGCTCGAATGATCTACGTTGCGAAGCACGGGAACCATCAGACCTCGTTCGGATGAAACGGCGATGCCGATGTCAACATAGTCATGATAAATAATATCGTTACCTTCAATCGACGCGTTAACAGCCGGGAATTTTTTCAATGCCTCAACCGAGGCTTTCGCAAAGAAAGACATGAATCCCAATCGTACACCGTGTTCTTTTTCGAACGCCTCTTTGTACCTGCTGCGTAACGACATCACTTTTGTCAGGTCGACTTCATTGAAGGTCGTCAGCATGGCGGCGGATCGCTGCGCCTCCACCATGCGCTCGGCAATTCGCGCGCGCAATCGTGTCATCGGCACCCGCTGCTCCGTTCGCGACGGGCCGGCTGACATCGTAGCCGCAACCAATTCGGGTGGCGGATCGCCAGGAGCCACATTTTCGTCGCTATGATTTTTCAGATACGACACGACATCCGATTTCGTTATTCGGCCTTCTTTACCAGAGCCGATCACAACAGTCGCGTCGAGGTCGTGTTCATCGAGCAACCGTCGAACGGACGGGCTTAACTTTGCCGCGGCCGATTGTGACGCGGGTGCGGCTAAGGGTTCCGGCGTCTTTTCTGCAACTGGCGTAACTGCAACCTCGGCACCCTCACCTTCTTCGAGAATAGCCAGGAGATCGCCGGCAACCACCGTAGCACCGTCCTTAACGCGAATTTCCGTGATCGTCCCGGTTACAGGCGCCGGTACTTCCAGTACGACTTTGTCCGTTTCGAGATCAACGAGGTTCTCGTCGCGCGAGACCGCTTCACCTGGTTTCTTGTGCCACGCGACAAGCGTCGCGTCTGTCACGGATTCGGGCAATGCGGGAACTCTGATTTCAATCGTCATTTTGATTTCCGTTTCTTAACAGGCGGCTTCGTAGACTTGTGGGCTTTCACCGGGATATCCAGCGCAGCCGCAACCAACGCCTGCTGTTGTTGAAGGTGCAATTTAAAAACACCGGAGGCCGGTGCTGCCGCGCCGGGCCGGCCTGCGTAAAAGAGTTGCTGCTGATCCTTTAACGGTTCCTGCAGTCGATGCCTGATTTGATACCAGGCTCCCTGATTCTCCGGCTCTTCCTGACACCAGACAATTTCATCTGCCTTTGGATAAGTTGCCAGCAGATTGGCGTATTGCTCGATGGGAAACGGGTACAACTGTTCAATCCGTACGATTGCCGCATTTGTGACCTCGTGTACCTGGCGCGCCTCGACAAGATCGTAGTAGACCTTGCCGCTGCAGAAAACGACCCTGTCTATTTTTTCCACGTCGAGTGCGGCCAAGTCCCCTATGATGAGCTCGAAACCTCCATCGGAAAGTGCGCTTAGTGGCGACACCGAGAATTTATGCCTCAGCAGGCTCTTGGGTGTCATAACAACCAGCGGTTTCCGATATGGACGGATCATCTGTCGGCGAATCATGTGGAACATCTGGGCCGGTGTCGACGGTACACAAACCTGAATATTGTGCTCGGCGCAAAGTTGCAGAAATCGCTCAAGACGTGCCGAAGAATGTTCCGGGCCCTGGCCCTCGTATCCGTGCGGCAGGAACAAAGTCAGCCCGCAAAGCCGGCCCCATTTAGCCTCTCCGGAACTGATGAACTGGTCGATCACCACCTGGGCTCCATTCGCAAAATCGCCGAACTGCCCTTCCCAGACCACGAGCGTGTTTGGATCGGTGGTCGCGAATCCGTATTCAAAGGCCATGACGGCCTCTTCGGACAAAAGCGAGTCGATCACCCTGAATGCACCAGGTTTGTCTGAAATCTGTTGCAGTGGAATATATTCCTGACGGTCAGTCTGACTATGCAGCACGGCATGGCGGTGAAAGAAGGTGCCGCGCCCGCTGTCCTGCCCGGTTATCCGGCAATCAAAACCGTCATCGATCAACCCCGCATAGGCCATGGTCTCAGCGAAGCCCCAGTCCATATCGATTTCCGCAGCCGCCATGCGCTTTCGATCATCCATGATGCGTTGCACGCGTCCGTGCAGGACAACGTCTTCGGGCACATTGCAAACGATCCCTGAGAGTTTGGCGACTTTAGCCGGGCTGATAGTCGTATCAGCATCTTCATCCCACATGACATTGAGGTACGGGCTCCAGTCAACGGTGAATTCGTTGCCTATCATGCCTAGCGCAGACGCCGTTACCGGTTCGCCCCGATCGAGTCGATCTCTGTAAGACTCCTGAAGCGCAGTCACCTCGGTTGATTCGACGACGCCCGCTGCAATCAGTTGTTTCGCGTATTTCTCGCGGGTTGTTTCCTGCTTCCTGATCCGTGAGTACATGACCGGCTGCGTTGCGCTTGGCTCGTCAGCTTCGTTATGCCCGTGACGTCGATAACAAACCAGGTCAATGACCACGTCTTTTTTGAATTTCTGGCGATAATCCAGCGCCAGCCGGGTCACAAAAATCGCGCCCTCGGGATCGTCGCCATTCACATGAAAAACCGGCGCCTCGATCATCTTCGCGACGTCGCTGCAATAGGCCGTTGACCGGGCGTCGGACGGCCTGCTCGTGGTAAATCCGATCTGGTTATTGACGACGATGTGAATCGTGCCGCCGGTGCGGAACCCGTTTGTTTGCGAAAACTGAAATGTCTCGGTAACCACGCCCTGCCCGGAAAATGCTGCGTCACCGTGTATGACGACCGGCATGACTTCCTGCCGTTCACGATCCCCGCGTCGCTGTTGTCTCGCCCTGACCGAACCTTCGACCACCGGATTGACGATCTCAAGGTGCGACGGATTGAATGCCAGCGCAATATGCACATTGCCGCCGGCAGTTTTCATGTCTGCGGAGAAACCCTTGTGATACTTGACGTCGCCGGAACCTTTCATGTCCGCAGGGTCAACGTTGCCTTCGAATTCTTCAAACAGTTCTTCCGGCGACTTCCCAAGCACGTTAACGAGCACATTAATGCGGCCACGATGCGCCATGCCGATAACGAGCTCTTTAATCCCGGATTTGCCACCCTGCTGAATAAGGTCATCAAGCATCGGTATGAGGCTTTCGCCGCCTTCCAGCGAAAACCGCTTCTGCCCGACGAAACGAGTGTGGAGATAACGCTCGATCCCCTCGGCTCCGGTCAACTGTTCGAGCAACCAGCGGCGCTCCGGATTACTGAGCCCGTTCGAAACCATGCCCTGCTCGAAATGCTTGCGAAGCCATAACCGTTCCCGGGAACGGGAAACATGTGCAAATTCTGCACCGACCGTTCCGCAATAAATCTTCTTCAGCAAATTAATGATATCGCGCAAATTCATGTGGCGATCGCTGGTGCCGGCAAGTCCGCCGGTGACAAATTCGGTGTCCATATCGGCGGCTGACAGACCGAGGTACTCGAGCTTGAGGACACCCGGTACAGGACGCTCCATCAGGCCCAGCGGATCCAGATCGGCAATTTGATGACCGCGAAGACTGTACACCTGGATCATTCGTGAAACGGCGGCCTGTTTTTCGATTGCAGCGGCGCTGCCAGTCGGCTTGCCCGCCATCACCACGCCGTTTTTGCGCGAAGCCCTGGCCGACTCGAGGAGCTTTTCACGGATAGGGGAATGCAATACTTCGGTCTGATCGCCTCCCAACGAACGGAAGTAGCGTCGCCAACCCTCCGGAACGACGTCCGGATCGGCGATGAACTGCTCATACAGCGCCTCTACCGCAGCCGCATTGCTGCCGTATAAAGGTGATGTGGCGTACTGGTCTTTCAGCGAGTTGCTCATTGCGCCGCCCTTAAAACCCTCAGCGCCAGGGTTTCTCGGCCGCTGCTCAAAAAAAGGGGCGCTAGTTTAGCTCAAGCCTTCCGCATAAGGAATTCATCAATATGGCTGAAAAAGAACTCAGAGTCGGTTAACCAGGCTGACAAATTCATAACAGACCAGGACAGAATAGACGCTGAAGAAGAAGGTCAGGATCAAACCTGTTCGAATCCGGTTCATAAATCTGGCCCTCGAGAGGAATACGAGCGCCAGAACACCGAGGCCTGTAAGGACGAATTTGCTGACTGCAAAACTGAGCGCACTTCTACCAATCACTGCCGCCATGACGGGATTAATTTCTATGGCTCCCCGATCGAGCAGCTGCAGGGTCAGGAATGCATCGAGACAGCTCATCAGCATGATGCCGACGGCGAGAAAAAATAACCACGGGTGATGCCAATCGGTAAAGATCGGTTCGCTTTCTTCATCGCGCCTGGTTGATCGTCGTCGGGATCGGGCAAAACCGAAAACCACTGTCAACCACGAGAAAGATCGCCGGTCCGTTTCAGTTCGATTGATCGTTGTTGTTTGTACCTGCTCGAAACTGCTCAACTTGCTTCCTGCCCCTGAATGCCGATCCGATTGGCGAATAATTAGTCCGTTTTTTTCCCGTATTTCGAGTTGGCACGATGACGGGTTCATCAAGCATAGAACGGCTTTATTGCAGTGTCTGTATAACTTTCCGACATGTTCGTATTAGCCGTGATTCGTCGATTTGAACAACCTGATCAGCATGTATTGCAACGATAACTGAATTGACCATAATTCACTTATCGACCCGACTCCAGGAAACAGCCCATGAAGGGTTACACCGCGACACTGCCCGGCGGCGAAGCGATTTATTACGTCGATCGAAAGCGCTGGTTCTGGATGATGTCGGTGCTGTATCCGCTGCAACCGCTATTGGGCATCTGGTTGCATTCCACAACAGGCACCCAGGCATGGTTGTTGCTGCCGCTTTTCATCGGCTATGTCATCGTACCTTTAGCTGACTGGATGATAGGCGAGGACACAAACAACCCGCCTGAAGAGGTCGTTTTGCAGCTTGATCGGGACCGCTATTATCGCGTGCTGACATTCCTGGTTGTTCCGCTTCACTTCATTTCGCTGATTGGGTCAGCATGGTGGGCGGGTACACAGTCGCTAAGCTGGTGGTCTTTTCTCGGGCTTGCCGTCGTCGCCGGAATTACGAGCGGGCTCGGAATCAATACCGGCCATGAACTCGGGCACAAGAAAGGCAGGCTGGAAAGAACGCTGGCAAAAATTGTGTTGGCCGTGCCAGTTTACGGTCATTTCTGGGTCGAACACAATCGCGGCCATCACCGCGACGTATCAACCCCGGACGACCCGGCAAGCGCACGCATGGGGGAAAACATTTACAAATTTGCATTACGTGAAATTCCCGGCGCGTTTTTTCGGGCATGGGCTATAGAGAAAGATCGACTGGTACGTCGCGACAGATCCGCCTGGGATGCAGACAATCAAATTCTGCAGTCCATGCTGTTGTCACTCTTGCTGCAGCTGGGATTGCTCGTCATGTTCGGCTGGAAAATGATTCCATTTCTGGTCGTGCATAACGTGCTCGCGTGGTGGCAGCTGACGAGCGCCAACTATATTGAGCATTACGGGCTGCTTCGTGCGAAAGATAGCAACGGGCGCTTCGAACGTTGCCTGCCGCATCACTCCTGGAACAGCAATCACGTGTTAAGTAATCTCGTACTGTTTCATTTGCAGCGGCATTCCGATCATCACGCCCACCCGCTGCGACGCTATCAGTCGCTCCGCCATTTCAATGATCTGCCTACGCTGCCAAACGGTTACTTTGGCGTTTATCTATTGGCTTACGTGCCCTGGCTTTGGTATCGCGTAATGGATCATCGCCTGCTTGCTCTGCCGCACATCGCCGGCGATCTCTCCAGGGTGAATATCGACCCGGATCGGCGTGATGCGATTTTGGAAAAGTACTGTGCGACCGGAGCCTCAAGTGCATGAGTGAATTCAAATGCCCGGAGTGCGGTTACACGTATGACGAAGCGGTTGGCGACCCACACGAGGGCTACTCGCCTGGCACACGCTTTGAAAACTTGCCGGATGACTTTGCCTGCCCCGACTGTTCAGTCAGATTCAAGGAAGATTTCGAAAAAGCCTGATTCTCAAATCCCGAATCTGACAGTTATCGCCAGATTCACGGAATTGTGCTGAACCAGCTTCGGTTTACGCTGCAGTAATGCCTGCCTCAGCGAGTAACCAGACTAATGATCTGCGTTTGACCGGACTCGACGTATCGATTCCGCTGGTCATGCTGTTCCAGGCATCTGCACTGATCATCCGCAGCTTCGTTGATGTAAATATGGTCGAAGCCGGAATCGATGCAGCCGCGGCCAGGCACTTAAGTGCACTGATCGGATTCGCGGTGTTATTCATTTTCATGTGGCCGCTCATGAACAAGGCATGGCCCGCAATTCGTCAGCTCTTTCGCAGACCTGAATCCTGGAGCCGGATGGTCCTGGCCTCCGTCATGCTTGGATTCGTACTCTGGCTAAGCCAGATGCTGGTGCTGGTGGCTATCGCCCCATTGCAGTGGATCGGGGACGGACCTTACAAGTGGCCGACAGCGCCGATTTTTGAAGTCGCTTGCAGCAATCCAGCGAACCTGTTGCTTGCCCTTCCGGTGATGTCGATGCTCACGCCGCTCGTCGAAGAAATCATCAACAGGGGCTTATTCCTCGGCACGCTTTTGCCGAGAGGGCGGCTTATCGCGATCATGGGATCCGCCCTACTTTTCACTGTGTTCCATGTCCCGGGTGGCATGGCGAGCGCGTTCATATTCGGAATTTTCGCTGCAATCCAAATGCTGCACTATCGAACCTTATGGGCCGTAGTGATAACGCATGGCACAGGCAATCTTTTCGTCGAAATACATCGCAATTGTGTTGATGGATACTGGTTGCCGGGACACATTCCTTGGGAACCCGGAAGTCCGGCTTTGTTGATTGCACTGCTAACGCCAGCCTGCATTTTCATAGCATGGAGGCTGGCTACCTGCAGCAAAGCCGGGGCAGCCGATTTCCGGTGCTGCCCCGGCATCCGCAGGTGAACGCCTAGTCGAAAGCCATCGCCACCCGCTCGATAACATGAGACGTAAAAGCCACAGCTCCTTCGTAGATGTTAATCAGGTCCTGTCCCAAACTCGTCGGTTGCGAAATCCCGTAGATATTGTTCGGCGTACACACACCCTCGCCACCAGACACAAACATTAACTCTTCAGTTTTAAGTTCTCGCATCACATCAACCTCCATGTTGATTCGTCAGATTTGAACGGACGCACTGCGCGATCCGCCTTTTGTCGCCGACTTTTGACTAACGGCGTGCAGGTAACATATTCCCGGATACCCTTTCTCGCACGCTGAATATCCGGATAAAGCGCCCGGAAATGACAGTTTTTTCGCCGCCATCGCGCATTTGATCCGGAGCCTGTGATGTGCCGCACAGTCCTGCTGTTCGACTGCATCTAACCTTTGAACCAAGCGAATTGTCGCCCCACTTGGGCAAAGTGGAGAATCACCATGAAATTCCTGCGATTGAAATCTGTCGTATTGCTTGGCGTACTGACAATTTGCGGTACCGCTTCGGCCAATGACGACTTCTGGGTTGGTATTAAGGCTGGCACTTTAGGATTTGGTGTTGAAGGCAGCTGGCAACCGATAGGCTGGCTGGATCTTCGTGCCGGCATCAATTTTTACGACTATGACGACACCGGCTCACAGGCAGGCATCAATTATGACGCCACATTAGCGCTGGACACTTATTACCTCACAGGGAATCTCAAGTTTCCGGCGAGCCCGTTTCGAATGACACTTGGCGCTTTCACGAATAACAACGAAGTTCGGATGGCCAGCAAGGCGATGCCATCGTACCAACTGGGTAGCAATTCAACGCCATATCTGCCTGCCGACGTTGGCACCCTGACCAGCGTCGCCAGTTTCGATGGCGTCTCGCCCTACATCGGCGGCGGATTCGATTTCAGCATCATGAATCGACTGGGGCTCTCGCTGGATTTTGGCGTGTTATGGCAGGGCGAACCAATAGTTTCGCTGGCATCTGACGGTGCGCTGGCGCTAATCAGTGATCCGGGTTTTCTGGCGGATCTTGAGGCAGAGCGCTTGCAACTGGAAGACGAATTGAAGGATTTGAAAGCCTATCCGGTCGTCAGCATCGGATTCAATTTCAACTTTTGAGTCGAATGAAAAACAGGCCGGGGCCGTTGACGTCCCCGGCTTTATTTCGACTAATGAAAACGTTGCACCAGTCGCAGTGCGCCGATCATCGCCTGCAAATAGACCAGGCGTAACGACGACAGCGGAAACCGATCTGGCATACCCACCATCATCCGCGGCAACCATTCCGGCACGTCATGCACGTCACCTGTACCAGAGACGAGCCACCTGGCGACCTGCTTGCCTGACCATGTCGCGGTGTTGACACCGTTGCCGTGATAACCAAAAGCGAAAAACACCGTGGGATCATCAGAAAGTCGACCAATCGCCGGGGTCATTCTTCTCGTCATACAAACCAGTCCATGCCAGCGGTAATCAATCTCCACTTTTCGCCAGTTCGGGAATGTCTGATTAAATCGTGCGATCAGCCCCGCATAATTCCGCGCAGCACTGCTCTCGCTGCCATTCGCACTGCCGCGCCCACCAAACAGGAATCGTCCGTCCGGCAACAGACGATAATAGTTCAGCAGCTTAACCGCCGTAATTGCCGGCGACTCTGTGCGCCAATGATGCAATGCGAGTTCATCGGCTGTCATTGGTCGGGTCACGACGATCGAGCTGATGACGGGCAACGACCGCCCATTAAGTTGTTGATGAAGGTGTTCCGGTGAGAAACCGTTGGTCGCCAGAATCACCTGCTTCGCACGCACGCTGCCGCCCGCCGTTTTCAAAACATGGTACGAACCATCCCGCGCCCAGTCGACGACTTCACTCGATGCATGCAGTTTTGCACCCCGCCGCTCGGCAGCCTCCGCAAGACCCTGGACGAAACGCAAAGGTTGCAAGCCAAACGTTGGTCGAATAATGATCCCACCCTGTTGTAACGGGGAATCAAAAAACCGCTCGGCAAACTCATCGCGACTGACGACGCTGGTATCCAGGCTGAGAACGCGAAATTCAAACTCGGCACTATCTTTCAGGCGGGCAAATCCCTGCCTGGAGCAGGCCATGGCCACTTCGCAATCGCCCTGGCGCAGACTGTCAATTTTCTCATCGACAATGAGGTCACGCACCAGCTGTATCGCATCGACCTGGCTGCGATAGTAGGCACGGGCTTGTTCCAGGCCGTACTGCCTGACCATCGCCTCACCGCCCAGCAATTCACCACCGATGCTGCAGAAACCACCGTTTCTTCCGGATGCGCCCCAGCCAAAATGCCCGGCTTCGAGAACGCGGACATCAAGTTGATGGTCGCGACACAAATGATAGGCAGCGGAAAGGCCGGTATAGCCGCCCCCGATAACAGCAACGTCGCACTGCTCGTTCGTGGTTAACGGTGATGCCGTCGGCTGCTGGCTGCCCCGGGTTGCTTCCCAATAGGACGGCTCCGGACGGTCAAAACGATACATTGCATCATCGTAGAGCCAGCGAGACATGATGTTTCCCTACGCCGTCGCGGGCTGAAGACGGGCGACCAGTGGGTCCTTTCGGATGTAATACAAGCCAAACAGGATCAATGCCAGCAACGGGAACGGCACGACGATGAGCGTAAACCAGCCGTAAAGGTGAATAATCGTGCCGGCCAGAAGCGAGGCCAATGCCGATGTACCAAATATGCAAAACTCGTTGACGGCCTGCGCCCTGAACCGCTCGGAAAGCTCATACGTGCGAGTGACCATTGTCGTGCCGCCCACGTAAAGAAAATTCCAGCCAACTCCAAGTAACACCAGCGCATACAGGTAATGCATGTAGGACTGACCCTGTAGTCCGATCAGGCAAGCCGCAATCAGTCCGAACGCTCCGATGGACATCAAACGAATGACGCCAATTCGCTCGATCAGAATTCCGGACACCAAAGAGGGCACGTACATCCCGAGCACATGCATTCGAATAACCTGGGCAGTTCTATCCAACGCGAATCCGTCATGCACGTGCATGCTGAGCGGTGTCGCTGTCATGATGAACGTCATCACGCCGTACGCTGTCATGCCACCAAGAACGGCGACGATAAAAGCGGGCTGCGACGCGATTTCCCGCAGCGGTCGTTGCGGTTTCTGGCTGGCAGTCTCACCTTCACCTCGCAATGGACCCAGCGTCAGAAACAACAGCGCCTGCACGACAAAGAGTATGGACAGTGCAAGCAATGATCCCATGTACTGCACTTCGGGGACGGCATACTGACCGTACTTGACGATCTCGGGCCCGACTACAGCGCCACCAATTGCACCCAGCAAAACGAACGATATTGCCCGCGGTGAGTGCCTGGGATCGACGCTCTCGCCCGCCGCGTATCGATACTGCTGAGTGAACGCTGTATTGATTCCAAACACAGCCGCAGCCATCGTGAAGATGGCAAAGCTCTGGTAGTACAAAGCCAGCGCCGCGAGCAGCGTGGCGATCACCGCACTGATTGACGACAGGGCGAAACCAGACTTGCGGCCAATCCTTCTCATCAGCATGGTCGCCGGAATCGTCGTGGCTGCAACACAGAGCACCATGATTGACACGGGCAATGTCGCAAGTGTCGGGTCACTTGAAAGCTTTGAGCCGATGATCCCACCCAGGGTCACCATGATGATCGCACCAGTCGCAGAAATAAGCTGGCAGCTGGTCAGTATCAATATGTTTCGGTATTTCATTTTGTTCCGTAGTATCTGGTGCCGATCATGAGGCAGCGCATTCTCACATATTTCGTGCACGGAGAACGATTCGGGCAACTCGCCCCAAAAGGGATTCTATTCCGGCAACGCAATGTTACGTCTAAATAATCAAATTCTCATTCCCGACTCGGAAATCGAGCTCAATGCAATCCGCTCGCAGGGTCCCGGCGGCCAGAATGTCAATAAAGTCGCAACAGCAATTCATCTGCGTTTCGACATTCGCGCGTCAACTGCGCTGCCAGACGATGTCAAGGCGCGACTGCTCGCGATGCGTGACCATCGAATCTCGGCTGATGGTGTCATCAATATCAAAGCGCAACGCTCGCGCAGCCGCGACAAGAACCGTATCGACGCGTTAAAACGGCTGGCAGACCTTCTCAGGAAAGCGCTGACTCCACCTACTGTACGGAAAAAGACCAAACCGAGTCGCAAGGCAAAAGAGAAACGACTGGCGGACAAGACTCGCCGCGGACAACTCAAGCAATCACGCGGGAAAATAATCGACTAGGGTACACTCTCGCCACACTCGACCCGGTCGTCGTTCCATACGCAACCCGCATTTTTCCAATAATCTGTCAGGCCGGTCGCGTTGACGAACTCGGGAAATTCAGGGTGCTGGCGAAATGATTTGAATTCATCAATGAAAATGATTTCGAGTTCGAACAAGCCGCCTTTGACTTCCAGGCGTCGAGCAACAGTCATGGCAGAGTCAACTTCCCCGAACAATTGCCACAATGTCATTTCGACATTTTCCGGCAACGCACCCATGTCGGACAGCTGTCCGAGGATGCCGAGCGCTTGCTGACGGTTGCCACCTTCATTTAGCCCGTCGAAAACCGGGTCGACCCATCTCGAGTCCACGTTGTTCTGATCGAGGCCCGCTTTTGCATAGGTCTTCGCGCCGTCAACGTCGCCATGTCGCATCAGGTACAGCGAATACGCCAGAGAATGAATTGACGCCTGCAGATTCATGCTGTTGGCGATATCAAAATACTTGCCGGCATTTTCCATGTCATCGACCCAGAAGTAGGCGATTGCCAGCCGGCTGAACATGATTGCCTGGTCCGGGTGTTCCGGGTCCGGCTCCAGCGCGCGCCGGGCGTGCAGGAGGGATTCATCCAGTCGCCCGACACTTGCCATCACCCTCGAATACCAGTGGTGGGCAATCGGCGTAACGTTGTCGGCCTGCAGGGCTTGCTCAAATGCCTCCGCTGCCGCAATCCATTCGTTGCGCTTGTGATGTACAAAGCCGTAGACCGTACCAGCCGCTTCCCGGATTCGCGGATCCGCCGCTATCCCGTTGTTCACGACTTCGATTGCTCGTTCGTACGTCGATTCCCTGTCGACCGACAGGTCGTAGTCCGGCCAGATCAGGTAGCTGTACGCGAGCCCGAGCCACGCGGGACCGAATTTGGGATCCAGCCGGGTAGCCTCCTCAAATTTACCGATGGCGGCGACTGTCGACTGCCGGTCGCGTTTCTGAAACAGGTATCGTCCCAGCGAGTAGGCTTCTGCCGCTGCATAGCTGGCCGGTTTGTTCGTATCCGTGACCGGCTGTTCGAATTCGCTGTCCATCGCGCCGCGCAGGCCGAATGCCACCTGTCGCTGCAAATCGAAAATCTGGTTCTTACCGGCGTCGAACGTGTTTGACCAGATCACCGCGCCGCTCCTTGCATCCTCAAGCCGAGCAGCAATTCGGACCTGGCCGTTGACGATTTGAACGCTGCCGGTCACCAGGCTTTGCGCATCGACCGATGTGCTTTCCGTATAGGGCTGTCGAATTCGAATGACTCTCAAGCCATCGATTCGATTCAGGCTGGTAATGGCCTCCTCCGCAAAGCCGAAACAAAGGTGCGCGCTGGTGTCCGACGAATCCTGCAAACAGTCGAACGGAAACACGACCACGGATGTCAGCGGGCCGTTACCGGCAGAATCTCTGTCAGAAAAGAGGTACCAGGTAACCGCAATCGCAACCGCTACCACGGCTGCGACTATCCGGAAATCCGGTTTGAATGCCGGCGCGTCAGGAACGTCATTGGCTGAAGCGACGGCGGGTAAATTCACCGGCAGCATGACCCGGTAACCACGTTTTTGCAGTGTTTCAATGTAGGTCGGCGCTTTGGCGTTATCGCCCAGGCCCTTGCGGAGCTCCGTAATGCAGCGGGTGATGACGTCGTTCATCTGCGGTCGCCCGTCCCATACGGCGTCGATCAGCTGATCCAGCGTGACGACGTCGCCACCATGACTGGCCAGCACCACGAACACGTCCATGACGATCGGCTGCAGTTTTCGCTCTTCTGCACCTTTTCTTAACAGCCCGCGTTCCGGAATGACGGTCCATGGTCCAAATTCAAACCCTTGCATTAATTCGGTGTAGCTCGGCATTCCGGGTTCGCCTCGTCGCGCTTGTTTTGTTGGTAGCTGGCTGGTTCGGCAGGGATTGTACTGTACCGCGGCGCAACTGGTGGCCGAAAAACCGGGCCTCGTTGGACTGGTCAAATTGGGCTTTGTTGGTGTATTGTTACCATGTTATCTGAGTAACGAGCGTCCCTATGAACGGAAAACTGATCGAACGGGCCCAGACCGGCGTACGCCTGGAAAAATCACTGCTGAAAGTCCTGAAGGGGCTGGCCGAATACTGCGAGCTCAGCATGGGCGACCTGCTGGAGGGCATCGTCCTGCACGCTTTCGAAGGTAAAGCGCCCTTTTCGCCGCAAACACAGGCCGCCATCGTCGACCTCAAGAGGGTGTATCACTGCGACCTGACTGCCCGCGACAGCCACAAACTGAGGGAGACGGGCGAATGAGTCGGCGATGACTGTCGATCACATCGTGTATGCGGTGTCGAACCTCGGCGCGGGTATGGATGAGATTCAGGCCTTGCTCGGCGTCCGTCCTGCCATCGGCGGCCGCCATCCCGGTTTCGGCACCCACAATGCGCTGCTGTCTCTGGGGTCAATGACTTACCTTGAAATCATTGCACGGGATCCTGCTTTGCCGGTACCGGATCGTGGACTGCCATTTGGGATGGGCACTGGGCAGCAATCAAGGATCGCGACGTGGGCGCTTCGAACCGAAACAATCCGGGACCTCGCCCAGACCGCCGCCGCGGCAGGCATTAACATCGGCGCAATCCAGGCCGGCAGCCGGGATCTCTCAGATGGGTCGGCGCTCACGTGGGAACTGACCGATCCAAATGCGATGCCCTTGGACGGCGCGGTTCCCTTCCTGATACGTTGGGGCAACTCTGTACACCCGGCCGGGACGGCACCACACGGTGGTGAACTGACGTCGATTCGAATCGAACACCCTGAACCGGATGAAGTTGGCATAGCCCTGCGCGCGCTCGGCGTGGACATCGAGATGAATAAAGCAGATTACTTCACACTGACAGCAACAATTAGAACCGACCGTGGAATCGTTGAACTGAAATAACTGGCGCAACAGCGGTTTGTGTTCACAATTCGTATCACTGGTGGAGTCGATGGACGTCCCCTGTGAAGGAGCGTTATAAGAATGAACAGGCGATATTTTCTCGGCGGTGCGATTGGTGCCGGACTCACTTTGAGTGCATCCGCACAATCACTTGCGGCGACATCAAAGAAGAGCAAAGCAATGAAGCTCCTCGTTCTCGGTGGCACTGGTTTCATCGGGCCGCCAATGGTGCAGTACGCGGTCAATCGTGGTCATGAGGTCACAATTTTTACGCGCGGCAATTCACGATCCGATGTTCCGGGCGTCGAGCACCTCGTTGGTGATCGGGCGAGCGATCTCGAATCCCTTAAAGGTCGCAGGTGGGACGCGGTGCTCGATAACAACGCACGCGACTACCGTTGGGTGCAACTCACAACCGAGCTACTCAAGGATAGTGTAGATCAGTATCTGTTCGTCTCATCGATCTCGGCCTACGCAGGTGAAGCGACGGGATACGAATACCTGGACAAGCCGTGGTCCAAACCGCCGATTACGACAAAGAGCCCATTGGCGCAGCCGCCGGAAGGATTCCGGATGGGCGAAGAACTCGAATACGGGCCCACCAAAGCCCTCGCAGAAAAGATCGTGCACGCCGCGTTTCCGGGTCGCGCCACAGTCGTGCGCCCGGGCTTCATTGTCGGTCCCGGCGATCCAACGGATCGTTTCACGTACTGGCCCGTTCGCATCGACAAGGGCGGCGAAATACTCGCGCCGGGCGATGGTACCGATCCGGTGCAATACATTGATGTCCGGGACTTGTGCGAATGGATTGTCAGGCTTCTCGAAAACGGCACGCACGGCAATTTCAATGGCGTCGGCATCGGCTCTCCCCTGTCGATGGCGGAAATGTTGTATGGCATGCGCGCTGTCACGACGAGCAATGTTCATTTCAACTGGGTGCCCGTTCCGTTCCTCAGGGAACACAATGTTGAGTCCTATTCCGATATGCCGATCTGGATTCCGGGTGATCCTCTGTCTTCGGTCGACAACAGCCTTGCAATGGCGTCCGGCCTCACCTTTCGGTCACTGGCAGTAACGGCGAAGGACACGCTTGATTGGCATAAGACCCGGCCAGCTGCCGAGCAAGCCGAACTTCGAATTGGCATCAAGGCGGATCGCGAGAAGGAAGTGCTGGCTGCGTGGAATAGCAGGCCCGGTTAGCGCCATAGTCGGGAGCAGCGTAGTCGAAAGCAGAAACTTGACGATTGGCATACGGCAAATTCGAGGTGTGCAGATATGAACTCAGCAAAACTGAATGACTGGCTAGGCGTGGTCGCCAATCTTGGCATTGTCGTCGGGCTTGTCATCGTCTACCTGGAACTGGATCATGCCAATCGGCTGGCGGAGGCAAATGCGGTCCAGTTTCGGGACAGCGAGATTTCCAATGCGCGAAAGGAGTATGCAGATTCTGAGCTCCTTCCTGGCATCGTCGTAAAAGCACGAAATGGTGGTTTCGATTCGCTGACAGAGGTTGAGTTCGAGCGCTACCGATCGTGGGAACTGGGCAGACTCCGACGATTAATGAGTCAATACCGCCAATACGAGCGAGGCTTTCTTGGGCAGGAAATCATTGATGGCAATATTAATGCAGCAATTGAGGGCGGATGGCTCGAAGTCTGGGATGAACTTGACATTCAGCATATTGATGGCCCGGATTACCAAGATTGGTTAGCGCTTATAAAGGCCAATCAGGCAGTCAGAAAAGATCCCTGACGACCACCAATTTGTTACGTCGATACATGCGTCACGTTACACTCCCCTACCCACAGAAAAATCCCACCAAGGATTCCGGCATGAAAGCAATCAAACTCGCAGCGACTCTCGTTCTCTTCGGTATCGGCGGTTTCTGTCAGGCACAGGATGCCAAGAGCATGCTCGACGACGCATTTGATGCAGTCGAGCCCCGAGTGATCGAATGGCGAAGAGATTTTCACGAGCATCCGGAATTATCAAACCGCGAATTTCGCACGGCGGAAAAAGTGGCCGCCCACCTGAGAAGCCTCAACATCGACAGCGTGCGAACCGGTGTTGCGCATACCGGCGTCGTCGGCACCCTGATCGGTGGCAAGCCCGGTCCTGTCATCGCGCTTCGTGCTGACATGGATGGCCTCCCCGTTTTGGAACAGACAGGCTCACCGTTCGCGTCGAAAGCTCGCGGCGAATACAACGGCAATGACGTGCCGGTCATGCACGCGTGTGGTCACGACACCCATATCTCCATGCTGATGGGCGCGGCCGAGGTGCTGGCCAACAACCGCGAGCACCTGGCCGGCACGGTCAGGTTTATTTTCCAACCGGCTGAGGAAGGTCCGCCGGCGGGCGAGGATGGTGGCGCCGCAATGATGATTCAAGAAGGCGTACTCGACGGGCCAAACCCACCCGAGGCGATACTCGGACTGCATGCGTGGCCCGGAGACGTCGGCACGCTGATGTATCGCTCCGGCAGTTTCATGGCGGCAGCAGATGGCCTGCAGATCAACATTGTTGGCAAACAAACCCACGGTTCATCTCCATGGCTCGGCGTCGACCCCATCTATGTCGCCGCCCAGATCGTAACTGCAATCCAGGGTATCCCGGCGAGGCATCTGGACATTACCAAAGGCCCGGCCGTCATCACGATCGGCAGCATCAATGGCGGCGTGCGCGGCAATATCATTCCCCAGGAAGTGGAAATGCAGGGCACGATCCGCACGTTTGACGTCGGCGTCCGCGAAGAATTGCACGCCAAGCTTCGCCAGACGGTGGCATCAATCGCAGAGGCAAACGGCGCGACCGCCACGGTCACGATCGAGGGCTATGCGCCGGTGACCGGTAATCACCCCGAGTTGCTCAACAAAATGATGCCCACGCTGAACTGGGCTGCTGGCGCCGAAAACGTCAACGAGGGACGGCTCATCACCGGCGCCGAGGACTTCTCGTTCTTCCAGGAACGCATACCGGGCCTGTTCCTGATGCTGGGTATCAACGATCCGAACACACCGGTATCTGACCGCCCATCGAATCACTCGCCGCTTTTTATAGCGGATGAGCGAGCCCTGATCGTCGGTGTGCGGGCGTTAGTTGGCTTTGCGATGGACTATGCCGCTGCCAGCGCCGACTAAGCCAGGCTCGGCACGGTTTAACATAAGGTCCGGGCGGCCCCGACGTTTCGGGGCCGTATCGGTCTTATCTTTTTGTTTTTATTAGTTTTTTCTCTTCCAGATCGGGAATCCCCGAGTTCGGACTTCAGTCACTCATCTGTCCGTGCAATCGACATATACTGCAAACCTGTCGATAAAACCCAATAATTTCGACATATCCCGGCAACCTGTCGATAAAATCGACACGAAGTGCTGATATGTCGATGAAACGGCTTTTCATCGACATATTGCGTGTTAATGTCGATCAGATCGACACGTGAACGGAGTCTGGCCAAATGACTGCTTTTGATCCGAATAAACCCTATAACGAGCTGCCTGACCTGCCGCCGCCAGCGAATATCCTGGAGACGACGGAGATCCTCAAGCGCTGCATCAATGCACGCGTCGCCCTTGCCGAACTCAAACAGGCGGCCGAACTGATCCCCAATGCGGCGGTGCTCGTGAACGCCCTGCCACTTCTTGAAGCCCGCGCGAGTTCCGAGATCGAAAATATCGTCACGACGACCGACAAGCTGTTTGAGTTTGTCGATATGGCCGAAGACCGGGCAGACGCCGCAACCAAAGAAGCATTGCGCTACAGGACGGCCCTGTTCGAGGGCGCCAAGATGGTCCAAAGACACATGCTGACCACGGACATGGCTATCCAGATATGCAGTACTATTAAAGACTTAGAGCTGGATATTCGAGACGATTCTGGGACACGATTAAGCAACCGCAAGACCGGTGAAGTCATTTACACACCGCCCGTTGGCCAGAAGCTGCTGCAGCAGAAGCTCAATAACTGGTCGGATTTCATGCACGAGCAAACCGACGTTGACCCGCTTGTTCGGATGGCCGTGCAACATTACCAGTTCGAAGCCATTCACCCGTTTACGGATGGCAACGGCCGTACCGGCCGAATCCTGAATATTCTTTTCCTCGTCCAGCAGGGGCTGCTGGATACGCCGATTCTCTATCTCAGCCGGCACATCATTCAAAACAAGGGCGAGTACTACCGTCTTCTGAATGAGGTTACCAGGGAGCAGAACTGGGGGCCGTGGATCATGTTCATGCTGAACGGTGTTGAAGAAACCTGCATCTGGACGACCGACAAGATCAAGGCGATTCGCGAATTGATGCAACACACGAGCCAGTTCGTGCAAAACCAGCTCCCAAAAGTATATTCCTGGGAATTGGTCGAAGCGCTTTTCAAGCAACCGTATTGCCGCATCAACAACCTGGTGGCCACTGGCGTTGCGAAACGGCAAACGGCGTCTGTTTATCTGAAACAGCTTTGCGACGTTGGCGTACTCAAAGAAGTGAAATCCGGTCGCGAGACACTGTTCGTGCATCCGAAATATATTGAACTGTTAACGGGTGAAGAGAACGTGTGGGTTTACTACGCTGGCGTGGAAACCGAAGTCGCCGCAATCGCGGGTGCAGAGTAATTTCGCGTGGACTATCGTGCGCAGATTCTGCCAAAACCGCGCATCAGCGGTTGAGACAACACGCGTAACGCATGACGAACGGTGTAAAAACCTGACGCGATAAATTCCACGACCAGAAAACGACTGCTGCCGGTTCGCCTGCTAATCAATCGGCGCAGTGCCGGATAATCAATCTTCGAATCATGCCGTTTGTCCATCGGGATACGCCTGACAGTGATGATCCTGTCGATATGATGCTCCACGAGACAGCCCACGCCAGCGGCAGTTTCAAGGTTAATACTGCAGCCTGATGTCTCCAGGACCAGCACCCGCTGCCTGTCGTGACCGACCAGCGCGACGCGACGAATTCCTCTGACGGCGTTCATGGCGTACTCAACCTGGAACGGATAAACGATGCCGCGCGCATCCTCAATAGCGGCGGAACAGCGACCCACCAGCCACAAGCGCCCTGCCTGATCGAAATAGCCCGCGTCGCCAGTTCGATGCCAGATCGTTCCGTCGACCTCGATCTTGGTGGCACGATTTCGAGCGGCGTCTGCATACCCCCTTAGCACGTGCTTGCCGGTCACGACTATTTCGCCGATGCCTCCACAACTCATCATCAAAGTCTCGAACCCCTCCGCGGAACATGGGGCCACTGGAATGTCGTGCCTGCTGCGAATCACCCGCACGGTACAGCCCGGTACCGGCTTGCCCACAAGTAACCCTTTACCCCGCTGCATGCGGCTTCGGTCTTCGATCGATACGGCCCGGTCATTCAGGCACGCGATCGGTTCGGCTTCTGTGCTTCCGTAAACCATCTTTATCGACGCACGAGGAGCGATTCTTTTCAGTTTTCTGACCAAGAGCGGACTGACAGGTCCACCACCCGTCGAAACACACCGCATGTCGGGCAATGTCAGGCTCCTGACCAGGCAGTGATTTGCCAGCCTTTCGAGCAATGCCGGCGACGCAACCGTTCGGGTGACTCGATCCTGCAGCATCTGTTGATGCAGCACATGAGGATCCGCCCTGCCCGGCCTTTTCATTTGCGCTGCAGGAATCACGCTGCTGATCGCCCTGGCCAGGTTGAACAAAACGAACATGGGCATCGCAACGTAGTCGATATCGTCTGGCTGCACGCCTGCTATCTCATCCAGTATCTTCAGCTGTTGTCTCAGGAAACTGTGCGTTCGCAAGACCGGCTTCGGGTCACCGGTGCTTCCGCTCGTAAACGTCAGCAAAGCAGAATCGGCAGGCGACCGCGAGGTGCTCTGAATGCGCTCAGCATATGAACTGTCGAATTCCAGTTTCGTCGCTCCGGATGAGTACGAGCCAACGACAAATCGCCTCGGAATGCGACGAAACTCTGGCATCAGAAATCGGAACAGGAGTATTCCTTTCGTTGCGACAACTGCGGCGGGTGGCCACGAACAGAGAATTCTGGACATGCTCTGCGCCGAGTGCGCAGGGTCAATGAACATCGTAACCATGCCTGCTTTCATCACGGCCAGCATGACGACGTATGTTTCGATCGACACCGGCACCGCGAGCAGTACACGGTCGCCGGCACAAAGACCGTTGGCAGTCAGTTGCGCAACAACATTGTCTACCTGCCGATCCAGCTCGTTGAAAGTGATCGCGCGCCGTCTGTTTCCAACACCGCTAACCAGTGCCTGCCTGGCCGCACATTGCCGCAAGGACTTCTTGAAAAGTTCGAACGCGTTCAATTGCACAGCTCTTTTGCAAACAGCGAATAGCGCCGCATCGGGCCGGCACAGGCACTGCTGATTTGCTGGCTTCGATTGTCGGCATGCATAAGTGCACTGATCGCGGTTGTGAATTCCATGTCGACGGCATTTGCCAGCATATCGACGATCAGTACACGACCGAGCCCGCTCAGTTCCTTTCGCGGCAGTATCGCGATCGTCTTGATTACGATGGCGTCAATCTTGTCCTGGTAGCCCCGTTGCAGCATATCCGGCGGCGCGAAAACAAATCCGACCACTTCGCCGCGCTGCTTCGCGACCAACATCAGCCGCGGATCGACTCCCTGGAGCAACGGCACATACATGCGCCGGTAACTTTCACGATCCAGTTCGGTATACATAAACGCATCTTTGAAACTTTCCGTCACGACATCGTAAATGCCGTCCAGTTCAGCGTCCGGATTGTCGGCGTCCAGGGACGCGATGCTGATTCCCGCATCTTTGAATTTCTGGCGTAAAGAACCAAGTTCCGGCTGACGAACAGCCATGCTGGGATTGATCTCCGAAACGTAGTGCGCCAGCGTGCCAAAACCCTGGCGCGAAAAGTGAATCGGCCATTCATCCGGATTATCCGGCTCAAGAAAAAACGGTCTTGCGGCACCGCGCTCGGTGACGAACCGATAACGACGCCAGGTATTCCCGTCCATCGGCCCGACCGCCAGTTCGCAGCCGCGATGTTTCAGCTCCCTGCAAGCATGCTGAAGAAGTGTCCCGCCAAAAGTCTCATCGGTTGCTGCGTAGTGGCCGATCGTGCCGGTCCGGGTGCCATTGACCTGTGCTGATTCTCTCCACCAGATCGAGCAACGTGCGCGCACCTGGCCTTTCTGGTCGAGTACGGCGAAATGCTGATCAATCTGGTCGGACTCAAGTCTGTCGGGATCGAAGCCTGTTCGATCGATGATCGAATCGTAGTCCGCTGTTTGCATATCGAATATGTCGTGCATGAATCAACCTCCGGCGACGAAAATTTTCAGAATGATCAAGGCGACGGCAGGCACCGCCAGGTTGTCGAAACCGCGCGTGCTAACCGCCTCGGCGAGGCAGGTGGCAGACGCGACCATCAGGGCGATTGCAAAAGATGCAGCCAGTGAAAAATCGGTCATGCCAACCAAGGCTGGCCAGGACACCACAATCGCCGACACGAAAAACGCTGCTGACCCGCTGGCGGTTTTTCCGGCCGCGGGCCCGCTCAATGGCGACATCGGGTACGCCCGGCCCACTACGGCTGCGACCGCATCCGAAATAGTGAGGATCAGCAACGGAACGACGTAAAGGACGGCCTCACCGTGCGACGCCAGCAGCAACGCGGCGATTGATCCGGCGAAATACAATTCACCGTGTGAGACGCGATCCGCGTCGTGCAAAACAGCCCCAAACCGCTGCCGCACGCACGGAACCTGCCGGACGACGACCATCCACGCCGCGGCGAGCGAAAATGCGACCAGTACCATCCAGGGCGTGGTCAGAAACACCGGAAACGTCAGCGCTGCGACACCAATGGATACGTGAAATGCCTTGCGACGGATTTCGGCTTCCAGGGCACTGTCGCTTTCGATCACCGATAGAAGTCCCATCGCCGGAACCAGCAACAGGGGCGGCAGAAGCAGCGCGAAGAACGGATGCAACATTACACCACCTCCTCGATCACGAGATCGCGGTAGAAAAAGGCCTTGTCTTTCGCATGCAACCGCTTTGCCAGCGCCCTCAGGGACCTTAGTGAGCCGGACAAACTGGCCGGGCGCGATCGGCTTACGACGACGTTCCAGTACACCAGCCTGGCGCCGGTCGCACTCGCCCGAATCAGTTCCTGCAGCAATGACTCGTAGGCCGGCTGCGACATGTATTCAAAAATGTCGCTCAGGTTGCAGCAAGTCAGTGTGTTGTCCGGAATGGTTGCGAGCACCGCTTCGATCGAGTCGCACTGCCATTCGAGCGCATCGAGGTTGTCCCGAATGCGGTTAAAGTTTTCTGCTCGCCAGGACCACGGCAGGGCGGTCTCGAAGCGACCCTTAATTATCCATTGCAGGTAAGGGTTCGCGGCTGGATCCTGCACGACCAACGCCTGGGGAAGGCGGCGCTGCAGACTACCCCAGACAGATTCATCGGCAAACCGGGTGAACGCTGGATCCCGGCCGAACCGCCCGAGCGAGGCCTGTCCGAAAAAAAGGAAACATAAGAAACGCCAGCGGCGATTGTTCCAGTTCGAATCGTAAAGTGCCTGCCGCTCCGCTTCGGTTTCGAGTTCAAAAAGCTGCCGCAGCGTCTGGCGCCGTTGCGTCATCGGCAGTAGTACGCGGCGAAAAATAGTGAGATAGCGTTCGAATCGGCCGCCCTGGGCAATGCCGCGCCGGACCTCCTCAGGCTTCGCGTCCCAGAAATTACGTGCGTCGGCAGAAAGATGGTTGCGACATCGCTGGTAGAGCTGCTGCCTTGAGACAGATTCATTCTGACCGAGCAGCTCAAGCAGCTCGCCGTGGGACAGGCAACGATAGGCGGCGACGCGAAGTTCCAGGCAGGCAATCTGCGCAGCACTGAGGTCCGCTGCAAGCACCCGCTTCGCGCCCGCGCCGACCATTGCCAGCGTGTTGTCGCCGGCAGAGGCGATAGAGAGGCAGGTGTCCGCCGCTGTGACATTCGCGGCGGAAAGCAACACGTCCGCATCCTCCCAGCACTGGGAATAACGAACCTCGCCAAAACTGGCTTTGGCAGCAATTTCGGTGCGGTGTTTCATCGTGCCCTCGTACAAGTATCTTCCGAGGCTCGACAATCAATGATCGCGCTGCAAACAACCTGATTGGTGGCTGATTATTAGCTGCGGAATTCCTGATGAAAACGATCGGGATTAATTCTGTTAATTATCCGTAACTTACGATCTGGCCGGGGCGCCAGATGTTCGACCCGACGGCATGGAAAACAGCCGCACAAGGGCTGGCAACAACAGTAAATCGGTCAGAATTGCGGCGATAACCGCGAAACTGGTCAACACGCCGAACCAGGCAATGGAGCGAATCTCGGCAAGGCCCAGCACGAGGAAACCGCCCGCCAGGATCACTGAGGTCATAACCAGTGTGCCGCCTGACTTCCGGGACGCGAGTCGCAGCGATTCGGCTAAACTCGCGCCAGGTGCCGGCCTGAGTATGTGCACCGTGTCATCGACGACGAGGCCCAGAATGACGCTGGCAATCGTCGCTGACGCGACGTCTAGGGGTATACCCGACAGGCCCATCAGGCCGAGGGTCAGTGCGACCGGTATCGCATTGGCAGGCAGCGCGAGCAGCACCCGACGCCAGGACCGCATTCCGATACCCAGCAGAATGACGATCAACACAATGGCCGAGGCGAAACCCCTGACCTGGGACATGACGATTTCGTCGATGATCCGCGTATACAGTGGCGCATAGCCGGCAGGTTTCAGCGTAAGGTTGAATGGAAAGTCAGCGGTCATCTGGATCTCTTCGATCAACGATTGCACCGCCACCGACGACAGGATCGGCGCGCCGAAGGAGACTCTCAACTCATGCGCGCCGCTTACCATCGATTGGAAGGTTGTCGGCGAGAACTGTTGCATGCGGTTGATCTCGCGGGACAGCCGCTGGATACCAACCGAGGTTGGCGTTTCGGTGGTCGCCAGGTCGAACGCGCTGACCAGCGACCAGCTCCACTCTATTTTCGGGATCTGCAGCGCCGCTTTTTGCCACGCCCAGATCGCATCAAGGTTCTGAGTGGTCAGGACGTCACCCTCGGCAGTAACGGTAAATTCGATGGGCACGTAGGCGCCGAATTGTCGTTCAATAAAATCGGAGTCCTGTCGCACGGGATGTGACTTCTTCAGATAGCCGATCGAACCCGTATCAACGTTCAGCAGACCGATGCCGTATCCCGCAATGGCCGCCAGGAGCAAAAAAACCGCCAATACCGGTTTGAACCGGCGAGTGCCGAAATCACACAGACTTGCCGCTGCGGTATCGGCCGACATGCGCCGACTCACCGGCTCCACGCCTGGCCAGGAAAGCGCAGCCGTAACAATGACCATCGAACAAATGAAGGCTGCGACCATACCCGCGGCACCGAACCAACCGAGCTGTTGAACAGCCGGCAATCCCGATGCAGCAAGGCCGAGAAAACCGGCGGCGGTGGTCGCCGAAGTCAGAAAGCACGGCCCAATAGATTCGCCGAGTCCGGCGATCACTCTTTCATTTTGCGCAAGATTCGCATCCTGCTCCGCCACACTTCGCAGTACGTGCATACAATCGGCAATACCGATGACCAATACCAGCGTCGGCAGCACCATGGTCACCATGTGCAACTGATGACCGGTCGCCGCATAAAGTCCCATCGTCCAGATCGTTGCCAACCCGACGGAAATTAACGTGACGAAAACCGGCAGGGCTCGACGGAAGCTGAAAGCCAATAAGAAAATCATCAGAAGATGTGCCGCCAGGATCAGCTCGGCTGCGCCAGTTGTCGATGCCTCGTTGAGGCCCTCGAATACGACGCCGTATCCGCCCAGATGCGTATCCAGACCATGCGCGTCAACTGCTTTTCGAATTTCTGTCAGTAGCTGTGCGCGCCGGGACTCCGCGTCAGCCCCAATCGTCGGCTGCACGATGAGCGCGGTCGTCTTGCCGTCCGCGCTAAGCAGTCGACCCCGCACACTGGCCAGCGATTCCGGAACAGTGACCAGCGATGTCACAGTGGCAACGCTTTCTAGATCCAGCAGTCTGTCGGTCAACTCACCGACGAGGTAAACACTTTCATCCGAAGTAAAAACCGAATCATCACGATAGCTGACGGCAACAACGATAATTTCGTCACTACCGTAGGCGTTCTGAAACTCCCGATAGTTGACTAACTCCGGATCATCCTCCGGGTACCAGATCTCCAGGGAATTCGAAACGGACAAGCTCGCCAGCTGCTGTGCGGCAGTCAGCGTGATCAGAAAAACCAGGGCACACAGTAAGAAACGATTTTTCCACAGAAATCGCGCCGATTTCGCACTTGATTGGCTCACGCTGCTTTTTCTGTCGCGTTGATTCTGCGAATCATGCCTGTTGCCCCGTTCAATTCCACCCAGTCACCGTCCGCGAGCCAGCTGCACGCGCCATCCACACCAACCACCGCGGGAATGCCCAGTTCACGCGCAACGATTGCCGAATGCGAGAGCAGACTACCCCGCTCCATGATCATGCCGCTAACCAGCGGAAAAATCGTTACCCAACCAGGATCCGTTCGCTGCGCCACGAGAATCTCGCCATCGCTGAATGCGGTACTGCGTGGATCCCGGACGATGCGAACAGGGCCACGGACAATGCCCTGAGAGCAGGCCTGCCCACATCGCAGGTCATTAGAAATTTCGGCGTCCTCTGTCGCTACTTTTTGCATGGACGATTTCAGTTGTGCCGGACCAATGGTGATAAACCGCCGGGGCGGATCATCGCTGCTTCGATACGCAGCGAATTCCCGTTGCCTGGTCGCGACGATTTCAGACAGGTCCGCACTGATGCCGGTGCCGCGAATCACTCCGGTAATTTCTGCAACGTCGAGATAGAAAATGTCGTCAACGATATCCGTGATACCCAACTGGACGAAGCGGTGGCCGATCTCGACAAATATTGCCCTTACACGACCGTAGACGCGGGTCCGTTCAAAGCGAAGATTTTCCCTGTCGCGCACGCGGGCGCGTGCAAGTGCGAGGACTGCACCATATATTTTCCTGTGAAAAAAACGGCCGCGAAATGCGTCGGCAATTTTCTTTTCGGCATTTTGCCGCAACAGGTCCACCGTTCCCGATTCCTTCTGGTAAGCGCCCGAGCGCGCCAATTGACCGACTGCCCGCAGCAACGGCAATGGATTATCGATTAATGTTGCGCTTTCGAGCTTCAATTCATCCAGGCAGCGGTCGCCGAATTTAGCAACGTAGTCTCCGTAGGCAGTCCTGAACTTGTCGTTGCTCGCAATATAGGCCTGTATCGAATCGGATTCGAGGTCGCATAAGGCGTGAACGAAATCAGTATCGGCAGCGGCAATCGCGGCGAGTTCTTTCATTCTCCCGACTGGCTCAAGACTGATGATGCCTGACTCTCCCGACACAAGGTCGTTGTGAATCCCGGCGAGATCCGCGTTAAGCCACCGCTCGCCAAGATGCCGCAACGCGCCGTGAAAAATCATGCAGTACAAATCGTTGATCAGCGGCGTGTCCCAGGCGGGAATTACCTGGTTCTGCAGACGCTCGTAAGTATCGATGAGTTCATCGAGTGATTGTGATTCCAGCTTCACCGGCTGTAGTGAGGCGTCCAGTTTCTGATGAAAACGACGAACCCGGGAATTGTGCAAAGACATTCCTGCGATCAGTCGCCGGGCCACCCTGACAATACCGAGGAATGCTCGCAGACCGGCAAAGCGCCGATCATCCTCGGCGACCGGAATCGCGTCGGCCGGCAGCCCTTGTGTGACGCCCATCATCTGCTCCATGAAGCGGCGATTGAAGCGAAACCCCGGCGTCAACATCAGCAACCGGTACCAGTTGAGCAAGTTGTAATACACGCGACCCTGGATCAATCCGATCATTTGTTCATAGGCGCGGCTGTTCCGGATAATTGCGCGCTCGCTCACGCCGAGCGTACGGCCCAGATGGCGATAAGCTTCCTGGTAGGCAGAGCGCGCTACGGAAAAAGTCAGGGGCGTTGTGACGCCGCCGTAGCTCTCGACAATATTACTGTTGTCCCACAAGGCGTATGAACCGGCGGAGGGCGCAGCCTGCAAAGTCGTGATGTCCCTGCTTTGCAGAAGGTAAAGGCGACTGCCCTCGAACGCCCACTCGATATCCTGGGGCTTGCCGAGGTATTCGCTCACGTCCCTGGCGAGCCTGGCGACCCTGGCAACCTGATGTTCCGTCAGTACCGCCCCCTGGCCCTGCAGCTCCGTTGACCGGATTTTCCCTTTCGTATCGACACGCCAGGTATCACCCTGATCATTGCCACTGACCAATGATTCGCCGGTTCCGCGGGTCGCGGCAACCACCGCGACAGACGTATCCCCCGTTATCGGATCCGCTGCGAAAGAAACACCAGCCGAGTCGGCTTTGACCATGCGCTGCACGAGTACGGCAGGCGGTATTTCATCGCCTGTGACTCCCTGTGATTCGCGGTAGCTGTCAATGTGATTACTCGACGACGACCTCGTTACCTTGATCGCAAATGGCAGGATCTCGCGACGATCGACATGCAAGAAAGTATCGAACTGTCCCGCGAACGACAAGCGCGAGCCATCTTCCTCACGGGATGATGACCGCACGGCCACCTGGTCACCATCAGTACAAATCGCCTGTGCTGCCCGTGCGATCTCGTCCTGCAGTGCCACCGTAGAACACGCGGCCGTTCCGCCAGACGTAATGACAAAAAATGCCGGAACGTCGAAGCCCGCAATTTGCAATTTCCCGAGCGTCGCGGCTTTGTTGCCAGCCAGAGCGTGATCACAAAATTGATCTTTCGAATGCAGAATTTTCATTTCAATTTCCCTTGTCTACGCTCACCCGATCACTGCCTGCAGCGGGCCCAACCCCAGGTACAGCAACATCGTGAACAGCCCGGAGCCGGGCTCGATGAATCGAATCGATGCTTTCGAATTCGATTTCGTCGGCATTAAGACAGCGACAATGACGACAAGGCCCAGTATTGCGATACCGGAATTGATTGCGAGATTCGTGTCGCCGTAAAAAGCCGCTGCACGCACGAATGCGGCAACGGCAAGCGCACATGCCGCGGTCCATGCAGACAAAGCAATGCCGATACCCCACAGCGAACTGTAGGTTTCCACGCCATCACGCTCGGCATCCGGTGACTTTATTTTTCGACCGATCTCCAGGACGAGACCGCACCCGAACGCGAAGAGGAGTAGCCAGCCGAGTCCGGTCGGCATCGCACGGCATTCGCAAAGCCAGTCGAATGCGCTGACATAAAACGCGATCAGCGGCATGATCAGCATGTGACTGATCAGATATACAGACGGCGTCTTCTTCAGCCAGTTCGCAACGAAGAATTCTTTCGTCATCAGCCCGAGGTATGTCCAGACCAGAATGAGTATCGGCACCAGGCCAATGTCGATGTAAATCGCGATGGCAAATTGCACTACCGCGCCGATCCACGCCACCCGCGCCAGTTCCTTAAGGGAAATCAGTCCACGCGGAACAGGCCTTCCTGGTCGGTATTTTGAATCGTCGGCGAAGTCCTTGAATTCATCCGCCACCCGAAGTTGAAAGAACAGGATTACGGTCGTAATAACCGCGCCGGCAATCCGCAAAATGTCCGGGAACCCGCCCTCCTGGAGCGACGAAAACAGCATGACCGACAGGCAAAATACGATAACCATCGGACCGTGCGCCAGGACCGGAAACCGTTCTCTCTGGTAAATCCACCATCGGTTATTCATTGCCTTTGCTCCGCTGCATTGTTGCGCCCCGGGACAAGCTGCGGTGTGCGGCGGCAAAATCACCGGAGCAAAAAGCGCCGATGATGGACAACTCGCCGGCCAGGACGATGCCGGCACATACTTCCGCCAGCGCCTCGCTCTTGCCGGGACCTGACAAACCGAGAATATCGAGGCAAGCCCGCGCACTTGGCAGGCCGGTGCCGCCACCGACAGTGCCGACGATAATGTTCGGCAGGGTCACGCTGGTGTACAGGTCGCCCTCGTCCGTTACCTCCATCCTGGTGACGCCCGTCGCCGATTCGGCGACACAGGCCACGTCCTGCCCGCAGGCCAGGTAAAGCGCAGCGAGGCCGTTCGCGAAATGGCCCTGTATTCCGGTGGTTCCGCTCATCACGCCGCCCACGGCTCCCGCTGACCAGTATTCAGTCATTCTCACCGGCGTCGTATGCAGGACGCGCTCGATCAGCGAGCCGGGGACGATCACGTCTGCGACGACCCGCTTGCCCCTGACATCTGCCAGGCTCTGGGATGCGGCTTTTTTGTCCCCGGACAAATTGGCTTCCAGGAACCAGTAGCGCGGTGTCACCGGCGAGGATTCAAACAGGCTCTGGCATATAGCGTCCGACGCGAAGGTCACCATGTTCTGACCGGCGGCATCGCCTGTCGTGTAACGAAGATCCACATAAACATGATTGCCCTCGATAATAGTGCGCACGCTTTTCAGCAGGCCAAAGCGGGTAATCTGCGGCACGATGTCGGTCATCCTGTCCCTGTTGGCAGCAACGAATTCAGCGAATCGAACCGCCTCGACCACGTTAGTAAAAGCGAACATCGGCGTACGACTGACTCCCTCGTCGACCACTCTCACGTGACAGCCGCCGGCCGAACTGACGAGCCGTGCGCCACGGTTGTAGGAGGCGACCAGGGCAGCCTCGGTTGTCGCCAGCGGCACCGAGTAATCATGCGTGCCGCTCGCACCACATATTCGAATGGGCCCTGCAATACCAACGGGAATGTTCACAGTGCCGAGGTATCCTTCGATGTTGTGGCTGTAAAGGGACGCGTTCGCCCGCGCCTTTCGATCGAAGATCTCGGCCTTGGCAGCAGGGGCCTGCAATCGATTCCACCGCACAGAGGTCTCAAAAGTTGTTGAATCAGCATTTGTGTAGGCTTGTCGGCTTGCGTCCATCTTGTTGCTCCCGGAGCTGTTGTCAGCGAATGTGACGCAACTATTGCCGGTTGTGGCCCGATCCACATGACTAAGCCAGGATCACTTCAGGATGATTCCCTGATGGAATCCTGAGGGAAGATTATCCCTGTAAAACAATCTCTTATGGATTCTTACAGGCAGTTTCCCGAGACCACATTGCGGAATTAATCTGGTCGCCCGCACCTGCAGCTGGCACAATCGCCGCCTTTGTGACCAACGAGAGCATCGTCTGCATTGAACACCGATCGCGGTCGCCTGTTTAAGCTGTTCAAATACGGTGTCTACGCGCTGCTGACGGCGAACATCTTCATTTTTTTCGTTGAAGAATGGACAGCAGCTCCTCACCGATTCGCGGACGGTGTCGGTTTTGGCGACATCATTGAGGGATTTACGGCGACCATCGACACAGCCGCCTGGGTGATCCTGCTGCTGATGTTCGAACTTGAAACATACGTTCTCGACGACAAAAGTTTTACGAACCGGGTGACCTGGTCCCTGCACGGTCTTCGCGCCATTTGTTACGGCTTCATCGTGTATTCGTTTTATGGCTACATTGCCACGATGCTGTTCATGACGAGCGCGTCGCCATTCGCGGACCTGAGCGACCTTTGCACCCTTGTCGACGGCCAGTGGTCCTACGCGATCGATCTTGACGAATATACTGTCCTGACAGGCGCCAACTGCGCGGCGCTGTCGACAGCCGGCATCTTCATGCAATTGTCAGGATTGACCGCAGTCGTGGATCAGGCAGGACTCGCCGACATCATCTGGCTCACCCGGGTCGATGTGATAAACGCCGGTACCTGGCTACTGGTCGTCCTGGTGCTGGAATTCGATGTCCGCCTGCAGGAACACGATCGACTAAAGGGCGGCGCATTGAAATTCAGCAACTTCAGCAAGTATGTTTTGTACTCGACACTCTTGCTGGCCGCAATTTACTGGGGTTTCAAGGGAGATTTCGTCGATTTTTGGGATGCCTTCCTGTGGCTGGTCGCGTTTGTGTTCATCGAGTTGAATGTTGTTGACTGGCGAAAGGCGAGCTTAAACGTCCCGCAAGGACCGATTCAGACTGCGAAGTAGCCGGTCAGTGAGGATTTCTGTATATTCTGCGCGAGGCATTGCGTCCGACATCAGACAATAAACGACAACAAGAAGAGCTTTCATATGAGCATTGCAGATCTAAGCAGCGTACTTAAAATTTTTGGCGGGGCGGAAATAACTGCCAAAGAACAAAAGAGCGTCTACCAGGAGGTTCTCCTGATGGTTCTGGCTCGCGCATCGAGTTCGGACAGCAATATCCAACCGGTGGAAATCGAGACCATTCAGGAATTGATCGAGCGCGAAACCGGCAAAAAGGTGAGTAACAAGGACATTCGAAATGAAGTGGTCAAGTAATTCCGGACACTTTGTTAAGAGCTCTTTCGTAATCCATCGGTGTTGTATACC
>JAQCAD010000055.1 GCA_027621915.1 Pseudomonadota bacterium
GCGCTTGCACCGTGCTGAGAAGATGCGTGATTATCCCATGTATTGAAACTTAATCAGAGTCTTCTTAGCGGTCGACGCCAATGGGCCCATCGTTCTGAACATCGACAAAGATCCGCTCAATGTGTCGCCGGCAGATCCGCCAGCGCTTATCGGAGCAATGCCTGTACTCATCGACGAAGTCCGCGACCAGGTGTGGGATCGCTGGCATGATCGGCGGTAGCTGATTTGCGGCAAACGTCATGCATACGCTTTGCCCGGCGGCTGTGTGTTCATCGGTGATGCGAAATCTCAGGCCGGACTGCATATGCCGGGCCGTGCGCGGGCCAGATGTTTCTCGATCGTGAAACAGTCTGAATATCGCGTCCCGGCCTTGTGACCGCCGCTCGCCATGTGTATAGATTGCATCGTCCGTAAACAGGTCGACAAGTTGATCGGTCTCGTGATGGTCGAGGAAATAGCAGAAGTTCGCGTTCAGCTCGCGAAGGGCAAGTTCTATCTGCAAGCGTTTCGCCGAATCTAGCGGAGTCGCCATTGACCTATGACCTTGTCTTCAATTTCAACAGGATTGCTTAGCGTACCAAGGCCGCTAATTGTGATTTCAACCGGCCCCGCCACTCGCTGAAAATTGGCATGGTGGATCGATTTTCTGCCCGGGGACGGCTTGAATGCAGTGCCGCAACTGATGATGTCGCCCGGTTCCAGCGTCAGGAACTGGCTGATATAGCTAATGAGTTCCGCGACCTTGTAATTGTAGTAGCGGGTACTGTCCTCGGCGATCACTTCGCCACCGACCCTGCAACTGACGTCCAGCTGGTCGGGATCGCTGATATCCTCAGCAGTTGTAATAAATGGCCCCATGCTGCCGAAAGTGTCGGTGCCCTTGTACCGGGCTGCATAGGACAAATGCTGCTCACGCCTGACCAGTTCATCGGGGTTCTGCTCGTCCGGATAGAGTGCCCAGTAATGAAACAGGTCGTCGGCACGCATCCCGTTGCCGGTAATGTCATTGAAAATAGAGTAGCCAAACACGCAATCCATCGCGTCGGCGGCATCCACGTCGCGGACCGTCGTGCCAAGAATTACCGCAAGCTCGGGCTCCGGATGGACGCTGCCGTAATAGCGCCGGACACGTACCGGTTCACCGTGACCGACAAGGCACGTCGATGGTTTTAGAAAAAACGCGGGATGATCCGGGGCGCTGATCTTGCGCGCATTGCTTGCAGAATTGTTCATTGCGATCCCGCAGATCTTTCCCGGTCTTCGCACAGGCGGGTACCACTTAATTCCATTGCAAGCGATAGCGATGCCGTCCGATAACGCATGCGAAATGTGTTTCTTTGCATCGCTGCCCAGGCGAATCAGGTCTGTCATTTCGCCAACGTCATCGATCAGGGCGATCTCATTGTCGTTCTTCAGCACACCGATGCGGTCGGCGCCATCAAAATACAAACTCGCGAGCTTCATTTAGCGCGCACCGGTTTTCTGCCTGCCAGGCCAGATCATTCTCGCGATCGTGTCATCATTATGAAACATCAGGTGTTTCAGTGCTCCACCGATATGTAGCAACACCATCCAAAACAGGAACCAGGCGGTATTGGTATGCACAAAACGCGCGAAATCCCGGATTGATTCAGCTTCATCAAACGGGCCGGGAATTGAGAGCAGGGAAAAAATCGCTATCGGATGGCCGCCTGACCAGACCATCATGGGTCCCGATACGAGCATAAGTGCAGTCGCAATCAGCATTGCGTAGTGCGCGGTCTTTGCAATGCGATGAATCAACAGCGTCTGGCCATTGATGCGCGGGTGGCCGGAACGGAATCGCCAGTACACGCGAATCAAAATGACAAGCCACGCGCTTGCCGCTATCGATACGTGCAGCTGTCGTTGTGCGTCGACATTCTCAGGATCGACAGTCATGATGCTCTTGCCTATGAACCACAGAACGATTATGACTACCGCAGTCACCCAATGCAGCAGGATCGAGATCCAGCCATAGATTGAGTGGGTGTCGTGCAGAGCGGATTGCGCCGGATATTGTTCTTTTTCCTGTAGCATTTGGTCCTTGCGAATGCCGACGTTCGACATTCATTTCAACACAGGGCCCCGCTGTTTTCGACAGTTTGTTTCGTCGGGCGCAACTGGTCGCGAAATACGGATGGTGGGGCGTTAATATGGCCAGAAATATACAGGGACCGCCTATTGAAATACTCACATCAGTCAGGACTTAATCCGGAACGAGCCATACAGTTTCTGCTGTGTGGCGTTTTGCTTCTGTTGGCGGGGGCCGTGCTGGCCCATGGTGTTGTCGGTAAAGATGCCGAATTCCTCGAGCAAAACGCCGGGCGCGCACTGTCCGTATTCACTTACCTTGGCGCGAAGCACATGATCACGGGGTATGACCACCTGTTGTATCTGGTCGGCGTCATATTTTTTCTTTACAGACCGAAAGATATTGCTGTTTATGTAACGCTGTTCGCGCTGGGTCACAGCATAACGTTGCTTGGCGGTGTGTTGGGTGGAATCAACGTCAATGTATACCTGATCGACGCGCTGATCGGCCTCTCAGTGGTCTACAAAGCGTTCGAGAACCTGGACGGATTCAAAACCACTTTCGGTTTTCAACCGAATCCCAAAATAGCGGTGTTTACTTTCGGCCTGGCGCATGGATTTGGACTCGCCACGAAACTGCAGGAATTCGCCTTGTCCGATGAAGGCCTGGTCGCAAACATCGTGGCATTCAATGTTGGTGTCGAGATCGGACAGCTGATGGCACTGGCCGTATTACTGGTCATCATCAACGCATGGCGTGCGTCGGGCGCTTTTTTCCGTCATGCCAGTGCGTTCAACGTACTTCTCATGTTTGCAGGGTTCCTGCTGGCGAGTTACCAGATGGCCGGATACTTCTATGCGGCCTGAAGCGCTCGTTACAAATGTTTTGCGACATGCCATTCTATCGATGCCCAATGAGTCATCGCGACGATAGCATCTGCGGATTACATCGAACGCCGATTGACAGCCAATGATTATGCGCCTCTTGATTCTGATTCATCGCTACATCGGGTTCGCCATTGGCATTGTCATCCTGCTCTGGTGCCTGTCGGGCTTTGTGATGATGTATGTGCAGTACCCGGAATACACGCGCAATGAGCAGCTTGCGAATCTGGATTCGCTCGATCTTGAACACTGTTGCGTTGTGCCGGAAGACTGGGATGAAGATTTTTCGTTTTCCGGCGCGGAAATCGAATCATTTCTCGGCAAGCCGGTTCTCAGGGTCATGTCAGGGCATGAGATATGGTCCATCAATCTCGCGTCCGGGGAACTCGTCGATGCAATCGATGGGAATGTCGCGCGATCAGTAGTCGAACGACGAGTCGGAAGTCGGATCGATTACAAGGGGCAAATTGAACGGGATCAGTGGACGGTAGCGGGCGGTTACAACGCCCATCGACCGCTGCATCAATTCGCAGTACAAAATGATGCGAATTCGGAGTGGTACGTATCAGGGACGACCGGCCAGTTGGTGCTTGTCACGACGCGTAAGGAGCGTTTCTGGAACTGGCTTGGCGCTGTCATTCACTGGCTCTACCCAACGGAACTTCGTCACCACGTAAATGGCTGGTCCCAGACCGTCATCTGGCTCTCGATCGCGGGGACTTTTCTCACGCTGACGGGACTCTATGTCGGCATTGTCCGGTATCGGAAGGGGAGCGGGTCGTCGTATCGCGGCTGGTTCCTCTGGCATCATTATTCAGGCCTGATATTCGGCCTGTTCACGCTGACCTGGATGGTGAGTGGCCTGATGTCGATGAACCCGTTCGGCGCATTGTCCGGCCGGAATTTTTCAGCGGAGCGACAAAATATCCGCGGTGGCGAAATGAACTTCGGCCGAGTGGTATCTGGCCTGGCGCAATTGGATAAAGATCAGATTCCAGCCGACGCGGTGCGCTTGTCGAGCAGCATGTTCGCGGGGAAATTTGCCTGGATTGCGTGGAACGCTGGTGGCGATTCGGTACGACTTGGCGGAGCACTACCGCGTGACCAATTGATGACACACGCTGCGGACGCGCGTCCGCAAGTGAAAATCAGGTCCCTGGGCCTGATTGACGAACCTGATGCCTATTATTACAGCCACCACGATATTCGTACTTTTCCCGTTCTTAGAATTCAATATGAAGATGCTGAGCGTTTCTACCTGGATCCGGTTAGCGGTGAGTTAATCAGCGCCGTGGACGGCAGTCGTCGGTGGGCCCGATGGCTGTTCCACGGATTGCATCGCGGGGACTTTGCCGCCTTTGCGCGACAGCGACCCACGTGGGACTTGTTCATGTTGTTTCTGATGACCGGAGTGACGCTCGGGACGGCGACCGGCGCAACCCTTGCCTGGAAGCGACTGTCACGTTGGGCAAGGTCAAGAATCTGATCTGCATCTCACTGGTAGGATCGCATGAGCTCCTCGAGGCTATCATAATAGCCGCGAACTTCGAGGACGATCTTGACCGGATTTTCCTCGATGTTCATCCAGTACCAGCCGTGATTTCCATCGAATGGCGCGACCAGCGAACCGGAAGCAGACGGCTCTTCGCTTTCCGAATAGCGAATCCAGTACCGCTCCGGGTAAAGGTCGGTCTGATGCGGATCTGCATGAAAATCGGTGTAAACAGTTTTCCCCTCGACCAATTTCCAGGAGTAGACCAGCGCGTCACCCTGCTTCATCAGCGCTTTGATTTCGACCTGCTCCAGTTCGTCCAGTGCAATTTCCAATGTCGCGGTCCGAAATTCCGACGAATGCAGACGTGAAAACGGATCACCAAGCACTTCGGGGTCGTAATAATCGAATTCCTCTGCTGGTGGTGGTTTCGGAAATTCGCCAGTGACGAGTCTCGGCGCCGGATCGGCTGTAGCCAGATTTGCCGGCGCTGGTTCGCCAACCGCTTCTTCACTGTCGAGGTCAGTAAGGCCAAGCTTCGACCCGACACCGGTCGGATCGACGCCATACTCTGAGGGCATAATGAATACAACCGTAACCACGACAGCACCCAGAAGTGTCCAGAATGCAGCTTTGAAAAGATTGCCGGAATTGAGACCCTTGCCGGGGCTCGTGTTATCAGGATTGGCCATATTGATTTGCCGGTGTGACGAATGAGGGTAGACACACTAGCCCAAACCCGATCGTCGGGACAAGTGGTTGGGCGCTGATCGGATTGGCGTTCGTAACAATTCTCATTGTCGAACGATCGATATTAAGAATTGTCAAAGCGTTGGAAGCGTATCGCTATTCGTGACAGGATGCGTTGTTTCGTCGAGCTAGTGTCAGAATAATGCCGCAGCTCTACCCGCCTTTGAACTCCAAACAATTTGCATGACAAAAATACGACTACAACTGGTTTTAATCGGAACTATGCTTTCGCTGAGCTGTGGATTGTCCATTGCGCAGGAATCAGCGCTTGAGGAAAAGCGATTTCGTGCCAATCGAATTTCCTCGGCGCCCGTAATAGACGGCCGTATTGGCGAGAGTGAATGGGCAGGTGCAGCACGGGTTAGTGACCTGCATGAAGTTGAGCCGATAGAATTCACTTCACCGTCAGAGCGAACGGTCTGGTATATCGCTTATGACGACAAGGCGCTTTATGTAGCGGCGTACGCGTATGACAGCGAACCGGACAGTATTACGGCTCAGACCTTACGCCAGGGCGCGCAACTGTTCTCCGACGATACGCTAGGAATCGTCATCGATGCGTTCAATAACAAGCGCAGCGGATATTCGTTTACGCTAAATCCGAACGGCGTTCGTGCCGAAGCAATTTACGCAACGGCAACGCGACCGTCTGACGACTGGGACGGTATCTGGCGCGGTGCGTCAGAAATACTGGAGGACGGTTGGTCCATGGAAATGGCCATTCCGTTCAATACGCTGACATTCGATCCGGCTAACGATACATGGGGCGTGAATTTCACGCGGCGTATTGCGCGTCGTGCTGAGCGGATAGCCTGGCAGTCACGAAACGGTGAAGTGAATCCCACTGTGTCAGGTGAGGTGTACGGTTTCGAGAATTTGAGCCAGGGAATCGGGCTTGACGTCATTCCCTCTGCGAGTGCGACGTACCAGGAAGACCGCGTACTCAATACGTCGGGTACGAAATTCGATCCGTCGCTCGACATCAGCTATAAACTGACGCCCTCGATCAACGGCCTGTTAACGATCAATACGGACTTTGCAGCAACCGAGGTCGACGGTCGGCAACTGGACCTGCAACGATTCAGCCTGTTCTTCCCCGAGAAGCGAAGCTTCTTCCTGACAGATTTTGACATTTTTCAGTTTGGCGGTGTGCCAACCGGAATGGGATTCGGCAGCAGGACGGCCGGAACGAGGTCAGGAACCAACGGCCTCGCGTTCTTTTCGCGTCGGATCGGTTTGACCAGCGACAGGGAACAGGTAGACGTCATCGCCGGATCCAAAGTCAGCGGTCGAATGGGCGATACCGACTTCGGTGCGCTTTACATCCTTCAGGACGACTACGTAACTGACAGCGGCAGCGTGATTGACAAGTCTGACCTGGTTGTGGCTCGCGTATCCACCGGCGTGCTCGAAGAATCGTCCGTTGGTGCGATATTTACGTCCGGCGATCCCGGTGCAAATGCCGACAGTTCTCTCTACGGCGCCGATTTTCTTTATCGCAATACGCGGCTTGGCACGAACCGGTCAATCGAGGGTAATTTCTGGCTGCAAAAATCAGACAATGAGGGCGTCGAAGGCAAGGACACGGCCTGGAGCGCGGTAGTCGGGTTTCCGTCGCGGGTCGGATTCGAAGGTGGCATTCAAATCCACGAAGTCGAGGAAAACTTTGACCCCGCGATGGGTTTCGCCAATCGCACCGGGGTTCGTCTATACGGCGGTGAAATGGGGTATCGCACAATTCTGGATAACGACACTTTTCTCAGAGAAATAAGTCATGGTATGGAAGTGACGCGCTGGGAGTACCTCGATACCGGGCTGGTGCAATCGCAGGAAATCGGAGCCGACTTTCTCAGCTTTCGATCCAGTGCTGGCGATTTTTGGCGTCTCGACTACAAGGCGATTAAAGAGGGCCTGTTGATTGGAGAGCAGCCGCTCGACGATATTGGCATCGTCATTCCGGCAGGCGAATATTCCTTTGATCGATGGGGCTCATTCATCAGGACGGCGTCCCACCGGGCGTGGAATTTCCAGTTGCGAATTGATGACGGCGGTTGGTACAACGGCGACAAGTTTCACTTTCGCCCGGAAATTGGCTGGCGAGCGAACGAACGATTCAACATCAAATTGCTTTTGGATTTTAACAAGTACGAGTTTCCCGGCGTAACCTCTTACACACGTCAGATCACACTCGACAGCGAATTCTCGTTTAATGCGAAGATGTCACTGGTAGCGCTTGTTCAGTACGACAACCTTTCCGATGACATCGGCATCAATGCCAGGTTTCGATACAACCTGTCAGCCGGTCAGGATATCTGGTTTGTGATCAACCACAACATGGGCTGCGATCGGGGAATCGACGATCGCTTCCACAGCACGGAATCCCAGGCTGTGGCCAACATTCGATATACGTTCAGGTACTGAAAGACCAGTCCTTCGCCGGCGCAAGCTATGGCAAAGTTTCCGGCATCGCTATGCGCCGCATTTTCATCGCCGGTCGCAATTGCGTGGCGGTGTTGTGGCATGATTGCTTAAGCTACAGGGCTGGCCATCATCGGGACTTGCAATGGCGTTAACGGATACTGTGTTCATGCAGGAATTCAGGTCGAACTGGCGTGTTCTGCTGGTCGCATTCACCTGTTTCCTGTTCGCATTCAGCGCACCAGCATTCCTGATGCCGTTTATCTACCCCGAGGTCATTGAGGCATTCGGTTGGACCCGGGAGCAGGCCACGCTCCTTGCCTCTGCGAAGTACTTAACCGGCTCCATTATCGCAATCGCAGTGGGTCGCTTTATTGATGTTATGGGCGTGCGAAAAGTTCTTATCGCGGTCTCCGTTATTGGGGGGCTGGCCATGGTCAGTTTTCTCTGGACCCCAAACCTGACGATCTATTACGCAGCCGGCGTCATGCTTGGATTTGCCGGTGCAGGCACGATGGTGGCAATCAAGGTATTGATTTCAAGAACATTTCACGCATCACAGGGCACGGCAATGGGCATCGCAATGCTCGGTACCAGCGTTGGCGGCGTGATTGTACCGTTGGTGATCACCTGGCTGATCGAAACGTACGGCTGGCGAGTGGGTTCGGCGCTGCTGAGTGCCGGCGTCTGGATCGTCGCGCTTCCACTGATGGTTTTCTTCTTGACGGATGAATCGTTCGAAAGTGCAGAAGCGAAGGACACCCTTGCACCACACGAGCCGGCAGCGCTGAGCAGGGTTGTCGTTTCCGAACTCGCCATGCAACCCCAATTCTGGCTTATCGCGCTGGCGGTTTTTGCCGCCGGCTTCGTGGACCAGGCGTTTATCCAACACCAGGTGCTTTATCTCAAAGACGACCTGGGTATGAGTGCGTCGCATTATGCGGGCGGCATTGCCGCGATGGGGCTGCTCGGCATCGTCATCCGTCCGCTGGTCGGTGGGCTGTTCGACAAGATGTCAACGCGAGGCGTGTCACTGTCCTACATGATGCTGGCATTCGGCAGTTTATTTGCGCTGGGCGCGATCAACCCGTACCTGTTTGCCGCATTCGTCGTGTTCAGGGCAATCGGCCATTCCGCGGTACTGCTGGACACGACCGTGCTGGCCAAACATACGTTCGGCCTCAAAAACATTGGCATCATTCTGGGTGTCTATACCGGAGCCGTTAACCTTGGTTTCGCGACCGGCCCGTGGTTTATGGCGCGCATGTTCGTTGTCACCGGTTCCTACGTCACGCCTTTCATTATCTGTTGCGGTGTGGCGATCTTTGCCGCGGCTGTTCTGATACCGGTTAAACCTGTCTACTGGCTGGACCTTCGCGCTCGTTCCAAATCAGGACTGGCTGCGTATGCAGTTTCATAGAAAACCACGTGCGAGGGACAGCTTAACAACCACTCCGGTCAATTTTTCTTAAAACGCGGGGTAAGGCACCATGCCGGCTGCCGAAATTCGGTGACAAGCTGCTAGTATCGTGGTCTGGGAAAGTAGAGCAATAATCAGGGGGGTGCTCCATGTCCGAATACGGACTCATAATCAATGGAAAGAAAGTCGCCACGACTGAGTCGTTCGGCGTAATTAATCCTGCGACAGAAGAGATCGTCGGGCAGTGTCCGATAGCGTCGAGGGGGCAACTGGATACAGCGGTCGACGCCGCGGCGCAGGCGTTCAAGACATGGTCAAAGGTCTCCGATGCCGAGCGTGCCGCCGCGTGTGGAAAAATCGCTGCGGCAATCAATGCGCATGCGGATGAGCTGGCGACTCTCCTGACACAGGAACAGGGCAAACCGCTGGGTGGGTCGAAATTTGAACTCGGTGGCGCCGGCGCCTGGGCTGGGTATACCGGCAGCCTTTCGTTGCCCGACAAAGTATTACAGGATGATGAGAAATCCCGGATCGTGCAGACCCGCAAACCGATTGGCGTCGTGGGATCCATCACGCCGTGGAACTTCCCGCTCATGATTGCGATATGGCACGTTGTGCCTGCGATTCGGACAGGCAACACCGCTGTACTCAAGCCGTCGCCCTCAACGCCGCTCAGCACGCTTCGAATGGTCGAGATCATCAACGAAGTTCTGCCGCCCGGCGTGCTCAACTGTGTTACGGGCACTGACGACCTTGGCCAGTGGATGACTGAGCATCCTGGTATCAGCAAAATCATATTCACAGGGTCGATCCAGACCGGCAAAAAAGTGATGAGTAGTTCGGCTGCAAGCCTGAAGCGGCTCACGCTGGAGCTTGGTGGTAACGACGCCGGCATCGTGCTTGACGACGTGGATCCGGCGACGGTCGCTCCGGGAATCATCCATGGCGCGTTCATGAATAACGGCCAGGTGTGCGCCGCTCTCAAACGCTTGTACGTTCCTGAGTCGATTTACGAAGCATTGTGCGAGCAGCTGGTTGCCGCCGCGAAGGGCGGCACGATGGGGAACGGGCTGGACGAGGGCACGACGCAAGGCCCGCTTGCAAACAAGATGCAATACGACAAGGTTTGCAGTTTGTTGAAAGATGCCAAAGCGAACGGTGGACGGGTGCTGTGTGGCGGGGAAATACCCGAGGGTCCCGGCTACTTTGTGCCATTCACCATTATTGCGGACGCGACCAGCGGTATGCGCGTCGTCGATGAGGAACAATTCGGTCCGTTAATGCCGGTGATTAAATACACAGATCTGGACGACGCTATCGCCCAGGCCAACGGTCTTGAAGTGGGTCTCGGCGGTTCAGTCTGGTCATCCGATCCTGACAGGGCGAGTGCCGTTGCGGCACGCCTGGAAAGCGGGACCGCATGGGTCAATCAACATGGGCCGATATCGCCAAACGTACCTTTCGGTGGTGTCAAATGCTCGGGAATCGGCGTGGAATTCGGTGAAGAAGGGCTTGCTGAATATACGACCATACAGGTTCTGAACATCGCGAAGAGCGCGGCCTGATGAACAAATTATTCGCCCGCATCGGGCCGGGCATGATGGTTGCCGCGGTAGGCGTTGGCGTATCGCACCTGGTGCAGTCGACTCGCGCCGGCGCAGATTTCGGACTTTCGCTGGTGTGGCTGGTCATCCTGATTGTCGTGCTGAAGTACCCGGCGTTTCGTTTTGCCGTTGACTATGCCTCTGCAACCGGGCGCAGCCTGGTCGTCGGCTACTCGAAAATCAGCAAATTGGCGCTCATCTGGCTTGGTCTTGCGTTTATCGTCGACATGTTTATCGCGCCGGCAGCTGTGTCGCTGGTGACTGCCGGGCTGCTGATCAGTATTTTTGATATTCCCTACCATGCCCCGGTTGTCGCGGTAGGCCTGATGATCGTAACTGCACTGATTCTTTTGAACGGTCACTACATGAAGGCTGAAAGAATAATCAAAGTGATGGTTATTGCCTTTTCCGTTCTCACCGTTGTCGCGATGGTTATTTCGCTGCCGCTTCTTGGTAGCGACGACAGGTCCGTGTTCGCTAACCTCAATTTCGACCGGTCACTATTGTTGTTCATCATTGCCGTCACCGGGTGGATGCCCATGCCGCTGAGTGGGGCGATATTTCAGTCCAGGTGGATCTGTGAAAGGCGGCGTGCGCTCGGAGCTGAGAACTTTAGCTACGGTCAGGCGCTGACCGATCTCAGAATCGGCTATGGCCTGACGTTGGTCCTGGCTATTTGTTTCGTGGTAATGGGCGCGGCAGTTCTGTTTGAGACAGATCGTGTTGCTCCACAGAACCCAGGCGCGTTCGCCACCGAGCTGCTGTCGATTTTTACGACCGTTTTCGGTAGCTGGATGTATCCGGTCATTGCCATTGCCGCACTCGCAGTCATGTGGTCGACACTGGTCGCCCTGATGGATGCCGTGCCTCGCGTGGTTGATCGATTGCTGAGTTACGCAAATAAGAAGCCGGATGAAACGCGTGACCGCTACACAATGTTTCTCGCTGTGCAGGTAATCGGAGTAACCGCGATCATCCTGTTTCTGATGGGTGGATTTGTTGCGTTCCTGGATTTTGCAACCAGCATGGGTTTCCTCGCTGCGCCGGCTATTGCGTACTACAACTATCGCGCGGTCACTGGTCCGGACATAGCGGCTGAGTTCAGGCCAGATGCGACTATGGTCGCATGGAGCTGGATCAGTGTCGTATCGCTGGCGGTTTTCGCGATTTCATATTTCGTATTCAAATTCATCTGAACTAAATCTTTCTTATTAAACCGATCGGAACCCTGTGAATGGCACAGACTAAAACAATGACTGGCGGCGAAGCGATGGTTCGCGCCGCCGTAGCAAATGGCATCGATACGATTTTCGGACTACCGGGCGCGCAGATTTATCCGATGTTCGACGCGATCTATCGAATGCCCGAAGTAAAATCAGTAATCAGCCGGCACGAGCAGGGTGCGGCTTACATGGCATTTGGTGCCGCTGCAGCGACCGGCAAACCCAGCGCTTATGCTGTCGTTCCGGGTCCGGGCGTTTTGAATACGACCGCCGCGCTTTGTACGGCCGCCGGAACCAACAAACCCGTGTTATGCCTGACCGGGCAGATCATGTCTGAATTTCTTGGTGTGGGCCGAGGTCACCTTCATGAGCTGACCGATCAGCGCGGCACGCTTGCGAAGATCGTCAAACATGCCGATCACATCTCGGATCCGGCAAACACGTCGGCACAGATTAACGACGCTTTCCGCCACATGCTGTCCGGAAGGCCAGGACCGGTGTCGGTGGAAATGTGCTGGGATACGATGGCCAAGCCCTGGGATGTCGAGATCGGGCCGGGCAATACCGTCATTGACAAGCCGGCAGTGAATGAGGACGCCGTGAGCGAGGCCGCGGACCTCATCGCCGGTGCCAGGAACATCATGATCATGACCGGTGGCGGAGCGCAGCATGCGAGCGAAGAAGTGCGTGAGCTTGCCGAGACGCTCGGTGCCGTTGTCACCGCGTTTCGCAGTGGCCGGGGAGTGGTCAGTGAGGATCATCCCTGCGGCGCATCATCGGCTGCCGCAAGAATACTGTGGGACGACACGGATCTGCTCATCGGTATCGGCTCGCGACTGGAAATGCAGTTCATGCGCTGGGGTTCGATGGCCGAGTATCGTGATCGGGCACCGGACGGGTACCCGAAAGTCATTCGTATTGACGTCGATCCGTTGGAGATGACGCGGTTCAAGCCCGACACGGGAATTGTTGCCGATGCAGTCGATGGTACCCGTGCACTGATTGCCAAAGTTCAAAAAAGAGGGCACAAAGCGGGCGACCTCGGCCGTATAGCTGCAGCGAAAGCGACAGCGAGAAAAGACTTCGAGGAGATCCAGCCCCAGGTTGCTTACCTGGATACGATCCGGGACGTGTTGCCGCGTGATGGATTCATGGTCGAGGAACTTTGCCAGGTGGGATTCGCGTCCTACTATGCATATCCGGTCTACGAACCACGTACCTATGTCACTTGCGGTTACCAGGGCACGCTCGGATTCGGCTTCCCGACAGCAATCGGTGTTAAAGCCGCTATGCCGGACAAGGCGGTGGTATCGATTACCGGCGATGGCGGTTTCTTTTTCGGCATGCCGGAACTGGCCAGCGCGGTTCAGCACAACATTGGATTGGTCACCATTGTTTTCAACAACAATTCGTTCGGCAATGTGCGCCGGGATCAACAAATGCAATATGACTCACACCTGATCGGCGCTGACCTGGTAAACCCGGACCTGATGAAACTCGCCGATTCCTTTGGGGTCGATGGTTACCGGGTCAATACTCCGGACGAGCTGAAACCGGCGCTGGCCACAGCGATAGACAAGAACCAACCGGCTTTGATCGAGGTTGTCGTCGAGCGAGGGTCTGAACCGTCGCCGTGGAAATACATAATGAAGTACTAGGGAACCTCTGACTAATTCGTCATTGCGAGGAACGAAGTGACGAAGCAATCTTTAGTTCATCGAATACAACGAAAGAGATTGCGTCGCTGCACTCGCAATGATGCGCGTGGCACAGTCGTTACTCGCAGCTTTCTTTTTCCTGTTCCCACCACCTGGACAAGACCCGGTTGTAATCGGAGACGTAGTCTTCGTCGTAAATTGCGCGTTGCGATGACGGGAGGTCACTGACCACGACCTCCATCGTGAAGCCATCACGTTTCGTATGACACTCCAGCAATTCGTCTACGCCGGGAAACTCAACTCCGTTCCCGGAATTCACGCCGATGAGGCTGGATTGACCATCCGCATATTCCCGGGCAATGCGAGCCAGGTGATCATCTTCTTCGATCCAGGCGATTACTTTTTCGGCGGACGACAAAGACGGATCGGTCGAGGCGATGTTTGCAGGAATGGTCGCCGGACTGAGCGCCATCTTGTCCATCTTGAGGATATCTTGCGGCCAGATGTAATTGCCACGGCGCATCATGACGACGGTGCCGTCCGGATAGTGAAGCTCATGCCCGCGTATTTCGTTGTTCTTGAACTTATCCGGCCAGCCAACCACGGTGATCGCATCGCCGACCTTAATCGCCTTCAACTCGTCTGCGAATCCAAGTCGCTCTGCATCCCGAGGATCTTCCGTCGACAACACCCATTTTTCGGTCGTGCCGTCCGGAGCGACGACGTCGATCTTGTATATGCTGTGCGGGAACGAAAATTTGGCACTTGTCACAGTTCCAATGACCGTGACCTCGCGCTTGCCGTCATAATTCAATACGGAATGATGTGCAAAGACACCGGCAACCGGCGCCAGGATTAACGCGACGGTCGCAAGGGTAATAGAAGATCTTCTTGACATATCAGCTCCTAGAATCGTCGACGGGAACGCTCGAAATACATATCGAGCAGGTCTTCGTTGTACATCTGGCGAAAAAATGAGTCCGGATCGCATTCGTTGGGATACATTTCGATACCGGGTTTACGCGCCCACGCTCTGCGGCGAACGGGTGGCCTTTTGTAATTGTCCGGGTCGTGCAACGTGACGACTGCTGTTAACGTTTGCCCGTCATCGCCAAGGGTATAGACCTCTTCGAGGCGCGCTTGTTCCGAAACCGGCTCGCCGCGAAAGTCCCTGGTGTTCTGTGATAGCAAAATCGTGTCGATAACGAGTTCGCTGCCTTCCCAGCGGCCAGTTGAAAATCCCATGCCGGAGTGCTGGTAAAATTCGGGTGGATCCCGCCCATCCAGAAAAATTCGGCGCACCTCGCTGTCGAATTCGTAAATAAAAGTGAGTCGCTTGTCGCTCTCCAGGATCTCGAACGGATAGGCGCCCCAGGCAACCATCGCTGTAATGCCCGGAGACACGCAACGCACATTGGGCTGGTCGTAATGCATCAGGTAGTCGGCATGCCATGCTTCGGCTTCGGGCGTGAGGTCCATGATGTACTTGCGAAAATCATGCCCTGGCAGAGGCATCCATATTCCGGAAAGATCGACGGGTCGGGGCTCTTTGCTCCGCAGCGTCGATACAGCCCTGCTGGCGGACCATGTCCCGTCAGACGCATTTACCTTTGCCTCGCTTTCAACGGTAAACTTTCCGCCCAGTCGTTCGTCCGCAAATTTGCCTTTCAGGCGCATGAAGAAAACGAATCCCCGCAGGTCCCGTGTATCAATCAGTATCTCGACATCGTCGCCGTCGATCGTGACCGGGACCGGGCCTCCTTCAACAAACCCGGTCCATTCATTGCCGTCACGCTCGAGTTGCAGCAGTCCGATAACCGGTGCGCCGGATGATTTGAGTTCGATCATCCAGTTGCCTTCTATCGCCGGATTTGCCATCGAAGCCGAAACCAGGAGGGCGAGTGAAGCAACGCAAATGAGCATTCTCATCAGATTAATAACTTTGGCCAAGTACAGTCCCGTCGGGAAGTTCGATGCGAATCAATGAAAGCATTTTTCGCCCGTCCCTGCCGAGGAAACCTTCGATCGTAACTTTGTCGCCTTCGGCGATGGTGTCGCGACTCCAGCCCCGGCGTACAAGAATAGTTGGGCTGCTGGTTCGTACATCCCAGGTTTCGGTCGACCCGTCGTCCGCCTCGACGTCGACGTAGTATCGAACGTGCGGGTTCTTGAACCACACCTCCCTGACGGTGCCCGCGATCGTAAGCGTCTGATCGCCGAGAAATTCTGCTGCGAAGGAGTGATGGGCGCTGGCGACGGCGCTCAAAAGGCAAGCAGTTGCGATCAGGAGCAGTCGTTGCGCCGTTCTACTCATATACCCCCCGAATCGTGTCTGCATCGTCAAGAGACACGTTACTAGCGTGAATTACCGCGTGCAACCAGTCGACCGTCAGCGAGCGACCGGCGCGGTCTGGAATCGCGGATCGTTTTCAGACCACCACCAGAATGGTGCCAAGGGTTTCTGGCGAGGCCATTGCTCGTCCAGCGTATCGCCGTCATAGAGCCTGCCATTCTGGACAATTCGATCTATTTCTATCGTGTGTCGAATGTTTTCGAGAGGATTGGCATCGAGGATAACCATGTCTGCCAGCTTGCCAGCCTCGATCGATCCAAGGTCCTGGTCGACGCCGATGATTTTCGCTCCATCAATGGTCGCGGCCCTTAAGACTTCAACCGGCTGCATGCCACCCATTTCATAGCTCCACATCTCCCAGTGATAACCCATGCCCTGTAACTCACCATGCGCGCCGACGCCAACCAACCCGCCGGCACGTTGTATCTTGGCGGCCTGCGCGGCCGCCTGCCTGAACTGAAATTCGCTGTCACGTTGCCATGCCGGACGGCGCTGTGTCAGCTCATCGAGCCGGTTGTGTGGATAAAATCGTTGTATCTTTGGATCGTCATGGACTTCGATCCGTGTGAAGAAGTACTCGGTTAACGATTCCGCGTTGTATTGCACGATCAGCGTCGGCGTATAGGCCGTCCTGGTTCTCGCATAGATCTCCACAACATCTTTGAACAGTGGCGAGTCGGGCAGCGTATGTTCGTTACCATGCATGCCGTCGATCGCATGCGTGATGTCCATCTTCTGATTGGCCCCGCCTTCGGTGGTTGGCATCAGGCCCAGTTCCTTGCTGGCCTGCACGATCCACTGGCGTTGCTTTCGATTGCCGACCATATAGGACTTGATGTTATTGGTGTGATAATGCTCTTTGTAACGGCGCAGATACGCATGTGTCGCATCATACGACTGAAAATCGTTGTCGCCGAAAACGCCACGTGCCGTCATGAACGCGCGTTCGCCCACCGACTGTCCGGTTTCAACAAAGTCCCGATACGCAAGATAGTCTTTATATGACGTCTGCACATCGAGGCCAGCGGTGACGCCGTAGGCGAGGCTTGCCGTCAGGGTCCAGTTCTGGGGTTCCAGGACATCGTCGGTACGGAATTCCCAGTGAGCATGAGTATCAATAAAGCCAGGTACGATAAATTTGCCACTAACGTCTACGACTTCAACGCCATCCGGTGCCTGCAACGATCCGCGATCGCCAATTGCCGTAATTCGATTGTCAGTGATCAGGATGTCCTGGTTCGAAAGCACCGTATTCATGCCCGCCGTCGTTGCACCGGACATCGCAATGACGTTGGCCCCGGTCAGCAACAATGTACCCGACGGTGTGTCGCGAGGTACAACGACATCGAAAGACAGAGCCTGAACCGACTCATGTTCGTCCTTAGGTTCGAAAGGCGTATCTTCTTCCTGCTCGTCGTCACCTTCCTCGTCGCTGTCGTCCTCCTTTTCCTCCCGAAATACAATGCTGCCCAGGGATCGTTGGTAGAAGGAATTGCCGATCGCCCACCAGACAGATTGGCCATCATGAGTCCAGCCAAAGAAGTCGGCGCCGATGTCGGTGAGTTGCGCGATGGGCATCGATGGTCCACGCACATCAACGGTCGGCGCCTTGCCGCCGATTTTCGTCGTCGCGATGACAAATACCTGTTTGTTGACGAGTGCCAATGCGAATTTTCCATTGGGACTTATCCTCAGGGATTCTGCTTTTGGGGGTTCTTCTTCCCGGCGATTGCCGCGCGGTCCGGTCACGACGAGTTCTTCGCGTCGGTCTGAGCCATCCAGCTGCACCGAAAACAATCCGTCCTCGCCGGACAGGAAAACCCGGCTGCGGTCGTTTCCAAAATGCGGATCCCTCGCACCACCGACCGATGTAATCACAGTCTGTGGACCGCCGTTTGACGGGAGCGAAACCAGCTCCAGTGGAATACCCAGGCCGGTAAACTCGCTGAACGTTTGATGCCGCATATACTCATTGCCGCGCATCGCGAAGAGCGATGTGCCATCAGGGCTGTAGACAAGATCGGTATAAAAGGCAGGAATATCAGTAAGTTGCTGAGGTCTTCCGCCGCCATTTGAGCGCGCGCGCCAGATGTGCCCGCCTTCATTCATTGACCAGGTCACGTACGCGATCCATCGGCCGTCAGGTGACCAGACGGGTTTGAACTCCCAGGCATCGCCTGACGTCAGCCGCTTCGGCGTTGCACCTGCCGTTGCGTCCATCACATAGATTTTAGTCAAAACCGACGCGGCGATCTGTTCGCCATTGGGGGACAACCTGGGATTATGAATCAGCGTCGCGGTCAGGTCGCCCTGCGGCACCCGATACGGGGCAATGAGGTCGGGACCAATGTCCAGTTCGATATCGGCATTAAACACGATCTCGTCTTTTTGCCCGCTATCGACATCAACCCGCCAGATCTTGCCCTCCGCATTGAAGACTATTGACCTGCCGTCCGGTGTGAACGAGTAACCCGGCAGTACATCGCGGCTTGGCGGGCGAAAGTTTTCCTGGGCATCTCGCTGCACAGGATAAGTCAGCCAGCGATCGGTTCCTCGCGCCAGGTCGCGAATTCGCAACCCGGTTTGTGTTTCATCTCGTGTGCCGTAGACGAGTTGAGTGCCATCCGGTGACAACTCCGGGCGAACCGCGCCGCCTTCGTCGCGGGTCAGCTGATCGATTTTTCCGCTGGCGAATTCGTAGCGGCTGATCTGCGCTGCCGGAAAAGTTTTCACCGGACCATTACTCTCTTCAGCCTTCGCGAAGTAAAGGTAACGACCGTCCGGCGAGGCGACAGCACCAACACCCCAGAATTTATCGTCTTCTTTCGCGCCGGCGAGCGTTACGCCGGTCCCGCCATCGATGTGATACATCGTTAGTTCTGGTTTTAGCGCCGTTTTGGTTACGACAACGTACCGGCTGTCAGCCGTCCAGGCCGGTGAGATAAATTCGAAATGGGATTCGTCCGATAACTTGCGAGCATCGCTCCCGTCCGGCTTCGCGATCCACAGGTTGACCGAGCCACTCCGGTCTGTGACGAAGGCGATCCACTCGCCATCTGGCGAAACGACTGGCTGGCTGTCGTATCCGAGACCCGACGTGATTCGCGTCGCCTGTCCGCCGGTGATTGGCAGCGTGTACAGGTCACCGAGAAGGTCGAATATCAGCGTATCGCCATCCGGCATTACGTCGATTGACAGCCAGGACCCTTCATCTGTCGAAAATGTCAGCTTCTCTGTTTTTCCCTCGAGCGGCAGTTTGGCATCTTTCTTTTTTTCGTCATCCGCAGCGTAGGCAAAGACTGATATTGAAAGCGTAGCGGCCAGCGCGATAGGGGCGCAGGTTGTTCGTAGTAAGCGTCGAATCATGTGAAGCCCTGGTGGTTGCTGCAGTCCAATACTAATGCATAAGCATGCGAAATGGTGCCAATGTGTATGACGTCAGCGCCTATGGGACAGAATTAGTTCTGGTTTAAGAGAGTGTTTTTGTTCATCCTAAAACTGAGG
>JAQCAD010000056.1 GCA_027621915.1 Pseudomonadota bacterium
AGGATCAACTCCTTGCACCACCCCTCCAAATGAAAAAGGGCCCCACAAGGGGGGGCCTTTATTCGTTTGGTAGCGGGGGCGTGATTTGCTCTGTCCCTACAGTCACCCAACGGATTCGTCTGAAGTAGTTAGTTCCTAGACGATGCACAGTCTGGGCACGGCTGATTCAGAAGGCGATTGAGGTCGATCCGCTAAAGTGTGCAAACTGCGGCAGCAACATGCGTCTCATTGCGCCTCAACCACCCGATAGAATTTCCAATCCATCGTTATCCCCGTTTCTCGGGTGTTCAGCAATTCATCGTAGCGGGAATTCAATCCAGTAAAGAACCTTGTATAACCTCACCTTCCATCATCACCGCAGATGGTTTTACCTTCCAGATCTCATGCCGATCGACCTCAAAAAGATTGTTGTCGAGCACCGCAAGGTCGGCCAGTTTTCCCACTTCGATGGAGCCAAGTTCGTTTTCCCGTCGCAACTGGTACGCACCGTTTCGTGTATAACCCTCTACCAACTGTTCCAGGCTTAACCGTTCGTTACTCGGCGATCTTATTCCATCATCCTCGGTTTCCCACCATTCCTTTGGATTTTGTCGTGTGTGTCCAACTTGCATTCCCAAGTAGGGGCTGATGTAGGTGGCAAGCATGTCGCCGCCCCACCATTCATCGCTTGAAAAGCTAACAACGGCGCTGCTGTCAAACACGGATCGTGGCTGATACATCAACGAATATCGTTCGTCACCCAGGAAAACTCTCACCACGTCATCGGGTTCTACACCCATCCACCATGGTGTGAAATTGGAAATGACCCCCAGTTCCTTTATTCGAGGCAAGTCAATCGGATCGATCAACACCAAATGCGCCATGGTTACCCTGGGGTAGAAATCGTCTTTCGCGATGGCTTGTGCTGCTTCAACGGCATCCAATACAGTCCTGACCGCTAAATCACCGATGGTGTGTACCAGCAGGTCCAATTTTTCCTCGTGCAATTCCAAGAGCAAGTCACGAAGTTCCTCGACGGATAACATGGTAGTTCCTACGTAGCTCGCGTTGCCCGAATACGGTTCTACAAATCCAGCAGATTGATTCGCGCTGATGCCATCCATAAACAATTTCACCGAATTGAACTGAAGGAGATCGCCGCTATATTCTCTTCGATAGCGTTTCACCTCCGATATGGCCGTTTTGGCTCGTTCGGGTGTGAATATTTGATAGGTACCATAATATCTAATGGGCAACTTCCCTTCTTTTTCCAACTCTGAAACAACACCGTAGACCAGATCCCCATAGCCTTTGTTGCCCGCATCGAAGAGAGATGTAACGCCATGCCTACTTAACACTTGAAGAGTTTCTGCCACGCTTTCTTTATGTTCTTGCTTGCGTGCATCATCGGTGAGAGCAAATTGCTTGGCAAAATGTTGTACGCCGGCACCTTCTTTTACCCATCCGGATGGCTCTCCGTTATCATCTCGCGCGTACATGGCCAAGCCGGGTCTGGGATCGGGGGTGTTCTTATCGACGCCAAGTTTCTCAAGCGCCTTGGAGTTTAACCAGAAGTCGTGAGCGGTTGCGCTTTCGAACCAGACCAGACGATCTGGTACAACGGCATCCAATACTTCTTTCTTGGGACCTTCGTTGCCATGGACAAACATATCGGTGGGCCAACAACAGAGCCGTAGCCATTCATCGTCGGGGTGCTCATCAGCATATGCCTTCACGGCCGCCAACAATTCCTCTTGAGTGCTTCCTTCTACTTCACCGAAATTTTCGACATTGACATATCCAGGATGCGAATGCCCATCGACCATTCCCGGAATAACCAGCTTTCCGTTAACGTCAATGGTGTTCGTACTTGTATACGCAACGATTCCATTTGCATCGCCTACGTAAACAAATTTTCCATCCTTAATGGCCAGTGCTTCTGCCCACGGGTTTTGCTTATCCGACGTGAAAATCTTGGCACCGGTGATAATCAAGTCCGCACTTTCCTTCAAACTGTTGTCTTCACATGCCTGGCCGAACGTTGCCAATACGATCAATAGCACAGTACGCGATACGTAGATTTTGAATTTCATCACCATTTTGGATTTCCAATCTCTCAATGTGAGTTGACGGACGATAAATTATAGCCAAAGGAGCTTCATTGAACATGACGGCGAGTAAGTAAATTAGATTGCCCGATGAGATTCAAAATGGCGTTGTTACTGGCAAGATTGACTATCGTTGAATTCCGTCAGTTAATGCACCGTGAATGACTTCGCCTTCCATCAAAACCGCCGCAGGTTTCGCCTTCCAGATCTTATCGCTATCAATATCAAACAAGCTGTCATCAAGTACAACCAGATCTGCAAGCTTTCCCTTTTCAATTGAACCAATCTCGCCTTCCATACGCATTTGGTATGCGCCGTTTTGCGTATACCCCATAATCAATTGTTCGATGCTCAACTGCCCGTCATTGGGCGGCCTGGTCCGCTCTTCCTCTTCACGCCACTCACTCGGATATTTTCGTGTATGCCCAATCTGCATTCCGAAATAAGGATTGAGGTAGGTTGGAAGTCGCTCACCACCCCACCACTCATCGCTTGAAAGGGTCACAACAACGCCCAGATCAAAAAGCGGTTTCGGGTTAAACATCCTTCCGAAACGAGCGTCCCCCAGGGAAACTCTCTCGGAATCGTCTTCCTGTGTGGTAAACCACCACGGCGTAAAATTGGCAATGACACCCAGTTCCGCGATGCGCGGCAAATCAGCCGGATCGATGAGGCCCAAATGGGAGATAGTGACCCTGGTATAAAAATCGTCATTGGCAATGCCCTGCGCGCTTTCAACGGCATCCAGCACCCGCTTTACGGCCAGATCGCCCTCTGCATGGACATGTATATCGAGTCGCTCCTCGCTGAGTTCCAACAGAAAATCACGAAGTTCCTCAACCGTTAGAATCGTTTCGCCGACGTAAGATGGATCATCAACGTATGCCTCAAGCAAAGCGCTCGTGCGATTTTGATAGATGCCGTCCATGAAGAGCTTAACCGTGTTGAATTGCAGGCGATCGCCCCCGTACTCCCTGCGGTATCGTTTCACTTCAGAGACTGCCGAACGTCGCCTTTCGGGTGTGAATACCTGGTAAGTACCTTCGTATCGAACAGGAAGTCGTCCTTCCGCTTCCAGTCCCGCCATGAATCCGTAAACCAGATCCTCAAAACCGAAATTTCCCGCATCGTAGAGCGTGGTGACACCAGACTCGCTTAGAAGCTGCAAGCCGGCCACCATATTTTCTTTATGGGTTTGGCTGTGTTCGGGGTCATCGATAGGGAAATGTTCGGCAAAGAACTGCCATCCGCCACCCTCTTTCACCCAACCTGTCGGCTCACCGTTTGCCGCACGAACAAAAGCCGCAACACCGGGCTTGGGGTCCGGCGTATTTTCGTCAACCCCCAACTTTTCCAGTGCTTTCGAGTTGAGCCAGCCGCTATGCCACCATTCACTGACGAACCACACCGGACGGTCCGGAACAACCGCATCCAGCGTCTGCTTGTCTGGTCCCTGGCTACCCTCTACATAAAGATCAATCGGCCAACAGCAGAGTCGCAGCCATTCATCATCGGGATTCTCGTCTGCGTATTTCTTTACCGCAGCTAACATCGCTTCTTCGCTGGTTTCTGCGATGTTGCCGTATTGCTCCACTTCGATGTAACCGGGGTGAGCATGGCTATCAACCAAACCCGGAATCACGAGTCGTCCTTCAAGGTTTACCGATTGCGTGGCGTCAGATCGATACACTGACGCTCCCGCGGAATCGCCTACGTAGATAAATTTACCATTCTTAATGGCAATCGCTTCAGCCCAGGGTTGCTGTTCATTTGCCGTAAAAATTCTTGCCCCGCTGAGAATCAGATCGGCGCTTTCCTGACCCCCTTTGTCTGGACCAGAGGTGCAGGAGGCGATCAAAATTCCCGATAGCCCAACAAGGGCTGCGTACTTATTCACGTTCATGACTACCAAATATTGAACTGAAAATGATTGAAGCGACACTCTAAATGGTAACCCATTGGGAATCCAACGGCCTTAACGGGGTACATTGGCCTCACTCCTCCCCAAACGCAAAAAGCCTCGTCGAAACGAGGCTTTTTGGTAGGCTGCATATAAACAGCCAAATCTTGGTAGCGGGGGCAGGATTTGAACCTGCGACCTTCGGGTTATGAGCCCGACGAGCTGCCAGACTGCTCCACCCCGCATCAGAGGAGCGGCATAATACGCACTTGGCCCAATGTTGACAAGCGATTGCGGTCGATCGGTACGGGTTAATAGACGGTGCGGATCACGTTGATGCAAAGAGTGAGCAGCCAGCCCGGAATGATTCCCAGTACGAGCACGGCCACCCCATTCAGACTCAGGACAATGCGGGTGTCGATATCGGCCTGAAAAACAGAACGATCTTCGGCGGCGTCGAAATACATATACCAGATGACCCGAAGGTAGTAATAAGCGCCGATCACTGACGCCAGCACCATGATGAGGGCGAGAATCGGGAAACCGGCGTTCAGCACAGCGCTGATGACGTTCAGTTTGGCGAAAAATCCAACCCATGGCGGTACACCCGCCATGCCGAACATGAAAAACAGCATCATCAGGGCAAACCATGGGCTCCGGGCGTTAAGTCCCTTGAAGTCCGCCAGATTTTCAGCTTCGAAGCCCTTGCGGCTCAGCAAAATCACCATGCCAAAGGCGCCGGCGGCCATCACTACATAGGTAAGTGTGTAAAAAAGCGCTGCGGCGTAACCATCCTGGGAGCCGGTGAAAATGGCAATCAGGATAAATCCCACATGGGCGATCGCCGAATAGCCCAGCATCCTCTTGATGTTCGTCTGCGCAATCGCCACGACATTCCCGACAACGAGGGACAATACGGCCAAAACCATGATCATGCCCTGCCAGACGACATGGAGCTCACCGAGACCGTCAACGAGGATGCGCAGGATCAATGCCAGTGCCGCAAGCTTCGGTGCCGAGGCAATGTACAGTGTCACGGGCGTTCTGGCGCCCTGGTAGACGTCCGGCAGCCACATGTGAAACGGAACGGCACCGAACTTGAAAGCGATGCCGACGATCATGAATGCCATGCCGAACCAGAGCGGCATCGAATTAATTGCATCGTTTCTCACCGCGGCGGCAATACCGTCGAACTGGAGGCTGCCGGTGATGCCGTAAATCCAGGAAATACCGTACAGCAAGGTACCCGATGCAATGGCGCCAAGAACGAAGTATTTCATGGCGGATTCAGCGGACGTCGCCGAGTTGCGATCAAAAGCCACGAGCGCGTACAGCGATAACGACAACGTCTCCAGGCCGAGATACATCGTCAGCATGCTGTTGGCCGACGTCATTATCATGATGCCAAGGAGACCGAACAGACCCAGCAGATAGTATTCGCCCTTCATCAGCTTGTTTTGTCGCAGGTAGTCCCTGGCATACAGGAAGCCGATTGCGACGGTACCGATGGCAAATAGCTTTAATACTTGCGACAGTGCATCGCTAACGTAACTTCCATCAAACAACAGCGTGTGCGCATCTGGCGCACTTGCCAAAACGGCCCAAGCCGTGACCGCAAGTGAGGCGATCGCAAGCCAGAACGTTGTCGCACGTTTTTCGTCCTCAACGAAGAGATCTGCGATCAATACAATGCAAATCATGATCAACAGTGTGATCTCTGGTGCTGCTGGTGAAAACTGGCCAAAAATCATAAGGACCGCACCCTACAGGCCTGCAAGTTTCGATTGGCTGACATGTTTGAGTAGCTCCTGAACCGTTACCGACATCATGTCCACTAAAGGCGCCGGCCACAGGCCAACCAGTAAGACAGCCAGCGCCAGAATGCCAAGGACAACAAACTCGCGTCGCTCAAGATCGAGCAAATTAGCGACATTCTTGTTAGCTACTTCGCCATAGATGACACGCTTGACCATCCAGAGCGTGTAAGCCGCGCCCAGGATCAGCGTGCTGGCGGCCAGAAATGCAAACCAGAAATTCGCCTTGAAGCTCGCGATGATCACCATGAATTCGCCGACGAATCCTGAAGTGCCCGGCAGCCCGGCATTAGCCAACGCAAAAAGCACCATGAACGCCGCAAATTTCGGCATCGTGTTCGCGACCCCGCCGTAGTCCGCAATTTGCCGACTATGCACCCGGTCATAAAGTACGCCAACGCACAGGAACATTGCGCCGGACACCAGGCCGTGTGAAATCATCTGGACCATGCCACCCGTCATACCGAGCTCAGCGCCGCTGCCACCCGCCGTTGACCACAACAGGAAAAAACCGAGTGTGACGAATCCCATATGCGCAATGGATGAATAGGCGATGAGCTTTTTCATATCCTTTTGCATTAACGCGACGAAACCGATGTAAACAACAGCAATGAGAGATAACGCAATCATCATGCCAGAGAAGTATTCACTGCCATCCGGCAGCATCGGCAACGACAAACGCACAAAACCATAGCCACCCATTTTCAACATGATCGCCGCCAGAACCACAGAGCCGCCTGTCGGCGCCTCAACGTGAGCGTCGGGCAACCAGGTGTGCACTGGCCACATGGGTACCTTGACAGCGAACGCCAGCAGAAACGCGATGAAAATGAGTTGCTGCTCTTTCAGACTCAACTGAACATCCATGAAAGAGAAGAAATTGAAGTTTCCGGTCTTGTTGTACAGGTAGATGAATGCGACCAGCATCAACACCGAACCGAGAAAGGTATAAAGGAAGAATTTGAGTGTTGCGTAAATCCTGCGTTCTCCGCCCCAGATACCGATAATGAGGAACATCGGCACCAGCATTGCTTCCCATAGCACATAGAAAAGAACCCCATCCAGCGCCGAGAAAACGCCGATCATCAGTCCTTCCAGAATCAGGAACGCGGCGAAATACTGCGCTGGCCGTGATTTGATCGTATCCCAGGACGAGATGATCACAAGCGGTGTGATGAACGTCGTCAGTAAAATGAGTGGCGCCGAAATACCATCAACGCCCAGGTAGTATTCGACATTGAATGCCGAAATCCACGGCGCGCGTTCGACAAATTGCATCGCAGCCGTAGACGTATCGAAGCTGTAATAGAGCCCCGTGCTCATGATAAATGTCAGCAGTGAAATTCCGAGTGCGAGCCAGCGCATTTGCACTGCCCGCCCCGAGGAGGCGTCACGCCCGTCGCCAAGCAGCACAACGGCAATACCGCCAAAAATCGGCAACCAGATCAGAACACTCAACATGTTTGTTGTCAGGTCCATCTGCTTACGCCCACAAAAGCCATGCAAGTATCAGCGTCAGGCCAAAGAACATCGCGAATGCGTAGTGATAAAGATAACCGGTCTGCACTCGCCGAAGGACACTGGCGAACCTTCCGATTGATCTTGCGGTGCCGTTCACCATCATGCCGTCAATAACCAATTCGTCGCCGCTCTTCCAGAGAAACAGGCCAAGTCGTCTACCGCCGGCGGCAAATCCCTTGATGTACAAGTCATCAAAGTAGTACTTTCGATCGAGCAGGTTATAGACGCCCGAAAACTTCTCAGCCCATTTTTCAGGCAGGTCGGGACGTTTGAGAAACAGGAACCAGGCGGTCAGTGCGCCGGCCAAAGCCAGGTAGACTGCCGGCCCTGCAGTTACCGCGTGAACAATGAATTCCCAACTGCCATGGAACGTCTCCCCAATGCGTGCGAGCACGTCATGTTCCGACGTAACTCGGATCGCCTCCCCGAAGAAGCCACCGAACAAGACCGGCTCGATCGTAAACCAGCCAATTATTGCGGACGGTATGGCGAGCAGGATCAGGGGCACGGTCACAACCCATGGTGATTCATGCAAATGCGATTTCGTTTCTTTATCCATGCGCTCCTCGCCATGGAACACGAGGAAGAACATCCGGAAGGAATACAGGGCCGTAACGAAGACGCCCAGCACTACGCTCAGGTAAGCGATCCAGTAAACCGCACCCTGTCCGTGCCAGTGCGATTCCCTCACCGCTTCAATCAACGCATCCTTTGAGAAGAATCCCGAGGTTCCCGGAAACCCGATCAACGCGAGCGTGCCAATGACTGCCGTCCAGTACGTAATCGGCATGTATTTCCTGAGTCCACCCATCTTGCGTATGTCCTGTTCGTGATGCATCGCGATGATCACAGAACCCGCACCAAGGAACAGCAGCGCTTTAAAAAACGCATGAGTCATCAGATGAAATATTGCCGCACTATAGGCGGACACGCCAAGGGCTACCGTCATGTAGCCGAGCTGCGACAGCGTCGAATAGGCAATGACGCGTTTGATGTCGTTCTGAACAATGCCGAGAAGACCCATAAAGAACGCGGTAATGGCGCCGATTGTGAGGACGACCGCCAATGCGGTCTCCGAGAGCTCGAATAGTGGTGACATACGCGCAACCATGAAAATTCCGGCAGTAACCATCGTCGCCGCATGGATCAGTGCAGAAATCGGTGTTGGGCCTTCCATAGAATCCGGCAGCCACACGTGCAACGGCGCCTGTGCCGACTTACCCATCGCCCCGATGAAAAGCAAAATACAAATCAACGTCATGGCGTTCCATGGAATACCCGGCAATACCTCAACGCTCTGCGCTGCAATCGATCCGGCACTTGCGAACACGGTCGCGTAGTCGAGTGAGTTCGTGAACATAACGACGCCGGCAATGCCAAGAATAAAACCGAAGTCCCCGACCCGGTTGACGAGGAATGCTTTAAGGTTGGCAAAGATCGCTGTTTCCCGCTTGAACCAGAATCCGATCAACAGGTAAGACACCACACCGACCGCTTCCCACCCGAAAAACAATTGCAGGAAATTGTTCGACATGACCAGCATAAGCATGGCGAACGTGAACAAAGAGATGTAACTGAAGAATCGCTGATAGCCGGGATCATCATGCATGTAGCCTATCGTGTAGATATGGACCATCCACGATACAAATGTCACGACGACCATCATCAATGCCGTTAGTCGGTCAACAAGAAAGCCGACCTCCATTCTCAACCCTTCACTGACCGCCCAGGTATAGAGGCTGTAGTTTTCCGCCTGACCACCATCCAGATACAGATGTTTCAATACCATCGCTGACAACACGAATGACGAGCCAACGGCCAGATTCGTAATCCAATGCGCGCCGGCTCGCCCGATCTGACGGCCGAACAAACCGGCAACGATAGCCGCAGCCAGTGGAGCAAGAACGATTGTGAGATGAATTCCGTGCACCTGTCAGCCTTTCATTGTGTCCAGTTCTTGCACATTAATAGAGCGTCGATTGCGGAAGACAACCACGAGAATCGCAAGGCCTATCGCGGCTTCCGCAGCAGCGACCGTCAGGATAAAAAAGACGAATACCTGCCCGGTTTCATCGCCGAGGCTTCTCGAGAAGGCAATAAAGTTAAAATTCACAGCCAGAAGCATTAACTCAATGCACATCAGCAGCAAAATCAGGTTTCGTCGATTGACGAAAATACCGGCGATACTTAACGAAAACAAAATCGCGGACAGCGTCAGATAGTGTTGCAGTCCGATCATGGCTCACTCCCGGTATCCGGCTTCACCGCATCCATTTTGACGATTCGGATTCGATCGGCAGCGCGCACTGCGACCTGAGCCGCGATGTCCTGTTGTTTCAGACCGGGCCGTTTACGCATTGTCAGTGTAATCGCTGCGACGATCGCGAGCAGGAGAATGACTGCCGCAATTTCAAACGCATAAACGTGTTCCGTATAAAGCACGGCACCAAGCGCTTTCGTGTTGCTGTATCCATCCGGCGTCGACGCGAACCCCGCCGCTGAAATTCCGGGTGTGCTCCGAAGCCAGATTATCTGTGCAAGCTCGGTGACCATCAGAACAGCGACAAGAACGCCAAGTGGCAGGTAACGGGTATATCCGCCACTGACCTCTTCAACATTGATGTCGAGCATCATTACGACGAAAAGGAACAGCACCATCACTGCACCCACATAGACCAGAACAAGCACGATGGCGAGAAATTCGGCCTCAATTAGCAGCCACAAGACTGCGCTTTGGAAGAATGCGAGGACAAGAAACATTACGGCGTGCACCGGATTTCTTGCAAAGATCACGCCGATCGCCGCCCCGATCAGAACAATAGCGAAAAAATAAAAGAGGATCGTGTGAAACAAATCTGAATTACCTGTATTTGGCATCGGCCGCTTTGTCGGCGGAAATCATCGCGTCGTACTTATCCCCGATCGCAAGCAATTTATCTTTTGTCATGATGTTCTCGCCTGGCGCTTCCATGTGGTACTCGTGAATTCGTGTTTCGACGATGGCATCTACCGGGCACGCTTCTTCGCAAAAACCACAATAAATGCATTTGAACAGATCGATGTCATATCGCGTGGTGCGCCGTGTACCATCCTCTCCAACATCAGATTCGATAGTAATTGCCAACGCAGGACAGACTGCTTCGCATAGTTTGCAGGCAATGCACCGCTCCTCGCCGTTTGGATATCGACGCAGCGCGTGCAGACCACGAAACCGAGGCGATTGCGGCGCTTTTTCCTCGGGATAGTTCAGCGTCACGGGAGGCTTGAAGAAATTGACAAAGGTAACTCCAAGCCCCTGCCACAATTCCCAAAGCGTGAATGTTCTAATGTAGCTGCGTAATTTGCTCATATTCCTAACCTGCGAGGCTCGCTGTTGCCAGACCTGACCACGGGCCAACGCGCAAATACGCCATGACAGCCTCGACGCCGATCCAGACAATGGTTACTGGTATGAAGACCTTCCAGCCAAGCCGCATAATCTGGTCATATCGATATCGCGGAAAGGTCGCTCGAAGCCAAAAGAATACAAAAATGAAAAAGCAAATCTTGGCACACAACCAACCAAGGCTGGGATCGCGCAGAAAACTTACTAAATTGTTGTCACCGAGAAACGTCCACCCCTCGAAGGGTGAAAGATATCCGCCCAGGAAAAATATCGACGTCAACGCGGAAATCAGAATTATATTTGCGTACTCACCGAGGAAAAACAGCGCAAACGCTACGCCGGAATATTCGACGTGAAATCCGGCGACAATTTCGGACTCACCTTCCGCGACATCGAACGGTGCCCTGTTGGTTTCGGCAACACCTGAGATCAGGTAGACGAAAAACAAAGGCAACAGCGGAAGAATGAACCATTGGCTGACGCCACCGGCCTGCGCCTCGATAATCACGCCGAGATTCAAACTGCCTCCCGCCATCAGGACACCGACCAGCGCGAAACCCATCGCGATTTCGTAAGCAACGATCTGTGCTGCCGAACGCATGGCACCGAGGAAAGCGTATTTCGAATTAGTTGCCCACCCGGCGAGAATCACGCCGTAGACACCAACGGATGTCAAGGACAGCACGTACAACAGGCCAGCATCGATGTTGGCAATAACGAAAGTATCCGACAATGGAATAACTGCCCAGGTCGCCAATGCCGGCGTGAGTGTCAAAAGCGGAGCAATGATGAACAGAAACCGGCTCGATTTTTTCGGGACGATGACTTCCTTGATCAGCAGTTTGATCACATCCGCAAACGGCTGGCCGAGGCCGAACGGGCCAACTCGATTCGGTCCGACTCGGCCCTGCATGTAACCAATGACCTTTCGTTCGAAATAAGTGGTGAACGCCACCGTCAGGATCACAGAGATCATGACGACGAGAATCCAGAACGTCGTTTCGACCAGGTATTGCATCAGCGGCGGAAGCATGCCCCACAGCGACATCCACGCCTTGAGTACGAAGTCTGGGATCAGCGTTTTCAAGACACGTTACCTGCTGCACGTTTCGCTTCCGGCGTAAGCTGCAGAGCGCGCGCACGCCTGACAACGCTATCGACCTGGTACATCGGCACATCCTGCTGCTCTGCCGCCGAATCGACATCGTCAAGCAGACTCAGCGACCGCGTTCCTGAGTAACGATTGTCCGGAGCAATCTCCCCCAGAGCTGCGGCGAACTCGTCCCGGATCTCTTCGCTCGTCGCATAGTCGAAACCGTCGGCACCGATAAGGTTACCGAGGACACGCAGCACCTTCCAGCCAGGTCGTGCTTCACCAACTGGATTCGCGACCCCGGAGAAACTTTGCCATCGGGACTCACAATTTATGAACGTGCCAGACGTTTCTGCGAATGTTCCGATCGGCAACATCAGATCCGCCGACCGCAAAAGCGATTCGCTGGCGAATGGCGTAAAAGCCGCTACAAATTTTTGCGCTTCAAGCTCATCCACCGGGTTGCCGCTGCCCGACAGGTCCACATCTGGCTCAATTCCAAACAACAAAAGTGCATCAAGTTTTGCGCCAGGAATCTCAGCTGCGCTAAGGCCGACATTTTTTCTCAACGCCCCGCCCCGGCCTCGGTGCGGAAGCAGCCCGGCAAGATGGGCGCCAGCCGAATTAGCAGATTCCGACAGAGAACCAAACTTCGCGCCGGTCGCATCCGCAATTACGGCGGAAAGCGCGCGAACGACAGAGGATGCCTTGTGACGCGCGGCGATTAGGCCGGTTACGACCAGCGCACTTTCTGCGTCGGATAACGATTTCGCAATGGCTGTTTGAGCTGCCGTTGGCCTGACTCCATCGCAGATATTCGCCACTGAAACAGGGAGATTGTTGCCAGCCGCTGCGACGGCAATTCCGGCAAGTTGTTCGACAAGGCCCGCGCCGTGGATATGCTGGTCCAGTGAGAAGTAGTAATCGTATTCGGCGTGATTAACAACATTGACGTTGGAACCCGACAAAGATGCTTTGCGTAAACGATGGGCAATAATCGGCGCTTCTTTACGGACGTTGGAACCGACAATCAGGATAGCGCCAGCCTTTTCAACATCCTCAATGCTGCAACCCAACCAGGGTTGTAACGGATCGTTTACCTGGTCTGAAAAGTCTCGCTGCCGGATGCGGTGATCGAGATTCGTGGTACCAATATGATCGGCCAGTCGGGACAGCAAGTGAAATTCTTCGACGGTCGATCCAGGCGATGCCAACACGCCAACTTTTTCGCCCGCCACGGCCTTAAGTACGCTTGCCAACTTCTGCAGCGCGTCGTCCCAGCTGATGTCTTGCCACTCGCCATCCAATTTAAGTCGTGGCGTAAGTAATCGATCGGCGCTGTAAATACCTTCGTAGCTGAATCTGTCCCGATCCGACAACCACGTTTCATTAATTGATTCGTTTTCTCGCGGGACAATGCGTTTCACCCTGCCGCGCAACACGTGCGCATACATGTTTGAACCAACACAATCATGTGGCGAGACTGTAGCTCTTTGCGCCATTTCCCAAGCGCGCGCACTATATCTGTAAGGCTTGTTATTGAGTGCACCCACTGGACAAAGATCGATAATATTTGCTGATAATTCGTGATCGAGACTTTTCTCAATGTAAGTACCGATCTTCATGTTCTCGCCACGTTCGGTAGTGCCGAGTTCCTGCAGGCCGGTGACCTCTTCGCCAAAACGCACGCATCGCGTACAGTGAATGCAGCGCGTCATGTCAGTCGATACGAGCGGACCAATGTCTTTATCCTTGACGACACGCTTACGTTCGTTATACCGCGAAATATCCCGTCCGTAACCTAACGCCAGGTCCTGCAATTCGCACTCACCGCCCTGATCGCAAATCGGACAGTCGAGTGGATGATTGATAAGCAGGAACTCCATCGTCGCTTTCTGCGCCGCTATCGCTGCAGGTGACCGGGTGAAAACTTTCATCCCTTCCATTACAGGCGTCGCACATGCCGGGAGCGGCTTCGGCGCCTTCTCTACTTCAACGAGGCACATACGACAATTTGCCGCAATCGACAGTTTTTCGTGATAGCAGAATCGGGGGATATATGCGCCAATCCTGTCGGTCACTTCGATGACCATCTGCCCCTTCTTCGCTTCGACTTCTTTACCGTCGACTTCGATTTTCACAAGATCGTTGCTCATGCAGCGACCTTTGACGGGTCATTCACAATGCTTCGTCCGTGATTGCGAACCATATATTCAAATTCGTGCCGAAAGTGCTTCAAAAAACTTTGCACGGGCCATGCCGCGGCATCGCCGAGAGCACATATTGTATGACCCTCAATTTTGTTAGCGACTGCAACGAGCTTGTCGAGGTCCTCTTCCGCTCCATCGCCTTCAACTATTCTGGTCAGCATCCGATACAGCCAGCCCGTTCCCTCGCGACAAGGCGTGCACTGACCGCAGGATTCAGCCATATAAAACCGTGAGATTCGACGCAGGACATTTACCATGCACGTCGTATCATCCATCACCATCACCGCGCCTGTGCCGAACGACGACCCGGCCTGTTGCAACGACTTGTAATCCATCGTGCAATTCATAATGATTTCTGCCGGCATTACCGGAACAGAAGAACCACCCGGGATGACTGCCTTCAGTTTTCGGCCGCCGAGAACGCCGCCGCAAAGCTCCAGCAACTCTTTAAACGGGACACCCATCGGCAACTCATAGTTACCAGGTTTCTCAATATGGCCGGACACTGAAAACTGCGCCGTGCCGCCCGATCCTTCCGGCCCAAGATCTGCAAACCATTTGGCGCCGTTACGAATGATCGCCGGCACACTCGCCAGGCTTTGCGTGTTGTTGATAGTCGTCGGTTTGCCGTAAAGACCAAAATTTGCCGGAAAAGGTGGCTTGAAACGTGGCTTCCCCTGTTTGCCTTCAAGCGACTCAAGCAATGCAGTTTCTTCGCCGCAAATATAAGCACCAGCACCAACGAATGTATACAGATCGAAATCAATTCCGGAGCCCTGAATATTCTTGCCAAGCAAGCCGGCTTCATAGGCTTCTTTCAAGGCAGCTTCGAAACGCGGTACTGGCTCATCAATGAACTCGCCACGTATGTAGTTGTAGGCAACCGTTGCACCCATGGAATAGGCAGCGATCGCCATGCCTTCAATCAGGCAATGCGGGTTGTAACGCAGGACCTCTCGATCATGGCAGGTACCGGGTTCACTCTCATCAGAATTACAAACCAGGTACTTCTGTACCGGCGCTGATCGCGGCATGAAGCTCCACTTCAATCCGGTCGGAAAACCAGCACCGCCGCGCCCGCGTAACCCGGACGCCTTTACCTCATCAATCACCGCGTCCGGCGTCATCCCGCCCGCAAGAATCTTTCGCCAGGCTTTGTATCCATCGAGCTTCTCGTAAGTCGCCAACGTATAGGGCTCATCCTCGCCGAACGTATTGAAACAAACGAGGTTATGTTGGAGCTTGCTCATTCGAGGCCATCCAGAATTTCGTCCACTTTTTCCAGTGTCAGGTTTTCGTGGTATTTGTGATCAACCATCATCATGGGTGCACCACAGCAGGCGGCGAGGCATTCCTCCTCCCGCTTGAGATAGATCCTGCCATCTTCCGTGCTTTCACCAAGTTTGACTCCAAGCCTGTTTTCGACATGCTCAACAAGATCATCCGCGCCACGCAACATGCAAGATACATTTGTGCAAATTGCAACGTTGTGGCGGCCGACAGGCTTGGTCTGAAACATCGAATAGAACGTGGCAACTTCGTAAACCTGAATGGTCGGAAGACCGAGATAATCGGCAACACCGTTCATCAGCTCCGCCGTCAGAAAGCCGTCGTTATGATGCTGCACGGCATGCAAAGCGCCGATAACCGCTGATCTTTGGCGACCTTCGGGAAAGCGCGCTTTCCAGTGATCGATTTCCTGACGAACATGTTCTGAAAGAATATTGGAATCACTCATCGATCAATCTCGCCGAACACAATATCCTGCGTACCGATCACCGCTACGACGTCCGCTAACATGTGCCCTTCGACCATTTCGGACATCGATGCCAGGTGCGAAAATCCTGGCGCGCGAACTTTTACGCGATACGGCTTGTTTGCGCCGTCCGAGACCACGTACACGCCGAACTCTCCTTTCGGATGCTCAATCGCCGCATAAGCCTCACCGGCCGGAACGCAGTATCCTTCTGTAAAGAGTTTGAAATGATGAATTAAAGACTCCATGTCATCTTTCATTTCGATACGGGACGGCGCAACAATTTTGTGATCGTCCAGCACCACAGGGCCGGGATTGTGACGAAGCCAATCGACGCACTGCTTGATGATTCGGTTTGATTGGCGCATTTCTTCCACGCGAACCAAATACCGGTCGTAGCAATCGCCATTGACGCCGACCGGGATGTCGAAGTCCATCCGGTCGTAGACTTCATAAGGTTGTTTCTTACGCAGGTCCCACTCGACTCCCGAGCCGCGAAGCATTGGACCGCTGAAGCCAAGATTTAGTGCTCGTTCCGGAGAGACGACTGCAATATTGACCGTGCGCTGTTTCCAGATCCTGTTGTCTGTCAGAAGTGTTTCGTACTGGTCTACACAACCCGGAAATTTGGTGCAGAACGCATCAATGAAATCGAGCAGGGACCCGGAGCGAATTTCGTTCAGTCGGTCGACGTCCTTCTGGCTGCGCCACTTTGACGCCTGATATTTTGGCATCGTCTCCGGAAGATCCCGGAACACGCCACCGGGACGGTAGTAGGTTGCGTGCATGCGTGTGCCAGAGACAGCTTCATAACAGTCCATCAAATCTTCACGCTCACGGAAACAATAAAGAAACACCGTCATCGCGCCGATGTCGAGGCCATGCGCGCCAAGCCACATCAGGTGGTTCAATACGCGGGTTATTTCGTCAAACATCACGCGAATGTACTGCGCGCGAACAGGCGCTTTTATTCCGAGTAACTTTTCCAGTGCAAGCACGTAACCATGCTCGTTACACATCATGGACACGTAATCAAGGCGATCCATATAACCAATGCTCTGATTGTATGGTTTCGACTCCGCGAGCTTCTCGGTACCCCGATGTAACAAGCCGACATGTGGATCGGCTTTTTGAATCACCTCCCCCTCCATCTCGAGGATCAGCCGCAGCACGCCATGCGCAGCGGGGTGTTGCGGGCCGAAGTTCATGGTAAAACTTTGAATCTCAGCCATTGTCTGCTTTGTCCTTCAGATCAACCGAATAACGGTTGTCATCGCGAATGACACGTGGCACGAGCGTTCGATCTTCAATACTGACGGGCTGATACACAACGCGCCCTTTCTCGCGGTCATAGCTGACCTCTACGTTGCCTATCAGTGGGAAGTCTTTGCGAAACGGATGGCCGATAAATCCGTAGTCTGTAAGGATTCGTCGTAGATCCGGATGACCCTCGAAAAGTATGCCGAATAGATCGAATACCTCGCGTTCAAACCAATTGGCAGAATTCCAAATCGCGTTCAGTGACGGAACTATTGGAGGGTTGTTGTCTCCGGTAAAAACCCGAAGCCTTAAACGAGTATTGTTAACTGTAGACATCAGGTGATACACGACTGCGAACCTGCGCGAATCGAACGTATCACTTTCATCGAGAATAACCGGCTTCCTATCTACTCCACGACTGAATCCACTCTCTGTTGCCGAATTGGTGGTCCACTCGACCTCTCCATATGTAAGGTAATCAACCCCACAAACATCGATAAGCTGATCAATACCAAAATTCGGCTCATCATGCAGTGCCGTAGCGACCTCAACAATGTCAGCCTTCCCAACTTCATACGTCAGCTCACCACAGGTGGAAGCGACACGCAGTACTCCGGCGGTGAAGCGAGCTTCAATCCGAGCAGCTAATGTCTCGTGGGAACTGGTCATTGGAATCAATACTTACCTGGCAATCGTGCTCGTACGCCGAATCTTCTTTTGCAGCTGTATGAGGCCGTAAATCAGTGCTTCTGCGGTCGGCGGGCAACCGGGCACGTAGACGTCAACCGGCACAACCCGATCACAGCCGCGTACCACGGCGTACGAGTAGTGGTAATAACCACCGCCATTTGCACAAGACCCCATCGACACGACCCAACGCGGCTCCGGCATCTGGTCATAAACCTTTCGCAGCGCTGGCGCCATTTTATTGCACAGCGTTCCCGCTACGATCATTACGTCTGATTGCCTGGGGCTCGGCCGAAAAATAATGCCGAAGCGATCAAGGTCATATCGCGCAGCCCCTGCTTGCATCATTTCTACAGCACAGCAAGCCAGGCCGAAGGTCATCGGCCACATGGAGCCGGTACGAGCCCAGTTCATTACTGTGTCGACGCTCGATACGACGAATCCTTTTTTCTGCAAGCTGACCGCGCTATCGGCAGCATCAACTTCATGCAAGGACGCTGCGGTAGTGCTCAATCCCATTCGAGAGCCCCTTTCTTCCACTCGTAAATGAAGCCAACGACCAGAACAGCGAGAAATATCCCCATCGCTATCAGGCCAAACGTGCCAACGGTGTCGAGAGACACAGCCCAGGGAAACAGGAATGCTATCTCGAGATCGAAAATAATGAAAAGAATCGCAACCAGGTAATAACGCACGTCGAACTTCATGCGTGACTCGTCAAATGCATCAAACCCGCATTCGTAAGGAGAAAGCTTTTCGTCGTCTTTGCTACCGCCGCCGAACAAAAAGCCGAGCGCCAGCAGAAGCACGCCGATTCCGGCCGCAACTCCGAGAAAGATCAGAATTGGCACATAATTTTGCAGCATTTTTGAAAGGTCTGATGTTGTTGTAACAATGGAGCCTGAAATTGCGCGCAATTGTATCAGGGTGCCTCGCCGAGTTAACACCCTAAATCGGGCCTCAGCGCTTTTTTTTCGTTTCGGATAGTACGGATGATATGAATCCAGAGAATATCGTCCGATTGCGACAAGGTTGCCAAGTG
>JAQCAD010000057.1 GCA_027621915.1 Pseudomonadota bacterium
GCCGCGGTTGAACGACCTGAGCAACGCGTTTCGCGGACCGCGGCTCCTCGGTCAACGTCGCCAGGCATCCGCGCGCCTTCGCAGCGAACGTCGGCGCCGAGGCCCTCAACGCCGCCATCAGTTCGCCAAAGTGCACCTGCCCCCAGGGCCTCTGCGCCAAGGGCGTCGGCCCCATCCGTTCGACAAAGTGCACCTGCCCCCAGGGCGTCGGCCCCATCCGTTCGACAAAGTGCACCTGCCCCCAGGGCGTCGGCACCGAGAGTCTCGGCACCTTCTGCCAGCGGCTCATCCTCGGGACAGAGGAGTGGAAGCCAGAGTCGCGGGTCGTCGTCGCGACCGCGTAACGGAAATCACTAAACGTTTGCTGCGTCAGGGCCTTTGAAGTCCGAAGGCCACGGGAGCTTCCCGCTCCCATCAGGGACCGGGCGAATCTTTCGACTCTTTCGATTCGTCCGGTTCTTTCTTCGCCTCGTGTTCAAAATCTCCCGATGAAAATTCCCACGCTACATAAAAAACGCAGCCTGCGACGATTACCGCCATGGCGATGAGCAAAAGGGACAGGAGATTCATGGGCCCATCATAGCTCGAATTGTGAAATCGGGTACTTGCGGCTGGTGAGTACCGGTCAGTCCTCTTTGGCCGTGGGTTTGTCGTCAGGCAACCGACCTGCTTTTCGCATCGCTTCGCGTAACACGAATTCGATCTGGGCGTTGAGGCTACGCAGCTCGTCCTCCGCCCAGCGATGCATCGCGGTCAGCGTTTTCTCGTCAATTCGTAATGCGAACGCTTTGCGAGAACTCATCGTCGCTCAATTCCGATTCGGCATCCGGTCATCGGCCCATCATCAATAAAGCGAACCGCTATTGAGAACCGGCCTCACGGATTCCTCGCTACAAAGGACCGTTAGCAGATTGCCCACCATGGCCGCTTTTCTTTCCTCGTCCAGATCCACAATTTTTTCGGCACTGAGTTGCTCCAACGCCATGCGAACCATGCCGACGGCTCCGGCGACGATCTGGGTCCGGGCGGCAATGACAGCGGACGCCTGCTGACGCCTTAGCATGGCGTTAGCAATTTCCGGCGCATACGCAAGATGGCTGATTCTCGCCTCGATGACATTGACGCCTGCCTCTTCCAGTCGATCCTGAATTTCTTCGCGCAGGGCCTGCGCAATCTCTGCCGGGTTACTGCGTAATGCCAGACTCTCGCCTTCGTGCGGCTCGTACGGATAGGTCGTACTCAGGTTTCGCAACGCAGATTCACTTTGGATGGTCACGAACTGCTCGTAATCATCAACTTCAAAAATTGCCTCAGCAGTGTCGATCACGCGCCAGACAACGACAGCCGCAATTTCTATCGGACTGCCATGAGAATCGTTGACTTTTAATTTGCCGCTTTCGAAATTTCGCACACGAAGGGAAACGGCTTTCTTGGTATAAAACGGATTAGCCCAGCGGAGCCCCGGCTCTCTTGCGGTACCCACGTAGGCGCCGAAAAGCTGCAACACGCGCGCCTGGTTTGGATGGACCATGAAGAATCCGAACCAGAGAATGAATACGAGCGCCATCCCGATGCCGGCAACGATTATCCCAGACGTTGAAAATATCTGAACCGAATGCACAAACCAGTAAATCATCGCTGCCTCGGCGACGAATATCAGGACTGCCATCAGGTAGCCTGACGGCACTTTTCGATTGATTTCGCGATTCATGACGCTTCTCCTCAGGTGCTTCATTTCGATATCATTATGATATCACTTTGAGGAAAGGTCAAATTGTTTTGAAGGCCTGTTGCCTGTCACGAGCACGGCTTACGTTATGTTAAGTTGCACCGGAAACTAGGGGCAGACCGGTTCCGATTCCAGCACCGAAATGTCCTGCTCAGAGGGCACCATGGCGTTGTCACCGCCGGTATCAAACAACACCTGCCACTGGCCGTTATTGTTACGTCGCCAGGTGGATATGAAGTGCCCCCAGGATTGCTGCTCGTCGCCATTTTCATCGATCCGGGTTAAGCGATAGGGGCCACGACTGATCGCGACATTGCCATCGGATGCAACTTCGACGACTGCCGGACGCCACCGAATAGTCGGGCCATCTTCGGAGAAAGCGAAGGACCAGGCTTCCGCGATCTCGTCCCTGCCCCGGGCAATTCTGTCTGTAATGAAACGCGCATCCGGATCAACGAAACTCAGAAAAGACGACTTGTCTCTTGCCTCTGCCGCCCGGCTAAAACCTGTTTCGGCGCAAATCACTTCCAATCGCACGTGCCCAGGCAGCTGCGCCAACGCCGCCATGGCAAACAGAAATTCTGTGATCATGTATTTGTCTCCAGTGACAACTTGATTGCGATAAAGGTGTCAGATTTATTTAATTCGACGATCGGGCCGCAGGGAGCATAGAAACTTGCTATGCATCGATCCTATGTGTCGTCGGCCCGGATTATCAACCACACCACGCCGTGCTGCAGGGCGAAGATTGAGGCATCCCTGAGCGCATTCACGCCAGCTTCCACTTGCCACATCTGGAAGAACGCGCCACCGAAAGCGCCGAAAATTCCAAACCAGATGACAACTGCCAAACCCGTACCAGCGAGCGCGCAGGTTTTTGCGCCATTGAATTCGTCGCTGCTGCCGTTGCGTTTGCCAAACAGATCAATCGCACCTTTCCCCGCAAGAACTCCTGCTGCCAGCTCCAGCAGGATGATGATCCACAGCATCATTTTCACCAAGACTGGCGAATTGATGGCGAAAGCAAATGTATTCGGGTAAGCCTCGTGACCTTCCATTGACGTCATCGTACCGACGAACCACTCCGCCGGGCCGAGGTTAGACATGTTCTGGACTGCATAGAAAAGGCAAAACAAAGACGCAAATGCGGAGAGCGTAATCTTTACGTAACGATTCATAATGGATCCTCGTCTTGTTCTTAATTCTCTTCGATCGAATTGAATATACTAACTGCAATGGTACCAGACTCGCGAAACGCTGCTTCCTGGTCTTGTGTCAGATTTTTTTTCAAGCTTTCTTCCTGGAACATATGCCCTGAAAATAAATCTGACACCTTTTTCGAAGCGTATTCGGTGGCATGTTTCTGGAACCCCGCTTTGGCGGGGTTCCCTTTTGCTCGGCGCGAATTGGGTCGAGAAAATGGCTGCGTTCGAGCCATTCGGTATTGCAGGGAATAGGGTGTCAGGCTTATTTTCAATACTGTTTTTTCCGGGAAATCAAGGAGTAAAAAGTAAGTCTGAAACCTTATTTCCCTTATTTCGGGCATCCAGCCTTAGAGAAGTCCGCTGCCAGGGTAGGACGTAATGTCGTTTTTCGAAGAACTGAAGCGCAGGAATGTGTTCCGTGTAGGCGTCGCCTACCTGATTGTTGCATGGTTGATTTTGCAGGTCACCGATAATGTCGCACCGATTCTCGAATTACCTGGCGTCTTTAACAGAGGAATTTTACTGCTGTTGGCTCTTGGTTTCCCAATGGCCCTGATCTTTGCCTGGGCTTTTGAATTCACACCTGACGGGATCAAGAAAGAAGAAGACGTTAATGGTGCCACAAGAGTTTCAAGGCTCACCGGTCGCAAATTCGATTTCATCATAATTGGCGTACTCGCCGCGGCGGTCGCTTTTTTTGCACTGGATGAATATGTTTGGACGGGATCGCAAGCTCCGACCGCCCCAGTTGCTCACGAACAACAGAGGATCGCAGTATTACCCTTCGCCAATTTTAGCGATGATTCAGAGCAAGAATATTTTTCCGACGGTCTTTCAGAAGAACTTCTGAACCTACTCGCGCAGATACCTGAACTGAGCGTGATTTCCAGGACCTCGGCGTTCTCGTTCAAAGGACAGGGCGTAACGATTCCCGAAGTGGGGCGCGCTCTGGGTGTCAGCCACGTCCTGGAAGGCAGCGTGCGGCGCTCCGGCGACACCATTCGAATTACCGCACAGCTCATCGAAGCCGCCACGGACAAACACGTATGGTCGGACACCTGGGATCGGAATTTCGAAGACGTTTTCGTCATTCAGGACGAGATCGCCAAGTTCGTCGTCGATGCACTGAAGGTCCGGCTGCTTGGAGTCGTGCCGCAGGTTCTGGAAACTACACCTGAAGCCTATGAACTGTTCTTGCAAGCTAAATTCCTGATGGAGCAAGGCACGTCTTCCGGTTTTCGTCAGGCCGCGGCCCTCAACCGGCAAGTTCTGAACATCGACCCCGATTACGCACCCGCGTGGACTCAACGGGCCGCGCTTTTTTATAACGGAACGTCGTTTGGCGCTTGGGAATCGGCTGAAGGGACGCCTCGCGCCCGTGACGCAGCTTTAGAGGCGACGAAATTTTTCGGGAATTCTGCCTGGGCCCATGCGATATTGGTCTTGATCGCGATTTCCTATGACTTCGACTACGAGTTTGCGGCATCGGAATTGGAAACCGCGCTCGAACTGGGCCCGAATGACCCGATAGCCCTCCGCGCAGCAGCAGAATTTGCGTTGCGACCGGGAAACCTCGAGGAAGCGATACAGCACATCGAAAAACTACATGTGATCGATCCCCTCGAAACGTCCAAGTTTGCACAAGTTTATTTTTACTCGGGCCGCCAGGCGGAGGGAATTGCCCGGTGGAAAGAGGACATCAAAAGAAGACCGCTTGCCGAGTATTTTCGCAAGAGCCTCGCATTATCACTGCTCGAGACCGGCGACATCGACGGCGCCCTTGCGGCAATCGAAGGCGAACCGGCCGAAGGCCACCGACAGCAGGGACTGGCCCTGATCTACGAAACAGTGGGTGACAGGGAGCGATCGACTGCGGCACTGGAGAGATTGATTGCTGAACCAAATCGCTGGACTTTCGAGATCGCGGAAGTGCGTTCGTTTCGTGGCGAGCTTGATGAAGCGTTTAATTGGATGGATCGCGCGATCGAGCGTCGCGATCGAGCTCTAAGGCACGTGATGTACAGCCCTTACCTGGACAACATGAGGCAGGACCCGCGGTTCGACGACGTCCTGGTTCGATTAGGTCTAAATCCTGGGCCATAGCTGCAGAGCGGCAGCAACCACCCAATGGTTAGGTCCGCTAGTAGGTCCTGCTTCACATTGAAGGACACCTTTGAATGAGCACGGGGAAGGCGTTAACCACTTCTTGGCGAGCATGAAGGTAGCCCCTCAGTCGCTAGTGGGGTTTAAGTTGAGATCGGGCATCTGATTATCTGATTTCATTGAGTGGCAGGAAAACCAGCCGTCGTTTGATCGTCGCCGGGCCCCTGCCCTCAACATCACAAAAATTTATGAGTAAATTCTTTAGATATCTAGCCCAACTCTTTGTTTTCTTTTAGTTCCTGTCCGGAAGCTGCTACGACCTGAATTATTGCCTATACTCTGCCGTCCGCCGTGATCGGCACCCAAGCAAACCCAGGGGAATGAAATGTCGTTTCGATCTACCATACTTGTAGCTCTGCCCGTAACTGCAATGTTGTTCTCTGCATGTAGCCCGGCCGACCAAGACGCATCGTCGGCCACATCAACCGATGCGCCGATGGACATGGCAGCTCACGCCAATATGATCGCTCAGAACTCGATCATCATCGACACCCATATCGACGTCCCGTATCGGCTTGAAGAAGCATGGGAAGATGTTTCCGAATCAACCGATGGTGGCGACTTCGATTATCCGCGCGCCAAAGCCGGCGGCCTCAACGCACCGTTCATGTCGATTTACACGCCGGCGGGCCTCGAAGCCGAAGGCCGTTCAAAAGAAGTCGCCGAAAGTCTCATTGATCTCGTCAATCGAATCGTTGCCGAGTCGCCGGATAAATTTGCAATCGCACTGTCACCGGCTGACGTCGAGGCGCAGTTCAATGCCGGTCTTATTTCATTGCCGATGGGTATGGAGAACGGCTCACCGATTGAAGGTGATCTTGCTAACGTGAAACATTTCTATGATCGCGGCATTCGCTATATCACCCTGGCGCATGGACTGTCGAATCACATTTCCGATTCGTCTTACGACGACAACAAGCGGTGGGACGGGCTGAGTGAATTCGGCGTTGAAGTCGTCAAGGAAATGAACCGAGTTGGCATCATGGTCGATATCAGTCATGTATCCGATGGCGCCTTTTGGGACGTCATGGAAATTGCTACGGCGCCCGCCATCGCCTCTCATTCATCCGCCCGGCACTTCACACCTGGTTGGGAGCGCAACATTGCGGACGACATGATCGTTCGCCTTGGTGAGAATGGTGGTGTCGTCATGATCAACTATGGCTCCGCTTTCCTGACGCAGGCGGCACAGGAATACGGCGAGAACAAGCGGGAAGCGATGACGGCTTACCTCGAAGTCAATGGCATTGAGGCCTCAGAGGAAGCGACCGCCGCATTCAATGCTATTTACGATGCTGAACACGGTACCTACCCCTACGCGACGCTCAATGAGACTCTTGATCACTTTGATCATGTTGTTAAGTTAGCTGGCGTTGACCACGTCGGCATAGGGTCCGACTACGATGGTGTCGGAGACAGCTTGCCAATAGGCCTCAAGGACGTCTCAAGCTATCCAACGTTGGTTGAAGGCCTGCTCGGACGAGGCTATAGCGAGGAAGACATCAAAAAGATTCTTGGAGGAAACCTGCTCCGGGTATGGCGCGAGGTTGAGGCCGCGGCGTCGAAGTAAGATGCTCGTTCGACAAGAAGCGGAAGGAGTACGTCTGTGAAATCATGGCGCCAGTTTTTCTCGCGACTGCCAGCCCTTGCTGTCACTTTTCTTTTTGCTGCCTGCTCCTCCGCGCCGGGCGACTACGATCTGATCATTCGCGGTGGCACGGTCTACGACGGTCTCGGCGGCGAGCCAGTGGTTACCGACGTCGCGATAAACGGCGACCGGATTGCCGGGATCGGTGACCTGGCCGGGCTACACGGGACGAAAGAGATTGATGCCCGCGGCATGGCGGTGAGTCCCGGATTCATCAACATGCTGTCGCACGCCATGGAGTCCCTCATTGAAGATGGTCGGGGCATGAGCGACATCAAGCAAGGCGTCACGCTCGAGATAATGGGCGAAGGCAGCTCGATGGGACCGCTCAATGAATCGATGCGGCAGGAGGCGATCGAACGCCAGGGCAGCATCAAGTACGACATCGCGTGGACCACTTTGGGCGGGTTTCTTGATTACCTTGAAACCAAGGGCGTGTCACCTAACGTCGCTTCCTATGTCGGCGCGACCACCCTGCGCGTGCACGAGGTCGGCTATGACAATCGACCTGCAACGGATGAGGAACTCGCTCGCATGCAGGACCTCGTTCGGCAGGCCATGCGTGAGGGCGCCCTGGGCGTCGGCTCGTCACTTATCTATGCTCCCGCGAATTTTGCGAGTACAAACGAATTAATCGCGCTCGTCCGAATCGCCGCGGAATACGATGGTGCTTACATTTCGCATATTCGCTCCGAGGGCGATCGACTCGAGGAAGGCGTGCAGGAACTCATCAAGATCGCGAGCCTGACGGGCGCGCCTGCAGAAATCTATCACCTTAAGGCCTCCGGAAAAGATAACTGGCATAAATTGTCCAATGTTTTTGACATGATTGAAGGTGCTCGCAAGGCAGGCTTGTTCATTACGGCTGACATGTACAACTACACGGCGGGCTCTACCGGCCTGAACGCGACGATGCCGTTGTGGGTCCAGGAAGGCGGTCATGCTGCCTGGGTGGAAAGGCTGAAGGACCCTGCAATCCGCACGAGGGTTGCCGCCGAGATGACGCAGCCCGCGATTGACTGGGAAAATTTTTACACGGCGGCTGGCCCCGACAATATTCTGCTTGTCGGTTTTCGAAACGAAGCGTTGCGTAAATATATTGGCATGACGCTGCAGGACGTTGCCGACGAGCGGGAAACAGATCCGGCTCAAACCGCGATGGACCTGGTGATCGAAGATGACAGTCGTGTCCAGGCTGTCTACTTCACGATGTCGGAGGAAAACATCAAGCGCAAGCTCAGGAAAGACTGGATCAGTTTCGGCTCTGACGCCGGCGCCCCAGCTAGCGAAGGCGTGTTTCTGGAGTCAGGTCCGCACCCGCGAACCTATGGAAATTTTGCCAGGCTTCTGGGTAAATATGTGCGCGAAGAACAAGTCGTTTCTTTGCAGGAAGCGATTCGCCGCATGACATCCCTCCCCGCTGCCAACATCGGAATTCTCGATCGTGGTGAGCTTCGCGAGGGATTTTTTGCGGACGTCGTGGTTTTTGACCCGGACCGAATCATCGACAACGCTACGTTTGAAGATCCGCATCAATACGCGACCGGCGTGCTGCACGTTTTCGTCAATGGAGAACAAGTCCTCAAAGACGGCAAGCACACTGGCGCCACCCCCGGACGCGTCGTGCGCGGTCCCGGCTGGGATGGCTGGCTGTAGTCCTACACGCGGATTTTTTCGATCGCGATACCGAGAAGGATAATTCCAATCACGGTAGCGGCGATCGGACCCATATATTCGCAGATTGAGATAATGATATCGACCATGTCTTCACCAGAGAAAATCTGACGCTGAAATTTTCCGGTAACGGAAGACTGTGGTTAATTCGTAGATCTACCTATCTACCTATCTACCTGAACGAATACGGGCGCCCACCATCGCTGTCTTCAGGAAGGTATTTCTCTCTTAGCCTCTGGTGCTGAACAGGCGGGAATTCTTCGCAAATTACGCGGCGTACATGGTTCGCCGTGACGAGAAGTCTGTCACCGGCAATTTTCACCATCGCCTCCGCGTCCTGCACTGCTTCGCGGGCTTCCGTCAGTATTCGTGGTTTTGTATCGACAGCTTTCGCGATCAGTTTCTCAACGTGCGAGCGGGCTCGCTCACTCCTGGATTTTGCTTTGTCGAGATTTTTTTGCGACTCGCGATATGCGTTCAGGACTGTTCGAAGCTGGCCGTTGGCGGTACGCGAGATCGTGTTTCGCAGTACGTGCGTGACGACGACAAGTGCCGGCAAGGCAGCCAGTATTAAAGCCCAGTGATTTTCCAGTGACACCGTGTTCATGTCACCGACTATAGCACCGGACTTCCGGCGCGCGGTCCGACGCAGATCTCGTTATCGAGATCCCAAACTGGAGTCGGCAAGCCAAAAAAAAGACCCGGTGGCAGATTCTCCGCTGCAACCGGGTCACTCTTTCGAAGCCTGCTGTCCGGCCATTAGATCAATACACTTCCTCTTCATCCTCAGCTGCTTCCGGGACGGAAACGGGCAGCTCTCGTGGCCAGGCGCCCTCAAACGGAAATGGCATTTTGTCATTGTTGAATGTCATGAAATCGCCGATCTCGAATGCGTAAATCGCAAGAGAATGACCCAGCACTTTCAGCTGGTCATTCCTGCTGCCGGTAATCAATACGCAAAAGAACTGGATGACGACAACTGCCAACGCAACGGTAAGCGCAATCGCAAACAAAAACGAATACACGATCATGAAAATCAGACGGATCCAGGTTGAGCGTTCCGTGACATTTTTCTCCAGGTCACTCGGCTCGGCTTTCCCGGTCGACTCCGCTTTGCGTCGCACGTGATCCATCGGTTGCTCGCCTGTGGACATTCTATTTCCTCGATGCTTTGGCCAACCCAAATTAGCGAATTATACACACAGTTTTTTTGACCGGGCACGGACGGACGAAGTTCAACTTTCGTGACTTGATTGACAGAAATTAATATTTTTCAGCACACTCAGAATCAAGGCGCCGGAGACTGCATCGAAAACGCATTCAACCCTGATAGAAATACCAGGCCGCGACCATGATCAACGCGAGGCCCAAAGATTTGGCGAGCGAGCCGATTCCCGAAGGCTGGTCGGCAAAACTGGGAATCGGTTTTTGCGGACCGTGCGTGCGATATGCCCTGTCGACAAGGACTTTGGCATTTGCCAATCCAAGGCCGGTCGCTTCACGAAGAAGCTTGATCGCTTCGATCTTTTGGCCCTGTTGAATCGCCGCAATGACGCTACCCGGCAATTGCTGTTCAGTGATAACGACTTCCGATTTCATTCATTGGCCCGTTGCAACCCAGAATATCGGATGAATCGTAGCAACCGTGGGCCTTGCAGGTCATGGTAGCAGTTCTCAAAACGATAACATCGGGCCTGTTTTTACGTTCCCGGCGCATATCCCCAGACGAAGTTGTCCCGATTGGGCATTTTCACGTCAGGCAGTGACTTCGCGTCAATCACGTCGTTCTCATCAACCACGTCATTGATGAACAACAAATACGCTGTTACGGCGTACAGTTGGTCGTTCGTCAGCACGCCCGGCGAGGAAAGTGGCATCGCCCGCCGGACATAGTCGAATACCGTCGTGGCATACGGCCAGAAACTGCCGACCGTCTTGACAGGACTCTTGCTCGTCATGGATCCATGACCGCCCGAAAGCGCATCGTTGATGCCGCCGCTGCCTTTGTCTCCGTGACAGGCGAAACAATATTGCTGATACACGGTCGACCCCTCAACGGCCGTTCCGGATCCCGCCGGCAATCCGTCGCCATTGGGCAATACAGCGTAGTCCAGCGCGGCCAGCTCGTCAGAGGACACAAGCTCACCAAGACCCGGCGACTCCTGTGCTATCACCGCAATTGAACAGAGAGATAGGCCTGCAACGGCGAAAAACCTAAACGTAGACATTGGTCACCTCCCCGTTTTCGGCCACATGCCATGCCTGGATGCCGTTGTAATGGTAAAACGCGGCCGTGGAACGACCCTTGAGAACCGTTTCCCGGGTCGGTTGAATGCTGCCACTCTCGTCAGTTGCCCTGCTCAGGATGACGGCCGGACTCCCCTCCCACCGCCAGGCCGATCGGAATCGCGTCAGGCATTTGGGCATGACATGTGCATCCAGGGCCGCGTCGGCCCAACTCTTGCCGCCGTCTGCCGAAACTTCGACTCGCTTGATTTTTCCTGCACCAGACCAGGCGATGCCGGATATCTGATAGAGACCAGGCGCGCCCATCGACAGACCCGGTGACGGACTGGTTATGAGGGACTTCACGCCCATGGGGAATGTAAAGAGCGTGCTGACGCCGTCTGATTGCAGGTCTGAATATTTCGAGGTTTCGTCTTTGGTCATCGACGGCTGATCGACCACCTTGATCGTTCTTAGCCATTTGACACACATGTTGCCTTCCCAGCCGGGCAGGAAAAGGCGCATCGGATACCCATTCGATGGACGCAACCGTTCGCCGTTTTGATAAAGCGCGACGATCGCGTCGTCCATGATCTTGTCCATGGGCACACTGCGACTCATCATGGCGGAATCGGCGCCTTCTGCGATCAGCCATTTTCCTGCCGGCTTTACCCCCGCTTCTTCAAGCAGAACCGAAAGCGGCACCCCACCCCATTCGCTCGCCGACACCAGGCCATGCAACGCAGCACAAGTACCCTGCGCAGGCTCAGGGGCCATCGACGCACCACTATTGCCGGAACATTCGAGGAATTGAATTCTTGACACCATTGGATACCGTGCAAGCGCATCCAGGCTGAACGACAGTGGACGTTCAACCAGGCCGTGCAGGACGAGGCGATGTTGATCAGGATCAATGTCCGGAATTCCACTGTGATGGCGCTCGAAATGCAATCGACTTGGCGTAATGATTCCGTCCAGTAACTGCAGAGGCGTGCGCGAGGCACCCGTGCCGGTGGTTCCGGTCAACGAACCGATAGACGCGCGAACGACATGCGATTCGTGACTCGAAGGCGCACCGGCTTCGCTCATTCCGGCACCCGGGCCCTTCATCCATTCCTGACGTTCCAGGGAGGACGCTGACGCCGTCATCAATGCGGCACCGCTGGCGACGCCCGCGCGCAAGAAAAATCTTCGATCCAGCAAACCGTTTCCGGCCGCCGGAAGTTCGTCAAATTCCGCCATTGATTCCCCCAACTTTTTTTATCGTGAGACAGATGTTGTCGCGTAATGATAATGGAATTGTCGCCTAGTCGCTTCCCTGGCAGGTCTTGTGAATCTCCTCCAGTTTCTCCTGAAACTCCCCGCCGACGCCCAGATTCGCGGCTTCATAGGCAAGCTCGGACTTCACACACCAGGCGACATCGTACGGCGAACCGGCCAGCATCAAACCGTAGTAGGCGCCCTGCGAAAAGCCTAAATAGTAGTCGTCGTGAAAACTTAAGGAATCGTCATTCGCGATCAAAGTTGGCGAAACAACAAGCAACGCCGCCAGATAAGTCGCCTTGTACGTCATTCTCATTCTCAAATCCTCATTGAGCGACACATCGCCAGACTCTAGCACTGCCGACCCGGCGGGGCTTCTGCTATTCTCGAGTCGGAAAAAGACTGCACAGATAACACCGGAGCGATAATGTCCAAGCTGATTTCACCGATTATTCCACTGGCAGCCTTGCTGCTGTTGTCTGCCTGCGAGCCAGGCGCCGATGGCAACGATATGGCGCCCTATGCGAGTCGCTATCAGCCGCTGGCCTCGCAACCAACCATTTTAAAGGGCGCCACTGTTCTTACCGGAACTGGCGAACGCCTCGAAAATGCGGACGTCGTCATGCGGGGTGGCAAGATTGTGGCGGTGGGACCCGATCTCGATGCAGGTGACATGGCCGTTGTCGATGCGAGCGGCATGTGGATTACGCCGGGCGTTATCGACGCGCACTCTCATCTGGGCGCGTACCCGTCGCCGGGCGTCGACGCGCATTCCGACGGCAATGAAGCGACTGACCCGAATACTGCCCAGGTATGGGTTGAGCACAGTGTCTGGCCACAGGATCCCGGTTTTGTTGCTGCCCTTGAGGGCGGCGTGACATCACTGCAAATATTGCCGGGTTCTGCGAATCTTTTCGGTGGTCGTGGAGTGACATTGAAAAACGTGCCGGGTCGTAACGTCATGGAAATGAAATTTCCCGATGCCCCGTATGGACTCAAAATGGCCTGCGGCGAGAATCCGAAACGCGTCTACGGCAGTCAGCGACGATCTCCTGCCACACGCATGGGTAATGTGGCCGGTTATCGCTCGGCCTGGATCGAAGCCGCTGACTACCGAATGAAGAGAGACAACGCCGCATCCGGAAAAGGTGAGCCACCCAAACGAGACTTAAGGCTCGAGACACTCGCCGGTGTGCTGGACGGCGAAATCCTCGTACACAACCATTGCTACCGGGCGGACGAGATGTCCGTCATGTTCGAAATCGCCGATGAATTCGACTATAAGATCACGGCATTCCATCACGGGGTCGAGGCCTACAAAATCGCCGACCTGCTTCGCGAGCACGATACGTGCGCGGCCATCTGGGCGGACTGGTATGGTTTCAAGATGGAAGCATTTGACGGCATTCGTGAAAACGCGGCCCTACTCGACCGCGCCGATACCTGCACCGTTATGCACTCCGACAGCGACATGGGTATCCAGCGCCTGCACCAGGAGAGTGCGAAGGTGATGGGTGCCGCAGCAAAAGTGGGCATCGACATTCCTCCGGAACGGGCGATTCGCTGGATCTCAAGTAATGCTGCCAAGGCGCTGGGCATCGCTGACGTCGTCGGTACGCTCGAGGCCGGTAAAATGGCGGATGTCACCGTGTGGGATGGCAGCCCGTTCAGCGTTTATACGAAAACCCAGAAGGTCTATATCGATGGCGCGCTCGTCTACGATCGAAACAACCCATCAGGCAATCCTGTGACCGACTTTACGCTGGGCACGTCGGCTCAGCATGGAGGTGCGCAATGAATACGCCGATCCGGGTGGCGGGCACCCTGCTCGCGTTAATCGCAGGAAGCGCATTGGCGCAAACGACCGCGATCACCGGCGCGACTGTCCATACTGTCGGTCCTGCGGGGACGCTTGAAAATGCGACGATCATTATCGATGGCGGGCGCATTACAAATGTGGGCACCAACATCAGCATCCCCGCCGGCGCCACACGGATTGACGCATCAGGCAAGATCATCACGCCAGGATTGTTTTCTCCGCTTGGACAGATTGGTTTGAGTGAAGTCGGCGCCGTCGCAGGTACCAATGACTCGACGCAGCGAGGCGAAGATTTCGCTGCGAGCTTCGATGTTGCGGATGCTTTTAACCCCCGGTCAATTGTCGTGGCTATCAGCAGAATTGATGGTGTTACCCGAGCAGGCCTGACGCCGCGCGCCAGCGGACCCGATGAGCTGGGAAATTTCAGCCACGTACTCTCAGGTCTGGGAACCGTTGTGCATCTGGGCGACAACCCCGAGCACGTCGTCAGGCACGGTGCGGTCGTGGTCGCCAATTTCGGCGAGGCCGGCAGTGGTGTCGCGGGCGGATCGCGCGCCGCGGCCGTTCAAGTGCTGCGGGCCGCACTGGATGACGCACTCGACTATCAACGCAATAAAGAGGCCTACGATCGCGGCGACTGGCGTGAATACTCGGTAAGCCGCACGGATCTCAACGCCCTGCAGTCCGTACTGGATCGCAGCGCCGCGATGCTGTTCAACGTGAATCGAGCAAGCGACATCAGTGTCGTGATCCAGCTTGCCGAGGAATTCAATATCCGGGCAATTGTTGCCGGCGGCTCGGAAGCCTGGATGGTGGCCGATCGGCTCGCCGCGGCCAGCGTGCCGGTAATCCTCGATGGAATCAATAATCTGCCCGGCAATTTCGACCTTGTTAATGCAAGACTCGACTCCGCAAGCATCCTGGTCAATGCCGGCGTCACAGTGGCATTTGGCGCCAGCGCCCAGACGCATAACGCCAGGCTCCTCACCCAGTCCGCCGGCATTTCAGTCGCCAACGGGCTGACATGGGCCCAGGCGCTGGAGGCGATCACGCTTGCACCAGCCCGTATCTACGGCGTGGATGGCTTTTTGGGAAGCCTCGAAACCGGCAAGGAAGCGGACCTCGTGGTCTGGTCCGCCGATCCGCTCGAGCTGACCAGCTACCCCGACCAGGTCTACATCCGGGGAGATCCGGTCTCGATGCAGAGCCGACAGACGTTGCTCAGGGACCGATACCTGCAGACGGAGTCCGAGCGCCCGCCGGCATTCAGACACTAGGCATTGCTTCGCCGCAGGACTGATCAGGGACCGGCGCTTCCCGCACCGCTCATTGCTCGTCGCGAAATGCTCGACAATCGCGACGCACCGGCACGCACTTCTTCTCTGGCTGATCAAAAAGGCCGCATCAGCAACCAGCACTGGAAAATTTGCCCGTACGGCGCATCCAGGGGCAAATTTTGTTGACGAAGTAACGTTAAGTGCGTTACATTTCCGTCACTTTCACAACACAAACACATCATGGCACGCACTAAAATTGCGACGCTCAATCTCAGGATCGATCCCGGCATCAAGGATGCGGTGCGCGAGGCTGCAGATATGGAACACCGCAGCGTTGCCAACATGATCGAAATCCTGATTCGCCGGTATTGCGACGAGGCCGGCATTGTCATTCAAGAACAAGGCGAGATGTTTCCGGGGAACCAGCATGGATGAAAAAATGATGAAGGCGATGGTTACGGCGGGTGCAATCAAGAAAATCAGCATCATTGGATACGGTGCAAGGTTTCACATAGAAGCCAACACGCCGAACGGTTCAATTACGGCCGAGACCCGTAAAGGCAAAGTGAAGACCTGGGTCACGCTCGATGCCGCCGCGAGGTGGGTTCGATCGATCGGTATTGGAACTGCTAACATCAACCTCGCCCACTGGCAGCCCGGCCAGCGGGAGCTGCGAATTTAGGAGTGTGAAAAGTGTTTCGGATCTGCTCGTTAGTGTTTGTCCTCGCCTTCCCGGTGGCGGGTTTTAGGCAGGAAACATCGCCGGCCACGGACGAACATCAAATCGCTGAGACGTCACACGTCATCATGCACAAGAATCCGGGTTGCGGATGCTGCGACCTGTGGGCAGAACACATGCGGTCCCACGGATTTACCGTGGAATCGATTGAAGACCCGAAAATATTCGCTTTTAAAACCGAAAGAAATATTCCAGGGCCGCTGATGTCCTGCCATACGGCGCTCATTGATGGCTATTTCGTCGAGGGACATGTCCCTGCGAACGATATATTGAAGCTCCTTAGGGAGCAGCCGGAGCACGTTACCGGTATCGCTGTGCCTGGCATGCCGCTTGGCTCTCCCGGCATGGAACACCCTCGCCCGCAGGACTTCAATACAATTGCGTTACTGACCGATGGCACGGCATATGTTTTCGAATCGCACAAGGCCGGCGAGAAATTCTCGGCGCCGAAGACGAACTAGGGAAGCTCTGATTCATTCGAAATCCTAAGTCGTTGCGAGCGCAGCGAAACAATCTCTTAATAAGAGTTATACGAAACTGGCGGATTACAAGGGGTTTTTATCCGTCGAGAGCTTGCTCCAGGTCGGCAATTAAATCGACGACTGACTCCGCGCCAACCGAAATTCTGACCAGGTTCCTGGGAATCGGGCTGTCAGGGCCTTCAATGGAATAACGATGCTCGATCAGACTCTCGACACCCCCGAGAGAGGTCGCGCGAATGAATACTTCACATCGCCTTACCATGTCCAATGCCCCCGCTTCCCCACCGGCCACGCAGAACGACAACATGCCACCGAAACCACCCTGCATTTGTTTCTTGGCAATTTCGTGGCCGGGATGTGATTCCAGCCCTGGATATAGAACCGATTCAAGCTTCGGATGACCCTTAAAATGTTCCGCAATAATCATTGCTGATTGCGAAGCCTGACGGACGCGCATGAAAAGTGTCCGCATGCCTCGTTGCAGCAACCATGCTTCAAACGATCCAAGCACCGCACCACCTTGCGCGCGGGCCATGCATATTCGCTCCCAAAATTCGTCTGCCGATGCAGTCACCAACGCACCTGCAACGACATCTGCATGGCCGTTCAGATATTTGGTTGCGGAGTGCATGACGATGTCCGCGCCAAACTCGATGGGTCGGGTCAATACCGGCGTTGCAACAGTCGAATCAATTGCCAGTTTCGCGCCGACGGTGTGGGCGATTTCGGCAGCTGTCTCGATATCGATGACGTCCCAGGTCGGGTTCGTGGGTGTCTCGATCCATACCAGCGATGTTCGTCCGGCTTTGACCTTATCGGCGAGATCGTCCGGATCGGCTGGATCAAACTGGTCGAGTTCGATGCCCCAACGATCACAAAAACCAACCATCCAGTTTCGCAGGCCCCAGTACATCACTTTCGGAATAACGATGTGTGCTCCAGGATCGAGCGATTGCACGATCGCACCAGCTGCCGCCATCCCGGAGGAAAACAGCAGCGAGCCCTGGCCGCCTTCGAGGCACGTCAGCATTTTCTCAGCTGTATCGAAAGTCGGGTTCTCATCGCGAGCATAACTGTGACCGGCGGAGACGAGCTCGTAGTTCCCATCCCGCGCAAATGTGGTCGAGGGCATGATCGGAGGCACCACAGCACCCGAATTCGGGTCAACGTAATGCATGCCCTGGACCACATCAGTTTCCGGCAAAACATTTATTCGCTTGGTCATAACAGAATCACTTCGCCAACTGGTCCTGAATAAAATCGTGAATATTTTCCAGCAACCGGGTACGGGACGTCTCATTCGCGTACATCGTGTTCCTTAATCGCTGCAACCCAAGAGTAGCACTAGTCAGCGCAGATATTGAGCGGGACAAATGACCTCAAAATTCCGGTAGACTCCCAAGAGTCGCCAGAAACCGGAGCCCTTAGATGATCAAGCAGCTGACTTTCCTAATTGCCATCCTTCCCACCGTTGTATTTTCGCAGGATCAATATCTTGTGGACTGGGATGAGGTCGGTGAGGAATCGATCAATCATCTTATCGAACTGGTCAGGATCGATACCAGCAATCCACCGGGCAATGAATCGCAAGCGGCCAATTATATAAAAGCGGCGTTGGCAGCCGAGGGAATCGAGTCTGAAATGTTCGCGCTCGACCCGGACCGCGCCAACCTTGTTGCGCGCATCAATGGCAACGGATCGAAACGTCCGATCCTGATAATGGGACATACCGATGTTGTCGGTGTCCAGGCCGAGCGCTGGGCTGAAGAACCGTTTGGCGGCCTGCGCAAGGACGGCTGGATATACGGCCGCGGCACGCTCGATGACAAGGACAACGCCACAGCGGGACTGATGCTGATGATCATGCTCAAGCGCTACGGTGTCGAACTGGACCGGGACATCATATTCCTCGCGGAATCCGGCGAGGAAGGCACACCCGAAGTTGGCATCAACTACATGGTTGAGCATCACTGGGACAAGATAGCGGCGGAATACTGCCTGGCCGAAGGCGGCAGTAACATTCTCGAGGAAAAAGGCGTTTCCGTTGTTGGCATTCAATCAACAGAAAAGAAACCGCGTCGTGCCACGCTGATTGCCAGGGGAACTGCCGGTCACGGTTCGGTGCCGCGCCTCGACAATGCCGTCACGGCACTGGCAGATGCGGTGGCCAAAGCCGGTACATGGCAGACCGAGATGCGGTTGAATCAGACGACGCGTGCCTATTTTGATCGACTTGCATCGATCTCCGAGCCGGAGGACGCATGGCGCTACCGGAACATTGATAATCCGGATGAGACCGAAGGCATACAGCAGTATTTTCTGGAAAACTTTCCCTATCACTATTCGGTGCTGCGCACGTCAGTAGTACCG
>JAQCAD010000058.1 GCA_027621915.1 Pseudomonadota bacterium
GTTCTAATAGTGCTCCACCTACCAACTGTGATGCTGTCCATCTGAACGTCATAGTCGTATCTGTGCTGTAAGTACTGTTCTACTGCTTTGTAGACAGTGGGCGAGAAGATTGCTTTGCCCTCAGACTTAAGTACAAGCAACTTAGCGTGCTCTAACGTAGCCTTATCAATCGCACTCGCTTTGTCTCTAGTTCGCAGACTCTTTTGGTAGTACTTGTCAGCGTCGCCTACGTACGCACGCATATGCCAAATGCCACCACTCTTTGCTGTTTGAAAGATGGTGACTGCGTCATTACAGATTTTGGTTTTGTTGCGGTAGAACGACTGCTTGTCGTTGTCAGAATTCTGCTGCGTGTCTTTAAGTTCTCGCTTCTCAAAGTCTACAGCCAATACTTGCCCTCTGTTCATAGTAACGCTCCTTTTCTAAGTCACTGTGAACATTATGGCTTAGGTTTGGAACGTATCCTCTTCAAGTATTGTACTGTCAGATACTTGATACACCTACGATTTTCAGTAGTGGCACGTGTTTACAAGTTTGTTTACAAAAACCACTCAAAAATGGGTGTTTTCAAGTAGTTTACAAGTGGTAAAAGTCAGTAAAAATGGGCCTTACAGCCCAAGTTACTACTCCCACTCTATCGTAGCCGGTGGTTTGCCTGAAATGTCGTAGGTAACTCGGGATATGCCGTCGATCTCATTAATTATTCGTAGCGACACGTGCTCAAGAAATTCATACGGCAGGCGCGCCCAGCGCGCTGTCATGAAATCAATTGTTTCGACGGCGCGAAGCGCGACGACATAGTCATACTTTCGACCATCACCCATTACACCAACCGACCGAACCGGCAAAAACACGGCGAATGCCTGACTGGTCTTGTCATACAAATCGTTCTTTCGCAGCTCCTCGATAAATATATCGTCGGCAAGTCGCAAGATCGCCGCAAATTCAGGTTTCACTTCCCCAAGAATGCGTACCCCGAGGCCTGGGCCAGGAAATGGATGGCGATAAACCATGTCTCTCGGCAAGTCGAGCTCCAGGCCTATCTTGCGAACTTCGTCTTTGAACAATTCCCGAAGTGGTTCGACCAGCTTCATCCGCATTTTTTCGGGAAGCCCGCCAACATTATGATGCGACTTTATGACGTGGGCTTTGCCGGTCTTCGCACCCGCCGATTCAATCACATCAGGATAGATCGTTCCTTGCGCCAGCCATTCAATGCCCTTCAGCTTTTGCGCTTCTTCATCAAAAACATCGATGAACAATCCGCCGATAATCTTGCGTTTTTCCTCCGGGTCTTCAACGCCTTTCAACGCCGCGAAGAATCGATCCGCAGCATTTACGCGAATAACCTTGATGCGCATATGCTCCGCGAAAGTGGCCATCACCTGGTCACCTTCGTGGTGTCGCAATAATCCGTGATCAACGAATACGCAGGTCAATTGGTCACCGATCGCCTCGTGCAGCAGGGCCGCGACGACCGAGGAGTCGACTCCACCGGACAGGCCCAGCAGCACTTGCCCATCGCCGACATTCTCCCGCACATTCGCTATCGCATCTGCGACGATGTTCCCGGCAGTCCAGTTGCCGGGGCATCCACAAATGTCGCGAACGAAACGATCAATAATGGCTTCGCCTTGCGGCGTATGTGTTACCTCGGGATGAAACTGAACGCCGTAATACTTGCGATCGGTATCTTCCATCGCGGCCAGTGGTGAATTCGAACTCTTGCCAGAGACAACGAAACCATCGGGTATCGCTGCAACACGATCGCCGTGACTCATCCAGACTTTGAGGATTCGCTCACCCGATTCTGCATCGCTCAGGCCATCAAACAACTCTGAATCAAGTGGTGTAATTTCCGCATAACCAAACTCCCGATGAGCGGACGCTTCAACCTTTCCGCCCAGTTGCGCAGCCATGGCTTGCATTCCGTAACAGATACCGAGCACCGGTAAGCCGAGCTCGAAGATTGTCTGCGCAACGCGCGGAGGATCGTCAAGATTAACGGACTCCGGACCACCGGAAAGAATGACGCCTGCCGGAGCGAATGCACGAATCGACTCTTCGTCCATATCCCATGGATGAATTTCTGAATATACGCCGCATTCGCGTACTCGACGCGCAATAAGCTGAACGTATTGTCCGCCAAAATCGAGTATGAGCATCCGGTGCGCGTGAATATCAGTTCGCACTATTGCCGGATTTTCGAGTGCTTGCGCCATTCGCGTCAGTTCACTAGTTGCTGGTGCGGTAGTTGGGAGCTTCTTTGGTGATCGTGACATCATGCACGTGACTTTCACGCATTCCGGCCGTGGTGATCTTGACGAACTGTGGCCGCGTACGCATCTCATCGATGTTGTGACTTCCGGTATAACCCATCGCCGCGCGCACGCCACCCATCAACTGATGTACGATGGAAACCGCCGACCCTTTGTAAGAAACTCGTCCTTCAATACCCTCCGGCACGAGTTTCTCCAGTTCCTCAGTCGTATCCTGAAAATATCGATCTGAAGATCCATGCTTCTGCCCCATCGCGCCAACGGAACCCATGCCGCGATAAGACTTGTATGAACGTCCCTGGTAAAGTTCGACCTCTCCGGGAGACTCTTCCGTACCTGCAAAAAGGCCGCCAATCATGACCGAGTACGCGCCGGCGACGAGCGCCTTTGCGATATCACCCGAATAACGAATTCCCCCGTCAGCAATCAGCGGAACACCCTTCTTCGCCAATGCTTTCGCCACTTCGGCAACAGCCGAGATTTGCGGCACTCCGACACCGGCAACCACCCTCGTCGTACAAATTGAACCCGGTCCAATACCGACCTTTATGCCATCGGCACCCGCCTTAACCAATGCTTCAGCAGCATCTGCAGTAACAATATTGCCGGCAATGAGTTGTAAATCCGGATAGCCTTTTTTTATTTTCGCAACGCGTTCAAGGACGCCTTTTGAGAAACCATGCGACGTGTCCACGACGATGACATCGACACCGGCACTCACGAGCGCCTCTACACGCTCATCCGTGTCATACCCAGTTCCAACCGCAGCACCGACCCGCAGCGCACCTCGATCATCCTTGCTTGCACGCGGATAGTCGCTGGCCTTTTGAAAATCCTTTGCCGTAATCATGCCGCGCAACTCGAATCCGTCAACGACGACCAGTACTTTTTCGATACGATGTTTGTGCAGCAGCGATAAAACTTCGTCGTCGTCGGCGCCCTCTCGAACGGTGACCAACCGGTCCTGTGGTGTCATCACCGTCGACACCGGTGCATCCAGTTGCGTCTCGAATCGAAGGTCGCGGTGAGTGACAATCCCGATTGTCTCTTTGCCCCGGACGACCGGCACACCCGAAATTCCCATGGACTTTGTCAGGGCGATAACTTCACGAATCGTCATCTCAGGCGATACGGTGATCGGGTCGCGAACAATGCCGCTCTCGAATTTTTTTACTCTCAAAACCTCACTGGCTTGCTCCGCCGGCAGCATGTTTTTGTGGATGACGCCCAGCCCGCCTTCCTGGGCGAGGGCAATCGCGAGGCGCGATTCCGTGACGGTATCCATCGCAGCGGACAGCAGAGGAATATTAAGCGTTATGTGCGCAGTGAGTTTGGATCTGAGGTCAACTTCGCGAGGCAGTACATCCGAATAACCCGGCTGCAGCAGTACGTCATCAAATGTCAGTGCATCATTGGCTATGCGCATGCAGGCAACCTGTCCGGTGAGGGTAAAACGGGCAATTGTACGCATCCGGGATTTGCCGGTAAACGGCGACCGGTAAAATAAGCAGTAAATTGACGAATTGAGATTCTGCTACGCGCAGATTTTGACGCAACGTATACTGCGTCAATGACCGATCTCACGGCACAAAGCCCGGCCAGCCGCGCCATTTCTGTTTCCGAGCTCAATCGGAGAGCGAAAGTGCTGCTCGAAGAGGGCATTGCGCGGGTGTGGGTGGAAGGAGAAATTTCCAACCTCTCCAAACCAACGTCCGGCCATGTCTATTTCAGCCTGAAAGATGCGTTGGCGCAGGTCAGTTGTGCATACTTTCGCCAGCGACAGCGCGGCCCGACGATCAATCTCAAGGATGGCGACCAGGTGCTCGTCTTCGGCAAGGTGAGCCTGTACGAGGCGCGTGGCAACTATCAGATGATCATTGAGCAGCTCGAGGCTGCCGGCGAAGGCGAACTTCGTCGAAGATTCGATGCGCTGAAAGCGAAACTTGCCGCGGAAGGACTTTTCGACGCAGACCATAAACAGGCGCTTCCGCGGTTACCCGCCAGAATCGGACTGATTACCTCTCCGTCCGGCGCTGCCGTGCGCGACATGGTGACGGTCCTCAAGCGGCGATTTCCCGCAATACCGGTCCTCATCTACCCCACGGCGGTACAAGGCGATTTTGCTGCCGCGCAAATCGTGGCAGCGATAGACACCGCTATTAAGCGCAACGAATGTGACGTGTTGATTATTGGCCGGGGAGGCGGATCCCTGGAAGATATGTGGCCGTTCAACGAAGAGATTGTCGCGCGTGCCATGTATGCCTGCCCGATTCCAGTCGTCAGTGCGGTGGGCCACGAGGTCGATTTCACGATCGCAGATTTTGTTGCCGACGTTCGCGCACCTACGCCTTCGGGAGCGGCGGAACTGGTGGTTCCCGATCAGGCCGAATGGCTCAAACAACTCGCCTCTACGTCAACGCGTATCGCGCAGCTCGGGCGACGCTACCTTGAGAATCGCTTCCAGGCAGTCGACTGGTTAAGTAAACGGCTGACGCAGGGCAGCCCTGCCAACACTGTCGCGCGACAGCGGGATTGGCTGCGAAATTTGCGCCTTGTTATGGTTTCTGCCGTCCGCCACGATTTATCGTTGCGCAACAGAGTGGTCGAGGCTAAGGCAGCAAGACTGATGCAACTATCGCCGGCAGTAGATGTCCAGCAGTCATTGGGAAAAACCAATGGGCTCGAACAACGCTTGCAGGTTGCGGGACATTGGGCCGTTGACCGGCTGCAACAAAGGTTACGACTTGCAGCGAGGACGCTGGATTCCGTGAGCCCGTTAGCAACACTGGATCGAGGCTACTCGATCGTCAGCGATCCCGGCACGGGAAAAATTCTGACCGATGCATCGTCCGTTAATAAAGGCACCGCTATTCACGCGAGGCTCGCCAATGGTTCACTGGAAGCAACCGTCACAAAGGTGAACGACAGCCATCATGAAAATATCGAAAGCACTTAAGTTCCTCGCGTTGCTGCCACTTTGCGCGCCTGCGTCGGCGACGCCGCGACATTCCCCCTGGCCGGGTGGCGTCGCCATTGTGCCAATACAAAGCGACACCCGCCCCGCGGTTATGGTTAACAACAATCCTGTGTTAGTCATACGCGAAAATGACAGATGGGTCGCAATTGTCGGTATCCCGCTTGATCATGAAAGCGAAGCACCAATTGTTGCGACTTTGATTCGAGCCGGCGGCGAGTCGGAACAAGTTCGCATCGACCTGCAGGCGGCTGACTATCCGGTCCAGCGGTTTAACGTGGAAAGCAAGTATGTGGCGCCGGATCAGGAATCACTTGATCGTATAGCGGCAGAAAGAATAGTTATCGATCAGGCTTTGACCCGCTGGCGCGTCAATGACGTTAAAGAGGTCATGCTGAAATCTCCGGTGCCCGGCGCGCGGAGCTCAAGTTTCGGATCCCGCAGAATTTTCAATGACCAGCCACGCTCTCCACACAAAGGCATGGATATCGCTGCCGCCTCGGGCACGCCGATCCTTGCCCCTTTAAGCGGTGTGGTGTCCGCCACGGGCGACTACTACTTCAACGGCAACACGGTCATCCTGGATCACGGTCAGGGCTATATCAGTCTGTTTTGCCATCTGAGCGTCATAGACGTCGTTGAGGGACAGGACATCACCGTCGGTGACCTGCTGGGCAAGGTCGGCGCGACAGGTCGGGTTACCGGCGCGCACCTTCACTTCGCGACCTACCTGAATGGCACGGCAGTAGATCCCGCATTGTTTTTCGAAACCAACTAAGGCTTATCGGAAGAACCGGCTGATAACCGGGCGAAACGCGTCCATGTCGACCAGAAAAGAATCGTGGCCTTTGATGCAGTCGAGTGGCACGAATTCGACATCGGACACTACCACCGACAAACCGTCCGCCAATTCCTGCTGCTGGCGAATTGGGAACAGGAGATCCGTCTCCACACCGATAACCATTGCGCTATCAAGCGCCAGCTTGCTGAAGCCGGCTTTCAGCGAGCCACCATGCTCGGCGAGATCAAACAGGTCGGACGCACGCGAGAGGTACAGATAGCAATTCGCGTCAAACTGGCCAGTGAACCGGTTGGCGTGAGTCTCAAGATAGCTCTCAACCGCAAAGTCGCCGAAGAACATCTCATCGGAATGCATCTCCAGCGAGATTCTCTCGCGCCCGAACCGGTACTCCCACTCTCTCGGCGAACGGTAGGTCATCATGCCGAGTTTTCTGGCGAGCCGCTGGCCAACGACCGGCGGATCGGCTACGTCATAGTTGCCACCTGCCCATTTCGGGTCTTTGACAATCATTTCGCGCTGCAAGGATCGAATGGCTATTGAAAACGGTAATGCACGCGCTGCCGATGAGATCGAAAGCAGGCGGCCGCCAAGCTGCGGATGCCTGATGCAAAATGCCAGCGCGCTCATACCACCCATAGAACAACCGATTGTCGTGTGCACCTTCTCGATTCCCAGTTGCCGGATAACCTCGAAGCCGCCTTCGGCGACGTCCTCCAGGCTGAGCGTGGGAAAGGCCAGACGATAGCGATTGCCTGTTTCCGGGTTGATTGAGGCGGGCCCTGTCGAACCGAAGCAGGAGCCAAGGGAGTTGATGCAGATAACAAAAAACCGGTCGGAGTCCAGCGGCAGTCCCGAACCGATCATATCTTCCCACCAACCGGCCGACGGATTGCCAGGCGTTGACGCTGCGTGAGCGGATGGAGACAGGCCAGTGAATATGATTACAGCGTTATCGCCTTTACCATTTAGCTCGCCCCAGGTTTCATAGGCAATCGTCGGCGATTCGAGATAGCCATTTCGATGCATCACGAATCTGCCATCGAAACGAACAGTCTTGCTCGGAAATTTCATAGGGGACATCGCAGCATGTCAGATCAGAGCGTCAATTCTGCCAGCAAAGCATCCGAATCGCGAAGCCAAGGACCGCATCGAAGTAGAGTACGACCGCTATTTCCTTTTCGCTCTCTTGATCAGCCGGTCGCGGCTGCGTTCCTGCCTCGGCGTCAGTTTGTTACGGCGTCCCTTGAACGGGTTGTCGCTGGTTTTGAAAACCAGCCGCACCGGTGTGCCCTTGAGGCGAAAGGCTTTTCTGAATCGATTGATCAGGTAGCGCCGGTAGGCTTCGGGAAGCAGGTCGGTCTGATTGCCATGAATGACGATGACCGGCGGATTTCGGCCGCCCTGATGTGCGTACCGAAGTCGAATCCGCCGGCCACGAACCAGTGGCGGCGCATGGGCAATCACCGCCCGCTCCAGTTCCCCGGTGAGTTCGGTTGTCGACATGTCCCGGGTTGCCGCCCGATAGGCTCGCTCCGCGGCAGGCAATAAATCACCGACAGCAGTTCCATGCAGGGCAGAAATTGTCATGCGTTCCGCGAAATCCAGGAACGGCAACTTGCGTTCCAGGTCCTCTTTAACATGCCGCCGCTGGTCTGCGCTCAGGCCGTCCCATTTATTGGCAACGACGACCAGCGCTCGGCCACGCTCGACCGCGAGGCCGATAAGGCTGACGTCCTGGTCGGTCACGTTCTCACTGGCATCGAGCACGGGAATGACGACGGACGCCCGCTCCATTGCCTGTAACGCCTTGACAATACTGAATTTTTCGACTGTTTCGTGGACTCTCGATTTCCGCCTTACGCCGGCTGTATCGATCAGTATGTATTTCTTGCCGTCACGCTCGAACGGCACAGATACGCTGTCTCGAGTGGTGCCTGGCTGATCGAATACCACCAGCCTGTCCTCGCCGATGAGCCGATTAATCAGCGTCGATTTCCCGACGTTTGGTCTGCCAATCACGGCGATACTGAGCGGCTTCTCATTGCCGTCGTCGTCCGCGATTTCCTCGTCATCCGTGACAAAAGGCAACAGCACCTCATCCATCAGGCTGCCAATGCGATCCCCGTGTGCGGCTGAGATGGCTACTGGCTCACCGAGCCCCAAGCTGTGGAATTCACCGGAGGCCACATCCTGATCCAGACCCTCGGCCTTGTTGACGGCCAACCAGGTACTTTTCGCATACTTGCGGGCAAGCGCAGCGACATGCTCGTCGGCAGAGGTCCGCCCACTGCGGCCATCAACCATCACAATCGCAACATCAGCTTCTTTGAGCGCGCGGATGGTCTGCTCGACCATTAGCTCCTCGATGCCCTCTTCGCCACCGGCGACGCCGCCCGTATCGACCACGATGTAAGGACACGGACCCAGTTTGCCGAAACCGTATTGTCGATCACGTGTCAGTCCGGGAAAGTCAGCAACGATAGCGTCACGCGACCGCGTAAGGCGATTAAATAATGTCGATTTCCCTACGTTGGGTCGACCGATGAGCGCGATGACAGGGAGCATTGATTGAATACCACATTGCAGGTTTTTTGCTGCGTCAGCCCTGCTCGTCAGCGGCCGCCGGCGCTTCGGCGATTTCCGGCGCCGTATCCCGGCGTGCCGGCGTATTCACGATGTAAGCTGAAATCGTGCCCGATTCACTCTGTACGAACAGTTTGTCACCCATCACGACCGGGGCACCGGAGATCATGCCCTTGCCAACCCGTACACGGGCCACCGGACGACCGTCGAAATTCGAAAAAAAGTGCACATACCCCTCGAAATCTCCGACCACAACCGCAGTGTTGAATGCGACCGGTGGTGAGGGTTCCCTTCGAAGCAGCCCTTCCTGACGCCACACGTCAGTCCCGTTTCTTCGCAGCAGAGCAATGACTTCGCCCTCGTCGCCTACCGCGTAAATATTATTCCAGTCCGCCGTTACACCTACGTGACTCGAGATTTCTCTCGCCCACAAAGTCTCTCCGGACTCGGTGGCCAGTGCCTGAATGCGACCGTTATAACCAGACGCATAGACATCCTGACCGACGGCAGCTATTGATCCATCAACGTCGGCAAGTCGATCAAGATCGGACCGGCCGGAAGGCGGCGTCATGATGGCCTCCCATTGTGTCACGCCATCCGTCAGTTTCGTCGCCACGAGGCGGCCATTATCGAATCCCGATATCACCAGCAGCCCGACGACGACAGGAGTAGACGCTCCTCGCTGGGTCAAGGCCGGCAGACTCTGTTCCAGCACCCATTTTTCGGTTCCGTCGAGCGAAGACAAGATACGCAGTGCGCCGTCAATCGTGTAGACGATTACGCCTTCTTCGTGAATCACCGGCCTGGATAGCGATTCAGCGGCGATGTTTTTGCGCCAGACTTCGGACCCGTCTTCAGCACGCAACGCAATCACATCACCGTCATATCCTGCGACAACCACCAGACCATTGCCGACGCCAGGGCCGGCGGACAATGTAACTTCAGTTTCAACACGCCAGATCCGTCGGCCATTTTCCGGATCGAAGGCGATGACATTGCCGTCATAACTTGCGGCGTAAATCCTGTTGCCGTCGCCAGCCGGACTCAGCCCGACACGCAGCAACTCCGTTCCGTCGCCAACTTTCCCGGACCACAGACGTTTGACATCGAGCGACGCCTCGAATTCGAGCAATTCCACCGGCTCAAGTTCTTTGTCTTTGTCGTCACCAAAAATGCCGCAGCCACCAATAAAAAAGACTGCTACGAATGCCGCAGCGATACGGCCGCATGACGAACGGAGCCAGTCGGCGACTGTGCGTGTTGGCGCGAGACTATTCATTACTTGTTCTCGATCTCGCCTTCTGCAGGAGGCGCCTCAGTCGTTGCATCATCCGGTGCTGATTGATCGTCCGGGATTTCTTCCGACGCAAGTCCTTCCGTCGCATCAGGCGGCGCGGGCGATTCGGCCGATTCTATTGAGTCCGCCGCTTCGCCGAGAAACGGCAGGTCATTAATCTTAAGTTGCACGAGATTGACGTCTACGGTTGGTGCTTGCGGATTATTGCCGCCAAGCGCTGCAACGTACGCAGCTTCTGCTTCGGCATATTGCCCCACGGACACGTACGCATCTCCCAGAACCTCGTTGAGAGGGGCTGAGAACTGGCTATCTGGCTGATCATTTACAAGGGCGACAACCTCATCTGCTTTATTCTGATAAAGCAAAACTTTCGCCAGTCTCAACCGCCCGATCATCGCGAGTTCCGAGACCGGATTCGATTCGACGAGCGCGCGAAGTTCGTTGGCCGCGTCCTGGTCGCGGCCGTTGTCCATGTAAATTCGTGCCATCGCCAGCCTGGCCTGCGCCGCGTATGGCGAAGTTTCGTAGTCCAGATAGAGCTCAGCTGCCGCAGCGGCGGCACCATCGAGATTCTCACGGCCAGCAGCGAACATTACTTCTTCGTAAAGTACAGAGGCTGCTGTCTCCGCATCTGCTTTCGAGCTTCGGTACTGGTTGACGCCGACAATAATGAAAACGCCGGCGAGAATGCCACCAATAACGTATTTACCATTCTCGGACCACCAGGATCGCATTGCGTCCAGTTGTTCTTTTTCGGATAGATCTTCCACAAAACTACCTTCTTCGTCTTAGCGCCAATTGTTCAAGTCAAATTCAGACCTGTCGAAGCCGTCGCTCCCGGCCTGATGTTACTTACGGAGCCGCGCAGCAATTGCCTCTGCCAGCTCATCGAATTCCACGTCGACCTGCGGTTCACGGTCACGCAATGGCTTCAGTCCTGCCCGGTTCCCGGCGACTTCCTCCTCGCCCAAAACCACGGCATATGCCGCGCCACTCTTGTCGGCCCGTTTCAGTTGCGATTTGAAACTGCCACCCCCCAGATTCAGTTCGACTTTAATTTCCGGGATTCGATCCCTCAGAATCTCTGCTGCCTTAATACCGCAACTGAACGCATCATCGCCTGCAGCTACGATGTAAACATCAGGCGCCAATACACCGGCCTTGCCACCGCTGGTTTCGTAAAGCTCAACCAATCGCTCCACACCCATCGCCCAACCGATCGCCGGCGTGGCCTTGCCGCCCAACTTTTCAACCAGACCATCGTACCGACCACCCGCGCAGACCGCCCCCTGGGATCCCAATGCATCGGTGATCCACTCGAATACCGTGAGGTTATAGTAGTCGAGACCACGAACCAGGCGCGGATTTACCGTGAATGGCACGTCCGCAGCATTAAGGAGCAACTTCAAGCCATCAAAATGCGCTCTCGACTCCACATCAAGATGGTCGGTTATGACAGGGGCCGCTGCAATTAAACGCTGCATATCCGGGTTTTTGCTATCCAGAATACGCAGCGGGTTTTTCTCAAGGCGGCGAATACTATCCTCATCCAGCTGACTTTTCACGGCCGAAAAGTATTTGACCAGCTCGTGCCGGTATTTCGCCCGGTTATCCTGCGTTCCCAGCGTGTTGATTTCCAGCGAAAGGCGCTTCAGGCCTAGCTTTTCCCATAGTCGCGCGCACAGGATCATGAGTTCTGCATCAATGTCGGGGCCTTCGTAACCCATCGCCTCGACATCGAACTGGTGGAACTGTCGATAACGTCCTTTTTGCGGTTTTTCGTAGCGAAACATCGGACCGACAGTCCATAACTTCTGCCGCTGATTGTGGAGCAGGCCGTTCGTGATGCCCGCGCGCACCATTCCTGCAGTTCCCTCCGGCCGCAACGTCAGACTCTCATCGTTGCGGTCCTTGAACGAATACATCTCTTTTTCGACGATATCCGTCACTTCGCCAATGGCGCGCGCAAATACATCGGTTCTTTCGAGAATGGGTAACCTGATTTCCCGATACCCGTACGATTCGATAGTGCCGCGCACAACATCCTCGACAAGGCGCCAGGTTGCTGCCGCGTCGGGAAGAATGTCGTTCATGCCTCGAATTGCTGTTGGTTTCAATTGTTTTCCATGAATTCACACTAGAGCGGAGCAAACGATCGACACCGGCTTAAAGGCTGTGACTGAGCGGTTCCGCGTCTTTATTGACTGCGGACGTCCAACCTTGCAAGGCGACCACTTCGAGCTGATGCCGGGATCGGGTAATCACGACCATCAACGGTAATACTGACATTCGCGCTATCACCGAGGATGACATGCAGCGGCTCGTCTCCCGACAGAGCAACAACCCTGCCAGCCTGACCAAGATCATAGTAAAGGCGTCTCCCTGACGCATCTGACACGTCGGTCCAGCAGTCACCTGAAAAAGTCAGGATCATCTGGACCTGCGGCGCCGTGCTGGCGGGATCAGCAGGCGGAACATTGACGATCGGCACACTTTGGGCCACCGGGGGCTCAACGGCCGGCGTCGACGTAACCGCGCTCTCCGGCATCGGACCGGTCGTCACCTGCTCTGACTCATCCGCCACGATGGGTGCCGGTGCCCGGTCACTGCTAAAGGGCGCCAGTGTCGCTGGCTGAATTTGACTCTGCGGCGCCTCCGGTTCCCGGGCGAACCACCAGAACGCCGCTGCAACAACCACGACCAGCACGAAAGCCGCGGTGATCCAGGGTCCGAGTGCTATTTCCGGCATGCGTTTGCGTGCCGGACCGACAACTGGCGGCGCGCCTGCTGCGCGGTTCATCATGTAGTAGTCGGTCATCACGTCGTCGACCGAGACACCTACCAAGTCGGCATACTTTCTGAGATGGCCTTTCGCAAACACCGGCGCACCGAGAATCTCGAATTCGTTCCTTTCCAGCGCGCGCACTTTCGGCTCATCGAGGTGCAATTCCTTCGCGATATCGGCGACAGAAATATCGTTCTCGCGTCGTGCAGCACGAAGCCGCTCGCCACCAAATGGTCCGGTTTCTTTCTCGGTTTCGTCAGTCGTCGTGTCGTTCATTGCGTTCTCAAAATCCTGGCTGGTTGAGCCTGATCAACCCTGTCGTAGCATCAACCTGGCTTCCGCGGACTCAGGAAATTCACGCAGCAACTGGTTCATGTAATTAGTCGCTGCACGGTCATCACCCAGTTGGGTTTCTATCTGTACGGCCAGGTAAAGCACTCCGGACGATGGAGGATTTGCTGAGAGGTAACGCTGCATGAATGCGCGAGCGCTGAGGTTATCTTCCGTGCGGTGCTTCAACGCCGCCATCTGAATCAGCGCCTCTCCATAGTTTGGTCGAACTGCGATGGCGTCACGAAAATACTTCTCGGCCAACACCAGATCGGGCTTTTTGGATACACAAACGCCGGCATTGGTCATCATGACATAAGGACCTTCATTCTCGCGGATGTTAATTGCGCGATCGAATTGTACCCGGGCTTCGTCATACTTCCCTTGCTGGCACAGGTACACCGCATAGGCATTGCGGACGTCGCTGTTGTTCGGTGCAATTTTTGTAGCCTTGTCAAATGACTCGGTCGCCAATCGATGCTGACCGAGTTGCACCAAAGTCATCGCATGCAAGGAATAATAATCGGCGTTTCGCTGATCGAGTTCGATGGCACGCTCAAGGCGATCCCGGGCCAGCACGTAATTCCCTTTGCGGTAATACTCAGTGCCAAGCTGGTAGTTGTAGTCGCCTGCATCGTCATTGGGCTCGGTACTGCGCGGAACTTTCTGCGAAGTAGATACACAGCCAGCGAGCAAGACCAGCAGCGAAACTGTCACAAGACTACTTGCACCCAAACCTGTCGCTCTCTTAATCACGCTGTCGCCGTCCTCTGTTTCTTTTCACTCAAGCGGACCCGCACTTTATCCCGTACTTTACCAGCCAACTGGCCACAAGCAGCATCGATATCATCGCCCCGTGTCTTTCGAGTTGTCGACACCAGTCCGTGGTGTCGCAACCGTTTCTGGAAGTTCCTGATAGTCTCTGGCCGTGATCGCTCGTATTCGTTGCCAATAAAAGGATTGAATGGAATCAGGTTCACCTTCGCCGGACGATCTTTTAGCAGCGCCGCCAGTTCATCCGCGTGTTCGACGCTGTCGTTGATGTCGCGCAACATCACGTATTCAAAAGTAATGAATCGATTGGCGCGCTTTGCCGCGTACCGCCAGCAGGCCTCCAGCAGATCAGCGATGGGGTGCATTCGATTAATCGGCACCAACTTGTCACGCAGTTCATCACTTGGCGCATGCAGTGAAACCGCCAGCGATACGTTGCAGGCGTCACCCAATTTTTCGATCTGCGGCACGATGCCAGATGTGCTGACTGTAATTCGCCGCTTGGACAATCCGTAAGCGTAATCGGACAAGAGTATATCGAGCGCCAGTACGACATTTCGATAATTTGCAAGCGGTTCGCCCATCCCCATGAATACGACGTTCGAAATGGCCGGGTCGCCAGTCGGTCGGCGCGGAAGATGGCGATTCGCATGAGTGACCTGGCCGACGATTTCGTCGACGTTCAGATTACGATTGAACCCCTGTGCGCCGGTTGCACAAAAAGCACAATCCAGTGCACAGCCAACCTGTGACGAGATGCACAAAGTGCCGCGCCCGAGCTCAGGGATAAAAACCGTTTCTACCGCCTGCCCGGCGCCGGATTCAAATAACCATTTGATTGTTCCATCCGAGGATTTCTGCTCAGAAATCACTTCGGGCAGTGCGATTATCGCCACCTGATCGAGCTGGTTTCGTAAGGCCTTCGAAAGATCTGACATTTCGTCGAACCGGGTGGCATTTCGCTGATGAATCCATTGCAAAATCTGTCGGGCACGAAACGGTTTCTCACCAATGCCGGCAAAAAAGTCCTGCAGTTGCGCCTCAGTCCTGCCGATAAGATTGATTTTCGGCTTGTCACGCTTCGCTGGCATCATTTTTGCGGATTCGTCAGACATTGCGATTCTATCTAACGGCTCCTGGGGCAAACGCCGTTGTCGCCAAAAAAATACGCGATTTCTTGGGCGGCCGTTTCAGGGCCATCGGACCCATGCACGACGTTCTCTTCAATGCTTGCAGCGAAATCCTTCCGGATCGTACCGGGTGCCGCATTGGCCGGGTTAGTGGCGCCCATAATCTCGCGATTTTTATCGATCGCCGAATTCCCTTTCAATACCTGGACCATGACCGGACCTGAGCACATGTAACTAACCAGGTCCTTAAAAAACGGACGCTCGCGATGAACCGCGTAAAACCCCTCTGCCTGTTCTTTCGAAAGGTGCATCATGCGGGCGGCGACAATTTCCAGTCCCGCTTTCTCGAAGCGGCCATAAATTTCACCTATCAGGTTTTTCTCGACGCCATCAGGCTTAATGATGGAGAGCGTCTGTTCGACGGACATCTGGTTCTTCCTTTATGAGAGGCTGTTTCAAAAAAGCCGGCATCGAAATGTGCCGGCCGCGCGTAAGCCCTGAATTTTACTTGGATTTATGGAGTCAGGCAATGAAGCAGAAACGGATTGAGGCAGTGGCAAGCGGCCGGTCACACATCTTCTCAGATGCTGAAGCTCTCCCCGCAACCGCATTCCCCTGAAACATTGGGATTACGGAAGCGAAATGCTTCATTTAGTCCTTCTTTAACGAAATCGACTTCAGTGCCGTCAATCAAGCCCAGGCTGGTCTCATCGACAACCACTGTGACGCCGCGATCTTCAAATACGCGGTCTTCGTCCTTCACATCGTCAGCATAATTCACGACGTAGGCAAACCCGTTGCAGCCGGTTTTCTTGACGCCAATTCTGAGGCCAATTCCAGCGCCACGAGTCCGAAGGTGATTCCGTACGCGCTCAGCCGCGGGTTCGGTTAATGAGATAGCCATGTCTTGTCCTGATCCATAATCATGCAGCGTACCCATGCTGCGCCCAAATCGCCTTCAATGCATCTTCCAGCAGCAGTAATTTGCCGGTTTTTTCTACAGGAACCGACAACTGCTCGATCAATGCGCTAACATCCAATGCCGATAACCCGGATACCGGGCCGTTTTCGAGGCGTCTGCACAATACCTCGGCGGCGGCAATCAGATGCGGGCAACCCCACGTTCGATAGCGCATTTTTGCGATGATCCCGTCCGCAACGCACGCCCACAATTCAATACGCGCACCTTGTTCCGACTCCATCACGGTTGATTTCAGAACCCGATCATAGTCGCCTTGCGGGTCGCCCGCGTGGTCAGGGTTCTCAAAACACTCTCTGACCGTAGCGTTGTAGGGTTGGATCGCTGCCATTTCAAGATACCGCCATCGATCTAGGAGCGATTGCCCTCAAATGGTTGACCGTCCATCGATAGCGCGCAATCGCCATGTCAATATCATCCGACGTCGTGGCGTGACCAAAACTGAACCTAACTGCGCTCTGTGCCTGGCGATCATTCCGTCCGAGCGCCCGCAATACATAGGACGATTCTCCACTGGTTGAATTGCACGCCGAACCGCTGGCCACGCATACGGGTTCCATTCCAAGCATCAGGCTCTCACCTTCAACCCCATCCACGCTGACATTGAGAATGCCGGCATAACAATTGCCATCTGGCCCGTTCCGCGTAAGGCCCTCGATATCTTTAATCCCGTCCCACAACCGATCTCTCATGACCTGAAGATGCCGCGTATCGTCATTCAGCCGACTCGCAGCGATTGTTGCGGCCAACCCTGCCCCGGCAATGAGGTGCACCGGCAAGGTTCCCGGCCTGAGTCTTCGTTCCTGGTTGCCACCAAACATGATCGGAACAATGCCATTGCCCGGTCTGTCGGCGATGTAGAGCGCACCGATACCCTGCGGACCATAAAATTTGTGTGCAGTCAGCGAAAGGAGGTCAACCGGCAGATTCGCAAGGTCGATATCGAGCTTGCCTACTGACTGGGCGGCGTCCGTATGGAATACGACGCCTTGTTCGCGACATAGCAACCCGATGCCGCTGATGTCCTGAATGACGCCGGTTTCATTGTTGACGTGCATTACGGACACCAACTGCGTATCCGCCCGAAGCTCGTTTTCGAGCGTATCCAGCGAGAGTAAGCCGTCCGCGCCAGGATTGATCCAGGAAACCTCGAATCCTTCTTTTTCCAGCGCTTTGAACGTGTCAATCACCGCCTTGTGTTCGGTTGGCATCGTAATCAGGTGTCGTCCCCGATGTGCCCGAGCCCTGGCTGCACCCTGAATGGCGAGATTGTTTGACTCCGTCGCACCGGATGTCCAGATCAGGCACTCAGGCTGGGTATTCAGGAGATTGGCGAGGCGCATACGAGCATCGCTTACCAGCGCAGCGGATTGGCGCCCTTTTGCATGAATCGATGCCGGGTTCGCAAAATGGCCGTCAAGGGACAGGCAAGTCTGCATGATCTCGATGACGCGCGGATCCACTGGCGTCGTCGCAGCATAGTCCAGGTAGACCGCCTTGTTGCTCACTTGCCCGCGCCTTTTTTATGCCCCGGCTGCAGTGCCGTCAGGATTCCACGCAGAATATTGATCTCGTTTTTGTCGGGTTCCGCTTTGACGAAAAGACGCCGCAACCGGCGCATGAGCAGTCGGGGTTTGTCCGGATCCAGAAAGCCACTGTCTGTCAACACGACTTCGAGATGATTATAAAAGTGCTCAAACTCTTCACTGGTTGCCCGGGGGACATCAGGCTCCTGCGGTTCGGGAGCAATATGTTGCGAAAGATATAGCTCATAACAAATAATTTGGACTGCCATCGCGATATTAAGTGAACTGAACGCAGGGTTCGTTGGAATAGTCAGCAGTGTGTTGCAACGATCAAGATCCTCGTTGGTGAGTCCGGATTTTTCCGGCCCGAATACGATTGCGACCGTACCGCCGGCGCTCTCCTGAATCAATCGGGCGGCGCATTCCCGCGGCTCCATACAGGGCCAGTCGATCGCCCGGGAGCGGGCACTTGCGCCCGCGGCATAAACGCAATCTGCCAGGGCCTGAGCGAGGCTGCCCGCGACAGTGGCGGATTCGAGAATGTCTTCGGCACCGGATGCGCGCGCCGTCGCGTCTTCATGAGGGAAGTACCGCGGATTGACCAGCATCAGGTCTTTCAGACCCATATTTTTCATCGCCCGGGCCACCGCGCCGATATTTCCCGGGTGTGTCGTGCCAACCAGAATGATTCGAACTGCCACTGAATTTGAAGTTCCCGGGATCAAAGGTCTGGTATTCTACCGCCGGTCTTCGGACCAGATCGACAATTGCTCTTTATTAACATTGGCGGAATCAAACCATGCACGCAATGCTGAACGTGGCCGTAATGGCTGCACGACGGGGGGGAGACACCCTCATCCGCAACATGAACAAGCTCGAAAAACTCAATGTAGAGCAAAAAGGCCGCAATGATTTCGTCAGTGATGCCGATTATGCCGCCGAGAGGGCGGTGATCGAGACCATCCTCAAACATTATCCGGACCACGCGATCCTGGCCGAGGAAAGCGGACAAATGGGTGAATCCGACTATGTCTGGATCATCGATCCGCTTGATGGCACGACGAATTACCTGCACCGCTTCCCTGTCTACTGCGTATCAGTCG
>JAQCAD010000059.1 GCA_027621915.1 Pseudomonadota bacterium
TCGCGAGAGCCGCTGCAAGCTATGCCTATTTCGACCCAAAGCGTCGATTAATTCGGTTCGACCCCTATTCCATATTCCATACAATCATCGAATTCGCCTAAACTGCACGCATGTCCTTCTTCTCAGAACTCCGTCGCCGCAACGTTACCCGGGTCGCTATCGGCTACCTTGCGATAGCCTGGCTGCTGCTACAGGTCGGCGACGTCCTCTTTTCGGCACTGGAAGTTCCCAGCTGGTCCTTGCGGCTACTGATCGGTTTGCTCGCGCTCGGTTTCCCTGCCGCACTGGTCCTCGCATGGACGTTCAACATCACGCCCGATGGTATTGAGCGCGAGAGTGGCGTATCGCCACCTCCTTCAGCAAATAGAGGCGCTCATCGACGGATTGACCTGGTCATCATTGGCGTGCTGGCCGCCGCCGTTGTCTTTATGGTGGCCGACAACTATCTCTGGAATGGTGCGGCTGACACATCGGACAGCATCGCGGTGCTTCCGTTCGCCAATCTCAGCACCGATCCCGAACAGGCCTACTTTGCCGACGGCATCGCCGGAGAAATCAGAAATACGCTCGCACAGATTGCGGGGCTGAAAGTCGCCGGCAGCACGTCGTCCGTTGCCGTCCGCGAGGACAATGTCCAAACGGCGGCAAAGAAGCTTGGAGTCGCCAACATCCTCACCGGAAACGTGCGCCAGACTCCAGCGACAATACGCGTCACCGCAGAGCTGATCGACGTAGAGACCGGGCTCACCAAATGGTCACAGAACTATGACCGCGCGCCCGGTGACGCGATCAGGATTCAAACCGAAATCGCAGCAGATGTCGCGCGCGCCCTCGCCGTTGCGCTTAGCGCCAGCGACACAGCTGCGCTGGCGGCCGGAGAGACCAGCAACATCGCCGCCCAGACGCTGGTCTTTCAGGCCCGGAACGAGAGCTATCAACTGACGATACCGGCCCTCGAGCGGAGCCTGCAACTGCTCGACAAAGCCATCTTGCTCGATTCGAACTATGCGCGCGCCTACGCAATGAAATCTTTTGTGGCCAATAATCTGGTGAGTCGAACCGCACGCACGCCGGCCGAGTTGGCGGGTGGTCGGGACCAGGCGCACGAATACGCGAAAGTCGCACTTTCTCTTGCGCCAGACCTGCCGATCGCACACTCGGCGCTGGGGTTCGCGTATGCGCTCAAACTGCAGGCGAGTGAATCGCTTCGCGAGCACAAGATCGCGCTTTCGCGCGCCAGCGGCGATCCTGATGTCATCCGCAATTACGGCTACGCCATGATGCAAATCGGGCAACCAGAAGAAGCACTCCGGTATGTCGACGAAGCGCTTGCGCTCGATCCGCTCAACTGGGCATCACATCGTGCGCACGTGTCTGTCTTGTTCGCCGCGCGTCGCTACGAGGAGGCCGTCCGCTATTCTTTGAAGCTGAAGCAGGAATCTCCCGAGTTGTTCAGATTCCCGGACTTGCTCGGGCACTCGCTACTGATGCTCGGTCGAACCGAGGAGGCGGCCCTCGCGTTCGGGGAGAACATCACTGGTGAAGCATTGCTGGCCGCAAGAAGCGGCAATCGCGAGCTTGCTTTTGCCAAACTCGCGGCTTTGGAGGAGCGCAATCGCGAATTCGGGAGTTTTGATTCCGCCGGGATTTACGCACAGCTCGGCGACAAGGACGCCGCGTTCGAAGCGTTGAATCGCGCGTGGGAAGTCCGCGACTCCGATCTTTTGTGGCTCAAGATCGACCCCTATCTGGACCCGCTTCGCGGCGATTCCCGCTATGCGGCGCTGGTAAAGAAGCTTGGCCTGCCTGCGTGAGCGTACATGGCGGCGAGGTTTAGGCGGCTACCTGGAATAAAGGGGTCGAACCCACTGCTGTCCCACTTAGCAGGAACAAGAAGGCCTGATTCCCTGGCTCTTGATACAATGTTGTTACGACACAAGGCATTGAAAACAAGAGAGGAATCAGGCCATGGCGTATTGTAACAGCGTCCTTTCCCAGATCTTAAATTTTGTCCCGAGACTTGAATTTGAGAAGGCGGCTAATCGGGTGGATGGCAAGCGCCGCAGCGATGCGTTGTCGCGCTGGTCGCAGTTTGTTGCCCTGGCCATCGGCCAGATCAGTGGTCGACGAAGCTTGCGTGATATCGAGGCGACGTTCAGCTCACAGCGACAGCATCGTTATCATGTCGGCCACCAAAAGATCAGTCGCTCGGCATTGGGCCGTGCAAACGAACGCCTGGATTACCGGTTCTATGAGCAAGTGTTTAACTGTTTGTACCAACGCTGTACGACACAGCGTCGCGGCCACGGTTTTCGTTTTAAGAACAAGCTGTTCTCGCTGGATGCATCATTGATTGATGTCTCGATGAAAGTCTTTCCATGGGTCAAGTTCGGACGCAACAAGTCGGCGTTCAAACTACACATCGGCCTTGATCACGACGGATTGATACCGGCCTTCGCCTGCATCACTGAGGGCAAGGTGTCGGACAGTGACTATGCGAAGAAGCTCGCGCTACCGCGCGGCAGTGTGCTGGTCTTTGACCGCGGCTACAACAGCTACCGCTGGCACGATACGCTGTCATTACAGGGTATTTTCTTCGTCAGCCGCCTGCGTGGCAACGCGCAGTATCGCGTGCTTGAGCGCCGTGCTGTGCCGGCCCGAGGCGGTATCACGAGCGATCAAACGATTGAATACACCGCAGCGCGAAAGGACGGTACTCCGCTGCAGCCGATCAGAAGAGTCGGCTACCGCGACCCGGACACTGGAAAGCATTATGTGTTTATCAGCAACCAGTTCCAATGGTCCGCCCAGACCATCGCTGCGATCTACAAACAGCGTTGGCAGGTCGAGCTGTTCTTTAAGTGGATAAAGCAGAATCTGAAAATCAAGGCGTTTCTTGGCAACACTGAGAATGCGGTGATGACACAAATCATGGCCGCGCTCTGCATCTATCTGTTACTCGCTTATCTGAAATTCCAGTCGAAGTTTCATCAAAGTCTGCAACAAATCATCCGGCTATTGCAGCTCAATCTGTTTGCCCGGCGTTCGTTGCAGGACCTGCTTCGACCAGCTGACACCCCCGATCCGCCGTCGCCACAGCTTCGACTCGCCTTGGTAAGAAATTAAGTGGGACAGCAGTGGGTCGAACCGAAATTATGAAATTGCGGTTCGACCCCAAATTTTACGACCCCTATTCCACTCAGGCCGAGACCATCAATGGCTTGTACAAAATGGAAGGGATCCGCCAGCAAGGTCCCTGGCGAAACATCAAAGACGTGGAGTTCGCAACATTAAAGTGGGTGGACTGGTTCAATAACCGCCGCATATTCGAACCGATCGGCAACGTGCCACCAAGGGAAAAAAGAAATCGAGTACTATCAGCAACTGCAAGAGTCGGCCATGGCGGCATGACCCAAACTAACGAGTCTCCGGAATACCCGGGGCGGTTCACATCATTTGACTTCGAGTTTCGACTATTTCCGAGGAGGCTTTCGTTCAAATATTTGAACCAGTGGTCGATTCACGAAGTAATTGAACTTGCCCATCCGGTGCTTCTCGACAAAACCGTGCTCGTTGAGCTCGGAAAGGTACTTGCTGGCTGTCAGTCGAGACACGCCAAGGTCATTCTGTACAGCTTCGATCTTTGTGTATGGATGCCTGAACAGGTTTGTTAGCAGCTCGTAGCTATATATTTTGCGCAGCTCACTTCGAATTCTCTCCTCGTAATCGGCCATCAAATTTCTGATTGATTGTATTAACAAGACGGTCGTCTGAGATGTGGTTGCTACGCCCTTGAGCATGTACACCAACCAAGGCTCCCAGTCTCCGGTATCGCGTGTACTTTGTAGCAATCGATAATAGTCCGCCTTGGTATCAATGATGTAGCCACTGAGGTAAAGGACGGGTTGGTCGAGCAGTCCTTTCGCTACGAGAAACAGGCTGTTCAGGATGCGCCCCGCGCGACCGTTGCCATCGTAAAACGGATGAATGCTTTCAAACTGGTGGTGCGCGATCGCCATCTTGATGAGCGGATCAACTTCATTCGCAGCGTCGACATTGAGAAACCGCTCCAGATCTGTGAGGAGTGATTGAATTTCGTTCGGATCTTGCGGCGGCGCGAAGACGGTTTTGCCGGTTGCCAGGTTCTTGATTACCGTGCCAGGTAGTTTGCGAACACCGGCATCGTTGGCCATCAGGGCACCATGAAACTGCACGATGCGGTTGATGGTGATGAGCCGATCGTCCCGTATTTGCTCGAACCCGCTGCGCAGCGCAGCGGCGTATCGCCTGACCTCTTTGGCAGCGGCGTTCTTGGAATGCTCGGCAAAGATGTCAGCCTGGAATAGTTCATCCTGGGACGTGAATATGTTCTCGATTTCGGAGCTGTCTTTCGCTTCCTGCAGCGATAGCGTACTGATCAGTATTTCCGGGTTTGGAATAGTCGCAGCAACGCCCTTCAACTCCGCCAGATGCCGATGGGCCTCGACGAGCTGTTTTAGTACCGCCCGAGTCTCCAGTTGCTCGGAAGCAGGCAGCTTTATTAGCGGTTGCGTCAATTGGGCGCTCTATATGCTCAAAATATGCGGAAAAGTATATATGAAAAGAGCATCATGTCAAGAATATATAAAAATCTATGCATGATAGTGAAGTCATGTAAAGATGCTTTACCTGAAGAGAAACCCCATCCCATCGTGATTGGCTTAACCATCGCATCGCAAGAGCTAGGTCAATTACAGTAGATGTCAAAAATCGTTTACACCGTACCGATACCTGCTCGTTCGGTGTCAAGTAAGTTTGACAATCGTGCCGGCGTCAGCGGTCTCCGTGTAAAGGTCGAAATAAAGGGGTCGAACCGAAATTATGAAATTGCGGTTCGACCCCAAATTTTAGCGATGCCTATTTCGACGCAAAGCGTCGATTAATTCGGTTCGACCCCTATTTTCGCAAAGCAGACGTTGACGACAGTTACATTTTCGCGGAATTTTACGGAACAAAATCAAAGGAAAAGATAAATGAACTGGGACGCAATAGCCGCGATAGCTGAACTGCTGGCAGCATTGGGTGTCGTCGGCTCGCTTGTTTATCTTGCCGGTCAAGTACGCGGCAGCTTGAATCAAGCAAGACAAGCTGCAATACAATCAGTGGTTAACCAGATGAATAATGTCTGGACACGAGTATCAGCCGATAGAGACCACGCTGATATTTGGGTACGCGGATCTAAAGGAATTTCTAACCTAAAAGACGAGACAGACGGTGTTCGCTTCTCCGCATTTCTGCTCAGCCAATAAAAGGGGTCGAACCGAAATTATGAAATTGCGGTTCGACCCCAAATTTTATCTATGCCTATTTCGACGCAAAGCGTCGATTAATTCGGTTCGACCCCTATTTTGTGTACACCGACAAGGCGGCACTCGATGCGCACCGCGCGGAGCTGCGAGCGCGATACGCCATCGTGCACAGCGTCAACGCCGAGGTCGATGCTGCTTTAGAGACCGAGGAAGCCGACGCGTTGTTGCAGGCACTATTGCAAAATTACAAACAGGATGCCGGGATTCTTCGCAGCGTCGAGAGCCGCATCAACGCGGCGGGCTACGCGGCCGCATTTGCCGACGAGCTTGATCGTGCGGAAGCGCTACTGGAACTCAACACGCGCCTGTTTCCGCAATCGGCCAACACCTGGGACAGCCTCGCCGAAATCGTGGAGTATCGCGGTGACAAGGATCGCGCAGCAGAGCTCTACCGCAAGGCGCGAGAGGTGGATCCCGGCTAAGGCAGTGCGGCAGCTTGTAAGCGAAATCGATGGCGTTGAAGGGCATATTCTGTGTCCAAATCTTGCTACCCGGCATGACCCGAGATAGCCAGAGAGCACGCAAAATAAGGAAATAAAGGGGTCGAACCGAAATTATGAAATTGCGGTTCGACCCCAAATTTTATCTATGCCTATTTCGACGCAAAGCGTCGATTAATTCGGTTCGACCCCTATTTTCGATTCCAGATTCAATGCTTTTTCGAGCCCGGCTTCTCATGTAAAACGACCGTGTCGTAGGGGTTGAAACCGGTCGAAATGTCAACGTCTGGCGATGACTGATCAAGTATTTTGAGGAGCGGCTCCGTGGCATCATGCCTATCGCCATAAATATCCGGCATCAAGACATTCTTCCCCGGCCCGCCGCTCTCAACCCTGCCTGACAACTCCGCGCCGCATGACATCTCGACTGTGTAGTCGTCGACCGGTATATCCTCAGGTTTGACAATCTCGCGGATCCTCGGCTGCTCAATCACAACGGAAGGTTTTGATCGTGATAGCTTCTTTTCGAGCCACGTAGTAATTCGTTTAATTTGCTAATTCCCCCAACTTGGTATTCTTGCAACGATCCAAGTGCGATCATAGGGGATAGTGGGCGTCCCTTATGCGATGTAGTTATCGATTTCGTACACAGAAAACCTTAGAAAACAGCAGATTGTGGAATCTTCGAACGATGTCACATGATCAACTGTGACCATATTCCGGGAATTTAGGTGTGTGTGGCGAATTCCATGTTGATTTGCACGCCGGATTGACCCTACTTTTGCAACCTGGAAATGACCCGTATCAAACAATGCGAATAGCAATCGCTTCAATGATCTAGGGAGTAGCAGGCGGGTCAGATTTCGATGCAATAAATAGCTGTTTTTGGGTCAAATTTCGGTGCAAATCAACAATTAGGCACTTTCTCCATATTTAGCCCGGATTCACGGTGCGACTAGATCGAGTAAATGGCCCATCCTCCTGAATAAAGGGGTCGAACCGAAATTATGAAATTGCGGTTCGACCCCAAATTTTAATGGTCGGTCAGAATCGACCTAACTGACTGATTTGAAATGGTGACCAGGGGCGGAATGGACTCGCTTCGCTCGCCCTTCGGGCGCACTGCGTGCGTCTGTCGGCGCTGCGCGCCTCGGTTGAACCACCGACACGCGGATTTTCAGTCGCGATTTGAAACGCCTTAGGCTTTATTTTTCAAAGAGTTACCGGGGCGCCCGTTGCCCAATTTGCAGCACAATGCGGGACGGTGCAGGACCAGTTCACGCAAAATTCACGCAGACCCGATCGCGAAATTCAACGACGTTGATACCGTCGCACATTATCGATCTTCCATTGCAAGGCCGGATGACGCTTCAAGCGTCCTGCCGTTTCCTCATCGTCCGGGAACAGCAACTCCGGCAAGAGTTCGCCGGCGTGCACTCTGTCGATGTACTCGCGCTCAGCATCATCAAGCGTCACCAAAGGCGCAAGAACTGACCAAGCCTGCTGTTTCAATTCGCCGGCGGTCGGCCTCTCATCTCGGTGCAGCATTGGTGTCAGTTGTTCCTGAATGACTCTATCGGTCACTCGATCAAGTCGTGCTTCGCCGTACTCATAGAGCGGGCGCGGCAACGTGGCTGCCAGCGCGACATGAATTCGACGCAATCTCGGCGTGGCCCATTCCTCTGCTGCATAGCCAGGCAGGCGAATGGTGTCGAATAAGTCTCGCGGCATGGCGCGATCGAGCGTTGCCCGCAGCTTTCCCGCGAACAGTTCATCCACGGAGACAACCCGAACTTCGGGAGTTACCACGCCGGGCGGCTGCCAAAGCGGACGTGCGGTCATTTCGCCGAGCGGGACACGAAACAGAAAGTTGAGATCGATTTCGATGCGGTCCGGCGTACCGGCAGCGCCTGCATACGACAGGTAGGTCTTCCGGCCAGCATGAGCATCGCGCGAGCGCTGAATCCGATACCCCTGCGCTTGCGCGATGATCTCAATAGCCCGTTCAACCTCTGGACGCTGTTCTTGCGCACGTTTGCGATCTTCGTGACCAACGTAGTTGAAGTCCAGATCAACCGAAAGTCGCGCTGGCGGCCCGAACATCAAATTCAACGCAGTACCACCTTTCAGGACCAGTGCGCGCGACAGCAGTGGGTGTCGTCCGATATCGGCAGCCAGTTCACCCAGGCGAATTACCTTCTCCAGGGTTTCCGGACGAAAACCCGCCTCTGTTGCCAGCCTCTCAAGGTACTCAGCGTTGAGATTCATCCGGCTCCATCCCGTCGACAAGCGTGTCCGGAACGATCAGATTCCAGCGACGGTGCAGAACCCCGCCGCGTTCATCCCTCGACAGGTAGAGTGGTCCCCTGGGTATGTGTCTCTCTATTAAAGCGAGGTCGTCGTCAGCGACGAAGAATGTTGCCTGGTAGCGCTCGAGAAACCAGCCGACAGCAGCCCACAATGCCTTTTGCCCGAATGCACTCAGTAACTCGAACAGCAGCGGGAGATCCAGCACGGAAAAGCCCGCCGCCGACTCGACAAACTCCGCATGGCCTCCAACCAGATCCGGTCGGCGAAATCCATCCACCAGGGTGCGTTCGGGTCCCGTCGCGCGAAGCTCGCGATCGACCCGGTGAACTGTCCGTATTCCCAGATCGGTGGCTTGTTGCCGCAGCAGCCGTTGCGGATACGAGAGAAAGCGCAATTCGAGGCTATCCAGATGAAACGGTTGAGCGCGCTGTTCGCTGTAGGCTGTACACAGCCGCCACTCGGAATGTGCAGCGCCGAGCAGTTCGAGCGCCGAGTGAAATGAGAAGACCGCGTCCGGCCGCAACGCCGCCGCAGCGAGAAAGCGATCCGGCTGATATGTCACAGGGTCCGCGCCCGGTGGTACCGAGGCATAGACTCCGCGGGCCAGCTTTTTCAGTTTCCCCCGCCCGGCCGCGTATTTCAGGCGCTCCAGGGTCGCTTTGCGTCCGCCGGCCGGAGACAGCGCCTGAACGGCTTCGTCGAGATTGAAGACGCGATGCGTCTGCATGAATGTGCTGGTGTCCATGACCGGTACTTGCCAATCGTTGCGGATATAGGGGGTATAATCCCCATTTACATACATATTTGTCAAGCTAACTTGCCGCAGCCCGCCAACGCCTTGTATTTCTGCTGGCTCGTTCGACGCGATGCCTTAAGCCCAAACTGACTCAGTGCCGGGTGGGCGCCGACGTCAACATCGTTTCCAGGAAGGCGCGCCGTGCACGGGAGCAGCTCAACACCGCCCTGTTGATTTCTTTGCCGGCAATAACGGAGAGTTCCTGCAGGTTGCTGACGGTGTTCTTGATTTCATCAGACGCCTCATAATCATTGGCAAACTGGACGAAGGCACCAAAGAACGACCGCAGCTCACCCAGATTCCCCAACGCATCGTGCGCACTCTCCGGCAGGTCCAGTGCCTCGTCATCGCCGAAAAGACCGTTAATGAAGCCTTCAAGTTCCTCGACACGCGTCTCGGCAAATTGCCTGATGCTTTCCTTGTCCGCCGGCAGCGGTAACCGCGTGAGCCGGAAAGGGTGCTTTCGGTCCTGGTGCCGGGTCAGCCGGTTCCACAGGCCATTGATCAATGCGTTCATCAGCTCATTGGCGTCATCCAGGGACTCGAATTCCGGCATGTCGCCATCCCACAAATCCTCCAGCGCCTGCAAGGGGCGTGTGTCGATTTTCGGCTTGGCAATGCGGCCAAGGAAGAAAGCCCGTATCGCGTGAAAAGGCATCGGGCAGCTGTAGCGTTTCAGGAGGCGACGGACGTCGCCATCCGAACCTTTATTATGCGTGGGCTTTCGCGCCATGGAATTGGAGCTTATCGGGTTGCAGAAATTCGGCAAGATCATTAATCCTGCAACTCACGCAAAATTCGCGCAAGGGCTTTTGCGCGGCATGAAGTGATTGCTTCGCTTCGCTCGCAATGACGAGCAATTTAGAGTAATCAGAATGTTGGCCAGGGGCGGAATGGACTCGCTTCGCTCGCCCTTCGGGCGCACTGCGTGCGTCTGTCGGCGCTGCGCGCCTCGGTTGAACCACCGACACGCGGATTTTCAGAGCGCTAAGTTTCTGATTCGATTCTTATTTATCAAAAAGTTACCGGGACGTTCGTTGCGCTATTTGCAGTACGATGCAGGACTATTCAGGACCGAACCACGCAATATTCACGCAATTTTAGTCAGCTATACATTTCAACGACTGAACGAAGTCGTCTCCGGGTGAAGTACCAATCTTCATCCGTCCACTTGATCCGATTCCCTTGTGTATTGCACGCAGGTATTTCTCCGAAAACTTCCCGAAATGACAGAATCAGGCCGCGCTCGAGTTTGTGCCAGGTCTTTACTCCCTGTCGTGCCCGACACGAGACGGTGTAAAATTCGAGGCTAGATATTCCATAAATCGAAAGCATTTCATTTGCTTTCGCTGCAGCACTTGCCGCGATCCGGCGTGCACCTCTCTTCGTCGTTCCGATATATACGATCCTTGATCGTCCGTACAGATACTTAATTGCTTTGTTCGCTACTGCGAAGTACACGAGCCGGTCCGTCTTTAGGGCAACCCTCGTGATTGTGACAGCCGGCTTACGACTGGTCTTAATTGTAAGTTTATTTGCCATGAACTATCCCCACACTGGCGGAAGCCTCGTCATATTCCCAGATCTCTACTCGGTGTGGAATCAAATGGCTGTATGTTCGAATGTAGTACTGCGACAAAGTCTCGCCGGTTGTAGCGCGCGTATCCCGAAGGACGAAAAGGATCTTTCTATATTGTGACGGCGCGAAAGAGAAATAGTACATCGCTTCATTCCAGACGGTCATCTTTGCGCTGGGAACATTGCTTCCCTTTGTCCAGCGGTGGGATTTGCATTCAACAATCACGGGCGGTTCTTCAGACCCGAGATCAAATTTGTGTGTCTTTTTTAAGTCGGACACGCCAACTTTGACGGAGAAGTCTGATCTCAGAGATATTCCAGCATCAGCGAATGCTTCAATAGCGCGGCGCTCGAATTCCCGGCCGACATGAGCATTACTTATAGCGTCGCGGCGCTGAAAATTGTCCGCCATTTTCTTTGTCCCAGATCCGACCCTACAATTTAAACACAAACAGCGAAATGAGTATTGAACGTGTGGTTTTGGGCTTCGCCTGGATAGCCTCGCGGATTGCATACCACACGGGTATTGAATAGCTCGTAATCACAAGGCACGTGAGTGTGTCCGTGAACCCGCAGCTCCGGCCGGTATTTCTCAATGACATCTTCAAGCCTGCTGGCGAATGCCGGATTCAAGGGGTCGTTGGCGTATCGTTTTGCGACGGAGGTTGAGGCTGGCAGGTGATGTGTCACGACGACTGTCGCCCCATTGAAATTCCTTTCCAGCTCGCTCACGATCCATGTCTTGCTCGCTTCATGGAGCTCGACGGAGTCCTCGGGCGTGAATTGTCGCCCGCTGTTATGGATCGAGGCAAAGTCTTCGATTAATCGTTTTGCCCGCTGCCGGGCAAACCAAGCCTCGCCTTCACCATGAAGCTTGAAATCAGTCCACAGTGTGCTCCCAGGAAACCGAACGCCATCGAGCACTATCTTGTCGTTGTTCAACACGTGGATATTGGCCGGGGATTGCTTGATGAGTTCGTTGATTAACGCAATGTCATGACCGTAGTATTCACGAATGCCCGGTACGTAAATCACAGGTTTTTTTGGAAACCGGCTAGCCGCCAACTCAATACCGCCCAAACCCACACCGATGTCCCCCGCGAGAATGACAGCATCCGCGTCAGTATCGGATGGCGAGAATTCAGCAAATTCGGTGTGAAGGTCACTGAGTACGTGAAGTTTCATTGCGAAAAGTATTTGGAGAATTATCCGAACTTTAGCACCTCGGCTACGTCGCATTGCAAGTCGTGTTCTTAGTTGTCCTCAGGCGGGTCGGGCTCAGCCACTTTCCTCCACTGATCTTCAGTGGCATTTTCGCCTGCGCTGTAGTCGACATACTTCTTGAAGTACTCGTTGGTTTCTTTGTCCACGCAGAAAATATAGCAGCCCTTCTGTCCACGGGTCATTAAGGTTCGATAGGTGTTCTTAATGATGGGATCCGTTGCCGCGTGGGCCTCCTTCGGGTTCTGTTTGTACATCGACTTGAATCCGCGGATTGAACGGTCTTGGGACGATCGTTTGTTCGCGTCTGTAATCACCTGCCCGTCTCGTACCACCAAATCCTCGCCGATCACAACTCCGACATAGTCCAGTTCGAGTCCCTGGCAGGTATGAATACAGCCAATTTCCGACACGGATTCCGGAGCGACAATCCACAATGATCCGTCAGTATCGAGATTCCAACGCATGGCGAAATCGTGTTCCGGAAGCGCAACATCCTTTATGTCAGGATCTTTCTTCCCCTTCCAGTCCCAGCAGTAACCGGCCACCATGCGTGCCTTGTTTCTTTCCTGGTTGAGCTGAGTAATTTTCTGTCGGAGGTCCTTCGGTGAGTCGAATACTTGAAAGTCGTACTCGATGCCGGCAAGCGTTTCGTTCGCTGTCGCTTCAATTTGCAGCGTATTGTTAATCCATGACAAATAGCCGTCTGAGCCATTGCATCGGAATTGCGACTCCAGCTTCAATTCGGTGAGGTCCACACCCAACTGCGTTGCCCAGCGTCGCACTTCTTCTCTGCCACCAATATCCTTCAGCGTCACACGCTGATCCTGGTCTAGGAAAAAGATCGAAAGACGAGACGCGCGAATGATCTCCTTGATCTGATTGTCACCTTGATTCTGATAGAAGCCGGATTTTTCATTCAGTCGGTGAGCCTCGTCGACGATCAGAACATCCATCGTGTTGGGCGACGTATTCACGTAGGCACCGGAGCCCTTGAATAGATTGGTTATGTGCGTCCTGGAAAACGTTCCGGCAAGATTGCTTTCATATACGGCTCTCGGCGCGGCGTTTCGCGACACGTAGTGGGTCACGAACTGCCTCTGCGTCAGCTCAACCAGCAGATTAATAGCGACGACGGATTTTCCGGTACCTGGGCCTCCCTCGACCAGCAGCACCTGCTTTCGATTGCTCTTCGCTCGGGCCGCCAACTCCATAGCCGTTTCGTAGACGACCTTTTGGTCGTCAATCATTTCAAACTCACGATTTCCCTGAAGCAGAGACGACAGGTGATCAGCCAGATTCTTGGATGGTCTCAAACGACCATGGTCGATCTTGTAAAGAATCCGGGACGTATCGCCATACTTCACGTGCTTCTTGAGAAAATCGCTGAGGCGCTCTACGTCGTCTCGAAGAAAAACCGGCGCGCGAGCCATATGCTCGCTATAAAACGACGACTTGACGGGTGACGGCTCCAAACAGTTGTGTAAATACGCGCACGGGCGAATCGCGATATTGCCGTCCTGGACATCCGCATTGAAGTCTCGAATCAAAGCAGCATACGTCCACGCCTGATAGGAAGGGTGTGTCACTTGCCTGACTGCACCGCCTACAAATGTCTCTACGATCGCGTCTTTGCCGGTCTCGGCGACTTCGGACCACTGCTTGAGTTCAACAATGATCGCGGTGTCGCGCCGACTTTCATCAGCTCCCGACAAGATGAAGTCGACGCGCTTTGACGTCAGTGGAATCTGATACTCGATCGCGACACCGGCATCTTCAGGCAGATCACCCGCAACTAACGCATTGTTCATGTATTGCATCGAGTTTTTCCACGACTCGATCTCGGACTTCGAGGTGCGATGCCCAAGTCGCAACGCAAACGCGTCCAGAATCTTTTGCTCGATCTGATTCGAGAACACGTCTTGCGTAAATTCTGCTCGGGTTGCGGAGTAGACAAGCATCGTGACGCGTCTCGGTTAGGACTGTTTAGCGGATGTTGTTGAGGGCGGATACTTTACACCGTTCGCTTCGATCTTCTCCTCCACCGCTTTCTCGATATCGATACCCAGTTTGTCAGCCAACATTGCCAGATAGATTTGGACATCGGCTATCTCGGTCGCTACCGCGTCACGATTGACCGACTCAGGCGACGACGACTGCGACTCGGTTAGCCATTGGAAATGCTCAAGTAGTTCAGACGCCTCCACGGACAGGGCCATAGCGATGTTTTTTGGCGAGTGAAATTGCTCCCAATTGCGTTCCGCCGCGAACTCTCGTAGTCGTTTCTGTAACTTCTCGATATTCATAAGAAAGGCTCAATTGGCATCCGCCATCCAGTATCAGTGGCGAGATCTCCCTTTGCAAGACAGCGTCTGGCAGCAACCTGGTATTATCCAGGTTCACCGGAACGATCAAGGCGCAATGGAAGATTCCAGCAGTGCAATAGTTCGGGCGGCTGCATTTGCGTGGCTTCGCCAGCGACTGGTGCGACCAGACGATACGCTTTCCAGAACCGATCTTGAGCAGGGGTTCGAAAACCAAGGCGAGCGTGTTCGGTTGGTCGGGCCACAGGGCATCTTTAAGCCGGCGCAGATCAAGTACTATCCGCTCTCGATAACGACCACTACGAACGGACCGTATGAAGACTCGTTTGACGCCGGCGGCCAATATCTCCTTTACAGCTACCGTGGCACGGACCCGAACTTTCACGAGAATCGCCGCCTTCGAGACGCGATGCGTGACAAGGTGCCATTGATCTACTTCTTCGGAACTGTGCCTGGACAGTACCTCGCGGTTGCGCCGGTATACATAGTCGGCGACGACCCTGCCAAATTGAGATGTACTGTTGCGGCTGATGATTTCCTGAATCTTGAGTACGAACGTGACGACACGGACGACTCTGTTCGGCGTGGATACGTGACTCGACTGGTCCGGCAGCGAATCCATCAACGCTCGTTCCGAGATCGAGTACTTCGGGCCTACCACGAACGATGTTCAGTTTGTCGATTGAAGCATGCTCGACTGCTCGATGCCGCACACATAACGCCGGACACCGACGAAGGAGGCGAACCGGTCGTTAGCAATGGGCTGTCTTTGTGCAAAATTCACCATGCTGCGTTTGACGGTGAATATTTCGGAATTCGGCCGGATTATCGAATCGTGGTGCGGCCAGACATCATGGATGAGCAGGACGGGCCAATGCTCAAGCATGGACTGCAGGAGATTCACAAAACCAGGATAGTTGTGCCGCGACACGCTGCCAACAAACCAGATCCGGATCGACTAGAGAGCCGGTTCAACTCATTCGCCGAATCTGCGAGGCTTTGAGAGTGGTGGCCAGGGGCGGAATCGAACCACCGACACGCGGATTTTCAGTCCGCTGCTCTACCAACTGAGCTACCTGGCCTTACTCAATCTGTTCTCATCAGGACGCGGATTTTCAGTCCTTGCCTACCCAATCCGCCTGCAGTACCTGTCATCGCGCTCCCGCCAATTGCGGATTGATCTTTAGCGCCTTAGCCCGCACGAGTACAAATGCCCTCTTCGCGACCCCGCTACCCTGGCCTTACTTTTTTGCTATCGACGAGATTGCTTCGTCGTGTCGCTCCTCCCAACGACTCTTCCGTTACCACCCCCTATAAAGGAGTAAGGGAGGTCACGGAGCGGCGTATTAGACCGACATGTCCAAGCCCAGTCAAGGTGGAACACCGGGCTTTCGCCCGGCTTCTATGTCAGGCCAATCAGCCTCTGGCTTTCAGCGCGTCGCGAATTTCAGTCAGCAATTCGACTTCGGCAGACGGCTTGGCAGGCTCTGCCGGCTTTTCTTCTTCTTTCTTCTTCATTTTGTTCATGCCGCGAATGATCATAAAGATCGCGAAGGCAACGATGACAAAATCCAGCACCGTGTTGATGAATGCACCGTAATTAATCGTCGCTGCGCCGGCCTCTTTCGCGGCCGCAAGCGAAGCGTATTCACCGCCTGAGATATTGATAAACAGCTGGCTGAAGTCGACCTTTCCCATCAGCAGACCAATCGGTGGCATCACGACATCGGCAACCAGCGAGCTGACAATCTTGCCGAACGAGGCGCCGATGATAATACCAACGGCCATGTCGACCACGTTCCCGCGCATCGCGAATTTCTTGAACTCACTTAACATTGATTTTCTCCGGTAGCTGCGGCGTTTTCCAGACTGAAAACGCCGGTTAGTTTTGATTTTTTGCAGACTGAAGTATAGCGACCGCTGTGCGGAGCATCCATTTACAGGGCGAAATTGATGCCTGCGGAAAATAAAAAAGCCGGGCTTTCGCCCGGCTCACTAAACTGCCTGATCAGGGGGAGTAGATCAGGCTGCTTTTAACGCGTCGTTTGCCGAGAGGTAGTCGTATCCCAGCTCCTTCGCAACTGCCTCGTGATTCACATGACCTGCATGAACATTGAGCCCGTTCGCAAGATGCGGATCCCGACGAAGCGCTTCGCGCCAGCCGAGATTCGCGAGGCTTTTGACGAACGGCAACGTTACGTTGGTCAGCGCAAATGTCGATGTTCTTGGCACGGCTCCCGGCATGTTGGTCACACAGTAATGCACTACCTCGTCAACAATGTAAGTTGGCTCGGCGTGCGTCGTCGGACGACTGGTCTCGAAACACCCACCCTGGTCGATCGAGATATCGACCAGCACGGATCCGGGTCGCATCTGCCTGACGTGTTCGCGGCTAACCAGCTTCGGCGCCGCAGCACCCGCGATCAACACGGCACCAATAATCAGGTCCGCATCCGGAACCAGCGTATCAACGGCATGTTTCGTTGAATATTCCGTTCGGACGCGTCCCCCGTAAATGTCATTTATCTCCCGGAGGCGTGGCACCGATCGATCGAGTACCGTCACCTGGGCACCCATGCCTACCGCCATCTCGGCAGCGTTCTTACCTGCGACGCCACCACCAATCACCAGCACCTTGCCCGGTGCGACGCCGGGCACTCCACCCAGCAATACACCGCGACCACCGTTTGCCTTTTGCAGCGCATAAGCACCGGCCTGAATCGACAGTCGACCGGCGACTTCACTCATCGGTGTCAGCAGCGGCAACGAACCGTCTTTTGCCGTGACGGTTTCATACGCGATCGCCGTAGTCCCCGATTTAACCAGTGCCTCTGCCTGGGCCGGGTCAGCGGCAAGATGAAGATAAGTGAACAACACCTGGTCCGGACGAAGCATGCCGCACTCGGCAAGCTGCGGCTCTTTGACTTTCACAACTAAGTCGGCGGCGTCATATACCTCTTTTGCGGTAGCAACGACGGTGGCACCGGCACTCCGGTAATCATCATCGGTCATGCCTATCCCTGCGCCGGCGTTGGTCTCGACAAAAACCTGGTGCCCGTCATGCACGAGCTCCTTTACGCCAGCCGGCACCATGCCCACCCGGTATTCCAGAATCTTGATCTCTTTTGGTATCCCGACCTTCATCACCGACATCCTTAGGAAAGTATTGAATGAAACTAACCGCGAAGGATACCGACCTATCGACGCAATTCGCTTGCTGTTTCAGTGCCTTACGGGGCCATATGTGGCATATTCTGCGAACTTTCACTACTAACTTCGCAGATACCACCATGACACTCGACCGATTCGACAAGTCCATTCTGACCGAGCTGCAACGGGACGGACGCATCAGTAACGTGCAGCTGGCCGGCCTGGTCAATCTCTCTGAATCTGCCTGTTTGCGGCGGGTTCGCGCGCTGGAACAGGATGGATTCATCAGCCGCTATGTTGCGCTCCTAAGCCAGAAAGCCGTCGGACTTTCCGGCACGGTCTTTGTGCACATCGCGTTAAGGCGGGAAGAGCAGAGTGAGCTGGCCGCGTTCGAAGCCGCTGTCAAAGATCTTCCGGAAGTCATGGAGTGTTACCTGATGACCGGCGAGTTTGATTACCTGCTTCGTGTCGTGGTGTCGGACATGGCGGATTTCGAACGCCTGCATAACGAAGGGCTCACCCGGTTGCCTGGCGTGTCGCGGGTTAATTCGAGTGTGGCGATAAGGACGGTGACGAAGACGACGGAACTGCCGCTAACCTGACTCGTTATTCCGGCACGTAGCCTTTTGGAGGCGCCGAACCTTCGCCAAAAAAGAATTTTTCCATTTCTGTTACAAGAAATTTTCGCGCTTCCGGCTCTATAGGCGTCAGCCTGTTCTCGTTAATGAGCGTCGTCTGGTGAGCGACCCAGCGCTGCCAACCCTGTTTCGAAACATTGTCGTAAATTCTTTGCCCAAGCTCGCCGGGATAAGGCGCGTAGTCCAGCCCTTCAGCCTCCGCTTTGAGGATGACGCAATTAACCATTCGGGACATGAGATTTCATCTCTTTCATTTTTTGAATCAGACCGCTGACAGGTGCAGCGATACCCAATTTTTGCGGCGAGTCCATGTCATACCAGACCCGGTCGTCGCGATCCTCAACTCTACTCGAACTTCGCTGCACCCGCATGGCGATCGGCGCTATCTCGAGATCGAAATGCGTGAAGCTGTGGCGAACAATCTCCCATCTTTCGATTTCGACTGGACTCGCGCCGATCTGGCTTTCGCACCAGGCGGCGAGCTCGTCTGCAGAACCCGGTTCCGGAAAACTCCACAG
>JAQCAD010000015.1 GCA_027621915.1 Pseudomonadota bacterium
GTCATCATTCACCTCGTTATGGCATTTTAACGCCTTAACTCGGTGTCCGGTTTTAGTAGACCACTTCACGATTAGGATTCTGCCCGCTTTCTAGGTCGTGGACCAAAATTTTGATTTCTCGGTCCCATTCCATGACCTGGAATCGCGCCTCAAGATGAAAAAACCAATCGATAGCCGAAAAGGACTGTGCTTGGAGGTAATTAGCGTTGCGGAACCAATGAGGCAATTCAGCAAAATCAGTAATCTTCTTTGCCAATTTGAGCGCCCCTTCTAACGACCTTCAAAGAAAGCCTGGGCAGACCGGTGAAGGTATCCGGCTCTTCGGTGGCGAACCTAGCCCTGGCTCATCCAATATAGTTGCTTATGCTGACGATTTCCTGAGAGTGACTACTTTGTCGCCTTTGTTAGCACACGCAAATGATGCCCATGTTTCCATCAGGTCACGCCGCTTATCAAAAATGTCACCGCGCAGGTAGGCCGCTTCGGTCTTATCGCTGACTGAATGAGCTAGAGCCATCTCGCAGACCTCTCTCGGGAAGTTGGTTTTTTCTGCAGCCCAATCTCTAAATGTGGATCGAAATCCATGTGCGGTAATTGCCTTTCCCATCCTGCGAATGAGCATTAGGAAGACCATTGTCGATAGCGGCTTCTTGACGGACCGACCGGGAAACACGTACTGGCTGCCACCTGAAATTTCTTTCGCCCGTGTCAGAATTTCTAAGCAACGGGTGCTCAATGGTACTCGAAACTCTCGGCCAGCCTTCATCCGGCTTGCCGGTATGGTCCACGCGTTATCGTTCAGATCGATTTCTGACCATTCCGCTAGGATGACTTCGCCAGTCCGAGTTGCCGTCAGAATCAGAAATTCAAAGGCCAGTCGAGTTGACTCATCCGCTTGGGTGCTGCGTAAGTCGAAGATAAACGAGTTCAAATCCAAGTAGGGAAGGGCGGCATGGTGATCCTTCTGCTTTGGCTGTTTTGGTAGTCCTTTTCCAATGCCATTTATTGGATTGTCACCTGATCGATGACCGGCGGCCTTTGCCCAATCTAGAACGGTGCCAATGCGCTGCCGGACTCTTCGGGCAGTCTCAGGTTTGGTAAGCCATATTGGAGATAACGCCCTCAATACTTCCGCAGTACCAATTTGATTGACCCGCTGCTCACCGAAGTGTGAGAACGCGTATTCCGTTAGCGTGTTGATCCATTGTGCAGCGTGTTTTTCGTTCTTCCACGTTTTTGAATGTTCCTCGTGCACCACTATTGCCGCTTCTTTAAACGTCGGTGCATTTGTTCTCGCCTTGCGACGTTCCTCAATGGGATTGCCACCGTCTCTTGCAATCTCTCTCATCTCTGCGGCACTTTTCCGGGCCTTGGCAAGGGTAGTAGTTGAAATGCCCCCTAGCCCAATGTCTGTTCGCTTGCCTTGTACGACAGTGCGAAGTATCCATTTCTTGTTGCCGCTCGGATTCACAACAAGATACAGACCATTGCCGTCGGCATATCGCCCAGGCTTCTTGAGAGCCTTCACAGCGGGTGGAGAGAGCTTGTTGTGGGGGTGTGGTCCAGTCTGCTTCATATCGCGTCTCCTGAGGTACCACAATTTGTACCACATAAAATGTGGTATGTCAGCAAACATTGTTGGACATTACTGGCACAGAATTGGTCAGTAATCATTGGTACTAAAGGAGTGTGTAGACCTTACTGGATTTTCTGGGATCCTATGTAGGCGGACCCCCTCTCCGCCAGCAAACCAAAACGGCCCCTTTATGGGGCCGTTTTGGTTTACCAGCAGAGGGTAAGGATGAGAACCCCGTTCGACAAAACGCGTTAGCGTTTTGGACGCACGCAGGGCGCCCCGCAGGGGTGAGAATCGCCTTACGGCGATTCGAATCAATCCCCCCTTCTCCGCCAAAAACACAAGGGCCCCTCGCGGGGCCTTTCGTTTCAGGGAGAAGGTATGGGCGTTTTAACCAGGTTCGACTCAAAGACCTGCGCAGCCACAGACTATTGTCAGTGCGAGAATTGCAGTAGCCATCGATCGTTTCTTACACATTTTTTCTCCCCATAATCGGTTGATGACCATGTGTTTCTGCCTATGAACCGAATTTCAGATTGTCGTGCCATGCTGCGCAAGGTTGAATTGAAAAGATAAGTGCGACACTCAGAAACTCATCAATCGGGTCCGATTATTTCTTCATACAACGCGATAGTTTTTATCGCAGTGTCTTCAACTTTGAAATTATTGCGTATGCGATCGTGAGCCGCTTTGCTCATCTTACCGTGCTGTTCCCGGTCATTGTATAGCTGAAGCATTCGGTCTGCGATCGGCTGCGCCTCGCCAGGAGGCACAATGTAGCCGGAAATGCCTTCCTCGATTAGTTCCGGACTTCCGCCAGAATTGGTGACGATCGGCACGGCGCCGCCAATCATTGCTTCGATGATGCCGCGCGGCAGTCCTTCACGGCGCAAAGAAGGGAGGACGGCGATGTGGCAGTTGGGGAGTATCCACGGCATCCTCTTGAGAAAGCCATGTAAATGGATATTGTCCGCATAGGTGTTTTTCGCAGCGAGTTTCTGGTGAAGCCGGCTATCCATATTCGTTCCCGCGAGCAGAAAATGCATGTTCAGTCCGCGCGGTAGCTTGTCAATCGCATCGAGCAATACCGGAACACCCTTTCTCGGGACACCACGGGCAGTGCAGGCGACGACGAATGCATCGTCGGGAATGCCAAACTGTTTAAGGTTCTCAAAAGGTGGTTGATACCAGCCTGGGTTGTGTCCCTTGTGGATGGTTACTGGTACTTCCCGTCGAAGTCGAATACCCGGGACGCCGAGGCTCAAAAGGTTCCGCCGAATCGCTTCACATACACAAATTATTCGATCAATTCTCGGATTCAATAAATAAAGCCACGACTGCGGGTCAAAATAACTCAGGTTTCCAACAATGCCGCGATAGGCAACCAGCTTTACGTTCATGCCCCGGGAGGCCCAAAGCCCGTTCATCGTCGCTCTCTTATCGAGCATGTGCAGAATGTCGTAGGGCTTACGTTTCAACTCATCGCGAATGAATCGAATGCATGGTCGACTGATTTTTCCCTTCAATACATACGGAATTGTATGGACACCCGCCGCTATCAGGGCATCATAATTAAATGTGCCTGGCCAGGTAATGACCGTGATGTCGACGCCACGCTTGTGCATTTCGATGAAAGAGCCGGTTTCAGCGGGGTCGCTCTCCCCGTTGACACACAGGACTGTCAGCGGCTTGGTCATCAGCGTATGTCGATCGACTAGCGAAGTTCGGACTTGGGCAGGTCTCTCTTCTTCTTGTCAAACACGACGATCGAATCGTGGAAGAAGATGCCCTCTAGATTTGCCGACAGATAGCTTATTTCAATTTCCTTCAACGCCTCATTGTGCCCATGCCGAAAGTGCGTTTCCTTCCGATCAAAATACGGCTCATGAAGCATGTCGATCATCTGTTTCGACAAATCAATAAATGTTTCTGGACTGTCGACGTGCTTAATCCAGTAATTGGTGTGCATATCCTCGACCATGTAGCAGCCACCATCTTTCAGCGCAGTACGAAACAGAGCCCCGAAGCTGATTATCTGGTGGTGGGTCTTATGACTGCCGTCATCCAGGATGATGTCGAAAGGTCCAAATTCTCCGGTGACTGCAGCCAGAAAATTCGGATCCGCCTGGCTGCCGATTCTTACGAAGACATTCTTATCGGCGATTTCGTGAGCAGAACATGATTGATCGATATCGATTCCAACGATGGTTGAATCGGGGTGGAAGTACTCCTTCCACATTCGCAACGACCCGCCACGAAAAACGCCTATCTCCAGCATGCGAATTGGACGATTCCGATACCGTTCAAAATGCCGGGAATAAATGTCGAAATAGTGGTGCCACTTATGCACGTTCGTATCAGCGGCAAATATTCGAAACAATTCGTTGTCCGGAGTTGCGGTCGCCGCACCGACTTTAACTTTCTCAGTCAGGTCCGCCGGAATCGATTCGGATGTATGCAATGAATGATCCGCGAGCAATGTCGGCGCCTTCGTTATCAAAAGTCCGAATTTGATAAGCAATTTATTGAGTAGTTTTCTCATAGAGCGTAGAGCGCCTCGAAAAATTTGTGCTGGACCGCGCATTGCTGACGGTAGATCAGGCGCCAGTTCTGCCGGACGGGGTAGTCAGCCTCTCTGATCGTTTCGTTTTCAAAAGGCACTGTCGTTTCCTTCCATTGTTTGAAGTAGAAGTATCCTCGCGTCAGGCGCTCTATTTCATTGAAATAGTAACGTATCTGGTCAATCCGCATTTCATGTAATGAGGAAATATTGACAAAAAGGTCGACACATTTCTCCGGTAAAAGCTCCAGCTGATTCGGCGTCAGGAAAAGTATATCGGCTGCCTCGTATTCCTCTTGTACATCTGCGAACTTTTCAAATGGGCGAAAGCCAAACGTTTTTCGCGCTGGAAAAATACTGGTCAGATACCGTTGCGCCACATACAAGGCCGGCGGAATATCGACAAGGATATACCGGCAGCCCGGCTGCAAGGTCAGGAATACATGCGCCGTTCGACCATAACCCGGGCCGAGCTCGAGAATTGTCCGAACCTGGCGCCGGTCTAGATCTGGATGAAGTATCGCCTTGTATTCAATCAGCGAATTGGCGAGATCCTGGGAAATGAGCTTTCCGTTCCGCATCACCTTCAGGGGGTTTCCTTCAAGGGGCTCATGTAGCTGATTCAAATGACCCTCGGAATCGTTTTTCTCTACATAGGACCAAAGCAGATTGGTGAGCATGTTGTAGAAAATGGTGTGCTTCCGCTTCAAGAGGTCATGGCGCGGTGATACCAGGGCGGCGAAAAATATCCTGATTGATTGCCAGACTCCCGCCTCCCGCATCAGGAAACGAATCTGCTTGTTTAGCGGATTGACGATCCACGTGAAGTAGTTCCGCGCCAGCGTACGTTTGAAGTTCTCATAGCCGCTGTCTACGAGCTGCTGCAGATTCTTGCGATTAAGGGCGTCCCAATACCTGGACGGCAGAATTTCCGCCCGGTACTTCGGAAATTCGTCGAACATCGACTTTAACTCCGGATACCTTTCGAAAGCGGCCTGAGTCGGATCGGGTTTTTGTTTTTTTGCATCCATTTAAGGGGTCGCATCATGCCGGAAAATGGCACAAAAATCAGGCGTTTTCACACCACCTGCCTTAGACAGCCTGATGCCGGGACTGTACCATGCGGGCTTTCCCGCATTAGGGCTGAGTCCCTTGTGCCGGCACGGAGTTTGAAGAGTGCAAATACTGTTAACGGGCGGCTCGGGCATGTTGGGCACAGAGCTGTTGGCGCTGAATGCGGGCCTCACGGCCCCTTCCCGGGATGAGGTGGATATAACGAACGCCGCTGTCGTCGCCGCGTACATAGCGAAACACAAGCCTGACATTATCCTGCATGCTGCCGCGGTGACCGCCAATCGTGATATCGAAGCGAGCCCGGCATCGGCACTGGATGTGAATATTCAGGGGACGGTCAATCTGGCCAGGGCCTGCCTGGATACCCGCACGCGTCTTGTCTTTTTGTCGACGGACTACGTTTACAAAGGCGATCGGGGAAATTATTCGGAGTCAGACGAACTACTGCCATCGAACCTTTATGCATGGACCAAGCTCGCGGGAGAGGCGGCCGTCCGTGCAGTTCCGAATCACCTCATCATTCGCACCAGTTTTGGCAGCAGTCAGTTCGACTACCCGGCAGCATTTGCCGACAAATGGTCGTCGAAGGAATACGTAGACATCATCGCACCGGAAATTTTGCTCGCTGCCCGTAGCCCCCTGACAGGTGTTGTGAATATCGGCGGGCCGAAACGAAGGATTTTCGAGTATGCGAAAGTACGCAATCCCGGCGTCGCGTCGATCGAGCGAGGACAGTCAGCTCACTCGTCTCCTGCCGACACATCGCTCGACCTGACCCGCTGGTCGGAATACAAGCAAGGCCGCGGGATCGTCCGCGCAGTGACCAGTTGTCGGGTTTGCGGGGGGGCCGCGCTCGAGAAGTACCTTGATCTAGGCATGATGCCGCTTGCCAACAATCTCGCGCCGACCGCAAACGAAGCGAAATCGATGCAGCGTTTTCCGATGCAGGTTCAGTATTGTCGCGACTGCTCGCTTTCTCAGTTGACTGTCGTAATTGATCCGCGCGAAATGTTCTCTCACTACACCTATCGTTCATCGGTCAACAAGGGATACGTCAGGCACTGCCGGTCGATGGCGGAGTCAGTACAGCAGTTTCTCGGGCTCGTGCCAGGTGACCTGGTGGTCGACATCGCCGGCAATGACGGTGCGCTGTTACGGGAGTTCAAGGATGCACTGGGCGTGGATGTGCTGAATGTCGACCCGGCGGAAAATATTTCGGCTATCGCGAAAGCGCGCGGCATTCCGACAATCAACGAGTTCTGGTCGGTTGAGGTTGCACGGAGAATTCTGGATGAATATCAGCGGCCCAAGCTTATAACTGCGACCAATGTATTCGCACATGTGGATGATGTACGCGGGTTTATTTCAGCTGCAAAAAACTGCCTTGCGGAAGTAGGGGCGTTGATGCTGGAGTTCCCATATGGCGTCGATTTCATTGAACACCACGAGTTTGACACAATTTATTTTGAGCATTTGAGTTATGTCCTGATCGAGCCCGTGCGAAGGCTCGCAGCGTTGTCTGGAATGGAAGTTTTCAACGTCGAAAAACAGGACATTCACGGCGGCAGTGTGAGAGTCTTTATCGGTATTGCAGGGAATCACGAAATCAACACGTCGGTGAAAAAATTCATCGATGCTGAAAAAGCCGATGGGTATCACGACGATAAGAAATACCTGAACTGGAATTGCGAGGTCGACGATTTGATAAGTAATCTGTCGAGGGAATTATGCAAGCTAAAAGCGGAAGGCGCCAAGATTGCAGCATTTGCCGCCTCTGCCAAAGGGAACACCTTACTCAACGCTTGCGGTCTGGATAGTAATACGATCGATTACATCGTCGATGATACGCCCGAAAAGATTGGCCGATTTTCGCCAGGCAATGGAATACCAATTGTCGATCGGTCAGTCCTGGAAAAAGATCCGCCGGATTACCTGCTTATCCTGGCATGGAATTTTGCCCGTGAGATAATCGCCGGTACTTCGCAGTTCAGCGATCAGGGTGGTCAATACATAATTCCGATTCCATCCTTTGGGATCGTCAAGAACTAGGCCTGGAGTGAAACGGTGAGCAACAGTACCAGCAAAGGGATCATTCTCGCCGGCGGCACCGGATCACGCCTGTATCCGCTAACGCTGTCGGTCAGTAAGCAGCTGATGCCGATCTATGACAAGCCGATGATCTACTACCCGCTCTCAACGCTCATGTCGGCGGGAATCAGGGACGTACTGGTCATCACCACCCCTGAAGATCAGCACTCGTTTCGGCAGCTGCTGGGTGACGGCGGCCAGTGGGGAATAACGCTGTCCTATGCTATTCAGCCGCATCCTGGCGGCCTCGCACAAGCCTTTCTTATCGGCGAAGACTTCATTGCGGGGCAGTCCGTCGCTCTGGTTTTAGGCGACAATATTTTTTACGGGCATGGTCTCGAACGGCAACTCATTTCAGCGGCGGACCAGTCGCACGTTGCGACAGTTTTTGCTTATCACGTCAACGATCCCGAGCGCTATGGGGTCGTGCATTTTGATAAAGATGGAAAGGCGCTCGGTATTGAAGAGAAACCGGCGCAACCCAAGTCAAGCTATGCCGTAACGGGACTCTACTTTTACGATGCCCGGGTCGTCGAGATGGCCAAAACACTTAAGCCCTCCGCTCGTGGCGAATTGGAAATTACGGACATTAATCGAATGTATCTTGCGGACGATACCTTGCATGTAGAAGTGCTCGGTCGAGGTGCGGCATGGCTCGACACCGGGACTCACGAGTCGCTATTGGAGGCGGCTCAGTTTGTGCAGATTATTGAGCATCGTCAGGGTCTTAAGATATGTTGCCCTGAAGAGATCGCCTATAAGAACGGGTTCATTGACGCGGCTGACGTGCGAATTCTTGCGGACAGGTTGGGGAAAAGCGGTTATGGCGACTATTTGCGCGCCATGCTCGAGGAAACCACCTTTTGATGGATTTCACGCCGACCCATATTCCGGACGTTATCGTCATTGATCCGCTCGTGCATGAAGACGGGCGTGGATTCCTGATGGAGACCTGGCAGGCTGATCGTTTTCGTGCGGCGGGCATTGACGCGAACTTCGTGCAGGATGTTCACAGTCGCTCGACCAGCGGGACGGTTCGTGGTCTGCATTATCAGATCAGCCAGGCGCAGGGGAAACTGATTCGCGTCATCCGCGGCGAGGCATTCGACGTTGCTGTCGACCTCAGGAAATCGTCGGCAACATTTGGACGATGGGTTGGCGAAATTTTGTCGGAAGAAAATCGAAAGCTCATCTGGGTGCCCCCGGGTTTCGCACACGGATTCATGGTGCTGAGCGACGTCGCCGATTTTGAATACCGGATGACCGACTATCATGCTCCTGAATACGCCCGATCCATCCGATGGGACGATCCGGACATTGCCATTGCATGGCCTTCGGAGCCCGGCAGGGTTCCGTTGATGTCGGAAGCTGACAGCAATGGTGTCGCCTTTAAGAATGCGGAAGTTTATGCGTAGACTTCTGGTAACCGGTGGCGCGGGATTTATCGGTGCCAATTTCGTTCGATACTGGGCCGGCAAATATCCCGATGACCAGATCGTCGTGCTGGATGCGCTGACGTATGCGGGCAATATGGCGAATCTGCAGGGCCTGGACGAATTTGCTGGATTCGAGTTTGTGCATGGCGACATTGCAGATCAGAAACTCGTTACTTCGCTGTTGGTCGATCAAAAGCTCGATACGATTGTGCATTTCGCGGCAGAGTCACACGTGGACCGTTCCATCCACGAGCCCGACGCATTCATCAGGACGAACGTAAACGGAACTCACAATTTGCTGCGAGTGGCCCGTGAGGTGTGGCTGAATAGGGACGATGCGCCGCCTTCACATCTATTTCACCATGTGTCGACCGATGAAGTGTATGGCACTTTGGGTCCGGATGATCCTGCTTTCACCGAAAAAACACCGTACGCACCAAACTCACCCTATGCCGCGAGTAAGGCCGCGTCAGATCACCTGGTTCGCTCGTATCACCATACTTTCGGTTTGCGCGTAACGACCAGTAACTGCTCGAACAATTACGGTCCATATCAGTTTCCTGAAAAGTTAATTCCGTTAATGATTGTCAATGCATTGACCGGAAAGACATTGCCGGTTTACGGCGATGGATCAAATATTCGGGATTGGTTGTACGTCGAGGATCATTGCAGAGGCATAGACCTTGTCATCAGTCGGGGGAAAGCAGGCGAGACTTACAATTTGGGCGGCAATAACGAGCATGCGAATATCGATATTGTCAGGGAGATTTGTGCGCGAACAGACACATTGTTTGCCGAACGACCGGAGCTTGCTGTGGCATTCCCTGACGCACCTGCGGCAACCGGCAAACCGACGGAGTCACTCGTTTCGTTTGTCAAGGATCGCCTGGGCCACGACTGGCGGTATGCAATCGACGCGACGAAGTCGACAAACGAGTTAGGCTATTTACCGACGGAAGATTTTGATTCAGGACTCGGTCAGACAATCGACTGGATGCTGTCCAATGAGGCGTGGTGGCGCGCTGTGATGGATGGCAGTTACCGGGCATGGCTCGAAAGGAACTATGCCTGATTGGCTTGCGCTCGCGGACTGATCCAGCTGCCGCTCCGGAGCGCTCCGATGTAGTAGCCCAGCAGCCCCTTGAGCATCCTGCTTCGTACCCGCAACGCCGGTATCTGGCGCAGACTGATCAAGTCCAGAAAAGCAGCCAGGATAAGGCCCGGCACCCTGACAAGTATGATCAGGCCATGCGTTAACCACCGCTTCAGCCCCCTGGTGTGCTTCGAGGTGTAGACGTGCTTCGATATGATCACTTCGAGCTTGGTCATAGACTTGACCTGCACATTGATCCGACTTGAGCCGCCATGAGCGTGGACGACCTGCACCTTCGGCGTGTAGGCGACCCGCAGCCCTGCCTGGTGTGCGCGACGACACAGATCCGCGTCCTCAACGTACATCCAGTAATCCGGTGACCAACCGCCAATTGCGTCGTAGTCGCTTCTGTCAATCAACAGGAAGGACCCGGTGACCCAATCGCAGTAAACCAGCTCGCGATGGTCTGCCCGGGGGTCAGTAGAGCGCGATGGTGCGACTACGCGAAGGAGTGCCTTCAAAGTCTTGCTTTGATTTAACAGGTTGGGGAACTCGTCAAACACTTTCTGTGGTCGACCGTCTGTGCCCACCTGCTTTGGCGACAATAGCGCGACGTCCGGATAGGCTGATTTTTCGGCCATTAGCGCCTGTATTTCATCAACTGTAGCCACGACATCCGGGTTCATGAACAGGAGCCGCTTTCCCTGTGCCTCAGCGGCTCCTATGCGGCAGCCGAAACCGAAGCCGGTGTTGGCCGAACTTGCGATGAGTTTGACCCAAGCGTATCGGCTCTGAAACTCCTGGAAAGTGACCGGGTCAGATTCGTTGTCGACGACGATGATTTCCCAGTCAGCCGGGAATCCGGGATGAATAGCGTCGAGAGCGGACTGCAGGTGCCCCCATGCCTTGTAGTTAACGATGATAATCGACAATTTCATGAGGCAGAGCGCGACGAACTTTTGACATGGGACAGGAAGTAGACGATAAGGCCGGAACCGATGACGCCTAGGCCGAACAGGCCCTCAACTGGTTTGTTCATCAATACGAACCACAGCGTCCAACCGGTCAGCGACAGATAGACGAGCGGCGGGACCGGGTAGAGAAAAGTGCGGTAAGGCCGAGGCAGGTCTGGCTGCTTTCTTCTCAGAACAAATACACCGGCTACGGTCGCGAAGCTATTGAGTGCGAGCGTAAAACCGGCGAAAACAAGAATTGATTCGAAACTTGAGCTGAGTACGAAACCGATGGCGAGCGCCGACTGAATATGGATTGCTCGGCTCGGAATCCCGTCTTTGTTTCTTTTCGCAAGAAAACCAAGTGCCTTGAAGTCTTCGCCGATAACCTGCAGAACACGTGGACCGGCGATTGTCATTGCGCTGACCGTCGACACCAGCAGCGATGCAAGTACGATTCCGGTGAATTGGCCACCTAGCTCGCCGAACGCCGCCTGAGCGGCGATGAATCCGACTTCCAGCTCTCCCTTTAGTGCATCCACCGATGCTGTGTAGAGAAAGACGAAATTGAGGGATACGTACAGGATCGTGACGACCAGGGTGCCGGTCAAGAGGATGCCAGGAAGAGTTCGTTGCGGATTCTCGAGTTCGCTACTGAGGTAAGTTGCGGCATTCCACCCTGTGTAGGCGTAGCTCACGTAAATCAACGAAACCGCGAATGCGCTGCTTGTTAACAAGGCGCCATCACCGCGAGCCGGGAGAAATTGAATCGGCTGAGGCGTATCAATCGCGAAGATCGCAGCGAGACAAAATCCGACGATCACGCCAACTTTAAGGATCGTGAACACAACTTGCAGTCCACCCGAATTGCGTCTGCTGCTACTGTGAATAATTGTCAATCCGACGATCAATCCAACCGCCAGTACTTTCTGGACCCATTCCGGCGAAGTTGTTGGAAAGATCGTCGTTGCGTATGCCGCGAACGTTATGGCGGCTAATGCGGTCGGGCCGGCGAAGCCGATGGTCGCCGAGGTCCAGCCTGAAACAAAGCCGGCCGCCGGATGATAAATCCGTGCCAGGAAATTGTACTCGCCGCCGGAGCGGGGTATTGCTGCACCGAGTTCCGCGTAAGTCATCGCGCCACAAACGGCGATCAGACCGCCGATCGCCCACAGCATCAGAATGACGAATCCGGATTGTATGTCGAGCAGTTGGAATCCCAGGCTGGTAAAGACACCGGTGCCAACCATGTTGGCGATTACCACGGCCGTGACCGTCGTGAATTTGAATTTAGTCGAGGACATGCAGAGTTTGCGCTTTCTGGTCTTCTTGTCGGGCCATTATTGCGACGAATTCGTGGCCCGTCCAACTGGCAGTGCACCGGCCCGTCCCGCACCGCATCGTGATCCGGAAGTATCGCCGTTCGTCGAATACATTAGGCTGGAATAACAAGGCGTTGCGCGTTAAAAGACATGTGAAACATTATGAGTTCGACGAGACCCTGATTATTGGCTTGCCCGCCATTTTCACCGGCGTGACGGGCTGGGGCGGATAAGGAGTTGGTCATGCCCGGGTTGCCGGACAGATATTGCCGTCCCGATTGCACGCTGCAACGCGTCGATATTCACAGTCGGATTGGCCGCTACGTGTCGGACCCAGCCTAGGTCGCCGATCGTCGTGGTCGACGCCGAACCTTCGGGCAGTCGGTCGATCAGGTCCCGTACGTCGGTATTGTCTTTGGTACGCCACAAAATCACGCCGCTGGCATTAGGTCCGTACAGTCGTACATTCGCCTGTTTGTCGAGATAATCGAACAGCATCTGGGCCGACTCCATCGCGCCGTTGATACGCATCTCCAGGCCGGCCCGGCCCCAGGAAAGCAAAGTGGCAAACAGCGGAACCGCGTTCGCGCTGCGCGATCCCATTACGCCAATGTTGGGTGACGCGAGATAAGCGCCCCCGAAACTTACCGCCCTGTGAGCGGCGGCGGAATCCCGAAACAGTACCAAACCGGATTCCTTGGGCTGGAAAAACCATTTATGAGCGGACATGGCAATCGAGTCCGCTGTATCAATTCCGTTGAGCCTGCCGCGGTGTTTGCTGGACAGTCGTAACGGGCCTGCCCAGGCCGCATCCACATGCTTCCACGCTGCGTTGCCTGTCAGCGTCAGGTCGTCCAATGCACCGGCACTCGTCGTACCTGCCGTGAGCACAATGGCTGAATCTGAAAGGTCAGCGGGAAGCTGCTCACGGTCGATCTGACCGAACCCCGTTGTATCGACAGCGAGGTAATCAAGTCCGAGTATGTGGGCGGACTTCGCAACGGACAGATGCGAAGCGGTCGACGAAACCACGCGCCTGATTCCCTTGATTTCCCTGGCGGCCCAAAGCGCAGTCAGGTTCGCGACTGTCGAACCCGGCGTCATATGTCCGCCGTTCATGCCGAAGCAGGGAGCGAGCCAGCGGACAACCAGGTCTTCGATGTCGCGCGCCGCTGGCGCGACGTCGGGATGAAGCAGATTCTGATTTAACGCCGCATTCCAAAGAGACGTTGCCCAGGTCACCCAGGGCGTGGGTGGATCCATATGTGCGAACGCCGTTTCGGCGTTTAATCGCCGTGCGTGACCGATCACCAGCGGCGCCAGCAATTCGAGGGCTTTAATTTCGCCAATGCCCTCCTCAGGGAGTATTGCCGAAAACTCCGGCCTGGCAGATTCGAGAGATGGTTGAAGAATCGCATCAAGCGCTTTGTGCAACGCCTCTCGATCAGGGTCAAATGACGTATCGATCCTAACGCTCCAGTGCGAATTCGTCTGCGTCTTTATCAAACGGGAACTTATCTCGAAAATTTCTGAGCGTCGCGAGGTCAAGCGTTGCTGTTCCAGTGCCTTCCTGATCTCCCAGATCGACGAGGTCATTTCCAAGGTAGTCGATGATGGCACTTCCGCCGATATACGGCAGATCGTTGCCATCCAGTCCCACGCGGTTTACGCCGGCCAGGTAACTCAAATTTTCGATCGCGCGCGCCCGTAGCAGGGTGGCCCAGGCGTTGTGCCGGCGGCTGGGCCAGTTCGCGACATACAGCAGCAGGTCGTAATCGCCGCGGTTTCGGCTCCAGACCGGAAATCGGAGGTCGTAGCAAATCATCGGGCGAATTCGAAAACCCTTGATCTCGAACGTTCGCAGGATATTGCCAGGGGCATAGTGACTGTGTTCGTCAGCAAGACGAAAAAGGTGGCGCTTATCGTACGTGGCTGCGGAGCCATCGGGCATCACGCAGATAAATCGATTGAAGTATGAATTGCCATCGACAACTATCACGCTGCCGCATACAGCGGCCCCATGGGTGGCTGCGATTTGTTTCATCCACACGACTGTATCGCCGTCCATGGGTTCTGCGAGTCCTGGCGCGTCCATCGAAAAACCGGTCGTAAACATCTCGGGCAAGACGATGAGGTCTGTCTGTTCCCTGATGTTCTGGATCGCCAGGCTGAACATTTCACGGTTTCGTCGGGCGTCGTGCCAGTGGAGATTTGACTGCACGATAGATACTTTCAAAGTTGGCATAGTCTTCCTGCCGCTTCCACGAGCATGTCGTCATCTTTGGCAAAGCAGAATCTCAATTTTCGACTGGCGGGTGTCTGTTCGCAAAAAACAGAAATAGGAATTGATGCCACCCCGATTTCCCGCGTTAATCTTTTCGCGTAAGAGACATCATCTTCATCTGTGATATTCGAATAATCCAATATTTGGAAAAAAGTACCATTGGCCGGGCGAAATCGAAATCGAGACTCACTGACAAGTGCGCAAAAACGATCTCGTTTCTCCTCGTAAAATGCCGGCAATGCCGCGTAATGATCGGGTGTCCGCGCCATGTAATCTCCAAGTGCATGTTGAATTGGTGAAACTACGGCGTAGCAAACCCATTGATGTATCTTGCGAAACTCATTGCTTAGTGCGGGCGGGGCGACGCAATAGCCAACTTTCCAGCCGGTTGCGTGATAAGTCTTGCCGAATGACGAGATGACGAATGATCGCTGCCACAACTCGTCGTGCCTTATAAAGCTCTGGTGCGCGGCTCCATCGAAAACAATATGCTCATAAACCTCGTCAGAGAGCAGGTAGACTTTCGTGTCACGTACGATATCGGCAAGCACGTCCAGGTCGGCGGCACTGAGGATGACCCCGGTCGGATTGTGCGGAAAGTTCAGAATGATGAGTCGCGTCTTTTCATTTATCGAATCTTTCAGACGTTCCCAGTCGATATGAAAGTCCGGTTTTTCCGTAGTTACAATCAACGGGATATGTACGGTTTTACCACCAGCCAGCGTGACTGACGGTTCATAGGAGTCATACGCAGGATCAAAAACGATTACCTCATCGCCGGGGTGAACAATTGCCTGAATGGCACTGAACAACCCCTCCGTTGCACCGTCGCAAACGGTGACTTCACGGTCCGGATCGACGCTACGACCATAGAGCATTGATACTTTTTCGGCGATTGACTGGCGAAGTGCCGGTACGCCAAGCATCGGCGCGTACTGATTGCCATTATTGTTCAGGTAATGGGTAACCAGGTCGAGGAGGGCCTGATCCGGGTTAAAGCTTGGGAAGCCCTGCGACAGGTTAATTGCTTTGTGTTCGATCGCCAGCGCACTCATCACTGCGAATATCGTGGTGCCGGAGTCCGGCAGCTTTGTGTCCATTGGAGCTTCGCTCAACGTCTAGCTGACTGGCGGAATTTCCCATCCGCCTGGTATCGAACTCTGATCCATGATGACCTCACGATGGTGGCTCCACGTGACGTGAATGGCCTCGGTGGTACCAATGCCGGCACCTCGAGGGTCACCACCTGGCCCAAACCAGTGATTCTGTGGCGCGCCTGTCGTTCTTGCCCTGATGCCACAATAAGTCGTCCCATTGACAGTGGCACCGAGCACCGCATTCTGAAAATCAACATCCTTGCTGACCACCGCTGCGGTCAGATGGTGGGACATTCTTTCCAGCACATCCAGCACCTTCGGCAGATCCCCGTCTCCCCATGTGACGATGACCTGGAACGGACCAAACAACTCAGTGGTAATCAGCTCGAAGTACCTGCCCGCGACCGCATCGATGGAAACCTTGACGGCGGTGGGCTCCATCGCCCCGTAACACGCCGGAATCGAATGGTTTTTCAAAGGCTTACCACCGAAAAGCAGTTCGGCGCCTGGTACGGCCAGCATCGCGTCGATGTGTGCCTTCATCTGGTCATTCGTCCACGTGAGTACGGGGCCGAGCGACAGATCGTTCAGGTTTCGACGGCCGGCGAGTTCGCCGAGTTTTGGTAACAACGCATCCGCCCAATTGTTGTGCACCATTACCATGCTTTGTGCTGAACATTTCTGCCCGGATGAATTGTATGCGTCTTCGTCGCATTGCCATGCGACGTAGTCGACCTGGTCGGGGTGGAAATCGGGTCCAATGACTTTCCAGTCGAACCCGGCATCTTCTATTCTGACCGCACCATTCATTATTTCGGACAATCGTTCTGCGACGCCACTGGATCCAGTGAATTGCACCAGTCGGATATGGTCGCGAGAGTCCTCGATCAGCCGCCCCATGTCTGTGCCCCTGCAATGAATCATGTCGACGTCATTCGGATCCAGACCTGCGTGGATTAGCAATCGCACGAATTGCTCGAGAACGACGCTGACTTTGGTCTCGGGCTTGATCAGAGGCCGGTTGCCCATCGCCAGCGCGCCGACCAGTTGCAGGGCCGGAATTTCGAGGGGGAAGTTGAATGGGGCGATGATGACGACCGGACCGTACGGCCACCGGTAACCCCTCGATTCCTGACCGTCATGGTTCCCCGGATTCGAAAAACCACGGGCGAGGAAACGAACGCCATCACCGGCCAGGTTCTCAAGGAATACCCGGGTAACGACCGTCTCTCCAAGACTCTGATTCCAGCTTTTTGGCATAACTCGCTGGGTCAGTTTGGTAAAAAAATTTTCTACCTGTGGAGTTGCCAGGAGTGCCGCTGCACGTGCACAGACCTGCCCGAGGTACACATACCGACCCGGGTTTTTCAGCGGATTATGCAGTCCGGATTTCGGGCAACTCTTCAGGCCCTCGACATAGGGCGAGAAATCGGTCGTGTGAGGTTCTTTGATGAATGCATCGCCATTCATGGGGTCAACGACGTCGTCATAACGTCCATCGCCGTTAACCCACTTGCCACCTACGAGGTTCTGCAGAATTCCTGGATTGGCTGCTGTCATGCCATCGAACGGGTCGACAGTCGCAAATTCGGGCACTCGGGACATTCTAATCTCCTGATCTTTCGTTTCTCTGATCGCCCTCGGCGATGCGCGCAAAGCGAGAGAATAGCAACCTTGACGGTAGATGTTGCAGTAGATTTCGCGATCTCCTCTCATTGCGTTGTATCGGCCACATGATGAGGCGATAATCGCCGCCGGCCCGTGTCGGCTTCCTCGCGACGGCCACCCGTGAACCCCGTCAGGCCCGGAAGGGAGCAGCGGCAGCGGCGACGCCGGGTGCCGGGGAACAGCTGGCGCGGGCCACTTCATTTGTATTGAGCGTCATATGAGGCTTCGCCTCGTGTGCCTCATTGGTTACACTGTTCGATCCTCTGGGACAAAAACGATGTGCGGTCGCGATCTCTTATGAGTTACCTGGTACTGGCCCGGAAATGGCGCCCCAAGAATTTTGCCGAAACCGTAGGGCAGGAACATGTGCTCAAAGCGCTATCAAATGCGCTCGAAACAGGGCGATTGCATCATGCGTACCTGTTCGCCGGTACTCGCGGGGTGGGCAAAACTACCATCGCCAGAATTCTTGCGAAATCTCTTAACTGTGACAACGGCATCACCGCAAAACCATGTGGCGAATGTGGTGCCTGCCGGGAAATTGACGAAGGGCGTTTCGTCGATCTGATCGAGGTCGATGCGGCTTCGAGGACCAAGGTTGATGATACCCGAGACCTCCTGGACAACGTTCAATATGCGCCGGCGCGGGGGCGGTTCAAGGTATACCTGATTGACGAGGTTCACATGTTGTCAAAAAGTTCATTCAACGCTTTGTTGAAGACACTTGAGGAGCCGCCGCCGCATGTGAAGTTCCTCCTGGCAACAACCGATCCACAGAAACTGCCCATAACGGTGCTGTCACGTTGCCTGCAATTCAACTTGAAACGGCTTACGCCCTCGCTCATTCGCGAGCGGCTCGAACTGATTTGTGATGCCGAGTCTGTCGGGTTCGAAACAGCGGCGCTGGTTATGATTGCCAGGGCTGCCGACGGCAGTTTACGCGACGCCCTGAGCTTGCTGGATCAGGCGATTGCTTTTTGCGGCGGCACAGTCAGCGAAGAAGGTGTCGCTTCCATGCTCGGCACAATCGATCGCCAGCATGTTAGTAAGATAGTCAAGTCGCTTGCTGGCGCCGATTCACAAGGGTTGATAGCGGCAATCGCTGACGTTGATGAGCAATTTCCTGACTATGCACAGCTTCTCGACGATCTTGCGAGAATGCTGCAGCGCATAGCAATTTATCAGGCCGTTGGGGTTGTGGATCAGGAAGACAGCGTAAATGTGGCTGAAATTGCGGATTTCGCGGCCAGTATTTCTCTCGAGGACGTTCAACTTTTTTATCAGATCGCGTTATTGGGTCGTCGCGACCTGCATCTCGCTCCTGACCCGCGGGGCGGCGTTGAAATGACGCTGCTTAGAATGCTTACATTCCAACCGGGCGGAGACGCAGGGATTGCGGGCAGCGGAACGGCAACCCGAGACAAGTCGGTAATAGCCGCGCCGGCTCCTGCGACGGCGAAAAAGCAGGCGATTCAAGGCGGTGAGGGTGCCCCAGCAAATATACAAGCAAATGCAGTATGGCGAGAGCCGGTGTGGGCCGAACTGATAAACCAGCTCAGTTTGTCGGGAGTTAACAAACAGCTTGCCAGCAATTGCGCATACCTCTGCCGAAAAGCTGACACCGTGTTTTTGAGTCTTGACAGTCGTTCCGAGTCCTATCTCACTAAACCTCGTCAATTGGCATTGGCTGAGGCTCTGAGCTCCAATTTCGGAGAAGACCTGACAGTTGATATCACTATCGCCAGGGGCCCGACAAAGGCGGAGACACCGACACAACTGGAAGCGAGGCAGGAGACGGAGGCGCTCGAGGCGGCTCGCGCCGGGCTGGAGGCCGACCCGAATGTCCAGGCGCTTAAAGAAATGTTTGGCGCCAAACTGGTGCCTGATTCTGTTGAACCATTGAGCAACAAGTCTGCAGCAATTCGGGAGTGAAGTGATGAAAGGCGGTATCGGTCAACTCATGAAACAGGCCCAGCAGATGCAGGCCGATATGCAAAAGGCGCAGGACGAAATGGCCAGCCTGACGGTCACCGGCGTATCCGGTGGCGGCATGGTCAAAATTACGATGACCTGCAAGCATGTCGTGCGTGGTCTCGAAATCGACGATTCGCTGTTCGGTGATGACAAGGACATGCTCGAAGACCTGATTATCGCGGCATTCAATGACGCCGTCCGGAGGGTCGAAAACACCGTGCAGGAAAAATTTTCGGGAATGACGGCCGGGTTAAGTCTGCCGCCCGGAATAAAGCTTCCTTTCTAGAAGCATTTGCTGACTGACGTGTCGTATTCCCCATTACTCTTGCGTTTGATCGATACCCTGCGATGCATGCCGGGCGTCGGTCGCAAGTCCGCACAACGAATCGCATTTCATTTATTGGAGCGTGATCGAAACGGCGCGGACGAACTTTCGAGAGCACTCTCTGATGCCGTCAAGGGTATTGGTCATTGCGTGCACTGCCGAATGTTGACTGAATATGATGCCTGCAATATATGCTCGGCATCTGGCCGTGACAGTAAATTGCTTTGCGCAGTGGAGTCTCCTGCGGACGTAATGGCCGTTGAGGATGCGACCGGATACAAAGGGCTGTACTTCGTTTTGATGGGCCACCTGTCACCGCTGGACGGCATTGGGCCTGATGAACTCGGTATGCCGGCGTTGGAGGCTCGATTGCGCGATGGCAACGTGGAAGAGCTGATCATCGCAACGAACCCAACGGTCGAGGGCGACGCAACTGCTCACTACCTTGCCGATCTTGCGGGGAAACACGAAGTTCAGGCCAGCCGGATTGCTCATGGTGTCCCGCTTGGCGGTGAACTCGAATACGTTGATGGCGGCACGTTGTCACACGCTTTTTTTGGTCGCCGCGTGGTCGATTAATATCACATTGATGTAAACAGGGTAGCGAAATGACCGATTCCGAATGTCTTTTCTGCAAAATCGCGGCTGGGAAAATCAATGCGGACGTGATTTACGAATCTGACGATGTTGTAGCCTTCAGGGATATCAACCCGCAAGCGCCGACGCACGTTCTGGTCATTCCAAAACGCCATATTTCGACGATTAATGACCTAAAAAAGTCTGACTCCGGCATTGTTGGCGAGATGTATATTGCTGCGAAAGAGATTGCGAGACAGGAAGACATTGCCGACGATGGTTATCGCGCGGTCATGAATTGCAACGCCGCTGCCGGACAAACAGTCTTTCACATTCATTTGCATGTGCTGGGCGGGCGACAGTTAACCTGGCCGCCGGGTTAGTCGCTAACCGAATTTGTCCGACAGTTTCTGCGAGCTGGACATCAGGCGCTTGTAACTTTCATATCGGCGCTCACTGATCTCTTGCCCCGCGGCAGCGTCCTTAACGCTACAACCAGGCTCCCGAAGATGTTTGCAGTTCGCGAATCGACACTGCTGGCTTCGTTCGTAGATCTCCCGAAACCCCCGATTAACGTCCTGCGCACTTTCGATTGTTGGCGCGTAATCGCGTACGCCGGGCGAATCAATGACAGCGCCGCCGTCCGGCAAGTTCAGCATGACTGAATTGGCCGTTGTATGTTTGCCTTCGCGGGAACTGTCGGACAGTTCGCCGGTGCGTTGTTCGGCTTCCGAGATCAAGTTATTGATAACGCTAGATTTTCCGACGCCAGACTGGCCGACTATGATTGCCGTCTTGCCTTTTAGCTCGGCCGACAATAATTCCATATTGATGGCGTTCTTGGCGCTGCACAGCAAGACCGAATAGCCAATTTTCCTGTACTCGTCGAGAACGACTTTTGCTTTCTCAGTGGCTGAGACTAAATCGGATTTGTTGAAAACGACGATTCCTTCGGCACCGATGATTTCTGCCGCGGCGAGATAACGATCGACAACGAACCAGTCCGGTTTCGGTTCGGCTGCGGCCATTACAACAACACAACTCAAATTGGCGGCCAGCACCTCCTTGCGCCCACGGCTGTCGGGTCTGGTGAGTTCATTGTCTCGGTGGCATATGGACTGGATCAACCACTCAGGCTCGTTCAGGATTGGCTCGGCAATCACGTAGTCGCCACAAACTGGACGAAGCTTCTTGCCTTTGATGCGGGCGACGATTTCTCCGTAATGGTCAATCCGCAGGTTCATTCGGCGACTGAATGTGCCGATAACGAGGCATTTATGCTGGGTTTCGACTGTCACAGCAATTGAAGAAAGATGATCTGCAGGTCCATGGCAAAGGAGTATGCCGCTCGCCGGAGAGCCTTGCACCCATTTACGCTGTTACACTACCCAGCCACGAGGTAGATCACGGTCCTTTAACGAGGAACACATGGCCAACGACGAACGGGAATTGGCAGGCGACAACGCAACCAATCTGATCTGGATCGATCTTGAAATGACCGGTCTCGATACCGCCAGTGACCACATAATCGAAATTGCGACGGTCGTCACTGACGCCCAACTGAACGAGATTGCAGTGGGGCCCGAATTGGCCATACACCAGCCGCAAGCGATTCTTGATGGTATGGATGAATGGAACACGCGTCAGCACGGTGAGTCCGGGTTGAGCAAGCGAGTGCTCGAGAGTGGACTCAGCGTCACTCAAGCTGAGTCCGAAACGCTTCAATTCCTGAAAAAATACGTGCTAGCGGGCAAGTCACCGATGTGTGGCAATAGTATTTGCCAGGATCGAAGGTTCATGGCCAGGTTGATGCCGGAGCTGGAAGCTTTTTTCCACTATCGAAATCTCGATGTCAGCACACTGAAGATCCTGGCAAACACCTGGATGCCGGAAGTGGCCGCCGGATACACTAAAGAATCTTCGCACCGTGCGCTGGACGATATCAGGGATTCTATTGCGGAGCTCGCATACTATCGCCGCACCATGTTCGTATCGTAGCGGCAGCAACGGGTTGATCATGACGGACAAACCTGGCGCGCCCGCGACTCTTCGCAATCGAGAACCGATACTTGAGGTCCTTCGAATCGAGATGGCGAATTGTCAGTCGGTTCTGGAAATCGGATCCGGTACCGGCCAGCATGCCGTTTTCTTTGGTCGCGAGCTTCCCTGGCTTAGCTGGCAAACCAGCGACCGCCTGGAGAATCATGACGGAATCAATGCGTGGATAGCGGAAGCTTCACTGCCAAACGTGCGCAGGCCTCTGGATCTCGACGTAGAGTTAGTCGACAGTGTGCCTGGCGAGTATTGCGGCGTTTTTTCGGCCAACACGGCACACATCATGTCTTTCGATGCTGTGATATGCATGTTTCAATTGGTCGGAAACGCCCTTTCTGCGGACGGTCTGTTTTGCCTGTACGGTCCATTCAATCTGAATAACGATTTCACAAGTGAGAGTAACAGGCAGTTTGATGCGTCGCTCAAAACACGCGATCCACGGATGGGCATTCGTGATTTGGCGGAAATTAGGGTGCTTGCTTCGGAGAACGATCTAGTAACTGAGAAAACCTACGCCATGCCGGCCAACAATATGCTCATTGTGTGGAAAAAAACATCGACAAAACGGGTGAAAAAATGAAGCTTCACCGGGGTGGTTGTCATTGTGGCAGGGTCCGATTTGAAGTGGAGGCACCGGAAGATCAGATGCTGAGCGACTGCAATTGCAGTATTTGTCGAATGACCGGTTATTTGCACCTGATCGTTCCAAAAGCAGCATTTCGCCTGGTCGAGGGCGAAGACCAGTTGACCACCTATGAATTCAATACTCGAGTGGCCAAGCACTACTTCTGCGGACATTGCGGAATCAAGTCATTCTATGTTCCGCGATCGCATCCAGACGGGGTAAGTGTAAACGCACGTTGTCTCGATCCTGGCACCCTTTCGCCTGGCAAGGTCGAGAAATTTGATGGCGCGAACTGGGAGAAAAATATCCACAAACTTCGGCACGACAATGAATAGATCGACTTTCGTCGCCATTGAGAGACACAAAAGCAGGGATTCCACAAATGCTGGTGTGGAAAAACGGCTTGTCTTATAGTTGCCGCCAACGCCGAACAGTGAATCTTTCGAAATGACCAATAAGTACTTTTATCTGACTTCAATAGCGCTGTGGGTGTGCCTCGGCTTGTTACAACCGGTTGCCGCAGAATCGAGATGGGTAAGCGACCAGTTCGAAGTCATGTTGCGTACAGGACCCAGCACAAGCAATGCTATCGAGTTGATGATTGACAGTGGCGTCGAGCTTGAGATCCTGGAAGTGGACGCCGAATCTGGCTATACGCGCGTCAGGACGGGCGGGGGTACCGAAGGCTGGGTATTGAGCAGGTATCTGATGTCTGAGCCCTCGGCGCGGGAGCAATTGCAAACGCTGACCGCGCAGTTAACGAGCTTAAATTCGCAAGGCAGCAGTTTGGGCAGTCAGTTAGGCGCTGTTCGCGCAGAGTACGAGACCGCGACGCGCCAGATTCGCCAATTGGAACAGGACAAGTCCAGGTTGCAATTGCAATTGGACGAAACCACAAGGAAAGCGGCAAATACGCTGGCGATCGATCGGCAGAATCAGGACTTGCAACAGCAACTGACGGATGCGGAAATTAAGATGAGTATCCTGGAGCAGGAAAACGAAATTCTCAGCGGCCAGACGACACGCAACTGGTTTATCACCGGGTCCCTGGTGCTATTTGGAGGAATTCTGCTGGGCCTGATACTGCCGCGCCTGAAGGTCCAGCGGCGGTCTCGTTACGATAGCTTCTAGGGAAGTGGCCGGGTCTTCAAACTTTTTTCCCGGCCAAAAACATCCAGGTTTCGACGACCGTGTCGGGATTCAAAGACATGCTCTCGATGCCCTGATCGAGTAGCCAGCGCGCAAGGTCCGGATGATCCGACGGTCCCTGTCCGCAAATTCCTACATACTTTCCTTTCGCCGTACATGCCTTGATCGCCATCGCCAACAACGCCAGAACGGCATCGTCACGTTCATCGAATAGATCGGCAATCAAAGCCGAGTCGCGATCGAGCCCGAGAGTCAGCTGCGTCATGTCGTTGGACCCAATCGACATGCCATCGAAATATTCGAGATATTGATCGGCGAGCAGAGCGTTCGTTGGCAATTCGCACATCATGATGATCTTCAATCCATCTTTGCCACGCTCGAGCCCGTTTTCTGCGAGAATATCGATGACCTGTTTTGCCTGCGCTACAGTTCGTACAAACGGAATCATGAGCTGAACGTTGGTCAGACCCATGTCGTTTCGAACCCTCTTCAATGCGGCGCACTCGAGATCAAAACACGGCCGAAAAGTTTCAGATACGTAACGCGCAGCGCCTCTGAATCCGAGCATCGGATTTTCTTCCGACGGTTCGTACCTGTCTCCGCCGATCAGATTCGCGTATTCGTTTGATTTAAAATCGGAAAGCCTGACGATTACTGGTTCGGGAGCGAATGCGGCGGCAATAGTGGCCACACCCTCAGCTAACTTCTCGATAAAGAAGCTGATTGGATTATCATAACCGGCCATCTGTTCATCGACCGCAAATCTGGTGTCGTCATCCAGTGTTTCGTATTCAAGAAGTGCGTTTGGATGCACTCCAATCATCCGGTTGATGATGAACTCGAGGCGGGCCAGGCCGACGCCATGATTAGGGATACTGGCAAAATCGAATGCGCGATCCGGATTGCCCACATTCATCATGATCTTGACAGGTATTTCCGGTAACGCATCAAGCTCGATCCTGGACTGTTCGAATTCAAGCTTGCCCGCATATACGAATCCTTCGTCACCCTCAGCGCAACTGACCGTAACGTCCGCACCATCCTGAATTGCCGTAGTTGCGTTTCCGCAGCCGACTACAGCAGGAATACCAAGTTCTCTCGCAATTATCGCGGCGTGGCAGGTTCGCCCACCTCTATTGGTTACAATCGCTGACGCGCGTTTCATGACCGGTTCCCAATCAGGGTCCGTCATATCCGACACAAGAACATCCCCAGGCTGAATGCGATTCATCTCGGAGACATTCTTAATGACCTTTGCGGTTCCCTGCCCAATCTTTTGTCCAATGCTGCGGCCGGTCGTCAGGATTTCCGATTGAGTTTTCAGTGTGAATCGATCAATTGTACGGCCGCTGCGGCTTTGGACAGTCTCCGGTCGCGCCTGCAAAATGTATAGCCGGCCGTCTGTGCCATCTTTTCCCCACTCAATGTCCATTGGTCGTCCATAGTGATCTTCGATTACTACGGCCGTTCTGGCGAGTGCAATAATGTCGATGTCGCTCAACGAAAACCGCAAACTGTCCGCCTCGTCAACGTCGATCGTGCTTACGGTCCTGCCGGGCTCCGGGTTGTCGCTATAGACCATTTTGATGGCCTTGCTGCCGAGGTTTTTTCTGAGAATCGGGTGCTTCCCACTTTTTAACGCCGGCTTATACACATAAAACTCGTCGGGATTTACAGCACCCTGTACGACCGTTTCACCAAGACCATACGAGGATGTGATAAAAACCGCATTTCGAAAACCGGTCTCTGTATCCAGAGTGAAAATAACGCCGGCAGCGCCAACATCACTCCGAACCATGTATTGAACGCCTACCGATAATGCGACCAGAGAATGATCAAATCCCTGGTGAACTCTGTAGGCGATAGCACGATCATTGAAAAGCGACGCAAATACCTGGTGCAACGCGTCGATCAGATTTTCGATGCCTCTTACATTGAGAAACGTTTCCTGTTGCCCGGCAAACGAGGCATCGGGCAGGTCCTCCGCGGTCGCTGACGAACGAACTGCAACCGAAATGTTCCGGCCACCAGACATCTCGTCAAATGCCTGCTCGATGTCAGTCATCAGTCGATCGGGCAGGGCGGTCGCGCTGATCCAGTCGCGTATGCTCTTGCCAGCGGTGGTCAGTGCGTCAATATCGTCCACATCAAGCTCAGCCAGTTTGTCGTTGATTCGATCCGCGAGGCCATCTGTGTTGAGGAAGTCACGGTAAGCCGCGGCGGTTGTCGCAAATCCACCAGGCACATCTACGCCAAGATTGCCCAGGTTGCTGATCATTTCTCCAAGCGAAGCGTTTTTTCCACCCACAATTTCAACATCTTGCATGCCCAATTGGTTGAGCTTGATGACGTATGGATCCAAAACTGACTCCCTTGTTTTAATGCCTAAGAAATGGACAATCAATCACTAAGCGCAATATATGCAACCCGCATCAGAAATGCGACGACCAGAGGCTGGATTCTAAATGAGTGAACGTACCGTATTTTTTCTGTCTGATCAGACCGGAGTTACCGCTGAAACGCTAGGTCACAGCTTGTTGACGCAATTTAATTCACAGGATTTCCGGCAGGTGACTTTGCCATTTATAGATAGCGATGACAAGGCGGAAGAAGCGGTACGCAAGATCAATGCTGCGGCCGAAAAAGGCGGATTAAGACCAATCGTATTTTCAACTCTGGTTCAGGACGACTTTCGATCTACCATTCGTCAGGCGGAAGGTTTGCATCTTGATATATTCGATGCATTCCTGGAGCCGCTGGAAAGAGAGCTCCAGCAGAAATCAACCCATGAGCCCGGTCGTGCCCATGGAATGAGTGATATTGACAGTTATATGAAAAGAATTGAGGCGACGAATTTCGCGCTTGCAAACGATGATGGTGGCATCACACGTAATTACGAAGTGGCAGACGTAATATTGATAGGGGTATCGCGATCCGGCAAAACGCCGACTTGTCTGTACCTCGCTTTGCAATACGGAGTCTATGCGGCCAATTTTCCGTTAACAGACGAAGAACTGGATAGCGGAACACTTCCCGATATTCTTTTGAGCCAGAAAGAAAAACTGGTTGGACTGACTATCGCACCAACGCGACTCCAACAGATCAGAAAGGAACGCCGCGCACTGGGTCAGTATTCATCGGCACAACAGGTTAGATATGAGTTGCGCGAGGCAGAAAAAATATTCAGCAAATATGATGTACCGCACATAAATACAACGGAATTATCGATCGAGGAGATCGCGAGCAGGATTCTTAATACTACCGGCGTAGAACGCCGAGTGCGACCTTAATATTTTTCTCAATTACTCAGGTCCGGAACCAAATTTGCATGGCTAGCGTTAACGAATTGCTGTGATATATTCGAGCTATGTTTCTCGAGCATCAACTTAATCCACAAGCGATCGTAAGGCCAGGAAGCTTTGTTGGGCTTATGGCACTCTACGAGAGTAATTACCTTCGGTTGCTACAGGTGATCCCTGAGATTCATCGCCTCGACGGTTATTATCGGTCATCGGTTGCGGGCGACTGTGACTTGCACGTCGAAATACTGGAGCGAAGCCGTTACACGATTACCATGTCGTTGTCCTATTTTTTTTGGGAAAACAATTCTCGCGTCGCCGATCCGGACATGAAGGTGCGCCTTTACCTCGACGGCAAATTGGCAGAGGCGATGCGATTCTCCGGTGACCACCGGCATCCGGAACTACGAAAGCTTTCACGAAAACACAGGCAGGATCTGAATTCTCGCTGGCGCCGTAATGTCCTGCTGAATAAATGGCTGGACTACCTGATGGATCAGGGGCACCTGGTTCTCGAACGCTAGGTAGGTCGCCGAACAGTCGTCCGAGCCACCAAAACTGTCGATTCAGTCAAGGATTGGCAGCCTCCCTCTTGTCATGATTCAGCCTGTAATTGCACATATTGCGCCGCTGCGTTGTGCATGATTATGTAAAAGGGGCATGCATTGTCCAGTTTGACAGCGATTTTCGGAAACTCCGAGGTTAAGTCACAAGACAGCGACAAGCTGATGGACTTGTATTGGAACCGTGCCGAACTTAAGAAAGAATTCGCGGGGATGCGCAAAGAGCAATTCCGACTGCAGGACGTTATCAAACAACAGGAAGGCGCAAAATGCAGATTACAGCAAAAGCTCGATCATCTCGAAAGTTTGCTAGTAGATGCACAGCTTTCTCACAACGTCGTAGTCTTCTACCAATTGCGTGGTCTCGGGCACAAATGTGAACGCAAAGTAGCTAAATTTGCAGAACAGCTCAAACAACAACGGGAACAAAAGCGTCACAGCAGCGTGCTGGTTACCTGGAATGAGCAGCGCCAGGCTGAGGCAAAAGATGTTGAACTGCAACTACTCGAAAAACGCGATGCCGTTTTACAGCTTGAAGATCAATTGCAGGCAGAACAGAGGCGTCTTGCGTCGATGAGCGGTTTGAAGCGGTTGTTTAGTGGCCGGTCCGCCATGAAACTTGTTGACGGTTTGGCTGGCGAACTGGAAGTGGCGGTTCAGAAAGAGCGAATGCTCAATGAGGCAATCGACGAGATCAAGAATCGACAGCCTCCCGATCACCAGGGACTGGAGATTCCGGCCAAACGCTCGATTAATCTGATGATCATCTCGTTCGCCCAGCAGCTGTATATTCATTTCGCCGAGTTCCGGATAGCCGATTTGATCAAGGAGTCGACGGAAAAAAGCGTTGGGGCTATTAACTATGGCACGCGATACGAGTGTGATGAGCTCTTGGGTCGAATCCAAAAAAGCATAGAAAGTATGGAGCAAAGTACTGAATTTGCGGACGTACTCCAGAAGCGCGCCAAGATGATTGGTGAACTGGCCAAATTTCCAGGCAGTAACGATGCTGTACCAATCGCCGATACAGCGGCGACGCTGTTCCAATTCGACTCAAATGGACTGGTCAGGAAAAGTGACGCAAATTTAGTCGGCGAGAACTATTGGGGAATGTCGAAGATTTTCAGTCGCTGAACGTCGTATCCGGCCAGCATTCAAATATCTGTTCGAAACATCCGCTGCTGGAACTGCGGCAAATCGATTTCATTATCCAAAACTGCCGACGGATCGGATTCGTCATCGCTCGAATGGTCGGAAATTCGATCGGTTTCAGCTACAGGTGAGGACGTGGTTTCGCGAGCCCCACCAGGTTCGGCGACTTCTCGAGTCGCATCGAATATTTCGCGGAGCACATTTTCAACTCGCGGGGCCAGGTAGAGATACGGTGCCGCTGTTTCACCAGTCCTGTCTTGTGCATCCAACAGTTCAAAATCCGATGACGCGAGCCTGGAAGAGTCGGGAGCAATTGACACATGATCGACGAGGCGAACTGAGAACGCTTCTATCGGCAAAGCTGCAATTCGTAGATCGTCCGTACCTGTGTCGCGTCCACTCGATGTCGTCGTGGCACAGAGAGCGCTGGTGCTCCATCCGAGGCACAAGGCGGTGATTGCCGCTAATGCGACGACGCTGGTGTCGATCTGTAACGGACGGCTTGTATCCACGGCGACCTCAACTTGGAATGAGTCAGGTAGACTGGTGTTGTACTTCAGTATAACACCGAATATTAGTCTTGCAAGTTCTCCATTTTAGCCGGCTGACCCGTATTTCGCGCGGTCTGGGCCGGCGGCGCCGACTTGACCTCGCGAAGTACCGCCAGATCGGTGACGATTGCTGCCGCCTGGTCAAGGTGAATGTCCGGGCCTTCAAGCGCCTCGAGTTCCTCGACCGTCGCCAAGGCATCGAGATCTAATGCGGCCCGGCGATGATTTTCTCTGTCCAATCGTTTCGCCATTTCATCTTCGCGTTCTGTTCGTCGCCGATCGATGTTTAGTGAAACCGACTTACGCGAACGCGCTTCCTCTACGTCACGTATGCCCTCCAATAAATATTGAAAGTCCGGATCTTCTTTAGCGCGTGAGATGTGATTGGCCGTCAGCGAATCAATTGTTGTGTCGAGCGGCGTACCAGCACGGAATTCGGTTGTCCGAATCGTATCCCAGGGCAACGCAGTTTCACGAACGCTCTCACCGACAACGTTTGCGTCAATTGGTGAAGGTAATGCAATGTCAGGATCAACGCCCCGATGTTGCGTGCTTTCGCCCGTAACCCGATAGTACTTTCCGATCGTCAGGGTCAGTTGTCCCAATCCTTCATCGTCCGGGCGACGTACGTATTGATCCAGCGAGTACAGATTTTGCACCGTTCCCTTGCCGAATGTTTGCTGCCCAATGATTACTCCGCGGGCGTAATCCTGAATCGCGGCGGCAAAAATCTCCGAAGCGGATGCGCTGTAGCGATTGACCAGGACGGCCAGCGGTCCATGATATGCGACCCGTGGTACAGGATCCGGATCATCGAGTCGGCTGATACGACCGTTCGAATTTCTAAGCTGCACTACCGGTCCGTTATCGATAAACAAACCGGATAGCGCTGTAGCTTCTGTCAGATGACCGCCACCGTTATTTCGCAGATCTATAATGAGCCCGTCGACTCCTTTTTCTTCAAGCTCGCCGATCAGTCGTTTGACGTCTTTCGTCGTGCTCGTGTAGTCCTTATCGCCGTTAGACAGGGCCCGGTAATCCCGGTAGAAGCTGGGCACATCGATTACACCAATCGTCCAGTCCCGACCGTCCCTGGGAATCGTAATAACCTGGCTTTTGGCCGCCTGTTCCTCAAGTTTCACCTGATTTCGGGTGAGCGTAATAACCTTCTCTCCGGCGCCCGGCAGGGCACCGGCCGGCATGACCTGAAGGCGCACCACAGTTTCCGCGGGCCCGCGAATCAGTTGGACGACGTCATCAAGGCGCCAACCGATGACGTCGACGAGTTCGCCGTCTGCGCCCTGGGCCACGCCAGTAATTTTGTCCTTGGGCTGCAATAGTCCGTCGATAGCAGCCGGGCCACCAGGAATGATATTGATGACCATGACGTAGTCATCTTCTGTTTGCAGCGATGCGCCGATCCCAAAATACGACAGGCTCATCTGAATTCGATACTCCTCGGAATTTCGCGGCGACAGGTAACTTGAGTGTGGATCCAACGCATGCGCGAACGAATTCATGAACATTTCGAATACATCGTCACTATTCATCTGGTCCATGCGTTTGAGAAAACGCGTGTATCGTTTGTCCAGTTTTTCATTGATTTCGTCCCAGGTCTGGTCGGCAAGTGCCAGGCTGAGCGCATCATTCTTAACTCTCAGGCGCCACAATTCGTCGAGTTCCGAAGTGTTGGCAGCCCACGGCATGTCTTCGCGATCAAACAGGTAGTCTTCATCAACGGAGAAATCAGGTTCAGTCTGGAGCTCCGTCAGTGCGAATTGAAGACGCTCTCGCACCCTGGTGCGATAGACCTCGAACATTTCAAATACCGGGTCGAGAGGTTCGGACCTGACCATGTCATCCAGCAGCAATCGATACTGTTCGAAAGCGGCGACGTCGGAGGCAAGCAAATACATTCGGTTGTTGTCGAGAGATTCAATGTAGCCGTCCAGCACCTGGGACGACAGATCATCGTCAACCGAGGCGTGCCGATAATGGGACTTCTGGACAAATTCTGTAACCAGCTGGCCGATCTTTTCGTGGCGGGCAACAGGTGCCAGTTTCGTCGCATCAGTGCTTGCGAATATCGGCGAAGCAGTAGGCAGCAGCAGCGCTGCAAATATGACAATCCCTATCCGCTTCCGGATGCTGGTCAAATGTATTCTCAAAGCTCTCTCCGTGGTCCGCTTCCGGACATGCAGCCTAATCCCAGTGAGCTAGGCTAGATGGCATAAGCCCTTCAATCAAGGGCGAATTTGGCAATTTTGGTGCTTTGTTGGGATATGTTCGCTGCGCCTAAGTAAAATGCGCGCCATGCGCCCACTCACCGTCATTACAGGAATAATGCTTGGCTCCTGTCTGTCCATAGGATTCAGTCTCGGCGCCGTTCTCCTGATTGTGTTCATCCTTGGCGATGACCATCCGCGACTGATCCGGGAATATGGCCCGCTCGTCATGAGTTTTGCCGTATTTACAGCTATGACAGCGATATCTGCTGTGAGTTTCTATGCCTTGCTAAAACATCACCCGGCCCGCTGGCTGGCACAGGCGGCGATGTGGGCGGGCGTATCAGGGACAGCCTATTACTATTGGCCGTAGCAACGCCAGCAACCGGCAAATACGCCATTTTGTGGACTTTATGTCAAATAGAAATGGGTTGAGGTCAGTCTATACTGTGGCTGGACTGGGGGGCCAAGGCCGAATTCCGCCGTTGGCGCATCCTGGACTGCAGCTCGTTACGCCGATCTTCGAGCCAGACTTCCCGGGTGACATCCGAAGTCTTGCTCTTGATGCCTTTGCCGGCCGGGTGATTCTTACGGAAATCGCAAAAATCGCCGTACGCTTCGATTTCGTGCTCCAGTTCCCGAACGACGAGTTCAATCATGATGGCGTCATCAAGGAAGCCGAGACCTGGAATGTGATCCGGAATCAGATCTTCCGGTTCTGTGAAATAAGCCAGGGCATTCAGGACCCTTGCCGAATCCTTCTCGGGCAGTCGCCACTCATGATCCACCAGCATATCGATCATTACGCTGAGCTTGTCGAGACGTTCGCCGACAAATTCAGAGACCTTTTGCCGATCAACAGATTTCAGCAGTGACTCGGCACCGGCCACTATGTCGTCGGCGTGCAACTGGCCTACGGACGTTCTCGATTCGCGCATAATCAGACGAAAATGCTTGAGGTCATCGTCATCGAGATCAATAGAGATTCGTAATCCCATCCCGCCACGCTCCGGTAATTCAGGCGTGGAGACTACCTGCGGTCACAAAACCCGTCAATTCGCCAACCTGGGTTCCGCGTGGGGAGGCACCTACTTACGTGAGTTGTTCCAATACTTCGAACGGTCGAAGCGACCAGTGTTGTACGGATCCAGCCCAAATTCCTCATCCGAATCAAGGAGGCTGTCGTCAACTATTTTCAAAGTCTCGTGGGTACCCGAATCTTCACGTACGTATTTGTTTCGAATCAGTACATTTTTACCGGGCCCGCCATCAATTATTTTGCCGCCCAGGTCCGCGGAATAATCGACGTTCTGGAGAACGACAGGTTCCAATTTTGGCGGCGCGTTTTGTCTGGCAGGTCTGGGTATCACGTAGGCACCGGTCTGTCGAAATGTTCGGTCCGAGTCCGGTTTTTTCGCGGCAAATTTTTCGGAGAACCAGTTGATCAAGCGCTTCATCGTAGACAGCCAGGGAATTCAGGATAAATGTTAGTGGGTAACTGCAAGCGTAATCTGTGAGGCGCCAAAGGGTGTAGCCTCATTAACATAATTTCTATTATTAGCACGGCAATTTGCTGAAAACAAAGAAAAAAGTGTGATCAGAATCACAAATTATGCAGATTTGCTGGCTAATCGCCGACTAGTTCCGCATTTATCGGGCGGCGGCGCGCCGAAAACCAAAAGCCGTCAGCCGCAACAACTGCCATGCTATGTACGGCGACAGCATCAGGAACCATACGACCGGCTTGCCGGCCCGAAACTCGCTGTGCAACATCCCGTAGAAGTTGGAGAAGCCGGTTTCCCCATACTCGCCAAAAATCGATTGACCGACGACGTAAATGATTGCGGGCAGCACGGCGATACCCACGAACCAAAGCACCAGGAACAATGCCGTCTCTTTGAGCGCAACTTTTTTCCGACTTTCGATGTTTTCAGGCATTAGCGGTGCTTCCCGTAGGCCGCTAATCGTTGACTAACGCGCCCGGAAGGTCAAGCCTGATTGGCTACGCGGTAAATCGATTGAGATTGGCGATTGGTATTTCCCCTCGAGTGAGTGCGAGGCTCACTGGCGTTTGGGGCGTTCCTCGTATTTGAAGTCGGCCGTGCCAATCGACACCAAGTCTCCGGATTGGAGAATCTGCTCGGTGATCTGTTTCCTGTTCACGAATACACCATTCTTACTTCCCCAATCAATGACGCGAGTCATGCCCAGTTCCGTAGAGATCACCGCGTGCCGCCGGCTGACATATTTCATATTCAGCTGAATGTCATTGTGCGACGTTCGACCGATAGTCAATCTGTCTTTGAACAGCGGGAAGCGCAGCTCGCGGCCATCCGCTTTACCAATCAAGAGACGGGCTACGCGATTGCGCAGTTTTTGACTTGGTTGATCATTCCTATCAGCTTTGTAACCATCGATTTTCTGCAGGACGTTGTCGAAATCGACTTTGAGTTCTATCTTGCTGGTGTGCTTTGATAGCTCCTGCATCAAATCCGATATCGCACTGTCCTTGATACGAAGCTTTCGTACGTAATCGTCTGCATCCAGCTTGGCGCGTTTTAGTTTCCCCGTTAATTCCCGGATCGTCTTGTTACTCTCTTTTTCGAATTCGGAAAGTTGAGATTCCAGTGCCTCCCGAAATCCCCTGTAATCAATCAGGTCCGATGCCATTTGTCCGTTGAGTGTTTCCTGGCCAGCAAGCGTTTCCTGGCCAGCAAGCGTTTCCTCGGCCGCACCGAGTTCGAACCTGATTTGCCGAATTTCTCTTTCGTATTCAATACGGACGTTCTCGAGAACGTCATCTTTCGAACTGGCGAGCTGTCGCTCGTATGTAAGTTTAGTAGACAACTGATCGATCACGTCGTTGGCAGCTTTGAGGCTGGATTCAAGCTGGCGCTGAGCGGCGACTGACGATTGATAATTCGAGAGTTGATCCCGAAGCTTGTTCCTCAAAGAGTCCGCATAACGCTCAATTCGCACGTTGTCATCCCTCAGGGAATCAAGTTCTTGAAATTGAGCCGCAAGCTTTCCTGACTGTTCGGCGATACTTGCCCGGCATCTGGCAATTTCATTCCCCGCCTGGTGTTCGAGCGACGGGCTCGCGATCAGGTCCGATTGAAGTGATTCAATCGTTTTTGTCAATTCCTGAACGGTGAATTCCAACGCGATCGATTTGTCCTGAAGTTCGCTAGCCAGCGAATTCGCTTCTTGAAACGACGCCTGGCTGACCTTGTAGTCATCTTCGAGAGACTTGATTTTTCGCCGCGTCGCGTCAAGCTCGGATCGCGTTTGGCGCAATTCGGAATTGACGCTGGTTGTGATTTCCGCGCGTTCTGCCACCTCAACTTCCAGCCCGCGTTGCCGAGATACCAGGTGCTCGATCTCGAATCGCAATTCTTCCGCGAGCATAGATTGTTCACTTAGCGCACGGCCAAGATCCGCACGTGTACTGTCTGGTAACCCGAACTCATCGATATCGAAGGTCTGTGCATTCACTTCTATTTCCGCCTGCACAGCGCTTTCAGAAGGGTCCGCGGCGGCGGGCGCTTCAATACCGGAAGCGCGCTCGTCGTTAGTCGGGGCGACTAATCTTTTATTCTTTTTCGCCATGACGAAATTCTAGCATGCGGCATATTGGGAATTGGCACGCCAGGCCGAGAAAAATCTGTATTTCGTTAAATCGCGCGTCGGGACTCAATCACAAGAGACGGTTCTTCCGGATGCCCATTGGCGCAACAACTCAACTTTTTCTGACATAACCACAGATAGTGGTTTGGTTCGCGCCAGTTCGGCCAGCAGGTGACTGCTCATGAGGCTGGACTTTTGCGCATGCGCAGCGTAAAGCGCTGAGACGATCGCCTGTTCAATCTCGGCGCCTGAAAAACCTGCCGCTGCGGCGGCAAAATCAGGAAGAGATAACGCTGCCGGATCCTGGCCGCGCGTACGAAGATGAATATCGAATATTTGTTCACGGATCTCCGAAGAGGGCAGGTCGACGAAAAACAGTTCGTCGAAGCGACCTTTTCGAACCAATTCAGGCGGTAATGCGCTTATGTCATTCGCGGTCGCAACTACGAACACCTGGCTTTTTCTTTCCGCCATCCAGGTCAGAAAACTACCGAGAACTCGCTGGGTCGTTCCGGTTTCCCCGCCGCTACCGGCCAGACCTTTTTCGATCTCGTCGATCCACAAGACGCAAGGTGCCATTACGTCGGCGGTCTTTAACGAGTCCCGCAGATTTTTTTCCGTTTCACCATGATACTTGTTGTATAAAGTGCCGAAATCCAGTCGGAGGAGGGGCAACCCAAATACTCCGGCCGTCGCTTTCGCCGCAAGGCTTTTCCCGCAGCCTTGCACACCAATTAGCAATATGCCCTTGGGCGTATCAAGGTGCGTGGCGCTGCCGTCTCTCAAGAAAGCTGGCTTCCGTAGTACCAGCCACTGCTTCAGATTCCCGAGTCCACCCACGTCACTGAATTTTGCTGTGTCGTATTCATAATGAAGAATCCCTCCCCGATTGAGTAATTCGTACTTCGCCTGCATGACATTTGGCAGATCGCTCCTGGTGATAGCGCCGTCATGAAATATCGCGTTTCGCGCCAGCTTCTCGGTGTCGTGATCTGTAAGGCCAGCGAGATTTTGAACAAGCATTTGATAGGCTTTCGGATCGTACTGAACATGAGACCCAGGATTATCGCTGGCGTACTCATTCATTAAGCGTTTTACAATTCTTTCCCGTTCGTCCTCTGTTGGTAACGCCATATCGAAACGCGCAGTAAAACTTTCGAGTTCGTGGGGAAGTTCCACGTTATGGCTGATGAGAATGAGTTGTCGCGAGATTTCGCCAAATCGCATGCAGATATCTTTCATCAAGCGGACATTCACTGGATCTTGCAGGTAGGGATGAAAATCCAGCAGCACGTAGATACCGGGTTTGGCGACAGCCCTGATATGTCGCAGCACTTCCGGCGGCTCGGAATTGTGAAGTTGTGGCTCAAGCTCAATATCGAGTCGCTGCAAACCGTCCGTAATCGTCCAGCGGAACAGCGGCAGGTATTCTTTGCTGGCGCGAGATAAAGTTATCGTTCGCAGAAGATGAAGCATACGCTTCTCATCGCGCGTTTCGATCACCACGATAGGCATTCGCGATTGAAGAATTAGCTCAAGGTCACGTTGTCTGTCCATTTTTCCTTTAGTCTTTTGTCATAGCACGCGTTCTATTTTTCACGAACCTGCGATGCAGTTCATGTTGAAGAGCGCTGCGATCGGGTAATTTCGAGTATTGTTGACCAGAGAACTCAGCATGTCATCCTCGCGGTTCACAAGAAATCGAATTCTGATATGCGCCATCGCCGCAGCGATGTTATCTGCCTGCGGTCACGATCAGGTTCGGCGCGTGGCCGTCCCGGATGGCGGATCGCGAACGCAGGCAATTCCGCCGAAAGTAAACGCGCGAAGTCTGGGAGAAAAGGCAGCCATTATCGCTGTTCGTCAAATTGGTGTGCCTTACAGATATGGCGGCGCCACGGAAAGAGGATTCGACTGCAGCGGACTTATGCAATACGCCTACGCGAATGTCGGCAAACGAATCCCGCGTACTACCGCCGAACAGTTGCGACAATTGGCGCCGATCCGCGACGATACCCTGCGGGTAGGGGATCTGTTGTTCTTCCGCATTGACGGGAAGGTTTCACATGTTGGTATGTATTTAGGCGATCGACGATTCGTACATGCCCCAGCAACGGGCCGCGTGGTTAGCACCGAAAACCTGGATTCGGATTTTTATCGAAGCGCTCTCGTTCGGGCGGCACGGCCTGACTGAGCCGGTCGGGCAATCAGACAGCTTCGTCAGAGATGATGAACAACTTCAGTTGATCTGCCAGCGCATTGCAGGCTTTGTTCTGGGTGCGGGCGATCAGCGGGATCGGGATAACGATTGCCGGAAGAAATGACGTGCCACTGACATCCGCGCTGACGGTTCCAGCGTCTTCAAGTCCGGCAAGGTCCCAGACGTCCGCTTCATAATTGGAATCGTTTTGCCACCAGGCGAAGCCGAAACATCCGCCTCCGCCAGGACCAGCGGCGCAAGACATACTTCCACCCCCAGCGACTTTGTCCGTGTCACCGTCGAGCCAAACTACGTAACGAATTCCTTTTTCCTTGATTTTCTCCGCGACACCTGGCCGCGACATCAATGTGGGAAGACCTTTTGTTTCTGCCGGTGCCGTCCGTGGCTCGAACCACGGAAACAGTGCATCCACAAATTCGGTGTTAGGAACGACCCGTAGTCCGGTCGAGCCGCTGCCAATAGAATTGCCTACGCAAGCGATGAATTTGGCTTCGGTTTCGTTACCCAAATGGTAACTCTTGGCCATGATGACGATTCCCTCGCCAGCTCCAATTCCAGTGGTATTTTCGCGAATATTTTCGACCCGGGATGTTACGCATCCGCTCAGGATTGCCCCTGCCATGGCAATGCCAAGAAGTCGCTGCGGTGTTAGAATCCTACGACGATTCATCAGGTATCTCCTCAGCCGCTGTTTGCAAAGCGATATCTTCGTGGACCGGAGTAACAGAAGGCGGCGATGTCTGCTGTACGTTGGTCCCGCGTAGTTTGCTGATGCCCGTTGACTTGTCCATTTGCAGAATGATTAACGCGGCAGCATCTCGCATCGCCAGTACCGCAGCACGTTGCAGCGCCTCATCCGTGCTAAAGGTTGTCGATTGGCTCTTTCCATAGGCGGCGATCGGCCAGTTCGCGATCTGAATGCCATCCTTGTCAAAAATCTTGATGCGATATCGTATCCAGACCGCAAAATCATCGGTCTGGCTCTGGCTCGGGACAGAAAACTCGAAGGCGTCAATGCTCGGTTCGATGAGCGCATCGAACTCAAGATCTTGCGGGTTCACTTCATTGTCGATAACTCTGAATTCGGTGAACATCGAACCGAAAAGTTGCGTAAACAGTATGCGGTTCGCGCGGCCAAGATCAATCGACCATTTTTCCTTGCCAATAACCTGCTCTTCGTGAACGAAATTATCGAACACGGCGGGGTAGCGTGCAGCTACTGACAGCGGCAGCTGATCGATCAGCGGTTTGGGAATAGTCGGATTGTGCAGCGTGACTTTCGCACCACCGCATCCGGCGATGCCGATCACCACAAGTGTTGCGATGGACGTCTTGAGTCTGAGCGACATTGATTCAATAGCTTTCCGCGAGGGTGTCGGCGTGTTCGACTGTCAAAAGATGAGAGCGTTTGCGAGCGGTTAAGTTCCGTAACACACCGCTTGCGGCAGTGTCACTGACTTTAGACTGCGTGGCAGGGCAGTGCAACCAATCTGGTGCGTAAACCCGCCGAATGAGCGCGCTTGACAACGACATCTAACTAACGGAATTTAAAGTAATTTTTCCGAGACGTGCGTGGCACTTGCCATAATTTCGGCGCGGCGAGTCGCAATTGACCTGAAAATCATCCGGTCCAGACCAACGGGCTTTCCTGCATCAGGGCAACCTGTTCACGCAAAGACAAAATGTGATCGTCCCAGTAGCGCCTCGAATTAAACCAGGGAAACGCTGTCTTGAACGCCGGATCCTCCCAACGCCGCGCAATCCACGCGGCGTAGTGCATGATACGCAGGGACCTAAGCGCCTCGAGCAGATTCAATTCCCTCGCATCGAAATTGCGAAATTCGAGATAACCCTCCAATAGCGTTGCGAGTTGCGGGGTCTGTTCTTCGCGGTCGCCTGACAGGAACATCCACAAATCCTGGATAGCAGGTCCGCTCCTGGCGTCGTCAAGGTCAACTATGTGCAGTTGCTCGCCGTCGACCAGGACGTTGCCGGGGTGAAAGTCTCCATGAAGGCGTATTTCGCGAGTGTTGCCAGCTCGGCTGAAACACTCCTCGATACCTTCAAACAAATGGTCGGCAAGCCCCTCGTAAATATCGATCATTTCTTCCGGTATGAATTCACTTTCGAGAAGGAAGTCGCACGATTGATGACCAAAAGTTTCGATATCGATGACTGGTCTGTGCCGAAAATTACTTGATTCCCCCGCAAGATGAATACGTGCAATTAATCGTCCCAGTTGGCGCATCATGTCCTTGTCGTCGAGTTCGGGCGATCGGCCACCGCGGCAGGGCGAAACGGAAATTCTGAAACTGTTCATGTGATGAAGCGTTCGCCCTTGAAGCGTCAGCGGCGGTACAACCGGGATTTCCTTTTCAGCCAGCTCGATACTGAACGCGTGTTCCTCCAGGATGGCGTCGTCAGACCACCGTCCGGGTCGATAAAACTTTGCGACGACCGGACGACTATCTTCAATGCCGACCTGGTACACGCGGTTTTCGTAGCTGTTGAGTGTCAAGAACCGACCATCACAACGGAGACCCAGATTCTCAATCGCGGAAAGAATGTCGTGCGGCTGAAGCCCGATGTAGGCGAGCGTAGACGAGTCGGGCTCGGTCAACAGGGTGTCCTCATTCAGAAATGCCGTGTCAGGCGAGGTGGCGGATTATAGGTTTGAAATACTTCATTAGATATGCCTGACGTCGGATCCCGCTCGTGTGATCACTGGAATGCATGTGATCATTTATCAGGTTCGCGATCTTGTCGCGCCCAGCAGCGCTATGATTATGGTTCCCGCACATCAATTGCCGTAAGCTGTCGAAAATCTCACACGACTTGTTTATCGAGGCCTAAATTCGTGAATCCAGGTCTATATTTGCGGCAATCTGTCTATGTGGTTTTCGTTCTGGCGACAATCGTCTGTCCGTTGCGACAAAGTCTTGCAGAATCGGCAATCGGACAGTGCGAGGAGGGCTACGCGCAGTGCTTGAAAAACTGGCAGTTGCAGCGACTCGCGTTTCTAAAGGGTGAAGATGGCTACCTTAACCTCGCTGGCCTGTTCTGGTTGAAAGAAGGTAGCAACACATTTGGCGGTGACCGTTCGAATGACCTGGTGTTTCCAGGAGTTCGGGAATCAAATCTTGGCATGTTTACACTGCGTGATGGCCAGGTAACGATGTCTGTAAACAGTAACTATGATGTTCGGGCCGCAGATCGGCCGGTCACGAGCATTGTCATGTCAGACGACACGACCGACGCCCCAACTGTTGCGAGCTACAGCGGATTCAACTGGACGGTTATTCGCAGGGCGGGTCAATTCGCCATCAGGCTTCGGGATTTCAATCATCCGGCTATTGAAGACTTCCCGCCCATCGAATCGTATCCGGCGGACGAGAGTTACAGGGTAAAAGCGAAACTGAAGTTGTATGCCGAAAAGCGCGTGGTTCGGGTCGATACGGTAATTGCCGGCCTAGATTACAACCCCTGGTCACCTGGTGAGGTCCAGTTCGAGCTGGGCGGCCTGGTATATGAACTCGAAGCATACGACGCTGGTAGCGAGTTATTTATAGTTTTCGGCGATCGAACCAGTGGGCGAGAAACCTATCCTGCCGGTCGTTTTCTTTACGCGCTAAAGCCGGAAGATGGTGGCAATCTGATTCTGGATTTCAACACGGCGCACAACCCTCCTTGTGCATTCAATGAGTTCGCGACTTGCCCAATTGCTTCGGCGAGGAATCGGTTACCGGTTAGTATTTCAGCCGGCGAACGATTCGATCCGACTTTCCATTAAACGCCAGGAATGCTATTCGAGGTCGAACGTAAGGCCAGCGTTTTGGGTTAGTCGCCGCATCAGAGCTGCCCCCAGAGCGGTAGAGGGAGTCCAGAGGCCGCCAGAAACCTCCAGATCGTCAAGCGCGAGACATGCTGCACTTTCCGCCAGCATTTTGCTTGTCGAGCCGTAACCCGGATCACGATCGCCTTTTGCTCGGACACGCATCAGTTCGCCGTTTGGCAATTTGCCGATCAGGAGCAAATTGAAGTAGCCGTTTTCGCGTTCGTGTCGGGAAGGACCATCGCCGGGCTTCGGCAACATTTTTTGCAGCAACATCGTGCGGGTGAATGGGATCGCGCTGGCGATCATAAATACAGTGAGCCCAAAGCTCATTAACATTGATTTGAGCCGACCGCCAAGCCCCGGCCCTGCAATCGTGGCTTCATGATAACGAAAATTCTTGCCGTACTGAAAATTTGAGAGCGCATGACTGCGACGAACTACGCGCGTGTTCACGCCGGCCATGACAAATGGCGCCGTCCACACATCCATATCGGCGTTGTAACCGCTGCCCCTTTGGTCTTTTCGATCCGGACCTGTCCGCTGGCCATCGGGGTTGAGTGCATACGGATCGACCAGTATCCGCGCAACGTTTTTGTCGTTTCTCGCCTGTTTGATCGCGTTTAACATGCTCGCGTAGGTGCCACCGCTTGCGCCACCTTTAATCGCCCTCACGAGCAAAGTCACTTCGACACACGCCGCGCCATGTTTTTCCCATGCCAGCTGTTGCAGGTACCATACGCCCATGTCTGACGGGATAGAGTCGAATCCGCAGCTCATTACTATTTTGGCACCTGATCTCACCGCCGCGTCCTGATGCCTGTCGATCATCTGGCGCATCCACTGGACCTCGCCGCACAAATCACAGTAATGCGTTCCGTTTTTGACGCAAGACTCGACAAGTTCACTGCCGTATTTTGCGTAAGGACCGACCGTGGTAAGCAAAACACGAGTTGAACCGGTGAGCATGTCGAGCGATTCCCGATCACGACTGTCGGCAAGAATGATTGAAGGTCGCGGCCGGTCGCCTGGAACGGATACTAACAACCGTTCAAGCTTGCCTTGATCCCGCCCGGCGATCGCCCAGCGCAATCTTTCGCCCTGCGGGTATCGTTCGAGAAGATACTCAACGACGAGGCGGCCGGTAAATCCGGAGGCACCCCACACAACGACATCGAATTGACGGCCTTCATTGTCCATTCGGTCAGGTTAAGGTTGCTTGTCTATAATTACAACAGCGCGTCGAGGCTTACGCGGACATCGTGATATCGGACATCGACGAATCCCGCGAGAGAAGATAGTCTAGCTGGCAAATTTTCCAGGAAACAATACTCATGCGAATCCACAGTCTTCGGCCCTCTTTAATAGGCGCTATTTTTTCCATCGTGCTGGTCACGGCCTGCGGCGATTCCGACAAGGTCACGAGATCCGCGCTCGATTCAGAACAGGATTTGCTTAGGTTCGTTCCTGCAGACACTCCCTACCTGATCGCGACTCCAGGCGACATGCCGGACGATTTGCTGGACAAGTTAGAGCCTCAGGTTGACGTGATGCTCAAAGCCTATCATTCGATTATCCGGGCAATGATCGAGAATGCTTACTCGAAGGCCAGGGAGGCGGATTCCGACCTCGCGTCCTACCAGAAAATAATGCCCGTGGTTGAAGAGCTTGAAACGCTGATGTCGGTTGACGGATTGCGACAGGCGGGTGTCGCGAGAAATTCGGACATTGCCATTTACGGCGTTGGCCTGCTTCCGGTTTTTCGTTTGTCACTATCTGACGGTGCGTCGCTGGAAGCCGTGATCACTCGCCTGGAGGAGAAGGCGAATCAGAAAATGAATGTGGCTTCGATCGACGGTACTTCGTATCGTTATGCTGGAGATGATGAGGGGCGAATCGTTGTCGCCATCGTGGATCAGGATCTTGTAGTTTCGATCATGCCGACGGCGTTGTCCGACGATATGTTTAAACAGGTTCTTGGATTGACGTTGCCAGCGAACAACATCGCTTCCAGCGGTGCACTGCGCGAAGTCGCAGTGGCATACGGCCTGAGCGACGCCATGATCGGCATGGTTGATTTCACGCGCATTGCCGATATTTTCCTGAATTCAGCGTCCGGAATAAATTCTGAGTTGCTCTCATTGATGGAATACGACGGTTCATCCTTAACCGACGTTTGCAAATCAGAAATTCTAACGATGGTCGGTGTCATGCCAAGAGTGGTCTTCGGCTACTCGGAACTGACCAGCCGAGTCATGACATCGAAGATAGTTATGGAGCTTCGCGACGATCTGGCAACAGGGATAGCCACCCTGACGGGCGTTGTTCCAGGGCTGGGACAACCCCAGGGAGGGCTCTTTTCGATTGGCATGAGTACTGATCTTCTGGCGGCACGCTCGTTCTACTCAGCACGTTTGGACGCAATCGAGGCGGAGCCTTTCGAGTGTGAACTCTTCGCTGACGTTCAGGATAGTGTTGTAGCTGGCCGTGATGTTCTCAACCAGCCAATTCCTCCGGTCGTATACGGATTTAATGGTTTTCTCGCTTCAGTTTCGAAGATTGATGGCATGGACCTGACCAGGAATGTGCCGCCGACGTCCGTCGATATGCGATTGCTGGTTGCAGTGGACAACGCAGCGTCGCTGATCGCGATGGGTGCAATGTTCAGTCCGGAACTGGCGACCATGGATATCCAGAGTGGCGGCGATCCGGTACGACTTGCGATGCCGATGCTCGAATCCATCGGGATTGATGCCTTTGTCGCGATGACCGATGACGCCGTGGCTGTATCGGTCGGGGACGGCATGCAGGATGGACTTGGCGGCATGCTTAAGGCTGCGACGTCCAAACCGTCGCCATTTCTGGTCGTTGATATGGATGCGGAACGTTACTACGGATTTGTTAGTGACGCGATTTCAGTTCAGGCTGGCACCCTGGCGAGCATGCCGGAACTGCTGGAAGCAACGCAGGCGATGAGCCAATCGATTCAAACATTGATCGACAGAGTGGGGCTGGTTGTAAACTTTACCGAGAACGGCGTAGAAATTGAGTCGCGTATTCAACTTTCAGAATAACGGCGTGGCGTAGATCGGGAACGTCATATGACAGCAGTTCAAACGGACATCCTGGTTGTTGGTGGCGGCCTTGTGGGTCTCTCTACCGCAATGCATCTGAAGCAAATGCAGCCGCGCCTGTCGATCACATTGATCGAGAAAGATGGGGTCGCGGCTGCGCAGCAATCGGGGCATAACTCAGGCGTCTTGCATGCGGGTATTTACTACGAGCCTGGCTCGTTGAAAGCCAGATTTTGTGTTGAGGGGAATAGGGCGCTCAGCAATTTGTGCGAGCGATTCGATATTCCGATTGTTCGCTGCGGCAAGGTCATTGTTGCAAATACGGACAAGGAAAAGGACCGGCTGGAACGCCTGCACGATCGCGGTGTCGACAATGGCGTGCCTGGACTGCGTATGATCTCGAGCCGCGAGTTGAGGGAAATTGAACCTCATGTGGAGGGGTCAAAAGCGCTCTTTGCGCCGGAGTCTGCCATCATCGACTTCAAGAAAGTGGCGTGCGCCTACGCGGAAATTTTCCGGAATGCAGGCGGAAATTTACATTTCAATACGGAGTTCGTTTCCGCGTGCTTGGAAAACGGTCGCCATCGCGTTGTTACCAATCAGGGTGAATTTGGTGCAAGGCTGATAATCAGTTGCGCAGGGCTTCACGCGGACGTTGTCGCCGGCAGAACCGGGAATCGGACAGAATTACGTGTGATTCCGTTTCGCGGAGAATATCTACAACTTCGCAAAGATCGCCGCAATCTGGTTAATGGGTTGGTGTATCCGGTGCCTGACCCGGATCTGCCGTTCCTAGGCGTGCACTTCACGCCGCGTATCGATGGCTCAGTGGAAGCAGGTCCCAGCGCAATCCTGGCGACGAAACGCGAAGGGTACAGTTACAGAGACTTCTCGTTGAAAGATGTCGCGTCCACATTGTCGTTCCCCGGATTCTGGCTGTTAGTTGCCCGCAACCTGGGTCCTGGAATTGCGGAGATAAACCAGGCTTTGAGGAAAAGTGTGTTTTTGAAGGGGCTGCAGCGGCTGATCCCCGAGCTCCAGGAAGACGATCTTGAGCCCGGCGGTTCCGGTGTCCGAGCGATGGCGGTAGACAGGAAGGGTCGAATGGTCGATGACTTTCACATCGAGGAAACGCCCGGTGCCATTCATGTGCTCAACGCGCCATCGCCGGCCGCAACGTCATCGTTGATGATTGGGAAATACATCGCCGGCAAGGCCGATCTACGTATTAATTCCGGGTAGTACTGTTTGCGGATTAAGTTAGAATCTCGTATCGAAATTCATCTCTTCCCAATGGTGGTCGTACATGAAAACCAGGTTCATACCTTTCATAGCGCTGTTTGGCCTCGTCGCGTGCTCTTTTGCTGGTGAGACCAATGATGGCTCGGTCGTTGCAATCAACGCTGACGACATTCGCGCGGATGCATCGTCTCTGAATGGATGGCAGTACGTTTCAAGCGGTCAGCCAGATACCGAAGTTCTTTTACTCGCCAAAAATGCTGGATTTACAACAGTTGTTGATTTGCGAGGGGAATCCGAGGATCGCGGTTTTGACGAAGCTGCAGAAGTTTCGGCATTGGGCATGAGCTACGTGACTTTGCCAATCGCCAATGCCGATGACGTAACGTTTGAGAATGCGGCGGCATTTGACAAGATTCTTGCTGCCGCTGAGGGACCGGTTCTCGTTCATTGTGCCAGCGGGAATCGTGTAGGGGCATTGTTCGCGCTAAGGGAAAAGATGTCCGGCGCCTCGAATGATGACGCACTTGCTGCCGGCAAAGCAGCAGGGCTCACTAGCCTTGAGCCTGTCGTGTTGGAACGATTGCAGGAAAAATAGGCGATCCGGCAAGTATTGTCAGTCCAATTGTCCTAGTCAGCCGGACGAACGATTGACTAGACGCAAGAAAGAAAAAGGCCGCCTGTCGGCAGCCTTTTAATCAGCAACTTGCGTGAAACTAGTCTGCGGCGAAGCAATAGTAAAGCCCGTCGCCGCCCGTGCCCTGCAGGTCGCTTTGGCCGCAACCACGCGACGCATGCGCATTATTCCACGACGTAGGATTTGCGCCGCCACCTTGACGATCGTGATGCCCTACATTGGCGCTGCCATCTGCACCACTGTACGTCCAGTCTTTGCATGAATGGTCGTCGCCGTCAGTGAATGCGGTTCCATCGAGATCGGATCCGGTCAGGATGTCATGCCTGTTCGGAGTATCCCCGCGACCATTGATTGGTTCGCCGCTTTCGCTGATGGAATTCTCTTTGCCGAGTTTGTTGTTGTCGCTATGCAGATCAGCGACGTCGGTTGCGACCACAACGCCGTTCGCGTTCGTCCATGGTCCCGAGCCGATTCGATCGCGGGCATTAACCGGCGTGTCACCGCCGCTGGTACTCAGGTAGGCGCGCCAGGTTTTCCCGCCCGCACCAACTGAATCGGCAAGTAGGCCGCAATGGGCGTCCGCACCCGCAAGGCCGCCGAGATTCGCGCCATCGCCTGGGCCCTTGCTGGTCAGGAAGAAGGTCAATTCAGAATCCTGAGCGTTTGCATAACCGATGCCAATGGCAGTTGCCAACAGCGAAATTATCAATATTCGTTTTTTCATCTTGCGGCCTCCTTAGCCTCCATTTCTACTTTACGACGCTTTGAATTGAATGCCAGCGGCGATTGTCACCCTGCTTTAGTCTTCAATTTCGACGATCAATTCAATTTCAACTGCCTGACCTCTCGGCAGTGACGCCACGCCGACGGCGGAACGTGCGTGCCGGCCACGTTCTCCGAATACTTCAACCAGAAGATCTGAAAAACCGTTGATGACTGCAGGTTGCTGCACGAAATCTGGGTCTGAATTCACCATACCCAGTACTTTGACCACGCGTTTGACCCGGCTGAGGTCACCCAGCATTAATTTGAGAACTGCCAATTGATTGATGGCCGTAAGGCGGGCCCCCTCATATCCTTCTTCTATGCTGATACCCGCACCCAGTTTGCCGACGATTTCAGTGCCATCCGCTCGTTTCGGTCCTTTGCCGGCTAGGAAAATGAGATTGCCCGACTGCACGCCATTGACGTAGTTCGCGACAGGTTGAGGCGGGTCAGGTAATTCGATACCAAGTGCCTTGAGCCTGGCTTCAGGGTCGTAAGGCTGTTGGCTCGCGCCATCCTGTGCATTGGCCGACGTAAAAAAGGCTGCGGCCAGAATAACTGAAGGGATAGCGAAACCGGGAAAAACGCGGATCTTGGACATTCGACACCTCATAAACACACTCAAATTTCGACGAATGTAGCATGGCCGTGTACGACTGAAGGTTGCGGGGATGGATCGCGACCATCCCTGGTCGTGACCTTCGCTGTGCGAAGGCGCCTGCGGCGCCGAATTCGCTCCCGGCGAATTCGTGAACCACTTGCGCCCACACTGCTGAAGAAACCGCCATTTCTGATCGCGCAAGTTGAGAGAAATTGATAACCGACCGTGTTGACCTGTTACGCGCGAGTCCCCGGCACCCGCCAATGAATAGGCCACCCGAAGGTGGCCTAAGTCATTGGTGGAGGCGGCGGGGATCGAACCCGCGTCCGCAAGCCCTCCGCTACGGGGTCTACATGCTTATTCCGTCTTTAATCTCATCGCAGGCTACCCGACGGGCAGGGAAGACCTGAAACCAGCCCAGTGATTTTTTAACGGTTCGGACCCTGAACACGCCCTTGCCGCGGTCTTGTGTATATGACTCCTGTGATCCGATCGCACAAGCACGAGCCGGGCAGAAGGCACTAAGTTGGTTTTTAAGCAGCTAGTGCGTAGTTGTCGTCGTTGGCAACTATAGGTTTTACAGCTGGTTTAACGAGGTCATCTGTCCCTCGGCATGCACCCGGAGTTTCGCGACCCACGTCGAATCCAATTCGCCCCCGGCAATACTGTGAGTCAGGGTAGTGTAAGGGCGGATCCGAAAAAAACAATCGATCGGAGCGAATTCCACCAAAACTGTTCTTGCTACAAAAGACGAAGCAAACTAAAATCATTGCTACCGATAGCGTAACAATCAGCTGGAGGGCGCATGGCGCAACGAATTCAGAATCTTCGCCGGGCACCGACGTCCGATTCCATGGCGCGGGCGCTGGACCTGTCGGGTCGCCGCTGGGCACTGCGGATTGTCTGGGAGTTGCGGGTCGGGCCGCTGAACTTCCGGGCGTTGCGTTCGGCTTGCGGTGATATCTCTCCAAGCGTCTTGCAGAGCAGATTACACGAGCTCCGGAACGATCAGATCATCGAGAAAATACCCGGGCTGGGCTATCGCCTCAGCACCGGTGGTGAAAAGCTGTTCCAGGTATTGGCACAGCTCGACAAGTGGTCGGGTACCTTGTCGGATGGCTCGCGCAGGAGTAAGTAAATACTTCTAAAAGGTGTCATAAGTCTTTGTTTTATTGGTTAGAAGATTTCATTATTCGGCCCTGTTCGCGCTTCCAGTCCTGCGCCTTCTTGGCGGCCCGTTTGTCATGCATTTGCTTGCCTTTCGCAAGCCCGATATCGAGTTTTACGCGGCCCTTACTCCAGTGCAGGTTAAGTGGCACAACGGTGTAACCCTTACGCTCCACTGCGCCGACGAGGCGATCGAGTTCGTGCCGGTTGAGAAGCAGTTTTCGAGTACGCGTTGGATCCGGTCGGATATGGGTAGAGGCAGTCGCGAGCGGCGTGATATGGGCACCCAGCAACCAGGCCTCACCATTGCGTAGATGAACGTAGGCCTCAGTCACTTGGGCGCGTCCCTCCCTGAGGCTTTTCACCTCCCACCCCTCAAGCGCCAGGCCAGCCTGCAGCGTGTCCTCAATTGTGTAGTCGAAGCGCGCTTTCTTGTTGACCGCAATCTTTGCTGGCGCGACTTTCTTGTCTTTGCCCTTTTTCACCGAGATGCCATAGCCATAATGATTCGTTAGGGGCCGGGATTATAGTGCAGGTCAGGCCGTGACGTTTGTTGTGTGGCGTAATAAATTAATCCAGAATCGCGCCATCAGCGCCGGCCTAAAAACGAAGATGTCCAAAGAACAAGAAAACGGCACGACTCAGAGGTCATCTCTGCATGGCCACTGGTCATCTCGATTCGCTTTTATTCTTGCGGTGACCGGGTCGGCTGTCGGGCTCGGCAATATCTGGAAGTTTCCCTATATCGCCGGTCAGAATGGTGGTGGTGCGTTCGTGCTCGTCTATCTAGTCTGCGTCGCCGTTATCGGCCTGCCAGTCATGATGTCCGAAATTCTCATCGGCAGGCGCGGCCGTCGCAATCCGATCGCGACGATGGCGCTTCTTGGCGAAGAGGAAGGTAGCTCCGGCCAATGGAAATGGCTGGGCGCACTGGGCGTCGTCGCTGGGATCCTGATTCTCTCGTACTACAGCGTAATCGGCGGTTGGACGTTGGCCTATATACCGAAAAGCATTTCCGGCGCATTTACGGGCGCGTCGGCGGCGGACGTAGAGGCAATCTACGCCGGGTTCACTGGTAGCTGGGTGTCGGTGACGATAGCGCATACCATTTTCATGGCTATTACCGTGATTGTCGTTGCTCGTGGTGTTGAACGCGGTCTCGAGCGGGCAGTGCGCGTAATGGTTCCTGCTCTCCTGGTGCTGATGCTGGTGTTGCTGGGATACGCCGCGACCTCAGGGAGCTTTGCCGAAGGCATAAATTTTATGTTCACGCCCAATTTTGATGCCCTCACCTGGGACGGAGTGCTGCAGGCGATGGGGCAGGCGTTTTTCACGCTCAGCCTTGGCATGGGTGCAATCATGGCTTACGGCGCCTATTTGCCCGAGGAAACGTCAATCACCGTTGCGTCTGGTTCTGTCGTTATTGCGGATACGATTATTGCTGTACTTGCCGGACTCGTTATATTTCCCCTTGTTTTCGCAAACGGTCTCGATCCTGCAGAGGGCCCTGGTCTCGTGTTCGTGACATTGCCGCTGGCATTCGGTCAGATGGGCGGCGGCGTCTTCTTTGGGACGGTCTTTTTCATACTGCTCAGTTTCGCCGCCTGGACCTCAGCGCTGGGGCTGGTCGAGCCCGGTGTGGCGTGGGTCGTAGAGCGCTTCGGACGATCCCGTACGCAAGCCGCCACGATGGTCGGCGGCACGATCTGGGCACTGGGATTGGGATCAGTGCTGTCGTTCAATGGATTGGCCGAATTTACGTTTTTGCGGGGCACGATCTATCAAAACGTCGAATACCTCACGAGTAATGTCATGTTGCCGTTGGGGGGATTATTGATAGCTATATTTGCTGCCTGGGTCATGTGCAGGAATTCGACGTCAGAGGAGTTGCGCGGAGTCGGTACAAGCTACAAATTCTGGCGATTCCTGACTCGTTATGTTGCACCGGCGGCAATCTTGCTGGTGTTCCTTCAGGCCGTCGGCCTGATCGACTGACGGAATATGAGGCGTGTGAACAGAAGCGCGCTGGTCCCGTATCGGGCGTCCGAGATGTTTCGCCTGGTAGATGATGTCGATTCCTACGCGGAGTTTCTGCCCTGGTGCAGTTTTTCGAAAGTGCTCAGCCGTCGTGCAGATAGCGTCGATGCGACGCTCGAATTGCACAAAGGTACCATTGCCAAGAAATTCACAACGCGCAACACGTTGAAGCAGAATGAATCTATCGACATTGAATTAATTGGTGGGCTGTTTCGACATTTGGCCGGAGGCTGGCGATTTCAATCGTTTGGCGCTGAAGGCAGCAAAGTATCGCTTGAGCTTGAGTTTGAGTTTGCGAGCAGGATGGTCGACGTCATGTTTGGTCCGTTTTTCGAGGAAACCTGTAATTCAATGATCGAGGCTTTCACTCGTCGCGCGGCTGCTGTCTATGGCGATCGCTGATACTCCGGAAGTGATGGTTGCCGGGACCGTTCGGGTGGAAATTGTACTCGGATTGCCCGATCGCCAGCAGCTTGTATGCGTCGATGTCAGTCAGGGTACCAGCTGCGCTTCCGCGATCGGCCAGTCGGGTATTGGCGCAGACTTTCCAGATATTGATCTGGGGTCGAATCCAATTGCTATTTGGGGTAAGCCCGCCAGTCGGCACGACATACTTAGAAATGGCGATCGGGTGGAAATTCTGAGACCGCTCGTATCAGACCCGCGCGACGCCAGGCGGCAACGCGCAGACAAAGGTCAAGTGATGGGCGGCGGGCGTGTGAAGGACGCCGGTTAAAGATCGGACTTGAGTTCCTGATCCTTCAAAATCTCGGTTACGTTTTCGCCGTCGAAAAAAATTGATATCCAGCGTTTAAACGTGGCGTTTTCACGCCCGATTCTCAGAAAATAGACGTAATCCCAGCGATTCTCATGGAACGGGTCATCGATCATTGGAGTGCCGAGCAGGAATCGAACCTGACCTCTCGTCATACCGACCTCAACCTGGTCGATATCTTCCTGGTCCAGAAGATTGCCCTGGGACAATGCCGCCTGGTAAACACAGCCATTGGCCAGGACACCAAATGCAAGGATCAGAATGATAAGCAGACGTATTCGCATGAGAGAAATTGACAACCGGAAAATTAAATCGTGCGGTTTATTGTGGGAAACAATAGAAACCGAGGTGGAGCAACAAGGGTGGACTGGGCCATAATAGCCGCGCATGATACCGACTTGTCACGCCTTGCGGTAGCCACCGTATTTCCTACTGGAATTCAACGAGAGCCAGCCAATGCTACAGCGACAGGAATTACGAAAAGCCGGCCTGAAAATTACTTTACCCAGGCTGAAGATCCTGGAAATCCTTGAGAAAGACTCGACTCGCCATCTGAGCGCGGAGGATATCTACAAGGAGCTCATAGAGACCGGTGAGGATATTGGGCTGGCGACGGTTTATCGAGTACTCACCCAGTTTGAGGCTGCCGGACTGGTTATTCGCCACAATTTCGAAGGTGGCCACTCGGTTTTTGAAATGGATAGCGGTGATCACCACGATCATATGGTCTGTATTGAGAGTGGAGACGTTGTCGAGTTCACGAATGACGAAATAGAACGCATTCAACAAAAGATTGCCCGAGAACATAATTTCGAGTTAGTGGACCACAATCTGGTCCTTTATGTACGGCCGCTGAGAAAGACCAAAGAGACCTGATAAGGTAACGACGGTTAAGTCAGGCCGTGGCGTTCTCTGTTTGCTTCAACCGGCCGGATTGCAGCATTTCGGCAGCGTGATCGCGGGTTCGTTGCGTAATTTCCACCCCACCGAGCATCCGTGCGATTTCCTCGACTCTTTCCTGGTCACTCAATCGTGTGACTCCAGTCCGGGTGGTCTTGCCGTCACTAAGTTTAATAATACGAAAGTGATTGGTTCCAAGACTTGCAACTTGCGGTAAATGCGTAACGCAAAACACCTGTCGGGATTGGCCAAGGTCGCGCAAACGCAGGCCTACCATCTCGGCGACTCCACCGCCGACTCCGCTGTCGACTTCATCGAACACCATTGTTGGGATGGCGCTGCCGTCGCTTGCAATTACCTGGATAGCAAGGCTCATGCGTGACAGCTCGCCGCCGGACGCGACTTTGGAAAGTGGCATCGGGGTTTGACCAGGATTCGCACTGATCAGGTATTCGATGTCATCCAGCCCGAACGCGCGCGGATCCGTTACGTCGCGGGGACTGATTCTGACGTCAAACACGCCGCCGGGCATGCCCAGGTCCTTCATGGACTCCGTGACCGCGGACGAGAACGTCATTGCCGCCTTTTTCCGGCCTGCCGAGAGTCGGCTGGCAGATTTACGATATGCCGCCTCCGCGACACTCACGGCTTGCCGCAACTCAGTACCGCGTTCTTCCGCGTGCTCGAGATCATCGAGTTGTTTTTTGAGTTGGCAATGTAGTTCGTCGATCGCATCCTGACTGACACGATGTTTGCGTGCAATTTTGCTCACCGCATCCAGGCGCTCTTCCACCCAGTCTTGGCGCGCGGAATCCATCTCGAGCGTGTTGCCATATCGACGCAGGTTTTCTGCGGCTTCAGCTACCTGGATGTTGGCTTCCCGCAGGATTGTGAGAACCGGTTCGAGCGCGTCGTCAATTGCCGCGAGCGACTCAATAGCCCGTGCGGCCTCTGCTATCAGCGACTGCGCGTTTTTTTCATCCGCGTCGAACAAGAGCTGAAGTGCATTGCCTACGCCTTCCGCCAGCTTGCCGCCATTTTGAAGTTTCGTCCGTTCATGCGATAACTCGGTAAATTCGCCAGGGAGCAGGTCGAGTGCGTCAAGCTCACCTATCTGAAAACGCAGCAGCTCAAAACGCGAATTTCGGTCGTTGTCGAGGGCCTCAAGCGTCGAAAGCTTTTCTGCGAGATTATTCCAGTCGTGGAATGCATTGCTCGTCGCAACCGCCAAGTCGATGAGACCGCCGAAGTAGTCCAGAAGGTTTCGCTGAACGCCGCGCCGCGCCAGGGATTGATGGAAATGCTGGCCATGAATATCCAGCAACATTTCGCCGAGAGTTTTTGAACTCTGTAACGGAACGCTGTTGCCGTTTATGAATGCCCTTGAGCGACCGTCTGCGCCGATGACCCGTCGCAAGTTGCACTCGTCGTCCTGGTCCAGCATTTGTCCTTCCAGCCACTTGCGTGCGTCAGGCAGGTTTTGCAGATCAAATTCGGCGACGATCTCAGCACGTTCTGCGCCAGTCCTGACCAGCCCGCTGCCGCCGCGTTCGCCCAGTACAAGACCAAGGGCATCTACCAGGATCGATTTTCCCGCGCCGGTTTCCCCTGTCAGGACCGTCATGCCCTGAGAAAATTCAATTTCAACCTGGTCGATTATTGCGAAGTTGCGAATCTGAACGTTTGTCAGCACTTACTCACCGTCTCCGAATTTGCGCTTGCGGCTGTCACGGCCCCAATGGAGCTTTGATCGCAAGATTTCGTAGTAATCGTAACCCGGTGGATGAATCAGTGTGATCCGGGTTTCGGACGGCGTGATCAGTAATTTGTCGGATGGGCCGAAAGGGCCCATGGCATGCCCATCGACGCTAATCTCGGCGCTGGTGTCATGCCTTTCCAGCAAGGTTACTTCAATCGCCTGGTTCGCGGGAATCACGATAGGTCGGACACTCAACGTATGCGGGCAGATCGGAACGACAACGATCGCGTCCAGCTGCGGGTCGATAATCGGGCCGCCACAACTTAGCGCATAGGCGGTTGAGCCGGTGGGTGTTGCAACGATCAGCCCGTCGCCCATGTAAGTGTTTACGTATCGATCCGCTATGCGGGTTTCGAAGTCGAGCATACGGCCTGTATCGCGACGCTGGAGAACGATGTCATTTAGAGCCAAAGCCGAAATTTGACTGCCATTACTTAATTCTAGAGTCGAGACGAGCCGCAGGCGCGATTCTCGTGTGTAGTTGCCACCGAGTATCTGGTCGAGACTTTCGAGCATTTGATCGGGAGACACGTCAGTCAAAAAGCCCAGGCGGCCATGATTGACACCGAGCAAGGGCACATCTATTCCACCGGTCATCGAGGCCGCGTGAAGCATAGTGCCGTCTCCACCTACGGCAATAATCAAATCGACCTCGTTGGGCAGCGCCTCGGCGTTAATAGCCATGACCGACAATTCGGTGGCGATATCCGGCGTTGCAAGAACAGCAAGTTTTGCACCCGTCAAATGGGCTGCAATCAGACGCATGGGCTCTGCTACGCGAGGATCCGCGTACAGGCCGGTTAGCGCTATTTTTTTGAATTCCCGATTCATGCAGGGTCAAATTCCCATATGGTGTAGCATCTGGCCAGGTCGTGCTGGCGAGTCGTGCCGATTGTTGCAAACCCTTGACCCACCGCCAAGCCATTGATACGTTTTTGTTTCACACTAACACAACGTATTGGCTGGCCTTTTTTCGTAACTGTGCGAATGTCCCCAGAATCGATACCTCAAATACCGAATGAACGCGCCCAGCAGCTGCTAAAGGTGCTTATTCAGCGGTTTATTCGCGATGGGTTGCCGGTCGGGAGCAGAACCCTGGCGCGCAATTCCGGTATTGAGCTCAGCCCGGCGACCATACGCAATGTGATGTCGGACCTGGAGGAACTCGGTCTGATTGCGGCGCCACATACCTCTTCTGGACGAGTGCCAACGGCGCAGGGATACCGTTTGTTCGTCGATTCGCTCATTCGCTTCAAGCCTCCGAAGCAGAGCGAAATTGACAGACTGAAAAGCCAACTCTCCGCACAGGCCGGGAATCCGAGTGCGCTACTTGATTCCGTGTCGAAAATGCTTTCCGAAGTAACGAGGCTTGCTGGCGTTGTATCTGTACCGAAAGGTCAGCGGGCGGTGTTGCGACAAATCGAGTTTCTGTCTTTGTCGGACAATCGGGTGCTGGCGATTCTCGTTATCAATGATCGAGAGGTGCAGAACCGGGTTTTACATACCGAGAAACCGCATACACGTGACGAATTACAGCGCGCTGCGAATTACATAAACGAGAACTACGTGGGGCACGATCTCGAGAAGATTCGCAAAAACCTGATCAATGATCTTGAGCAAACCCGGGACTCAATGAACCAGGCGATGCTCGACATCATCTCTGTTGCCCAGTCGGCCATGGACGTTGCGATAGGGCCGAAAGAGGAGTTGAGGGTATCGGGCGAAACCAAGTTGATGAATTTCGCTGAAATGTCGGATGTCGAAACGCTCCGTCGGCTGTTCGATGCGTTTTCGAAAAAACGATTCATGCTGGAAATGCTGGATCGGAGTATTCAGGCCAACGGCGTACAGGTTTTCATCGGAAGCGAGTCTGGATACCAGATTCTGGACGACTGCAGTATCGTCACTGCACCGTATCATCTGGACGATGACCACGTTGGCGTCCTGGGCGTCATTGGTCCGACGAGGATGGCGTACGATCGCGTCGTACCGCTTGTCGATATCACCGCTCGATTGCTCGAATCTGCGTTGAATCCGCAAAACTAAGCTTTTTTGTTCGGTTTGCAGGCAATCCGGCGTCAAATTGCGCCCAGACTCTTGATATTTGCTGAGGGAGTCCCACAATTCCCGCATCTTTTACGGTGCCGAGCCCACGATCGAGCCGGCACTTGATAATTCCGGAGCAGAATCACGATGACCGTAGACCCTGATCGTGCCGACGAACACGTCGTCGCCGAAGAGAACGATGGCGCAGTAGACGAGCTGGCTGAGACCAAAGCACGCGCCGATGAGAACTGGGACAAATATCTTCGTACCGCAGCCGAAATGGAAAATGTCCGCAAGCGGGCAGCCAGGGACGTTGAACACGCCCATAAATTCGCGATTGAGCGTTTTGCCACCGATCTGCTGGCAGTTTGTGACAGTCTGGAAATGGCCTTGGCAGCCGACGGCGAGCCGAGTACTGAGACCCTGAAAGCTGGCAGTGAGGCTACGCTCAAGTTGCTCACAACGACTATGCAGCGGTTCGGCGTTGAGGAACTGGACCCGCAAGGCGAGCCATTCGACCCGAGCCAGCATGAGGCAATGACGATGCTGCCGACTGCGGATGTCGAGCCGGGAAGCGTGGTAGCTGTGTATCAGAAGGGTTACGCGCTGAAGGGTCGCCTGCTTCGACCGGCACGGGTAGTTGTCGCCTCGGAACCGGTTGCGGCGACCGAATAGCCTGGAAATTCAGAAGCAGGATCGCTTGAATCGTCCGCTCCTGCCCCCACGTAATGTCTAGTTTAGATTTAATTCAATTTGGAGTATTGAAATCATGGGTAAAGTTATTGGTATCGATCTGGGTACCACCAACTCTTGCGTCGCGGTTATGGAGGGGGGGAAGCCCCGCGTGATCGAGAACAGCGAAGGGGATCGAACCACACCCTCGATCGTTGCGTTCGGCAAGGACAATGAGGTCCTGGTTGGCCAGTCGGCCAAGCGCCAGTCGGTAACCAATCCGACGAATACGTTGTTTGCGGTCAAGAGACTGATCGGTCGACGATTTGAAGATGACGTCGTACAGCGCGATATGGACATGGTGTCATACAAAATTGTCAAAGCGGACAATGGTGACGCCTGGGTTGAAGCCGGCGGCAAGGCCATGGCGCCACCGGAAATCTCGGCTCGCGTATTGATGAAGATGAAGAAGACCGCTGAGGACTATCTCGGCGAGCCGGTGACTGAAGCGGTCGTTACCGTTCCTGCGTACTTCAACGACTCACAGCGCCAGGCTACCAAAGACGCCGGCAAAATAGCCGGTTTGGACGTGAAGCGAATTATTAACGAGCCGACCGCGGCTGCGCTTGCGTATGGAATGGACAAGAAGCGTGGCGACGCCAAAATTGCTGTATTCGATCTCGGCGGTGGTACTTTCGATATCTCGATAATCGAGATTGCGGAAGTAGATGGCGAGCATCAGTTTGAAGTGCTGGCAACCAATGGCGATACGTTCCTTGGTGGTGAAGACTTCGATATGCGCGTCATTGAGTACCTGACATCAGAATTTCAAAAAGAGAGCGGTGTGAATATCGCGAAAGACCCGCTTGCGATGCAACGACTGAAGGAGGCATCGGAAAAAGCGAAAATCGAGTTGTCGACACAGCATCAGACTGAAATCAACTTGCCGTATATAACAGCTGATGCTACGGGTCCGAAGCACCTCAGCATCAAGTTGACTCGTGCCAAACTGGAATCATTGGTTGACAAACTGATTTCGCGAACAATTGAACCATGCAAAGTCGCTTTGAAAGACGCCGGTCTGAAGGTGAACGAGATTGACGACGTCATCCTGGTGGGTGGTCAGACCCGCATGCCGAAGGTGGCTGAGGAAGTGCAGAATTTCTTTGGCAAAGAGCCGCGTCGTGACGTGAACCCGGATGAGGCTGTGGCATTGGGCGCAGCAATTCAGGGTGGCGTACTGGCTGGCGACGTTAAAGATGTGTTGCTGCTTGACGTTACGCCATTGTCACTCGGTATCGAGACGCAAGGCGAAGTCATGACAACGCTGATTGGCAAAAACACGACGATTCCGGCGAACGAGACACAAGTTTTCTCAACCGCTGCCGACAATCAAACTGCAGTAACCATTCATGTTCTGCAAGGTGAACGTCAGCGAGCGCATGACAATAAGTCGCTCGGACGATTTGACCTGGCTGATATTCCACCTGCGCCACGAGGAATGCCGCAGATCGAAGTGCAGTTTGATATCGACGCCAACGGCATCCTCAACGTGTCTGCGAAAGACAAGGCGACGGGAAAGAAGCAGGCTATCGTCATCAAAGCGTCCAGTGGTTTGTCGGACGAAGAGATTGAGCAAATGGTGGTCGATGCTGAAAGCCATGCGGAAGAAGACAAGAAATTCCGCGAGCGCGTTGATGCACGCAACAAGGCGGAAGGACTCATTCATGCGGCCGAAAAGACGCTTTCCGAAGCTGGCGATAAAGTCAGCGGAGAGCAACGGCTGGCTGTAGAAAATGCGGTCTCTGATCTCAAGGCCGTGCTTGATAGTGGCGAGAAAGACACGATTGAAGCGAAGACGTCTGCATTGGCGCAGGCATCTGCGTCAGTTGCCCAAAAGCTCTATGAAGAACAGGCCGCCGAAGACGGGAGCACATCCGAAAGCGGTAACAGCGGTGACGATGTTGTTGACGCGGAGTTCGAGGAAGTCGACAGCGACAACAAGTCGAAATCTGACTAGCATTGGGTTTTAGGTAAACGGACTGAACTCGGGCGCCAAAGCTGGCGCCCGAGTTCTAAAGAAGCTCTGCACGATGGCCAAGCGCGACTATTACGAAATTCTCGGCGTTAAGAAAGACGCTACGGCGGATGAGATTAAAAAGTCTTACCGCCGTCTCGCTATGAAGTTTCATCCTGACCGTAATACTGATGATGCCGCCGCCGAAGAGAAATTCAAAGAGGCCAAAGAAGCATACGAAATACTGAAAGACGCTGACAAGCGCGCAGCATTCGATCGCTTCGGCCACGATGGCGTTCGCGGCGGTCCTTCCGGTGGCGGATTCAGTTCGGAAGGTTTCAGCGACATTTTTGGCGACGTGTTCGGCGACATTTTTGGCGGGGGCGGCAGACGTGGCGCAAGTCAGGTGTTTCGTGGCGCGGACCTGGGGTACGAACTAAAACTTGACCTTGAAGGTGCGATCAGAGGCGAGTCAGTCACGATTGACGTACCAACACAGGTTAGTTGCGAGGACTGTGGCGGCAGTGGCGCGGAAAAAGGAACCGATCCGATCAGATGCACTGCATGCAACGGGGCAGGTCAGGTCCGCATGCAACAGGGTTTTTTCTCGATCCAGCAGACTTGCCCTGCCTGTAAAGGTTCGGGTAAGACGATCACGGATCCCTGTAAGACTTGTCGTGGTCGTGGCAGAAATTCGAAAACCAAGACGCTTAATGTCAAAGTGCCGGCGGGTGTCGATAACGGCGATCGAATCCGGCTTTCTGGCGAGGGCGAGGCGGGCCGCAACGGAGGACCGGCGGGCGATCTCTATGTGGAAATTCGAGTCGAACCTCACAAGATTTTCGAGCGCGACGGATCGGACCTTTCCTGCGATGTGCCCATTAGTTTTGGCACTGCTACCTTGGGTGGCGAAGTTGAATTACCGACACTAAACGGCACCGTATCGCTGAAGATTCCGCCGGGAACGCAGTCAGGAAAGATATTCCGGTTGCGCGGCAAGGGCGTAGCCACCGTGCGCGACCACCGCACCGGCGATCTGTTTGCCCAAGTCGCAGTAGAAACACCGGTCCACCTGACGTCGGAACAGGAATCTTTGCTGCGCAAGTTCGAGGATTCCGTCAGTACTGGTGGTGGGCGGCACAATCCTCGTGCGGGTGGGTGGCTCGATTCCGTAAAACGGTTCTTTGACCAGATCAGTTGACTATCAGACTGCCGAATCGGGGTAGCAGATTAGGTCGAGCTTGAGTAAACTACTGCGGGTCGTCGGGTGGCCGGCGATTTCGAGAGCGGAAGACATAGTCCTTCCGCTTTTGTGCATCTAAAGTATGGATTGACTGGCCCCTCGATATTGAAAATTATGGATCGCTGTTGAGTACGCCCGCTGTTCTGGCATTGCAAGACGGGACAATATTCCGCGGCGTTTCTGTCGGTGCCGACGGTAAAACGATCGGCGAAGTCGTGTTCAATACGGCAATGACCGGCTATCAGGAAATCCTGACTGACCCCTCATATTGTCGTCAGATCGTCACGCTGACATACCCGCACATTGGCAACACCGGAACCAACAGTGAGGACATGGAGTCATCCCAGGTGCATGCGTCGGGTCTCGTTATCCGTGATTGCTCAATGATCGCCAGCAGTTGGCGATCGGAACGCAGTTTTTCGGATTTTCTTGTTGCGGGCAACACAGTGGCAATAGCTGACATTGATACCCGCAAGTTGACGAGGATCCTGAGAGAAAAAGGCGCGCAGTCCGGCTGCATAATGACTGGCGAAGTCGATGCCGCAGTCGCCGTCAAACATGCCAACAAGTTCCCGGGCATCGCTGGAATGGATCTCGCGAAATTCGTGACGACTGACAGATCGTATCAATGGTGTCAGGGCAGCAGTTTCGCGCTACGCGGTCGCGTGATGAGCCGCAGAATCGCGCCGTACCATGTAGTCGCGGTCGACTACGGGATCAAACGCAATATTCTGCGAATTCTGTCAGACCTCGAATGTCGAATGACGGTTGTTCCGGCGACTACGACGGCTGCGGAAGTGTTGGCTTTGGACCCGGATGGTGTGTTCCTCTCAAACGGACCTGGCGATCCGGAGCCCTGCGAATACGCAATCACCGCTATAAGCGAACTTCTGGAAACCCCGGTGCCCGTTTTCGGAATTTGCCTCGGACACCAGTTACTCGCGTTGGCCAGCGGCGCCAAGACCATAAAGATGAAATTCGGTCATCATGGTGCTAATCATCCGGTGCAGGAATTGCGGAGTGGCAGGGTAGCAATCACCAGTCAGAATCACGGCTTTGCGGTGGATCCTGCTTCGTTGCCCGACCATGTCGAGATTACTCACAAATCGCTCTTTGATGGCTCGTTGCAGGGTATTGCCTTCAAAGACAGGCCGGCATACAGCTTTCAGGGGCATCCGGAGGCGAGTCCCGGACCTCATGATGTGCTCCATCTCTTCGAAAGGTTCATCGCCGACATGGACGAGTACAAGCGGAATTCTGGTCGAAAAATGGCTACTTTATAGATATTTAAAACAACAACTTATAGAAAGTATTTAAAGTAAATACTAAATAAAAACCGCATCCGGACCAAAGAGAATGCCGAAACGCACAGACATCGAAAGTATCCTGATCATCGGGGCAGGCCCGATTGTGATCGGGCAGGCGTGCGAATTTGACTACTCAGGTGCCCAGGCCTGCAAGGCGCTCAAAGAGGAGGGATATCGGGTCATACTGGTGAACTCAAATCCCGCCACGATCATGACCGATCCGGAAACCGCGGATGCCGTCTACATCGAGCCCCTTCACTGGAAAACGCTTGAACAAGTGATTGCGAAAGAAAGACCGGACGCTCTTTTGCCAACAATGGGCGGTCAAACCGGTCTCAACTGCGCACTGGATCTCGTTCGAGAGGGCGTGCTTGAGAAGTACAAAGTTGAGCTCATCGCGGCATCTCGAGAAGCGATTGATATGGCCGAGGATCGAGAGTTGTTTCGCAAGGCCATGTCTGAGATTGGCCTGGAGTGTCCAAAAGCAGAAATCGCGCATTCGATCGAAGAGGCGATGGAGAAACAGTCTGAAGTCGGTTACCCGACGATCATCCGACCGTCTTTTACCATGGGTGGTACGGGCGGGGGCATTGCCTACAATCAGGAAGAGTTTCAACAAATCGTAACGCACGGCCTTGAAATGTCGCCAACTACAGAAGTCTTGCTCGAAGAATCAGTTATTGGCTGGAAAGAATTCGAGATGGAAGTGGTAAGGGACAAGAATGACAACTGCATAATTGTTTGTTCGATAGAGAATTTCGACGCAATGGGTGTGCATACTGGTGACTCGATTACGGTCGCCCCGGCACAGACGCTGACCGATAAGGAATATCAACGAATGCGTAATGCGTCTATTGATGTATTGCGAAAGATTGGTGTTGAAACCGGCGGATCGAACGTTCAATTTGCAGTGAATCCGAAAGATGGCAGATTGCTGGTCATTGAGATGAATCCGCGGGTCTCTCGCTCTTCTGCTCTTGCCTCGAAAGCAACAGGATTTCCAATCGCCAAAGTTGCTGCAAAATTGGCGATCGGTTATACGCTGGACGAACTCAAGAACGAGATTACCGGTGGCGCGACGCCGGCTTCCTTTGAGCCCACAATCGACTACGTTGTCACCAAGATTCCCCGATTCAATTTTGAGAAGTTTCCAGGTGCTGTCGACCGATTGACCACGCAGATGAAGTCTGTCGGTGAGGTCATGGCTATTGGACGAACTTTTCAGGAGTCGTTGCAAAAAGCATTGCGCGGATTGGAAACAGGCGTCAACGGTTTGGATGAAATTATCCGGACAGTTATTGAGGATGACGAAAAAGACCGCCTGCGCCTGGAATTAAGGATACCGGGGCCGAATAGAATTTTTTATGTCGCCGACGCACTGCGCCAGGGCTTTTCAGTAGAACAAGTTGCAGAGCTGACAAATATCGATCCGTGGTTTCTGATTCAGATTGCAGACCTGGTGAATGAGGAAAAACAAATTCGAACCGCTGGTTTGGAAGCGTTGGATGCACGTCGAATACGGGCGATCAAGCGAAAGGGATTCTCAGATGCCCGGCTCGCAGCATTGTTGAAAGTTAAAGAGCATACCGTTCGGCAGCGTCGAATTGCGGCCGGCGTCACACCGGTGTTCAAGCGCGTCGATACCTGTGGCGCCGAATTTGCCACAAAGACCGCTTATCTTTATTCAACATACGAAGAAGAGTGTGAGGCGGAACCCGGAGACCGCGCCAAGATTATGATTCTGGGAGGTGGGCCGAACCGAATCGGGCAGGGCATCGAATTCGATTATTGCTGTGTGCATGCGGCCATGGCGCTTCGCGAATCTGGCTATGAGACGATCATGGTTAACTGCAATCCCGAAACTGTCTCGACCGACTTCGATACTTCCGATCGCCTGTATTTCGAACCCCTGACCTTCGAAGATGTCATGGCCGTGATTGATGTAGAGAAACCAAAAGGTGTCATCGTTCAGTACGGTGGTCAGACGCCTTTAAAGCTTGCGCGGGAACTGGAAGCCGCCGGAGCGCCGATCATCGGTACTTCGCCGGATTCGATCGACCTGGCCGAGGATCGCGAGCGTTTTAAGAAGCTGGTTGAGACGTTGCAACTAAAGCAGCCGCCGAATCGAACCGCGCGAAACTCGGCAGAGGCCGTCGCGCTGGGGTCGGATGTCGGATACCCGCTGGTTGTTCGTCCTTCCTACGTGCTGGGTGGCCGGGCAATGGAAATCGTACATGGTGAAGAGGATCTTGCCGCCTATATGGATGCGGCGATCGGAGTGTCCAATGACAGTCCGGTGCTCCTCGACCGGTTTCTGGACCTGGCTATCGAAGTTGATGTGGACGCCATATGCGATGGCGAGCGGGTTCTGATCGGTGGAATTATGGAGCACATTGAACAGGCTGGTGTCCATTCCGGCGATTCCGGATGCTCCATACCACCGTTCAGCCTCAGCACTGAAGTGCAAAATGTCTTGATCGATCAGGTCATAAAGCTAGCGAACGGACTGAAAGTAATCGGTTTGATGAATACGCAATTCGCTATCCAGAACGATGTTGTCTATTTGCTCGAGGTGAATCCAAGGGCATCGCGGACAGTGCCATTTGTATCGAAGGCGACCGGTCTGCAACTTGCCAAAGTCGCAGCACGTGTCATGGTTGGCGAATCACTGGAGCAGCAGGGTGTCGTCAATCGGAGAATTCCTCCCTACTTTTCGGTAAAGGAAGCAGTATTCCCGTTTATCAAGTTCGCCGGGGCCGATCCTATTCTCGGGCCGGAAATGAAGTCGACCGGTGAGGTAATGGGCGTCGGTCGATCATTTGGCGAAGCATATGCCAAAGCTCAACTTGGATCGGGCGTTGTTTTGCCGACCTCTGGATTGGCATTGATCAGTGTTCGCGACAGAGACAAGAGTGGAGCCGTCGAACTCGCCAATATCTTGCTGGAACGTGGTTTCGATATAGTAGCGACGAGCGGAACGGAAAAGTTTCTTACGGAAGCCGGTGTGAAATGTCGCCGGGTTAACAAAGTGCGCGAAGGGCGCCCGCATATCGTCGATATGATCAAGAACCGCGAAATTTCATTCATTGTCAATACCACGGAAGGAAAGAAAGCGATCCGTGAGTCCCTTTCAATTCGTGGCGAAGCTGTACGAACAAATGTGACGTATTACACGACCCTGGATGCGGCAGTTGCGACCTGCAAAGCGATTGAACATTTGAATGACAGCCAGGTTAATCGCCTGCAAGATCTGCACAAGGAGGTGGCGGCGTGAACAAGGTCCCAATGACAGTCCGCGGTGCAGAAATGCTGCGAGAAGAGCTGAAGAGACTGAAGTCGACCGATCGCCCAAGAATTATTCAGGCTATCGCAGAGGCGAGAGCCCATGGCGACCTTAAGGAAAATGCTGAATATCATGCGGCGAAAGAGCAGCAGAGCTTCGTCGAAGGACGAATCAAAGAGATTGAGGGCAAGCTTTCGCACATCCAGATCATTGATGTGACCAAGGTTGATGCTCGGGGAAAGGTCGTGTTCGGGGCAACGGTCGAACTTCTGGACGTGCAGGAAAACAAGGAAACCACCTATCGAATCGTAGGAGAGGACGAGGCAGATATTTCGGCCGGAATGATTTCGTTTACGTCACCGATCGCGCGGGCTTTGATTGGTAAGAGCGAGGGGGATGAAATTACGTTCGCCGCGCCTGCTGGCGACAAACATTTCGAGATAGTCGTGGTGCGCTACGTTTAGATGCCCGGTCGTCAGACTACCGGCACGGGTATTTTCGGTTTACTTTTGTTGCGCCGATAAATCAGCGCAACGTTGCCAATTCGGGCGACAAGGTCAGATGACTCTTTCGCGCAAAGTTCAGATATAAGCCGATCCCTGGTGTCCCGATCACCGGACCTGACCTTAACTTTGATCAATTCATGGTGATCGATCGTTGAGGAGAATTCTTTTAGCAGAGATTCAGACAGGCCGCCATCGCCGATAGTGACGACGGGTTTTAGCTGGTGGCCCAGGCTGCGAAGATACCGTTTTTGTGATTCTGCTAGTCCCATGAATGCGGATTGTAGCTTGTACTTCGCTATGGTGGTATTCATTGCGACAGAACACGTAAGAGATGTCAGTAACAATGAATGGTCCTGGGACGGCATGACAGATCCCATTTGTGGACAGAACATGAATTACAGAACATGAATTGATGAGTAAATCGAGACCAAGCAGCGCTTCATGGCGACAGCGCCAGGAAAAAGACCCGTACGTGCAAATGGCGCGTCGTGACGGCTGGCGCTCGCGTGCGGTGTACAAGCTTGAGCAAATCGCGACTAAGGAATCCATTCTTCGACCGGACATAACCTGCATCGATCTGGGCGCGGCACCTGGAAGCTGGAGTCAGTACGTGACAGAACGGTTGAAGGGTCGTGCGCGAATAATCGCGCTCGACGTACTGCCGATGGACTCATTGCCATCGGTAGAATTCATACAGGGCGATTTCACCGATGATGATGTGCTGGCAAAATTGTTCAATTCTTTAGGTGGGAGCCATGCCGATCTTGTAATGAGCGATATGGCGCCCAATATCACCGGTACCAAGGCAGTGGATCAGCCTCGATCAATGTATCTCGCTGAACTGGCACTGGATCTTGCCAGGAAGACCCTCGGGCCCAAAGGGAATTTCGTTTGCAAACTGTTTCAGGGCGAGGGTACGGACGCATTTATAGCCGACGCGCGCCAGTCTTTCGGCAAGGTGAAAGCCTTTAAGCCCAAGGCTTCGCGGGCCGACAGTAGTGAGATCTACCTTGTGGCGAGAAACTATCAACTATAGTAGTGTCTAAAAAGTTAGACGCAGTCTAAAACCAGCCGGCGGAGTGGCAATCTCTAAGTGAATGATTTAACTAAAAATATTCTCGTTTTCATCGTTATCATCGTCGTACTCCTGTCGGTGGTACAAGGCTTGAGCGGCGTCAACGGACAGGGTCCCGTGAAAGAGGACTATTCCGAGTTCCTCGATAGCGTGCGTTCCGGTGAAGTGAAGCGCGTCGAATTCGATGGCGAGCGGATTAACTACGGGAACCGCAGCCCACTGCAGAATTACACCATCAGCCCGGAAACCGATAACAACGCTTTAATCGGCATTCTTGAAGATAGCGGCGTGGATTTCACCGCGCAGGAGCCAGAGTCACAGAGCATCATTGGTCAGCTACTGATGAATTCGTTCCCAATTCTCTTGCTTATCGGTGTGTGGATTTACTTCATGCGCCAGATGCAGGGCGGGGGCGGCGGACGCGGCGCAATGTCGTTCGGCAAGAGCAAGGCCCGACTACTGGGTGAAGATCAGGTTGGCGTGTCATTTGCGGACGTTGCCGGCATCGAAGAGGCCAAAGCGGAAGTCAGTGAGATCGTTGACTTTCTCAAGGACCCGAGCAAGTTTCAGCGCCTTGGCGGAAAGATTCCGAAGGGTGTATTGATGGTAGGCCCTCCAGGCACCGGCAAAACGCTGCTGGCCAAGGCGATTGCCGGTGAGGCCAAGGTTCCGTTTTTCACCATCTCCGGCTCTGACTTCGTCGAGATGTTTGTCGGCGTCGGTGCTTCCCGCGTGCGAGATATGTTCGACCAGGCGAAGAAGCAGGCGCCATGCATCATTTTTATTGACGAGCTGGATGCGGTCGGTCGACACCGTGGTGCCGGACTCGGTGGCGGACATGATGAGCGGGAACAGACGCTTAACCAAATGCTCGTCGAAATGGACGGATTCGAAGGGACTGAGGGCGTCATTGTTATCGCCGCCACGAACCGGCCAGACGTGCTTGATCCTGCATTGTTGCGCCCAGGCCGATTCGACCGCCAAGTCGTTGTGCCGTTACCCGATATTCGCGGTCGCGAACAGATTTTGAAAGTGCACATGCGAAAAGTGCCACTCGATGATGACGTTGTGCCAAGCCTCATAGCCCGTGGCACGCCCGGGTTTTCGGGTGCTGACCTGGCAAACCTTGTGAACGAGGCGGCGCTGTACGCAGCGCGCTCCAACAAGCGCGTCGTGAGTATGGACGAATTCGAAAAGGCGAAAGACAAGATCATGATGGGGGCGGAACGACGCTCAATGGTCATGAGCGAGAAGGAAAAGCTCAATACGGCTTATCACGAAGCGGGCCACGCCATCGTCGGTTATTGCGTTCCAGACCATGATCCGGTTTACAAAGTGACGATTATCCCGCGTGGCAGAGCGTTAGGTGTGACCATGTATTTGCCGGAGGAAGACAGATACAGCGTTTCGAAGTCCGCGTTGGAGAGCAGTATCTCGACACTGTTTGGCGGTCGTATCGCGGAAGAGATGACGCTTGGCGTTGATCATGTGACGACCGGTGCGTCAAATGATATCGAGCGCGCGACGGAAATAGCGCGCAACATGGTCACCAAATGGGGATTGTCAGAAAGATTGGGCCCGTTAACTTATAGTGAGGATGACGGAGAAGTCTTCCTCGGACGCTCCGTTACTTCGCACAAACAAGTGTCCGATGTGACGGTACATACGATCGATGAGGAAGTTCGCAAGATCATCGATCGAAATTACGTTCGGGCAGAGAAGCTGCTCAAAGAAAACGAACAGAAGTTGCATGCGATGGCGAAAGCGCTCATGAAGTACGAGACGATCGACCAGGGGCAGGTTAAGGAAATTATGGAAGGCCGCGAGCCTACGCCACCTGAGGACTGGATTGATTCTGACGATTTGCCACCGCCCAAAAAGAAGAAAGACGAGGCCAGTTCTGTAGGGCCGATCGGCGACCCGGCCAGCGAACATTAGGCCCGGCCCCTGATCTAATTAAAACGGCAGCCACAGCGCTGCCGTTTTAATATTGGACTCCGGAAAAGGGTGCCAGGGCGACGGCGGGACAAGAACCATGATGCTCAAGCTGGGAAAACACGCATTGAATCTCGATCGCCCAAAGGTGATGGGGATCCTCAACGTAACACCGGATTCTTTTTCGGATGGCGGAAAATTCGCTACTACCGCGGCGGCTTTGGAGCAAGCCGAATTGATGGTCGATGCCGGCGCCGATGTCATCGATGTCGGCGGAGAGTCAACGCGGCCGGGGTCGAATGAAACTTCGCTTCAGGAGGAATTGGACCGGGTGATGCCAGTTATACAAGGCATCATCAATCGCTTTGATATTCCGATCTCCATTGATACGAGTAAGCCGGAGGTAATGCGATCGGCGGTGGATGCCGGTGCGTCAATGATAAATGACATATTCGCGCTGCGCCGCGAGGGTGCGATCGAAGCCGCGGTGGCAGCAGCCGTCCCGGTTTGCTTGATGCATATGCTGGGATTGCCGCGAAGTATGCAATCTGCACCAGAATATGCGGCTCTGCCGCAAGAAATTATCGACTTTCTGGCGAAGCGGGTGGACGCCTGCGTCACAGCCGGGCTTGGCCGAGATCTATTGGTGGTGGATCCCGGTTTTGGCTTTGGTAAGAACGATGGGCACAATCTCGAGATTCTGGCGAAGCTGGATCAATTCGCGGCACTCGGCCTGCCGTTACTGGTAGGCTTGTCACGTAAGCGTACGCTTGGAAATTTGACAGGCAGGCCGGCAGATCAGCGAGTCGCAGCCGGCGTAGCTGCGGCCGTGGTAGCGGCCGAAAATGGCGCGAATATCATTCGCACTCACGACGTTGCTGAAACAGTCGATGCGTTCAAAGTCATCGGTGCATTAAGGCAGTATGGATAGCAAGTTATGACTCGGAAATATTTTGGTACGGACGGCGTACGAGGAACCGTCGGCAACGATCCTATGAGCGCTGAATTTGCGCTTCGTCTTGCCAGTGCAGCTGCGCAGGTACTCGTGCCGGAGGGTGGTACGGTACTCATTGGAAAAGACACCCGCATGTCCGGCTACATGTTTGAATCGGCATTGGAGGCCGGTTTCGTGGCGGCCGGTGCGGACGTGCTGCTGCTCGGACCATTGCCGACTCCTGGAATTGCGAATCTGACGCAGGTGTTCAAAGCAAATCTGGGCGTGGTCATCAGTGCTTCGCACAACGTCTACTCAGACAATGGCATAAAATTTTTCGATTCGGCGGGCGCGAAGCTTTCGGATGAAGTAGAGAAGGAAATCGAGAAACTGCTGGACAAACCCGCGATAACGCTGGAGTCCGGCAAGTTGGGCCAGGCGAAAAGAATCGACACCGCGAGATCTCTTTACCAGGAATTCTGCATTTCCACATTTCCGGACGACCTGAACCTTGAAGGTGTGAAGGTGGTGTTCGATGGCGCGAATGGGGCAGGTTACAAAGTCGGACCACGAACGCTGAACGACTTGAGTGCCGAAGTCATATCCATAGGCTGTTCGCCTAACGGCCGCAACATCAACGACGGCTGTGGTTCGATGGAACCCGGCTTGCTGCAGAAAACAGTCGTGGCGGTCGAAGCTGCCGCCGGCATTGCACTCGACGGTGATGGAGATCGGGTGGTCATGGTGGATGAGCTCGGACAGGTCGTCGATGGTGATCAGCTCCTGTATGTGCTGGCAACCGCAAGAAAGGCACAGGGCCTCCTGAACGGCCCGGTCGTCGGGACGATTATGAGCAATCTGGGACTGGAGCACGCATTGCAGCGCCAAAATATCGAATTCCGGCGTGCGGCGGTTGGCGATCGTTACGTCCTCGAGTCATTGCGGGAGTGGGGCGGTACGCTTGGCGGAGAAACGTCCGGACACATGATTTGCCTGGATCAGACAACCACCGGCGACGGGATGGTGAGCGCATTACAAATCCTGGCGATTATGCGCCGGACCGGCAAACGACTCTCAGAATTGACCGCCGGCATGACCCGTTATCCGCAAAAGATGGTTAATGTAAGGACAAGCAAAAAGATGGATCCTGGCCAATTCCCGGCTATCGGCGCTGCCGTTTGCGAAGCCGAGGCGGAGTTGGCGCAGACAGGCCGCGTGGTTCTAAGGGCGTCAGGCACTGAGCCTGTGATTCGGGTCATGGTGGAAGGTGAGAACGAAAACCAGGTGATCGCTTTGGCCGAGCGACTGGCCGTGGTCGTTGCCGAAGCGGCGACCTGAGGAATACAGGGCCATGTTTGTTCGGATCCGCTTGCTTTATGCATTGCTTTGGCCAGTATGGCTGGGTATCCTTGCGCGCTTTTTGACGCAGACGGATTCAAATTAGATGCGCGGGTACCTGGTTGCCGGAAACTGGAAAATGAATGGCAGCGCCGCTTCCATCGACGCGTTGATGACCGGGATTATTGCCGGTGCCCCGGTCTCGAGTGGCGTGGAAGTACTGGTGTGTCCGCCTTTTCCTTACCTGTCATCTGTTGCCGCGCATGTGGCTGGAAGCTCGGTCGCATTGGGGGCTCAAAACGTCTCGCAATACAAATCCGGAGCGTTTACTGGCGAAACCGCCGCTTCGATGTTGCGCGACGTTGGTTGTAAATATGTCATCGTAGGTCATTCAGAACGCCGGGCATTGTTAGGTGAGACCAGCGAGATTGTTGCTGAAAAATTCCAGGCCGTACTGGATGTCAGTCTGCAACCGATTCTCTGCGTTGGTGAAACGCTGGCGCAGCGCGAGAGCGGACAGACCCAATTAGTGATCGATGAACAACTAGGCACGGTATTGAGTTCGTCCGGAGTGGATGCGTTTGCGAACGCTGTCATCGCCTATGAACCGGTCTGGGCTATCGGTACCGGAATGACAGCCAGTCCCGAGCAAGCGCAGGACGTTCACCGTTATATCCGGGCGATTCTTGAAGCCGCCAGTGAGACTGTGGCGGCGGGTGTCAAAATACTTTATGGCGGCAGCGTAAAGGGCGACAATGCATCTGGCCTTTTTTCCAAGCCAGATATCGACGGCGGGCTGATTGGTGGCGCGTCATTGAAATCAGCAGACTTTTTGGCGATTGCAGCAGCGGCTGCGACGCTGAGTTGAGGTAACAATGGATAGTATGCAAACAACATTTTTGATCATTCACACGCTGATCGCTCTGGCCATTATTGGTCTCGTGCTAATTCAACGAGGCAAAGGCGCAGACGCTGGCGCGGCATTTGGTTCCGGTGCATCCGGCACGGTCTTTGGCGCGCGTGGATCAACCAGCTTCTTCTCGCGCGCGACAGCAGTGCTCGCGACAGCTTTTTTTGCAACGAGTCTTACACTTGCGTACTTGAGCAGCCAGCGAACCGGGGCGCCAGCAAGCTTGCTCGAAAGCATTCCTGCGACAGAGATCGAGCAGCAGGCCCCCGTCGCCCCGATTACCAATGATGGCGTTCCGGCGCTCGACGTGGATGACGCTGAATCATTGGTAGAAGATGCTGATGTGCCCGCGATCGAATCTGATGCGCTGGAGAATGAGCCGACGCCTGAAGAATAGGCCGGCAGTTACAACTGGATTTGCCGATGTGGTGGAATTGGTAGACACGCTGTCTTGAGGGGGCAGTGGCGAAAGCTGTGCCGGTTCGAGTCCGGCCATCGGCACCAAATACAAAGACCGCACACCCGAGATTCGGGTGTGCGGTCTTTGTATTTGGTGGTGAGGGAACTTCGCGGCAATGTCGCCGATAGATCTGCAAGTGGGACCACTAAAGATCAATCGGCACCGGCCAACGCCCGTATTCCGGGATAATCGGGCCGATTGGGTTCGAGTCCGGCCATCGGCACCAACGACGAAGGGGGTATGACCGCAACGGGTCATACCCCCTTCGTCGTTATTGCCGAGACCGGCTTCCCGGCAATGACGTCACATGCTTTACGGACTTGGATACTGAAGATCAATCGGCACCAGACAATAACTGCATTCCGCCCGATTCGGGCCGATTGGGTTCGAGTCCGGCCATCGTCGTTTTTGCAGAGACCAGCTTCCCGGCAATGTTGTTGGCGGACTATTGGATGGGAGTGCCAAGGCTCGATCGGTGTCACTTGGCAACCGTGTCGCAATCGGACGATATTCTCTGGATTCATATCATCCGTACTATCCGAAACGAAAAAAAAGCGCTCAGTCCCGATTTATGGTGTTAACTCGGTGAGGCACCCTGATACAATTGCGCGCAATTTCAGGTTCCATTGTTACAACAACATCAGACCTTTCAATAATGCTGCAAAATTATGTGCCAATTCTGATCTTTCTCGGAGTTGCGGCCGGAATCGGCGTGCTTCTGCT
>JAQCAD010000060.1 GCA_027621915.1 Pseudomonadota bacterium
TATACAACACCGATGGATTACGAAAGAGCTCTTAACAAAGTGTCCGGAATTACTTGACCACTTCACTCAATTGTTCGGGTTGTCACACGGCTTATCCACAATTGAATGCGACCGGACGTGAATTCAAAGAAAACGGCTACCGATTCATGAACGCTGAAGAAATGTCGGACATGCTGAAAATTTCGGACGCCCTGCAATTGGACAAACACGTACCGGTCTCGGCAATCCTGGTAGCTCGTCCGTATGACAAGAAGGATTCTGGTCAAGAAAAGATACGTGCCCTCCATGAAGTCGAAATTATCATTGCCGGCGCAATAAGTAATAGATGGTCCGGCTATTTTGAAATTGAGGCTGAAGACGAAACTGGCTTTGAGCCGGAGGTGGCACCAGCAGTTCTCACCTTTAATCAAAGCAAGGAGTTCAATGTCCAGTTCGTATATGGCTCGACATTTTGGGCCGATTCCTACGGCATACTGAATGATCACTTTCGCCTGACGCGTGGACATGTCGGTGCGATTGATCAAAGATTTGGTGGCGCCGATAACAATGGGCGGTTTCGATCGGTCCGACAGAGTGTCGGTATCTACGGTCGCTTTGCAGACCGCTTCTTCTACAACCTGAACATCGGTGGCGTGTCGGGGGATCCGGAGGGAGAGAATCCATCAACCGTGAGCGGTCTGTTCAACGCAGATATCACAGACAAATTCATGGTTGGTGCGTTTGCGATGAGTGGTGACGATGAGATCACCATGCGCGACTTCAGCCGGGCTGGTGTTCAATTTCAGACGGATTTGCGGGACCTGCGAATACAGGGATTGTATATAACTGGTACTGATGATCGGGACGCATTGGATATCAGGGGTCCTGGGGAAGACGATAACGATGCCTTCTCGTTGCAGGCCATTTACACAGTCATCAATGATGACCTGAGACCGACCTGGGTGCCGATGATTCGTCTTGATTCCTACGAGACCAATGACGGTGTTGACTCTTTTGATGAGCTTACGTTGAATCTAAGTTATTTCTTCACGCAAAACATTAAAGGGTACCTGGAGTATTGGGATCGATTTGACGCACCGACCTCAGTGCAGGAGGACAGCCGCGTAACGCTGCAGATTGTGGCTGCCTTCTGATTAGGGCTGGCCGGTAATAGGAACGCGGCACCGAAATGCGGTGCCGCTTTTTACCGGCGAACAAGGATAATTACCGATTGAGGAGTAACTGGCCATGTCGCAGATCGTCAGACATCTAATAAAGTGCGTCATTATTCCAGGCCTCTTGATTGTATTCTCGACTGCCTGGTCAGCAGAGTCGACAGGACAGGATATTTTTGAGAAGCGCTGCGTTGCCTGCCATAAGCTACCTGATCCTGCACAACCACCTGCAGTCGGCTGGGAGACGCAACTCGAGGCGATGGGGCCTTTGGCGCGGCTGAAGAAAAACCAAAAGGAGGAAATCCTCGCCTACCTGTTATCACATACACGCGATGCTGCGATGGACGCATCCCTGGATGAAGATCGGATTTTATTCGAGCAGAAATGCAGTCGGTGTCATTCTTTGGATCGCATTTTTCTGGAGTCGCTGCAGGGAGAAGACTTGCAGCATGTCGTCAGCCGTATGCAAAGTAAAAGCGGCACAGACTGGATATCTAACGAGGAGGTCGAAAGGGTACTTGCGTATCTGAATTCGGCGCCACGAGAGGCGACAGCGGCTGCCGAGCTTGTTCGTAATGCAACTCCGGAACAGATTTTCGCCGTTCGCTGCTCTGGCTGCCATTCACTGGAGAGAATATTCAGCAAACTCGGCGAGAGTGCGGATACAACGGATTTCTGGAGTCACACGGTCAGTCGAATGCGCGGCAAGGCGCCACAATGGATGTCCGAATCGGAGGCCGAACAGTTACTGGAGTACTTACAGTCTATCGTACCAGCGTCACCCTAGAAGCTTTGCGTTCGACCCGCGTTCAGGCGTCGAGATCCGGGACGCGGTCGCTCTCGATCGCCTCGATCAGGAAATATGTCCCGTCCCGTATCAACGTTCCATCGACGCCCATGGTTTCCCGGGCTGCTTCAATCTCCGCCGCAAGTTAAGGGGTCGAACCGAATTAATCGACACTCCAGCAATTATCGCAGGTCAAGGATCCATGGCAGAAAAATCGGTTCGACCCCTTAATTTTTGTGAAGTAGAGCTAGGTGTCAGTCGATAATCTCGACCGAATCTCCTTCTCGAATCTCGCCCAGCGCACTTGGCACAGCGTTGACGCCGAAGAGAACACCTTTGATTCGCGGATCCTTCGAACGGTGAATGCGAGCGAGACCGGCCAGTGGTTCTTTGCCCTTGCGTTCGCCAGTTTTCTGATCTGTCGTCGTAACGATGCAGCGATCTGATAGCTTAACGAGATCGAGCGTGACTTTGCCGATCTGTAGCCGCTTCCAGCGATCCTCCGCCCATGCCTCCTCACAATCGATGACGACATTCGGTCGGAAGCGAGCCATCGGGATCGCCGCGCCGTCATGTCCCTCGATGTCTCGATTGAGCTCGGCGAGCGACCCTGTTGTCGTCACAAGTACGGGAAAGGCGTCGGCGAAACTGACTTGCACGGGCGTCGGCGTCCACACGCTCGTTTTCAAACGCTGCGCCTTCTCGTCCATGAATGTGAGGTGCGCCTTTTCACCCAGCACTTTCGAAATGTACGCGTCTGCCGATGGGTCGGCCGCGGCAGCGTCAATTTCGACATCCCAGATGACGATTTTACGGCGCCTGGCGCCAGAGGGCTGGTCGATTTCAATTTCACTGAACCCCTCCGCGCAAAGCCTTATGCCGGAGGTCGACAGCGTCACTGTCACCGTTGCCATTTGCGGATGACTGCGCTGCGTCAGAAAACCACCATTCGCGTCAACTGCAAGCCATCGCCGGTCATTCTGAAATCCACGCATCTCAACCGTCGCGCTGGTCACGTCGACTGCGCGCATGCCCTTAACGGGGTGGATATGTAGAGAGGCGATGCGCATTGTCAAATTTCCATTCAGGTAGATCGCCTTACTCAGAAAAAGGTATCAGGTTTATTTCAAGTGTGACGCCTTTCTTAAAATAAACCTGACACCTTTTCCCCGTTTTGACACCTTTTTTGATCGGCATACGCACTTAAGGCGCCTGATTCTGAAAAGTTACCCGTGCACGTGCCTCAGATAATACACTTGGTGGGATGCGAAAAATCAAAGCCAGCCTGCTGCTCACTGTTCTGACCCTGTCCGCTTGCGGTGATTTGGCCAAAAGCCCGGTTGCCGATGATGTTCTCTTTGTCGTGCTGGGGAAAATGTCCCTCTACGATCAATCCGCCAGCGGTGAAATCTCCCTGCGCAACCACCACTTTGTTGCTGAGATTATGCCCAGGGAAGGCAGAAAAATTCTAGGCGGTACTTTAACCAGCACTGGCGACCCCTCCGTGATCCTCGAATTCAAGCCTGAAGGTAATCCTTTTCTGGCGCACGGTGCTCGGGTTATGGATCCATCGGAATTGCATCGATTGCACCCGGACGGCGAGTACGTTTTTTCGTACCAGACCCAAAGCGGCAGTATGGATACGCAACCGTTGACCCTGGCAAAACGAGATGCGATAGGTCAAATGCCTGCGGCAGCAGCCGTTACGTTGAGCCAGGACGGCTCGACCGTATTGCCGCACCGTGTCGATCATCGGCTGGATTTAACGCTTTCCTGGGAACCGATGGCTGGCAACACCAGGGTGGCCGGCAGCGATCTGGATGACCTCATTTTCGTGCTTGGCTTTGATTGTTTCGGTAACAATATCGCGCACAGCGGACGTCCCTACCAAGGGGGGCCATACCTAACCTACAAGAATCAACAATATGACATTTCGGCTGGCAGCCTGAAACCAGGACTGACCTACACGGCGATTGTGGAGCAGGCTACTTCAGACACAGTAATTTTCAAGGGTGTCCCTGGCATTGCGACTTACGCGACGCTGACCTTTGTTGAATTTCAAACCACTGGGGAAGCAACAGGAGAAACCTGTCCTATTGATGTCAACGCCAGTTCGTCGGCTTCCATCGTCGAACCTTCAGCGTGATCTACACTCGGCGCAGAATCCAACGGGGTCCTCCCTATCTACGAAGATAAAGGCGAAATCGACCAACTACTTCGGTTTCCTGCTAGCAGCTACGGCTGATGTCAGTCGAGCTTTCTGTTTTCCTGGAGTTCTTCTATCGGGATGAAATCGAAATCGAAATCGAAATGACGCGGACCGATTAATTCAATACCTTTTTCACTTCGCCATTGTTCGACAGCAGGCACACCCACCATGACGACTTCCAGGTCCATCGGATACCCGCCGATCCCGCCTCCTGTGATGGATTCCCCGGTTTCCGGATTCAGGTTGTATATATAGTCAGGAGACATCACATCCACTTCGCCATCCAGCCAGGCGACGATGTTTTCGTTCTTGACGAACACTTTGTAGGTGTGCCCCTCATATTCGTTTATGCCTTGCAACTCCGCATCAACCCAGTTGAACCCACGTTCACCACGCTCCACCGATTTCGTCACGACCCCATGGAACAGTTTGTAACCTTTTGACACGTCTACCAGTGCGGCGATTGGGTCCTTGCCGGAGTCTCGCGCTTCGCGAACTGTCTTGCCAAAGAGCATTGCTTCCGACAGGTTTCCGGGAATCACACCACGCTCGAGCTGTGCACCAGACATCGGAGCCATCGTGATGGTTGAGCCTCCCCCGCTGGCAACCGCAATTGCACGGGAAATATCTTCAACCCGATACTCATCAATTGCGTGCTTGATGATGATTTCATCACCCCAGCGAGTAACGATCGCCGTGGGAATTGACGCGATTCCGTTGATCCACGGAATCGATTGCTGAACTTCGGGTACCGCGCGACCGGTAATGCCGGCATCCAGTGTCGGAATGCCCATTTCGGCCCCGAGCAACAGTGCTGTCGTCGTGGCTTCAGCGGCCTCTGAGCGAACCAGTGCTTTGAATTCTTTGCCCATGTGCTCGCTTAAAAGCTCGACCACCTTGATCCGTTGATCCGAAATCGTGGGAAGGTTTTGTTTCTGGGTGCGCTCGATGACATATTCCCAGGCACCACCGCCACCGATCCCCTGCACTGCTACCACCATCCAGTCGTCCGGAAAATTTTCGGTTGATATGAGCCTGAATACTTTCCCCTCTGCCAGCGCCGCTCTGACGCGCCTGATCGATTCTTCGCTCTCGCAACCTCGTGTGGATTGGATGCAGGCGCCCACCAGCATGTCAACCAACTCCTGTTCACCAAGCACGCGAATTTTCGGCTCCTGCGCAGTCGTTGCAGTTGGACTTAAGGTCGAAACCAAAATGCTCAGGACGAAGATAAGTAGATTTCTGGTTTCACCTGATCGGATCATTTTCTGCGTCCCCTGGTAGGCAATCGGATTCGGGAGTTTATGCATGAGTGATCACGACGTGCAAACGAAGACGGTGTGACTGGTGTGTTGGTGTCCGTCTTTGGCCGCTGACGCAAGTACAGCTGGTCTTGCCTAGTCAACCTGAGGTGGTCCGTCCGGCACGTAGGTTCTGTTCAAATCGAGATCCGCGCTCGGCAAATTATAGTGAGTGTCCAGCGCCAGAGTTGTTTGAATCGCCTGATCCGACGTTTGGTCGAAGGTTCGTATCCTGCCTGCTGACAGAATACCGTCCGACTACTCGAACTGATCGTATCGGGTCTCAAACTTTTTCCTGGTCGCGTCGATGCCCGGGTGCAGCGCCCGATAATCCCGCGAAATCTCGACCAGCCAGGTTTCTTCATTCACAAAACGGTAGGTTTCAAAACCATCTTTTAAAGTGACCATCAGCACGAAGTAACGGTTACCTCTAATTTCCGCCTGGCCTACCAGTTCGATTTTATGGCCACGATTTGCAAGCTCCGCGAGCACGAAGAGGTTGAATTCAACGCCATGTTCCAGCGCAGCAACGCCTTCGTGCGTTACATTCACGGGTGCATCCTGATCTCCTGACCACTCCCATATTCCCAACTCATCTTTCCCTTCCGAGAAAACGCGCTGGCCATCGGCGAATACATCGATACGCATTGTGCCTTCATCTGTCGCACGATACCGGGCGACGAGCGAGGCGCCGGCTTCAGCGATACTGATTGTCTTGTCCAACGCATGAATGATGCCAATCTCGCTGTTCTCCCTGACCGCTTGCAGGTTCTTTTGCAGAATTACATCGACGGACGCCTTGTTCTCGGCGCCAGTTGCCCCGCCGATCGCTGCCAGCAGGCCAAGCGCACATATCTTTACTATTTTTCTGATGACTGGCATTTAGAGATATCCATTCGACACCCACATTAAATCCTTAGATGTCTGTACCTGCGATTTCGTTACCAGAGAGTTTCCGGGCTCTACAGGCGCGAGATCCTTATACCGGACGTTTAGATCACTGGAACCCCGGAAAACGACTTTCCACTTTTCCTACGCCAATAAATGGACAATAGCAGTACCGTCCTTGTCTTCGTGTCGCACGTTCTCATCAGGATTCCGCGTACTTACGACGTTCTCGCTTGTATCCAGCTCAGGCCAGCCCCACACAACGTTGGTGCAACCCGGAGGGCCGATTCCGTTATAATCGCCAACTGTTACGCCAGGTCGGATCGTCAGGGCAAATGAAAAACAAATCACGGTGTCAGCTCGGCATGGTCGCGCTGGCCGCTACAATGTTTTGCGCAGCTTGCGGCAATTCGCCACCTGCGAAGGACGCCACGATTCAGGAGCCGGTTATCGCCGGCAACTACTTTGTCGGCGAAAAACCCATATACGCCTATCTCAACAGTGGTTCGGGCGGCAGCTGGGTGTTTGGGACGATCACCGAGTCCGACCTGGAACCGGCAAGCGGCTACCTGGTGCGCCTCAATGACCTGGCACCGGCGTTCGATACGCGGCTGGCCGAATGCACGCCGCAGGCTTATCCGTTGAACCACAAGTGCAGCCTGACGCACCCCTTTCGAATCAAAGAAGTCGGTGTGATAGGCAAAATCATAAGTGGCGGTATAGCCGCCGGGACCGCGGGCAAAGTGACCGATATATCCCGCAACTACAAAACATCCTTCGACGAGGCTACGTTCAACCAGGCGGTCGACGAGGCACTCGTCAACACGGGCCTGGATTCAGAACGAAAACAATTTCTCACTACGCTTGAGGATTTTGCGGCAGTGGCGACAGCCGCGCGACAGGAACTCGAAGCTCTGGCGAATCAGGCTAATAATAGCTATCTCGACACCGGTGCCATTTCGATTATCGTGCAGCCAGATTTGCAAGGGTTGACGACCTATTACACGAACGACATCGATTTTCGCAGCCTCATTGAAATCGTTCCGCGACTTGAAAGTTCACTCGCGCCAGCGTCGTTAAATGCGGCGCCATTATTGCCGTGCGACGCGCGAAACTGTGCAGCAACGGTGCGCAATGCGCTTCTGTCGCTGAAAGCCGATGTTGCCAACGCTAAATCGGCAATTCTGTCGACGAGCTCCCGGACATCCGCGACGTACGACATTCGTTGTCCGGCAATGACCCAGAAAGGCTATCTCTTCACGTTGGAATGCCCGGAGCTAGTGCGGCGGGATGCGTCGGGCGCGATGGTTATTCCTCTAACCGTGAATATACTTTCGCGCGACTTCGAGGATGTGTATCCAGATTTTGTTCTGGCTGATGAACGTCTGCGCGTTTCAATTTCTGGTTCAACCGTGAATTTCAGCAACCTTACCGGAAACTATTTGGCCGTCATGGCGCAGACTGTTTATTACAACTCCCAGGTTCAAACCAGTTCTACCCGCATCAATCTTGCCCCGGACGTTTCGTTTTCCCGTCAAATCAGCGATTTTGTTTCGCCGCCCATCGGCATCGAATCCAGCTTTCGGCAGATGACGCCGGATAAAGCAGCAGCCGCATCTTTTCGCTTCGGATTCGCAACGAAGTACCGTGTTGCCGGCCAGGCGGATGAGTTCACGCTGTATGACATGCGAGAATTCAACGTCGGTTGCACAATCGATAACCGGATTGAGTTCGGTGCTTGCACGGACGAGGAACCGAACGAGCAAGAATTACAGGACCCGGTCAGGCTTGATGAACTTGAACGAAATCCGGACGAATTGAACACAGACAAAGAAGTTTAGATTTGGCAGGCTGACCTCACCTTCTCATTCCTTGATACGCACGCATGATCTCCATCAGGTCGGCTGATTTATAGGTCAGCTCCCAGTCCCCGGTACGTCTCGCCCCCGGATAAAAACTGCCCTGATGAATCGACTGCTCAGTTTTCAACGTGAGCACCAACGTGTATGGAGCCGACAATTTATAAGGTTTGTAGTCGTCGACGTTCTCCAGCGCCCGCTGGACGCCGGCACGGATTTGCTCGCGAGCTACCTCCGGATGAAGATTCAGAGCCGCAGCCCCTATCCCCTCCTTCACTGCAACTGTCTCGACAATCCCGAGCAACGCCTGGGCCTGATCGCAAACCGCTTTATCGCCTGCCACGAAGATGACGGGTACATCGTAATATCCAGCCATCAGCGCGTTGTAGCCGGTCTCCGGCATCGACACGCCATTGATAGCGACATTCGTTACGTCCCCGGAAGAGGTGTGATCCAGAACGCCGTCCGGCGTACCGGCTTTCGCGTGGTACCCGACGTAAATGGCGGCGTCGTAGCTGGCGTCGATCCCCTCCATCATGACCATCGGCCCGCCCGACCAGTCTCGTATCAACTTCGCACTGCGATGAAGCATCTCTGGAAGCAAGTTGAGCGCCGTTCCATGAGAATCACGGACCACTATTTCTGTCGCGCCCGCGGCAAGCGCGCCCTCGATGGCGGCATTGGCCTCCCGCGTCATGGTCTGCCTGAAGTAGTCGTAGTCTTTGCCGGATCGGCTCGCGTCTTCGACATTGACGACGCCGGTGACGCCTTCCATGTCGACGGATATGAACACTTTCAAGCCGTCATTCGACTGTCCAACGGCGATGCCTGTTAGCGATAGTGCAACGACCAGCCCTTGAATTATTCTCTTCACGATATGCCCCCTCGTTCTTCTAATTGAATTCAGCGTCATGCAAGCAAAATTCCAACACCGGAAAATAATCAAAATATTGAGCCAGTGACCATGGCTATTTCAAGGTGGTGTACCTGCATGACTCGCTCCTCTCCGGTTGCCGACGGCGTGCGCAATCCGCCCTTCTATTCATTACTTCTGAAAGGGAATTACAGCATGTATTCAAGAGTAGCCGCTCCCTAGCTTTCGATAATCTCCTGCACCGCGCGATACGCGTGGGTGATTGCAGCATTGGTATTCGCTGCGGCGCCCGCATCGGAATTCGCGATTGCAATGCGACCGAATGGTTTTCGCCCTATGACCCAGGGCTTGTCTTCCTCCGATACGTATTTCGGTTCCCACAGAAGCCCCGGACTGTATGAATAGCCATGCGCCCAGCGGTTCACCGTTATCGCCGTGATGTCCCTGTCGGCATCAAACCCGACCCCGCCTAATGCCTGGTCAAGCTGGTCGCGCACGTGGTGTTCGAACGTTGAAAACGGTGTTTCCAGCAGCTTGCGCCGTCCGGCACGCCACTGTTCCGGCCCCTGGATATCGCCGAAGTACGGCACATAGCACATGTGCAAGACCATTGGTTGGTCCGGGTTGGAACTGAACCGGTAATCGCCGATGGACACAGGGTAGTCGAGTTCTACCTGCTTGAAGAAGTCGTTCGTGTAAAAAACGAACTTCGTGCCGAGTTCGGCAAACGCACGCCAGTTCGGAATCATCACCTTGGTGTAAGTCAGCGGAATCTTGACGTTATAGGCGAGCCCCGCTTTTTGCGCATCGGGCAATTCGCCGCATATATAAGGAATAGCGCTGTTGTAACAGGCCATGATGCATTTCTTCGCCCGTACCGTATGCGCCTCCCCGCTGTGTACATAGGTGATGTCGACTGCTTTCGAACTGGCGGTGTGCGCTACGTTGACCGCGGTGCTGTTAAGCCTGATCCTCACCGGCAACCCGTCTTTATCCAGCTGAGAATAGTCAACGCGCGCCATCACGACATCTTCCATCGTATTGCCCGGAACCGCTTCCGGATTCAGCTTACGAACCAGGAGCCGGGCGACCGACGCATTACCGTCCGGAAAATGAAATATGTAGGGCTCGTCACCGCGACCGCCCTTTCTCGGCAACGTATGGTCAAGTCCTGGTATGCCACCGCCATCTGTGTAGCCGAGGATGTAAATGGCCGGCACCTCGTCCATGCCGACACACCAGTAACTCATGCCCCAGCGCTGGTACAGTTCCAAAACCTGGTCGTCGACCTTGACCAGGTCTTTCAGATAATCGCGATAACTGATCTTGCTCAAATAAGCGATCTTCTCTTCACGCGATAATCCCGGCAGGTAGTCGACTTCTTCTGTGAATGCACGTACAAGATCCGCCCTTGCCTGGTCATTCATCGGCGCTTCTGCCGCAAACTCCGCCCATGGCTTGCTGCCATAGCCGGTAACCAGTTTGCGCTTGCCGTATGTCTTCTCGTCAAAGGCAATCGCGTAGGAAAGATTCATCGACGAATACAGATCCTGATCGTAGTAGTCGTAAAAGCGCTGTACGTCGACGCCGACATCGGCCAGCAATTGCCTGGATATTTCCGTGTAACCCGAAGGTGTGTCGATCGATTCCGTGCCGCCATAGCCAATTCTCGTCTGGCCATTGACCTGGAATTCATTGCGCTTTGCATGACCACCGAAGTCATCGTGATTGTCGAGAATCAGGATTCGAGCCCCGGGATTTTCCTGCCGGTAGAAGTGGGCGGAAGACAAACCACTTATGCCGCCACCGACAATGACGAGATCAAATTCCTCTTCCGGCGCAGTAGCCAGCCACGTCGTACCCGCTACCCGCGCATGCATCGTCTCCCAGGAACCCGCATGACTGCCGCGCAGCCCGGTTTTCGCTGGCGGGTAATAATCTTTATCCAGAGCAAACTTCGACGCATCGGCGCCGAAGACTTCGGCCCATGGACTTAAAAGCGAGGCACCTATGGCAACCTGAGTGCCATTCAGAAAATCACGGCGCGTAACGTTATCTTTCATTGGATTCCCCCGTCGAACAGCACTCTTGACTGCTTTGGCCACTTTACGAGATGAATGCTTTTTTGAAAAGCGCTCAAAAGCGGTTGCTGTGGAAATTGTGTTTGCGACCACAGCGATCTAATCTGCAACATGCCGATATCGGGGGAGATATGCAATGCAAGTGTCAAAACAGCAACGCCGCAATATCCTGAAAACATTGGGCGCAGGCGCGATTGCAACCGCAATAGGCGGTTGTGCACCGATGGCGACCAGGGCGCCCAAATACCCGCGTTTTTATTCGCGACAGCCCTGGGCGAAACCCCGGGTTTCGATGGACAACGTCATTCGCTCGATCGTTGGCCACCGGCCTTACCGCCCGTCGGGATTCAATGTCAGCAAAGAACGCTTTGACGAGAAGACCGTTGTGCACAACTACGGTCATGGCGGTGGCGGCATCAGCCTTTCCTGGGGCTCGTCAGCATTGGCGGTTCGGGAAACGATGGGGATGACGCCCGGCGACGTTGCGGTGATCGGCAGCGGTGTCATGGGCCTGACCAGTGCCCGGCTTTTGCAGGACGCCGGCTGGAACGTCACGATTTATACACGCAATGTCGCGAGGCACACGACCTCAAACGTCGCCGCTGGCGAATGGTCACCATTCAGCGCACATGACCCGGAAGTATCCTCGGCAGCTTTCAAGTCACAATTCGCGTGGGCATCCCGGATAGCCCATCACGCCTACACGAACCTGGGCGGTGCCGACTATGGCATTCGATGGTTAGAGACTTACCAGCTGAGTGATTCGACAGAGGAACCCGATAACGTTGAATTGGCCGATCTTTTTCCGATGACAAGAGTCCTCGGTCCTGGCGAACACCCGTTTCCAACGACATACGCCCGCAGCTTCGTGACCATGCAGATCGATCCTGCCGTGCTGCTCAGGCAGCTCATTGAAGACTTTCAGATTGGCGGTGGAAAATTCGTCATTCGAAATTTCAAGGATCGGGCAGACGTTTTATCCGTGAAGGAATCTGTCATCTTCAACTGTTCCGGGCTCGGTGCAGCAGAATTGTTCGAAGATGACGAACTTATTCCCGCCAAAGGTCAGCTGGTTTATATACCGCCCGATCCGGCTGTTGACTACATGACGTTCGGTGGCGGCGAAGGAATGTTGTACATGTTCCCGCGCTCTGACGTGATCCTGCTCGGCGGGACGTTCAAACTTGGCGACTACACGACCAACCCCGAACCTGAGGAAACGTTTCGAATAGTGACGGAACACCAGAAAATGTTTGCAGCGTTTGGCTAATCGCGTCACCAGAACCTGGGTTTTAGATCAACAATATTGAATCGCGCGGGTTCCCGGACAGTCATCCGCTGTTCGGGAACCAGTTCTCTGCATTCGCGAGCTATCTGCTCGCGCCGGGTTGAGATGAATTCTCTCTGGACGTCCGGATTATCAACCGTGCCGAAGGCAACCTTGTGCATGGCCTCGTCTTTTTCCTGATAGCAGCCAACGTATCTCGATTCGACAGCGGGATCAGGAATCGTAGTTTCATATGATGAGACAACATCGAGTGGAAAATTCACATCAAAAAACACGAATAAAGCGGTGATCGCCAATGCCGCCAGTCCGATTTTTCTGTTGAACTTCATGGTCTGAATTCTGCCATTTCGATCGCTTCGATTCATAGCGATTCGACGCATCCATGCTAGACTGCCGCGCAGGTGACAGGGACAACCAGCGTCACCGGCAACGGAGGATAACAATAATGCGCGTCATCATTTTCACGGGCCTATGCCTGTTGTTAGCGGCATCAATGGCCAACGCACAGATCCAGCCGCAGACGATGCAGCCCAGCGAGACAATGGATGAGCCAGGCAAAAACTGGTTCATGTCAGTGACCCGGGATGCCGGATACATTTTCGACGCTTCCAACGGCGAGATGCAGGGTCTGATCTCGATTTCCGGCCACACGCCGGCCGTTCAGCCGAGCCTGGCACGCCGCGAGTTCTATGCCGCAGCGTCCTATTACTCACGTGGTGTTTACGGAGACCGATCTGACGTTCTCACGATTCATGATTTCGAAAATCTGTCACCGGTTGCTGAGGTCAAAATCCCGAACAAGATCACGTCGCTGGACTTTCGTGCCTACATTGGCCTCCTGAGCGATGGCAAACACGTTGCCGTATCAAATATGACGCCAGCACAGTCGGTAACGATTGTTGACGTAGAAAACCGCAGCTTCGTCGGCGAAATCTCGACGCCTGGCTGTGCGCTGATTCTGCCCGTCCAAAACAATGACTTCATGACGTTATGCGGTGACGGTACCTTGATGCTGGTCGAAGTGGATGGCAACGGCAGTGAATCGAATCGCTCGCGAACGAGCAAATTCTTCGACGTTCAGGACGATCCCGTGTACGACCGACCCGTCGAGACTGCCGCTGGCTGGTTGCTCGTAACGAACGAGGGCAAGGCGTTCAATGTTTCAGCTGCTGGCAACCGGGTGAACGTCGGCAACGCCTGGGATATCGTCACGACGGAAGATGCCGAAGAAAACTGGCGTCCTGGTGGCAAACAGTTGTATAGCATTCACAAGCGTCTTGGCCTTCTCTACATCTCAATGCACCAGGGAAAACAATACACACACTATGAACCGGGGACCGAAGTGTGGGTATTCAGTCTCGCGACGAAGAAACGTATCGCGAGAATTGAGCTTGCGGAGACACCGGCCGAGACGATTATGGTCACGCAGGAAGCAGAGCCCCTGCTGTTGATTGCCGATGAAGAAGGCAAAACACACGTATACGACGCGTTGAGATTCACGCACGAGCGAACAATTGAAGGCCCGCAGGCCGATCTGTTCGAGGATCTCTAGGGAACATCGCGTGATGCTTGACCCACTCATCATCAAAGCGATTTCGATCGGTCTCGGACTGATGTTCCTGTTCGCGGCTTATCACAAGCTGTCACAAGGCGCGGCGTTTCGGGTGACTTTGCTCGAGTATCAGCTGTTACCGGACTGGCTGGTCTCACCAGCGTCCCGCATCATTCCGATAATCGAAATTCTGCTCGGCGCGTCCTGGTTGATTTCTTTTTATGATCTGACGATGACTGCGATCGGAAGCGCCACGCTCCTGGGAATCTATGCGCTTGCGATCAGCGTAAACCTGTATCGGGGTCGTGTCCATTTCGATTGTGGCTGCAGTTTCGGCGGTAAAGACGATAGCGAGCAATTTCTGTCGTTCGGACTGGTGCTAAGGAACCTTGTATTGATCGCAACGGCACTGGTTGCATTGATGCCGACCGAGTCCAGAGCTTTCAGCTTCGCCGATTACGCCACGCTGACCGCGATCCTGCTGACCACTACTTTATTGTTTGCAGCCGCAAACCAACTGATTTCAAACCGGGCGGCAATCAATACCTGGAGGAAGAGATGACCGGAGCCATCGCGGTTTCGAACGTCCTCCTCTGGGTGATCGTAATCGTACTCGCCCTGGTCGTCCTCGCGCTGGCACGGCAGGTTGGTGTGCTGCACGAACGCGTTGCGCCGGCCGGTGCGCTGATGCCCACCAATGGTCCGAAGGTAGGCGAACTCACCGAAGCACTCTCGCTATCTGACATCAATGGCAAGGCGGTAACAATTGGGGGGCCCAGTCCGGATGGATTTCATTCGCTGGTCATGTTCATATCGCCGACCTGTCCCGTTTGCAAATCGCTGGTCCCAACGGCAAAGTCGCTGGCCGGTAAAGAGCGAAATCGCCTGCGACTGGCGTTTGCCAGTGATGGTGACAAACTCGAACAACACCAGGCTTATGCGCGAGACCTGAAACTTGATCAGTTTCCCTACGTGTTATCCGAGAAACTGGGCAGGGGATTTGAAGTCAGCAAGTTGCCATTTGCCGTGCTGATCGGCGCTGACGGCACGCTGCAAAGCAAGGGACTTGTCAATACTCGCGAGCACCTTGAGAGCCTGATCGAGGCAATGGATACCGGCATCGCTACACTCCAGGACTATATAGGCCTGGCCCAACAAGAATTCGACCATTCCGTGAAGGAAAAAGCTTCATGAATAAAAATAGCATCGTTGATCGGACTTATTACTGGATCGACCAGACCGCGAGACAACAGACGCTGAATCTTGCCCGACTGATATCTCGGCGCAATTTCCTGTCGCGTCTTGGCATGATGCTCGCTGGTGCAGCTACGTTTCCGTTGTTGCCGGTATCACGTTCATTCGCACAGGAATCCGTGCCGGAAATTGGCAATAACCAGAGCTGCGAGTACTGGCGTTATTGCGCGTTAGGCGGCACGCTTTGTACCTGTTGCGGCGGAACGATTACGTCCTGTCCTCCCGGGGCCGAGCCTTCGCCGATCAGCTGGGTTGGCACCTGTCGAAACCCGGTCGATGATCGTAACTACCTCATCTCGTACAACGACTGTTGCGGTAAATCGGTTTGTCAACGTTGTGGCTGCCATAACACCGAGCGCGACAAGCCGGTGTACTTCCCTTCAAATGCCGATAGCATTCTCTGGTGTTTTGGTGTTGATCACCGAACCTATCATTGTACGGTTGCAGTCGTGCTGGGCGAGTCTTCGACAGACAACTGAGACCCTGTTGAACGGGCTTCTGAAATCCCGGCTGTTGCCGGTAGTGTTACTGATATGCACTGCCGGCACCGCCTCGGCGGATCCCCGCACGGATTATCTTCTGTACTGCCGCGGCTGCCACCTGATCAACGGAAACGGCGTGCCACCGGACGTCCCCAGCCTGCATGACGAACTTGGGCGGATTCTTTCAGTCCCGGGTGGTCGCGAATACCTTGTTCGCGTACCCGGCGTGTCTCAGAACGCAATGACGGATAAGGAACTTGCCGCGGTCCTCAACTGGGTGCTGGCTGAGTTCAACGCCGATACGTTGCCCCGCGATTTCAAACCGTACACGCGCGAGGAAGTTGCCGAGGCCCGGTCTAAAGTGCTGATCGATCCGTTGAGGTACAGAGCAGCCCTGCTCGGAAAATAAAAGAACAAAAGGGGTCAGAGCCCGAATAAACAAAAAGGGGTCAGAGCCCGAATCAGATTCCCAGGGAACTACCGGTTAGTTGAAGTTCCCTGGTCATCGTCGGTAAAGATGTCGAGTGGCAAAATTGCCGTCGCGCCCACATTTGGCACGTCGACTAATTGAGCGATGCGAATATCAACAGCAACGCTTGCGATCATGTAAGCCTGTGTCCTGTCATAGCCATACTCGGCAACAATGTAGTCAATCATCGCCACAAGCGCATTGGCAGCAGCCAGGCTCAGATCTTTCGACAAGTTCGGCAAGTCGGCAATTTTGCTGGACGCAAGGTAGGCTATGTCACGCGGCACTTCGCCCTCACCTTTCAACGGAAAGCCGGTCGTCGCATAAAATCGCTTTGACGGAATTGATAGCAGAGAAACCGGTCCTTCGTAGTGCGGCCCGTGCCTGAGGTTCGGCCCATCCTTGACGATGCGAGTTGTGACGGTAATGTCGGCATCCATTTCAATCGCAGTTCCCGACACTTCGCCGTCGCCCTGCGCGTAGTGAAAGTCCCCAATCGCAAGTCCGCAACCCTCTATATTGCAGGGCAGGTAAACGGTGACACCTGTCTGTAGATAACGTATGTCCATGTTGCCGCCGTGTTCGCGCGGTGGAATGGTGCGCAGACATTCAGCGGACTTCGTGCCCTCTGCTCCGCACAAGGATGACGGTTCCGCGAGGTCAGGATCCGGGCTGAAAATTGCACCGCCGGCGTCGGCAAGTTTTTGTTCCCTGGCGAGTATCTCACCAAGTTGTTGGCTGTTCGGCAGGGTCATGATCACGCCGGGGAAACTGGCGTTCGGTATGCGAATGCCGGGAAGCGCATCGCTTGTTGCATAGTCTTCGTTGAGCCGCCAGAGAATGAAGCGGCTTTCACTTCCAACCATGTCGCCCGCAAATCCGAAGGCCGAGCTAGTCGTCCAGCCTACCGGTCCGGGTTTGATTCCCTCGATCGTAACGGCGAGAACATCGCCCGCTTTGGCACCTTCTATGTAGACCGGCCCGACCAGGGGATGCACTACGCCAAACCCTTCGCGCGGACTCCGTTCTGCTACAGCGAATTCATCGGGAT
>JAQCAD010000061.1 GCA_027621915.1 Pseudomonadota bacterium
TCATCATTCACCTCGTTATGGCATTTTAACGCCTTAACTCGGTGTCCGGTTTTAGTAGACCACTTCACTGCTGAAGGAGAGTACATGCCAGACGTATCCATTAAAGAAGTTGGGCGGCTTGCCGGCGTGTCGATTGCCACCGTCTCGAGATGCATCAACAAACCTGAAAAAGTCACCGCGAAAACGCGGCTTAAGGTTCAGAAAGCAATTCTTCAGACAGGCTTCTCGCCGAATACTCTGGCGCAGAGCTTTCGACGTGGTCGCACGAATATCGTTATGGTGGTGTTGCCATCTGTAGGCGACCCGTTTTTTACCGCCGTGATGAGCGGCATTCGGGGCGCGGCTCGAGCAAAAGGCTACTCGGTCCTGATTGAGGAAACACAGCGCAACACAATGACCACCGATGAGATTGGCGCGATGCTCGTTTCGAATCAGACAGATGGCATCATCTTGCTGGCCAGCATGTCACCCTTTGGTAACGAAGTTCTGTCAGCGAAGAGCAAGCGCAGGTTGCCTATTGTTATTGGCTGCGAATTCGTGTCGCCTGAATTGGCCGACTTTCCGAGCGTGCACATTGACAATATTGCCGCCGCGAAAGAGGCAACCAATTACCTGATTTCACAAGGGCATCGGCGTATCGCTATGGTGTACGGACAAGCGTCATCACTGCTGACAAAGGACAGGGAATTCGGCTACCGCGCTGCAATGAAACAAGCCGAATTGTCGATAGAAAATGGCTGGGTTGTTGAAGGTGACCTCACTATTGCGGGGGCGCGAAAAGCCACTCGCAATCTGATGAATCATGGCAAAAGGCCGACTGCGATTTTTTGTGCGAACGATGAAATGGCCATTGGTTGCCTTCACGAGATCAAGTCTGCCGGACTGCAAGTCCCGCGTGACATTTCGATCGTTGGATTCGACGACATTCGCTACGCCGAAGTCACCGATCCGCCGCTCACGACGATCAGTCAGCCTGCCGAAGAAATCGGTGAGCGGGTCATGTACCTACTGTGTCGCCGCATCGAGGCGGGCAATGTCGCAGGTAGCTCACCCGAAATCGTGCCGCACAAACTGGTCATCAGGCAGTCTGTTGCCAGACCAGCCAGCTAGTTGTTGTCCTTTATTAGCAGTTACCGGTCTCCAAAATCCTCGCTGCGGACAGGCTGAGCCTTTTCCCATTCCTCCTGGTCGACGTTTCGAACTTTCTGGGTAAAGACAAAGACCCCAAGCTTGTTGCCGACCACCAAATCGAGCAGCCCATCCCCGTTGATGTCTCCGCTCACCAGTTGCCGTCCGATACCCGCCTGGTCGTCGATCTGATGAGGCACGAAGTCGACCTGACCATCCTGGCGCGTGAGCCGGAAATAGTAGACCACGGGGTCCTGTCGGGCGCCAGGGTCCTTGAAGTCGTGAGCCCGGTAGGTCTTTCCGGTCACAATGTCCTTCAGGCCGTCGCCATCCACGTCGGCAAGCTCTACGGCGTGAAGCTGAGAGAACTGAACCCCATACGGGTTGTCGGTATTTGTCGCCTCCTTGCTCATAATGACACGCTCCTGGAAGGTGATCTTGTCACCAGTTCGGGTCTGTTCAAACCAGGCGAGGCCCCAGCCGTGCGCGTCCAGGCTGGTGATGATGTCATTGAGCCCGTCGCCATTCACGTCATAGGCATACATATTGGCTCCCCCCTTCAACAAAATATCCCACGCGTCGGTTCCCGTCCGATCAATGAATGGGAAGGGGTGAAATGTCCAATCCGGATCGCCTTCCAGGGAGGCGGGTTGTTGCAACCATCCATTCCCGTGCATAAAGTCGCTGCGTCCGTCGCCGTCGACATCCCCAATTCCCATTCCGTGGGTGTAGTGATGAATTTCATCTTCGTGGGTCGATATCGGGCGAAAGATCCAGGGAAGCGTTGGAGCTACAGGGTTCGGCGACACATAACCGTAATGTTTGCCGTAGGCCATTAACAGTTCAGGCACCCCATCGCCGGTAAGGTCTTTGAAATCAGGTGCTTCGTTTTTAACACGGTCTATGACGAAGTGGCGCTCCCAGTGCTCCGGCCGCTCCGGGGGCGGACCACTGAAAGACGTGCCCGGGTTCTGGTACCAGTAAGCCGGGGTATTGGGAAGTCCCGCTGTCAGGACATCCGGCCAGCCGTCCGCATTGATATCGAAGACGTATGAAAAGAAATTGTCGTTAGAGTAAATCCCAAAATCGTATGGCAACCGCTTGGTCGGCGCCACCGCCGGATAGAATTCGTAACGGTGGTTGAAATCGGGTCCCAGCCATATGTGTGGTCCACTGACGATATCCTGGTGGCCATCCTGATTAAAGTCGCCGAAACTGGCGCCTTCCGACCAATAGACGGGGGTCAGTTCCTGTTTTTCAAATTCACGAATAACAAGGTCGTCAGCCTGAGCGCCGACCGTTAAGCATAAGTAGGTGAATATCAATGTTGCGACGTGCTGAATTCTGTTCATCTCAGTACCTCATCCCGGCTTTGCAATTTGGTGTCATCCAGCGTGACCATAATGACCCCGCTTGTCGTCAAATCGCCGAAAAGAGTCGTGCCCTTCAGCATCACCGCAAAGACTGTTTATAATACTTGTTCGGCTTGAAAACGATTTCATCACTCTATCGTAGCTTGTGTTCAGTCTGCAAATAAATCTACTGAATAATTCGTAGGCAACAAGTAAGTACTCTTTAAAATGAAGAGGTTACGAATCGAATTATTGCTCATGCAACGTTTCCCGTGCGGACTGCGCCGGGCGCTCAGAGAGACGAGCTCCGGTGAGACCCGGTTCACCCGGACGCACAGGGCTCTTCGATCTCCTCAAGCTGCAGATCGGCAATGCCGATCTGCAGGGCACCCGTGATCTTTTTGCTTTTGATCGCCTCATCCTCTTGGGTATTGACAAGTTAACCGTTTCGGCAATCTGGATGTGGAAATGTCATACACATTTTGCTCGAAAAACGTGAACCTAGTGGACGTTTGAGTCGAAGACCAGGGTGCTAGGTCGCCAGTCTAGGGGCGCCGGCCCACGTCAGGAGGTTAACTTGTCAATACCCTGGGCAGGCCGGTGAAGGTATCCGGCTCTTCGGTGGCGAACCTAGCCCTGGCTTATTCAGGTAATTGAGTTTACGCCGATGATTTCCGAAGAGTTACTACGTTGTCGCCATCTTTTTGACTGTTCAAAAAATCCGCCCATTGCTGCATCATCTGCCTGCGTTCATCTAGATAGTCTGCCTGGTTATAACTTGCGCGAACCTTGTTACGCTCCGCATGTGCGAGCTGAGTTTCGATTACATCTTCGCGATACCCCATTTCGTTAAGCATAGTTGACGCAGTGGCGCGTATGCCATGAGGCGAAAATTTCCCCTTGTAGCCCATACTGGCAACAGCCTTCCACAAGACTCCGAGTGATGCTGGCCTCCTAGGGTCTGAACGGTTTGGAAAAAGGAACTCTCTGTGACCAGACACACCCTGTAGTCTATTTAGCAGATCAATTCCTTGAATAGGCAGCGGAACTCGGTGCACTTTTCGATTCTTCATCCTCTCAGCAGGAATAGTCCAAAGCCCGTTGTCCAGGTCAAACTCCTCCCATTTGGCTTGCATAAGTTCGACCGTGCGTACTAGCGTTAGCAACATAAGTTGTAACGCAGTCTTGTTGCCGAATTGCCCCGGATACTCCTCGAGTGCTTGCAGAAAGCCCGAAAGTTCAGACGCGCCAAGATGTTTGCTGTGCTGGACCTGCCTTTGCTTTAGCGATCCCCGAATCGGTGCGGTTGGATCAATGTCAGCCCGGAGAGTTACCACGGCATGGCGGCAGATTGCTCCAATACATTGATTAGTAATCACGGCCACTGTTGGCGCACGCTTTTCCACACGCATTAGAATATCGAGAACGTGGGCAGGCGTGACTTGCCTAACGGGTAAGGAGCCGATAAAAGGACGAACATCGACCTCCAGTACCTTTTGCCGCTGCTTGTACGTCCTTTCTGTCCATTTCTCAGCATTGCGCTCTAACCATTCATCGGCAACCGCGTTGAATGTATTCGCGTGGTCACTGAACTGGTGGATGCGCTCAAGCTTGCGTTTATGCGAAGGATGGATGCCTGCTTTGATAATCTTCTTAGCCGCGTCTCGCTCCTCCCTAGCGTCGCTCAGTGTCAACTCCGGGTAGCGCCCGATAGCAAATAAATTCTCCTTTTTTGCCAACCGATATCTGAGACGCCACAGCTTTGCTCCTGTTGGCCGAATCTCTATATGGAGGCCACCTGCATCGGTTAGCTTGTAAGCCTTCTTCTTGGGCTTGGCTTGCCTTATGCGGGTATCAGTCAATGGCATGAGGGTATCCTTAATCCGATTTGGCTATAAATAATGACGTTTCTCAAACTATTCTGAGCCAAGGGCGATTGCTTTATTTGATACCCTCAACGATACCCGCATTATTCTTGGCTGTAAACAGACAATTTTGGACACTCTAGGAGCATATAGACGCGATTAAATAAGGCTTTTTCCAGGCCTGCGATACTTCCTTGGATGTCCTAAAACGACAATAATGATCCTGGCCCATAATCACCCATCAGGAGTGGCCGAACCGAGCCAGGCTGATGAGCGCATCACGCGAAGGGTCAAGTCAGCCCTGGAGCTGGTCGATATTCGTCTATTGGACCACCTGGTGATTGGTGACGGCACCAGTACCTCCCTGGCCAGCAGGGGAATGCTCTAGCTGTCATCCGCGCCCTTGATTCGCGGCCTTGGGGCTGGTATAAAGTTCCGCTCTTCGCCCGCCACTCGCGGGCATCCTTTATTAAAAACAGAGACTTAAAGCAATGTCCAGGGTTTGTCAGGTCACCGGGAAGCGGCCGCAGAGCGGCAATAATGTTTCTCACGCTAAAAACAGGACGCGTCGGCGATTTTTACCGAATCTTCAGTACAAGCGGTTCTGGGTCGAATCGGAAAAACGATTCGTACGCCTGCGCGTGTGTCACACGGCTATGCGAAATATAGACAGACATGGCATCGACAAGGTGCTGGTCGACATGCGCGCCGCCGGCCAGCGCGTTTAGTTAGCGGAGATCATACGAATGCGTGACAAAATCAAACTCGTCTCCTCCGCAGGTACCGGTCACTATTACACGACCGCGAAAAACAAACGCCTGCATCCTGAAAAAATGGAAACGAAGAAATACGATCCTGTTGTACGTAAGCATGTGATGTACAAGGAATCGAAAATCAAATAGAAAAAATCTCGCCTCTGGCGAGATTTTTTTGCCTGAAATCAGGTCACCGCCAGTTGATAGGTGCGAAGCCTTTCAGCGAAATCCTCAAGCGCTTTTATTCCGCTGGCCTCAGCGTCATGGATCCAGTCCTTCAGTTGATCCAGTAATTTTTCATTGCTCAAATTCGCGCTCGTCCAGATCGCCAATAGCTTTTCGCGATACTCGTGTACGGTTCTGAGCGCAACATTGTCTGCCAGCAGATCGCCCAGCCTGGTCATTGCTCTTTCATCAAGAAGCGTGGGTCGTCGCACAAGTAGCTTGCGGGCCCTGCGAAATGCTGCGTTACCGTTGGCCCGTGCTCTTTCGGTATTGAAAACCGGCAGAGTCACCTGCTTCGTGTAGTCCCTGAGAACATGCATGCGGTTAACTATGATCGCGGTGAGATTTTCAATATCCAGTGGCTTTTCGGTGCAACTTCCCATGACCGGACGCGGAGCAACCCTGTTCACTCTCGCCATACCAAAAAAACTGAACAGCTTTATATAAAGCCAGCCAATGTCGAATTCCCAGCGCCTTATCGAAAATTTCGCAGACGTCGGGAACGCGTGGTGATTATTATGTAGTTCTTCACCACCGATCAGAATGCCCCAGGGAACGATATTAGTTGCCGCATCGTCGCACTCGAAATTTCGATAGCCGGAATGATGCCCCACACCGTTGATAATCCCGGCTGCAAAAACGGGCATGGAAATCATTTGTATAGCGAAGATGGTGATCCCGGGTACGCCGAACAATAACAGGTTAGCGAACAGCATCAGGAAAATACCACCGAAAGCGAAACGCAGATAAAAGTTTCGCTCCAACCAGTCATCCGGCGTTCCCCGCCCGAATTTCTCGAGCGTCTCGGCGTTGTTTGTTTCCGCGCGATAGAGTTCCGCGCCTTCGAGCAGTACTTTTTTCAACCCGTAGATCTGAGGACTGTGTGGGTCGTCGGCCGTCTCGCAATACGCGTGGTGTTTGCGGTGAATGGAGACCCATTCGCGGGTGAGCATTCCCGACGAACACCAGATCCAGAAACGGAAAAAGTGCCGCAACGCCGGATGCAAATCGATCGCCCGGTGAGCCTGATCCCGATGCAAATAAAGGGTGACCGCCATCATCGTAATTTGCACCATAATGAACGTGGCTAAGACATAGCCCCAGAAACTCAGGTTGAGCAGGCCGTACAGGAAATCCATCTTTTTGTATCCCTCGATTCAGAATTGTTTGGAAATTGGCGCAACTATAACGAATACAGTGGCGGGTCGCGAAATCTGTCCGCATTTTCCGTGATAGTCACTTCGACAGTATTTGTCGTTCTGCGTTGCATGTTTTCTATGCATTGAGATCGGACTATATTGTAAGGCCCTCTGCGGAAGCTGAATCAGTGCCCGAATTACCAGAAGTTGAGACCAGCCGGCGCGGAATCGCCCCGTGGATCGAAAATCAGGAAGTATCCGAAGTCATCATTCGGGAGCGGCGGCTGCGCTGGCCCATCCCGGTGGAAATCGATCGGATACTGCCAGGCCGGAAGATTCTTTCGATCAGGCGGCGGGCAAAGTACCTGCTGTTCGAGACCGGAGTCGGCTCAGCCATGTTGCACCTCGGCATGTCCGGGAGTGTCAGGATTATTGACATCGACGAGCCGGCTGCAAAACATGATCATTTCGACATCCGCTTTGGCAATGGCAAGGCGCTGAGGTTTCGCGATCCGCGCCGTTTTGGTTCACTGCTGTGGGCGGTCAATCCGCATGATCACGACCTCCTTCGCAACCTGGGACCAGAGCCGTTGTCGAGTGAATTTGGCGGCGACTACCTCTGGCAGAAATCTCGTGGGCGCCGTGTCAACGTCAAGCAATTCATCATGAATGGGTCGGTAGTAGTTGGTGTTGGAAATATTTACGCCAGCGAAACCCTTTTTATGGCGCGCATACACCCAAAGCGGGCCGCCGGGAGAATATCTCACGAACGGATGTCGCGTTTGTCGGACTCGATTAAGTCGGTGCTGGAGCTCGCAATAGACGCCGGTGGGACGACGCTCAGGGATTTTCAAGGCAGTGACGGGGAGCCGGGATATTTCAGGCAGCAGCTGGATGCCTACGGCCGTGACGGTTTGCCGTGCGTGGTATGCAAAATGCCGATTGTTTCAATCGTGCTTGGCCAGCGATCGACCTTCTATTGCAAACAGTGTCAGCGATAATCAACGAGTGCGCTTAATGAGTGCCTGGTAAACGACTGGCGAGACAAATTCCGAAATGTCACCACCCATACCGCAAATTTCTCTGACAAGGCTCGATGATACGAAATTGTAATTCTCGTTCGGCGTCAAAAATACGGTTTCAACCTCGACCGCGAGGTGCCTGTTCATATTGGCAAGCTGGAACTCGTATTCGAAGTCAGACACGGCACGCAGGCCGCGCATGATCACTCGCAGATCATTTTTCCGGGCGAAATCCACAGTCAGGCCGTCATAGCCGGAGACTTCAACGTTGTCGAGGGTCTGCAGTGAGGATCGGGCGAGTTCGACTCGCTCATCAAGAGAAAACATCGGCTCCTTGCTTGGATTTGCCGCGATTGCAACAACAACCCGATCGAACAGGCGGCTTGCCCTTCGCACGAGATCTTCATGGCCCAATGTAATCGGATCAAAAGTACCAGGATACATCGCTGCAACTGTCATCATCTGTCCTCTTGTCACTCCGACGTGATTAACGAATACCGAACGTTGCCGGCCACCTTTTCTTTCTGCAGCTCCCAGCTTTCCGGAAGATTCGGTAACTGCTGGCGGCTGTCCTGTTCAAGATAGATTCGAGCACCCTTTGCAAGCCAGCCGTGACCTGCGAGAAGTCTACACAATTCTGCGTAGTTAGCCGTGCCAAATGGCGGATCCAGGAAGACCGTGTCAAAAGGCGCACGCGGCGGCGTCCCGAGAAATACCATCGCATCGATTTCGTGAACAATGGCGTTCTCCGCTTTTAGAACCTGAACACTTCCGAGCAGCGCCTTTGCTGCAACTTTCGAATTCTCTACGAATTCGACTGATGCCGCACCCCGGGACAACGCTTCAATTCCGAGCGCTCCGGTTCCTGCAAACAGATCAAGACACCTGGACCCCTCCATAGTCGGCGCGAGCCAGTTGAACAGGGTTTCCCTGATCCGTTCCGATGTGGGCCTTAAGCCCGGAAGATCCGCGACCGGCAAAAAGCGGCCTCGCCATTTTCCCGCTACAATACGCAGCTTTCCCGACGGCGAGCCTTGGGTTTTGTTTTTTTGTTTGTTCTTGTGCTGCATACCGTTGTATTGATCTTATCGGACCTTGGTTCCTTTCAGGTACAAATTTGTGTTTGGAAAAAAAACTGAAGCGACCACCGAAAAAGGAACCGGATTTGTAACCCGGCTCCGGCAAAAGCTCAATCGGGGCGGAAGCTGGCTAAGTTATGATCTCGCCAACCTGGTTCCTGGCGGAAAAATAGACGACGACGTTCTCGAAGAGCTGGAATCTGAGCTGATTATGGCGGATGTTGGGGTCAGCGCGGCCGCGCATATTATTTCAGAACTTCGAAAACGACTCGCCCGTAATGAACTGAAGGATCTGGTCGCTTTACGCGACGGCCTGCGGCAGACACTGATCGACATACTCGCCCCGGTGGCAAATCCACTGTGCATTTCTGCTCATCCGGGTCCATTCGTCATACTGGTGGTGGGCGTCAATGGTGCGGGCAAAACGACGACGATCGGCAAGCTTGCATCGCGATTTCAGGATGAAGGTTATTCCGTGATGCTGGCCGCGGGCGATACGTTCCGCGCCGCCGCCGTAGAACAACTGGAGGCCTGGGGTGAGCGAAACAACGTACCAGTCATTGCGCAGCAAGCTGGGGCGGATCCTGCCGCCGTGATTTTTGACGCTTACGAGGCCGCCCGGGCGAGGAAAGTCGATGTCCTTCTCGCGGACACTGCTGGCCGATTGCAGAATCAGCAGGGCCTGATGGATGAGCTGATCAAAATAAAGAGAGTGCTGTCGCGGCACGATGCCGGAGCGCCGCACGAAACCATGTTGGTACTGGACGCAAGCCAGGGCCAAAATGCACTGTTACAGGCGGAGAAGTTTCATGCCGCACTTGACCTTACCGGGATAACGGTAACCAAGCTCGATGGATCGGCCAAGGGCGGCATTCTTCTTGCTATAGCGAACAAGCTGGGTGTATCCGTTCGCTATATCGGCATCGGTGAGAGCGCAGCTGACATGCAAGCTTTTAATGCCGAGGACTTCGTCGATGCGTTACTCTCTGTTGAAAATAAATTCAGGAAAGAATCGACTTGATTCGCATTGAAAATGTCTGCAAGCGGTATCCCGGCGGGCACGACGCGCTCAACGGACTTTCGTTGCATGTGGAAAAGGGTGAGATGGTTTTCGTCACCGGTCATTCCGGTGCCGGCAAGAGCACGTTACTGAGACTCATTGCGCTTATTGACAGGCCGACATCCGGCCACGTCATCGTCGACGGGCAGGACACCCGGCGTGTTACACGTCGGAAGATTCCTGCGTATCGTCGCCAGATCGGCATGGTGTTCCAGGATCACAAACTTCTTTATGACCGACCCGTGTTCGACAATGTCGCGCTGCCACTCGTGATCGCGGGACTCACTCATCGCGAGGCCGGCCGCAAGGTTCGTGCTGCACTGGACCAGGTCAGTTTGCTCAGTAAGGAGAAACAATCTCCTGAAACGCTTTCTTCCGGAGAACAACAACGAGTCGGAATCGCCCGAGCTATTGTCAGTCGGCCGAAAGTATTGATCGCGGACGAGCCAACGGGAAACCTCGACCCGGACCTGTCCCTGGAGGTGATGCGAATTTTTCGTCGCTTTAACGAGGTTGGCGTAACACTTCTGATCGCGAGCCATGATATCGCGTTGATCGATCAGCTTGGCTGCAGGCGGATAGCGCTTGCCGATGGCAGCCTTGCAGTCGAGAAGGAAGAAGACCCTGTTGCCGAATATGTCGAACGTCTGGAAGCCGAAAATATGCGGGATACCTGGCAACCATGAAGTCTGCAGATGCTCACTCGCGAGTTCGGCCGATGTCCGCTTGGGCAATTCGGCATATCAGCACCGCAGTAGCTGCCCTCGGTCGACTTTCCCGGCAGCCCTTTGCAAGCCTGATGACAGTGCTTGTCATCGGAGTGACACTCGCCTTGCCAGCAGCAATGCACCTGGTCGTCAAGAATGCGCAGATCATTAGCGCTTCCTGGGATAACGCGCTCGATTTCTCGGTTTATCTTCGAACTGATGTCACGCTGGAAGATGCACAACGGCTCGTCGACATTGTCGGACAGCGCGCCGATATCGAGTCGGTAACGCTGATTTCTGCAGCGGACGCACTTGAAGAATTTCGAGAGCAATCGGGTTTTGGTGAAGCACTGGACCACCTGTCCGTGAACCCACTGCCGCACACGCTTGTCGTACGACCCGGCGCGGCCAATACGGAAATTTCGATAGGCCTCTTGAACGAAGAACTTGGCAACCTTCCAGAGGCCGATTTTGTGCAGGTCGATACCGAATGGGTCCGGCGGTTTCACGCCATTCTGAACATTCTTGAACGCGCAATCGCTATAGGTACTACGCTTCTGGCTGCTGCAATTATTGTCATCATCGGCAACACGATTCGGCTCGATATTCAGAATCGTCGTGAAGAGATTGAAGTCACAAAACTCATTGGGGCAAGCAACGCATTTGTGCGGCGTCCTTTTCTGTACATCGGCGTGTGGTACGGACTCGGTGGTGGGCTACTGGCACTTGCCCTTGTCGGATACGGACTCTATGCCCTTGAAGAGCCTGTGTTGCGGCTGTCCGGTCTTTACAGCAGTCCCTTTGTTGCCGTCACTCTGGACCTGAAAGAGAGTCTCATCATTGCCGGTAGCGGCGTAACGCTCGGCCTCGTCGGATCATGGCTTGCCGCGGCTCGTCATATGCGGCGAATCGAACCTCGGTGACGTTGTACCCAGCGTTTTCGGCACTGCTTAACATAATGTCGATGACCAGCGCTGTCCTAGCTCGTTGTTTTTACTCACTTTTAACCGATCTCTTCCCGGGAACAAAACCGTCGAATTAGCACTCTAATGTCGAGAGTGCTAAAATCACGCGCCCAACGGAGGATTGCGAAACTCATGACAACGGCTATCACGACCATGGACCACGACCTGACCCTCAAGGGGCCGGTAGGCAGTCTCGACGCCTATATACAGGCCGTCGGTGCTATTCCTGTTTTGAGCAAAGAGGATGAATTCGCGCTGGCCCATCGCTTTCGCGACCAGGACGACTTGCAAGCGGCTCGTGAACTGGTCATGGCGCATCTCAGGTTCGTCGTTCACATTGCGAAGGGTTACACCGGTTATGGCCTGCCCCTTGCCGACCTGATACAGGAAGGTAACGTTGGCATGATGAAAGCCGTCAAACGATTTGACCCTGCCTTCGACGTCCGCCTGGTCTCATTTGCGGTTCATTGGATTCGTGCAGAGATCCACGAGTATGTATTGCGCAACTGGCGCATTGTCAAAGTGGCAACGACGAAAGCACAGCGGAAACTGTTTTTTAATCTTCGCAAGGCGAAAAAGAGTCTGGCCTGGTTATCGCATGCCGAGACGCAAGCGGTTGCGGCGGATCTTTGCGTGAGCCCGAAAGAGGTGACGGAGATGGAGCGTCGCCTGTCTGCAAGAGAAGCCGTTTTTGATCCGGCACCGGATTCTCACGATGATGACAGCGCCTGGTCCCCTTCTGCGTACCTCGCAAGTCCGAACGCTGATCCGGCAGTTTTGCTCGAGGGAACAGACTCGCAAGAAGATGCGACGTCTCGTATGACCGACGCGCTGGAAACGCTGGACGACCGTAGTCGCGATATTCTTACGTCTCGCTGGCTGTCTGAGAACAAGCCGACGTTACATGAGCTCGCAAATGTTTATGGTGTGTCTGCAGAGCGCATTCGTCAGATCGAAGCCGTAGCGATCAAGAAGCTCAGAGTCGCAATGGAGCTGTAACCCCGGTTGAAAATGATTCAGGAAAACTCCGCCGCGCGCGGAGTTTTTTTGCATGGTAGTTCGGAACGCTAACTGTAGATTGTGCCCCGAAAGTCGACGTAGCCGCCCTCGTCCACGCCCATGGGATCCCTGTGCGTCCAGTGCACGAGCCCGCCAAGCTCGTTCCACTCGTACATCCCGCGAAAGCTGACTTTATCACCCATGCCAAGCGGAACTCGATCGGCGATATCGATGTTATGAGCAATCAGCAATGTTTGCCCGTTACGCATATCGAGGACGAAACGTTGGTGCGCCGACTCCTCGGTATCGTCGTGCATGAGACGTCGAACGATACCACTGCCCTGTATCCAGTCACCGGTATTGCGTCGATCAAAAATCCGTTGTTGTGAACTGCTCATCTGGCTGCATTGTTGACAAAAAAAAGCGCGGCAGACAAGTATCCGCCGCGCCTGTTGCTATAGGAAACCCGATCAGGACGTAACGGGAACCATTGTTATTTCAACCCGGCGATTCGCCTGTCGGCCACTGTCGGTCGAGTTGTCAGCCACCGGCATGCTTTCCCCCAAGCCAATTGTGATCAACCGCTGCGTGTTGATGTTGTGTGATTGCAGATACTGTCCGACCGATCCTGCACGACGTTCTGACAACGACTGGTTGTAAGCGTCAGACCCCGTGCTGTCGGTGTGGCCGGCCACCTCTACGACTGTCTTGTCGAATTCAGCCAATACTTTGCTGACGGAGCTCAGTACGTCGAAGAATGCCGAGCTGAGATCAGAACTGTTCGTCGCAAATGTTATGTTTCCGGGCATGTTCAATGTAATGTTGTCACCAATTCTCGTGACACTGACGCCGGTACCCTGCAGCTCTGCGCGAAGCTCTGCTTCCTGGCGATCCTGGTAAGCGCCCACTGCGCCGCCGGCCAACGCACCAACACCTGCAAGAACTAACGCGCGCTGTCTGCGCTCTACAGCATCATCACCCGATGCCAGTCCAACAACGGCGCCCGCAATCGCGCCGATAACCGCGCCTTTGGTTGCGCTGCTGGTTTTCGATTCCTGCGTATAAGCATCCAGCGTTTCACAGCCGCTTATAGCGACAGTCAGACTCGCGGACACCAGAATGATTTTCAATGCTCTGATATTCATTTTTGTACCTCTGTCCCTGTCGGGACTCTTTGCGAATTTTACGCCACCATTGTACCTGCCCTTATCCTGAACGATGGCTGAAAACAGGCGCATCGAGTCTTTTTTCGACCACCGGGAATGCGAAACTGTGCGGCCGGTCACAACTGGCGGCTGATAGCAACACCCGTTTCCGATTGCCGCTGCATCGATTGCGGGCGTGTAGAATAGTTCCACTGGCAAAGACGCCGTTGGAAGATCCCGATGCAGGAGACTGATACCTGGCTAGCCGATTACGGTGAAGATCACCGCGACATAAACTATGGCGCTATTTACTGGATATCGGTCATGACCATCATCTTCGGCACCGTCGGAATACTCTGGTCGTTACCAGTCCCCGAAGCATTCTCCGAAATTTCGCCGATTCTCAACTGGGGCAGTACGTTCCTGATGGCCGCCGTAGTCTATTACTTCATTATTTCGATGGCGCTCGCAATCGGCATGTTGCCTTTCGTTTTCGGCGTCGCCACAACGCAGATCTGGCTCGAGCACTCATCCTTGAATCACTCGTACGTTGCGGCGCTGCTTGCCGTGGCAAGTCTGGTCGGCATTTACATGGGCCGTTCAGGCAATGGCGCTGCCAGGGCAGTATTGCGCGACATTCAGATGATGATGATCGCGCCAGTCTGGCTGCTCTCAAACGTCTACCGCCGTTTGGGTATCCCGTTTTAGCGCCCTCATCGCAGAAGGCGGCCGTGCCTCTATTAGCTCCCCAGTCAATCCGGTAGAATCACCAGCCCTTTTTGAGCTGATGACGCCCTGGAGGCACCTTGGCAACCGCGACTTCCAAAGAAAACACCGCTGCCGGCAAACGGAAGCTGAATCCTATGGACCTGTACGACATTCGCTCGGAGTTGTCAGAAGAAGAATGCATGGTCCAGGACTCCGTTGCACGAATGGTGGACGACAAGGTCCTGCCGGTCATCCGGGAAGCTTTCGAAAAACATCAGTTCCCGCGTGAATTAATAGGCGAGGTTGCCGCATTAGGGTTACTAGGCAGTTCTATCGACGGTTACGATTGCGCCGGGCTGAATGCGGTTTCTTATGGCCTGATCTGCCAGGAACTTGAGCGTGGTGATAGCGGCCTGCGGAGTTTTGTTTCTGTACAGAGCAGCCTCGTCATGTTCCCCATTCATGCGTACGGATCCGAGGAGCAGAAACAACGCTGGCTTCCGGCAATGGCGCGTGGTGAGGCCATCGGTTGTTTTGGGCTGACCGAGCCGCAGGGCGGATCGGACCCTGGCAATATGAAAACTCACGCGAAGCGCGATGGCAAAGACTGGATCCTTAATGGTTCAAAGATGTGGATCACGAACGGCAATCTCGCGCATGCCGCTGTCGTCTGGGCAACAACGGACGAAGGGGTACGCGGTTTCATCGTCGAGAAGGACATGCCTGGATTCACCGCACAGGAAATTGAGAACAAATTCTCCCTGCGGGCATCTGTGACCAGTGCGTTGTTCTTCGACAACGTTCGCGTGCCGGATGCCAGTGTGTTGCCGGGCGTCGTCGGGCTGAAAGGTCCGCTCAGTTGTCTTACCCAGGCTCGTTTCGGTATTACGTGGGGAGTTATCGGTGCAGCACAGGCGTGTCTCGATGAAGTGCTCAAGTACACCGAGGACCGGATTCTTTTTAACAGACCGTTGTCCAGCAATCAGGCAATCCAGTTGCGGCTCGCCGACATGGGTCGCCGAATTACCACCGCACAGTTGCTGTCTTTACGGCTCGGCCGACTGAAGGATCAGGGTCGTATGACTCCAACGCAGGTTTCGATTGCGAAATGGAACAATTGTCGGGCTGCACTCGACATCGCGAGAGACGCTCGCGACATGCTCGGCGGCAGCGGTATCAGCGCGGAATTCGTCCCGATACGCCACATGTTGAACCTGGAGAGCGTCATTACGTACGAAGGAACGGAAACCGTGCACCAGCTTGTCGTCGGCAAAGAGCTTACGGGCGTCAATGCTTTCTGATGACATCCGGGATCGGAGTCCGGCCCTGACCCCAACCTGATGAGCCCCCTGCCAAACAACCGCGATGTCTGGCGAATCGCGGCGCCAATGATACTCTCGAACATATCCGTGCCACTCGTCGGCATGGTCGACACCGGCGTTACAGGTCATCTCGATAACGCCTATTACCTGGGCGCTGTGGCGATCGGGTCTACTATTTTTGGATTTCTGTATGCCGGATTCAACTTCCTGCGTATGGGCACCACCGGTATTACAGCGCAGCGCTGCGGCGCTGAAGATGGAGATGGCCTTAAAATCGCGCTTGGCCAGGCACTGATCGTCGCCATTTCCATATCCCTGATCCTGCTTTTACTGCAAGTTCCGATAGCCACGCTGGCGATACGTGCGCTGAGTCCGGAAACGAGCATTGCCGGTTATGCAAATGAATATTTTTTCATTCGTATCTGGAGTGCACCGGCCACACTCGCAAACTACGCGCTTATCGGCTGGTTTCTCGGCCTCCAAAACGCGCGCGTCCCTTTATACATCGTGCTCGCAATCAATCTTACGAACATCATCCTGGATCTGTATTTTGTACTGGGCCTTGGTATGACAGTTGACGGTGTCGCCGCGGCCTCCGTTATCGCCGAATTTGCCGGCGTATTTGTCGGTGGCGCCTGTGCGGTCGTGCAACTGAAGCGACAAAGCGGGCAAATGTTGGTCCCGCACCTTGTTACGTGGAAGGAATACACTGCGTTCTTCGCCATCAATGCGCACCTTCTCGTTCGAACGATGGCGCTGATGTTCACATTCGCCTTCGTGACTGCTGCCGGCGCAAGAATGGGCGGATTGATTCTGGCGGCGAACGCCGTTCTGATGAATCTGATGCACCTGATGTCATTCGCACTGGACGGTTTCGCGCATGCAGCGGAAGCGCTTGTCGGCAAAGCTGTCGGCGCCGCGAACAAGGATGCTCTTCGACGGGCTGTCCAACTGACCTTGCGATGGTCTCTTTACGTTTCGGTAGCTTTCAGCGCTTTTTTCTACTTTGGCGGTTCGTTCCTGATCAGGTTGCTCACCGACATACCGGAAGTGATTGGCGTGACACTCATCTACCTGCCCTGGATGACGTTGATGCCGATCGTTGCTGCCTGGTCCTATTTGTACGACGGCGTCTTTGTCGGTGCTACGCGCGCGCGTGAAATGCGCGACATCATGTTGGTATCGACGTTCCTCGTATTCGTTCCGTCATGGTACGTGTTCCGATTCCTGGACAACCACGGATTGTGGCTCGCACTGGCCTTGTTTCTCACCAGTCGCGGCATTGGCATGCACTACTATTATCGTACTCGCGTAACAAAAAATGTTTCCGCCTAGATGGTCTCGGATACCACAACAGGCGCCCCGTGGCGGTTGCATTGCTCCTCCACCGAGGCGCGCGCCCATACGTACGAAAGAGCGCCGGTAATGATATTGGCGACGGCGTACGAAACGAAAACGCCGGTAATGCCGAAATATTTTTCCGTAATCATCGCGAGCGGCACATAGATCAACATCATGCGTCCGACACTAACGTGCACAGCCGGCATCGGCTTTCCCATACCATTGAACGACGCATTCATCACCATGACCATACCGTACGCACCGTAGCTGATCGGCACGATCATCAGAAACAAAGTACCGACGTCCGTCACCTCGGCATGGTCACTGAACAATGAGGGTACGAAATCTCCGGATAGCGCGAGCAAGAGCGCGATCACCAATCCGGAA
>JAQCAD010000062.1 GCA_027621915.1 Pseudomonadota bacterium
CGCAGCAAGCATGCCCATCAGGGCATTTCGGATTGTGGTCATTCTGATTCCTATGGATTGCGGTGGTTTAGCTACTTATAGCGAGGCACACCGGGATTGGTTACAGCTGCCGGGGTCAGAATCGGGCTCTGACCCCTTTAATTGGGCTCTGACCCCTTTATTCGACCCCTCTATTCGCTGATCGACGCCGCTTCAGGCCTCATAGACAGTGCGACCACCCATTACTGTACGAACTATTTTGATGTCCTTTATCGCATCCGGGTCTACGTCGTGCGGATCGTTTTCGAGGATCACGAAGTCGGCGAGTTTGCCGGGCACCAGGGAACCTTTGACATCTTCTTCGAACGAGGCATAGGCGCCGTGAACGGTGCAAATTCGCATCGCCTCGGTGACTGAGATGCGCTGACTCGCTCCCCACACGCGGCCCCGCATGTCCTTGCGAGTGACCATGCTCTGGATTGCCATCATCGGCTCGTAAGGGCCCGGCGTGTAGTCAGATGCCGGAGCGACCGGAATGCCTGCATCGAGGAAGCTCCTGTGCGCGAACATCTTTTCCATTTTTTCTTCGCCGTAATCGACCCACTTGTTGCCATGGTAATGCGCGTAGGTATAGAACGGTGCCGGCACAACACCTGCAGCCTTGATGCGAGCGAGCAGGTCATCGTTAATCAGTGAGCAATGCTCGATTCGGTGTCTTGGGTTCGGACCGGTGTGATTGCGAAGTACTCGCTCGTACGCCGTCAACACCATGTCGATCGTCCAGTCACCGTTGGCGTGAATGCCAATCCGAAAGCCATGCGCAACGGCATCATCGACCGCATCATCTATTTCTTCCTGGCTCATCGTGAGGATGCCATGGTCGTTCGTGCCTTCGTATGGCGTACTCATATACATCGTACGCTCTGAGGCGGATCCGTCCGCGGCATATTTGACCGCGCCGATGCGCAGCATGTTGTCGCCGAAGCCCGTTCTCATGCCCGCGATTTTCAGGCCTTCATAAACTTTGCTGTTGCCGCCGGGCATGAATGCAACACGGAAGTACAACTCACCTGCATCGCGGGCATCCTGGTAAGCGATCATGTCATCCAGATCGCCGTAGGCATCGGTCGTGGATGTCAGCCCGGATGCCGCCATATTTTTTGACGATATCGTAGCGGACTGCTGGCGCACCGCGCGGTCCATTACCGGCCAGGTGCCAACCTCAAAAAATACTTCACGGGCATGCTCGGCGACTTTGCCGGTCAGCTCGCCATCCTCACGGAAGAAACGCCCGCCAACCGGGTCCGGCGTATCGTTGGTTACGCCCGCAATCTCGTAGGCTTTCGAGTTGACGACGCCGGTATGCCCGCCTCGATGGCCCACATATACCGGGTGGTCTTTGACGACTTCGTCTATGTCGTTGCGGTTCAGCGGTCGCTCGTCTTCAAACTTGGTATCGTCGTACATGACGCCGCGGACCCAGTGACCGGGCGGTGTATTCGCCGCTTTGCCCGCGAGCGCTTCTTTGACATCGTCGATGCGTCGCAGGTTGACGTTGACTCCAACTGCCTCCTCTGCAAACAGCGGGTGACTATGCGCGTCGATAAATCCGGGCGTCACTGTCATGCCACGACCATCGATTCGCACGGTGTTTGCATTCGCAAAAAAGAGGATTTCTGCATTCGTCCCAACCGCAAGGATCCGGTCGCCCTGAATGGCAATCGCCTGCGCCACAGGTTGGTCCGAGTCCATTGTCAGGACTTTCGCACCTGTGACGATCATGCTGGCGACGCCGGTAGACGTACCGCTTTGCGCCGCCGCACTTCCTGCGAAACCCAATCCCAATGGCAACACAGCTGACGTGCCCAGGAAATTTCTGCGTGATATGCCGCTCATACCGTAACTCCCGCTACTTTGTGATTAGATTTAGAGTCCTGATCCATCTTCAGAATAGATTACCCCAGTTGATCGAAGCTACAGTCCTGAGCCGTCTTCGGAATAGATAACCCATAGCTTAGTATAGCCGTCGGTATCCCAGATGCCTGTCCACTCTTTGGGAATCGTGACAGCTTCACCCGCGTTAATGGTCTGCACTGATCCGTCCGAGGAGGTCAGTGTCACACTTCCGTCGATGAAATACATGAACTCGTCGACGCCATATGGATCGGTCGCCTCGAAATGGCTTTTCCCCGACTTATACATGCCGGATGCGAATTTCTTGTCGCTGGACAACAGCGTCGTAACATCGAGCGTAACATTGCCGCTGTCGTGCTCCGTCCGGGTCATGTCTTCCCTTGCAAAAATACTGCCTGTGATGTCGTCCGCACTTATTTTCGCCGGGATAATGGCGCCTTCATGATGGGCAGACAAAGCGACGGCACCTGCCACCAGAATAATTGTCGTTACGACTAACTCTTTCATTTTCGAATCCTCTTGTGGTTACAGATAGCCGATTGCCAGATACCCGACAATCGTGATTGCTGCGCCAATAAGCGCGTATGGAATCTGCGTTAACGCATGTTGCATCGGCGTACAGCCCGATGCCTGCGCCGTCAGTACAGTTGCATCAGAATAAAAACAGGCATGACTGCCGAATGTGCTGGCCGAAAGCGTCGCGCCAAGCACGATAGTCATGTCTGCGCCGAGACTGTTGGTCAATGCTGTCACGATCGGCAGGATGATCACGAAGACACCCCAGTTCGATCCGGTCATAAATGCGACCAGCGCCATCGATGCGAATATGACCACCGGAAGCGACTGGGCCGTCAGCAACGGTTCCATTGAATCGACAATGTAAGGTGCGAGGTTCAGCGCATCATTGACGTCCTTCAAAATGAAAGCGGCAACCAGCACACCCAATGGTTCGATCATCATCTTGAATCCGTCGATGATGGTATTGAACGTGTCAGTCATCGGCATCAGGCGAGACGCGAGGATAAAGATCGTCGTTCCGCCAAGTGTGATGTAGATACCGACCAGAAAGTCTTTGTCAAAATAGAGCGTCGCGGCAACAAGCGTGATCATCGGCACGACGAACATGGACATGCGTGGCTTGATGTCCGGTCGCGGCACAACAGACTGGTTTGCCGCCTCAATATGTGCCGCCTCCGGCGGTACGGTTACGCCGGTGTTTTCCGCACGATCGTCGGCTGTCTTCATCGGACCCAGCGACGGAATGATTCCGTAGGCTACCAGTGGAACGATAAAAATGGCGGCCCATGCATAAAACATGTACGGAATCGACTCGATGTAGGTGTCGAGCCCCTCACCTTCAGGCGCGATGCCATTGGCAACAATCAGTCCCGCGAAAAATACGCCCCAGGTTGAAAAGGGAATGATCACGCTGACTGGTGCCGCAGTTGAGTCAACAACATACGCAAGTTTCTCGCGCGAAATTTTGTACTTGTCCGTCAGGCTGCGCATTGCTGATCCGACCGCCAGGGAATTCAGGTAGTCGTCAACAAACATGAAAATGCCCAGAATCCAGGCCGCCATCAGGGCACTGGTCTTTGATCTGACGTACTTGGCCATGGCCGTCGTAAATGAACTGGTGGAACCGGTTCGAATGAGGATGCCGATCAGGCTCCCCATAAAACCGCAAACGAGGATCACCCAAGCGACATCGGGATCGGTCATGACCCGAATCGAGGTTTCTGCGAAACCAACAACGAAACCCGTACCGTAAAGCATCAGAAGGCCAACGACTGCACCGGTAATCAACGACTCGATAGGACGGTGCGTCCAGATTGCCAGTACAAATACGACCAGCGTCGGGACTAACGCAAACGCGCCGAAATCATCCATTGGTATCGCTTTCACTGCTTTGTTCGTTTACAGCACGATGCGCTGCGTCAATCGCGCCGTTGACATACGCGTATGCGGATGCATCTGAATTCGCAATTGAAATCCTGCCAATCTGCGCAGCTCCCGCAATATGCGGGCCGCTTGCCCTGCTCCACTCCGATGGATCAAAGAGTTCGTTGTACTCGTAGGCGTAACCGTGCGGCCATCGATTAACGGTAAGACCTGCGACATCTCTTTGTGCATCGAAACCGCCACCGGCAAGCGCGCCGCTCATCGCACCGACGATATCCCGTTCGAGATCATCGAATGTCATCTCGTAAAGGTCTCGCCGGCCCTGAACGTGCTGTTCGCGCTCGGTCAGACCCTGGTCTGGAGCTGTCGGTACATAAGTGCCATGCACGATCGTGGGTTCGCTCGAGTCTTGCGAAAAAGAATAACCGCCCATGCTGACAGGGAAATCCATGCCGAAGGAATGCATCAGTTTGGGCTGTGGAATGTAGAAACTCTGGAAGCCAAGATTTTCAAACGCTTTCCAGTTGCGTACGGCGACACTGATGTAAACCAGTGGAATTTTAGTTGCTTTGCGAATCGCCTCAACCTGGCTTGCGGGAATTTCGGGGCACATGTAGGGAACGATAGAATTGTAACAAGCCATGATCGTGTGTTTGCCGCGAACCCGACGCACCGCGCCATCCTGCACGTAAGTAACATCGACATATTTATCGCCTTCGACATGGTGTGCATTAACCGCAGTACTGTTGAGCCGAATTCGCGTACGGTTCGATTTCCTGTCCAGCAAGTCATAATCGACGCGCGACAACACCAGGTCTTCCATTGTCTCTCCCGGCACCGCGGCCGGTATCAGCTGGCGAACAATTGAACGGGCAACGCCGGCGTTGCCGTCCGGGAAATGAAAAATGTAAGGCTCGTCCCGACCGGCCGGCTCGCCCACCAGCTCGCCGATTCCAAGGCTGACTGTTCCGGGCATTCCCATACGATAGCCTTCAAGCGCTGACAAAGCGTCGTAACCGACACCCCAGAATCCCTTGACCGTGTCACGCAAAATAACGACGACGTCTTCGTGGGTTTTGACATGCTTGCGCAGGAAATCCGTGTAGCTTGTTTTTTTCATCAGCGCTATTTTTTCGTCGCGGGATTTTCCGGAGAGGTAATCCGTTTCAGCCGTTAACAGGTTGATGAAACTGATCTTGGCGTCATCCGATAACGGGTAGCCTTTGACGATGTCCGCAGCCTGGCTTGAGTCATTGTCGCCAAAACCACGGACAAGGTTAGCGTGAACGCTGTCGGCGCCGTATTTCTCTTCACTAAAATAAATTCCGCTCGCAAGGTTCCTGTCACGGAAATAGCTGCGGTCAAAATAATCATAGAAGCGCTCGGTATTGATGCCGATATCTTTCAATAATTGCGAAGAAGCCTGCGAATAGTGCCCCGGCGTATCGATCGACTGGCTGCCGCCGTAGCCAATGAGTTGTTTGCCATCGACATCGAACTCGTTGCGCTTGGCATGCCCACCGAAGTCGTCGTGATTATCGAGAACAAGAATTCGGGTGTCCTTGCCTGCGCGCTGCTGATAAAACAACGCCGCTGACAAACCCGAAAGGCCACCGCCGACCACAATCAGGTCGTAGACATCGTCAGTCAGGCTATCCGGTGTCGGCCATGTAGCGCCACCCCATGACAAGGCGTGCGACACCTCGAATGATCCTGCATGACTGCCGCGCAGACCGGTCAATGCCGGTGGATAAGGAGAACCGTTTTTCGCCGCCCTGGCCATCAGCTCGAGTGGGGAAAGGGCGCTGCCAGCGGCGACGCTGAGCGCGAAACCATTCAAAAAATCACGCCGCGAAATATTCAACTTGTTGGTCACAGTCCGCTCCTACTCCGATCGCTCGTAAACGAGTCTGCCGCCGAGCCAGGTCTGCTCGATGTTGACGTTCAAGATCTGCGCCGGATCGATGGTCAGAATATCCTGATCGAGCACGATCATGTCCGCGAGTTTGCCTGCTTCGATACTGCCCTTCATGCCCTCTTCGAACGAAAGCCATGCGCCATACAAAGTATAAGCCTGCAACGCCTCCATGACAGACAGCGCCTCTTCCGCGGCGAATACCCGACCTGACATGCCTTTGCGGGTCACCGCGGCATAAATCCCAACCATGGGGCCAATCGGCAGAATGTCGCTTGATAGCGCAACATGAATACCGTGATTCATCGGCGTCCGCAAAGGGTTGTTGTGTTCCACACGATCACCATCGAGATAGTCGACATATCGACCTTCGAGCGTGTAAGTGAAATTTGCTTGCTGCGTGACTGCAATTCCGTACTCGGCCATCTTTGCCATTGCTACCGACGATGGCATGACGGTGAAGTGATTCAGGTAGTGTCGATGATCAACCCGTGGATTCTCGTCCAGCGCAAGTGCGAGTTCGTCGACCACGAGTTCGATGGCTGCATCGCCGATCGCGTGTATCCCGGTTTGCCAGCCCGCTGCGTTCAGCTCGCTGATGATTCTCGTCAGTTCGGCCGGCTCAATGCTCAGCGTGCCACGGTAATCCGGTTGGTCTTTGTAGGGCTCTTTTGTATACGCCGCCGGGCCGGTAAATCCGCCATCAACGAAAATCTTGATCGGCCCGACGCGCAGGTGTTCGTCACCGTCGCCGCTTTTCTTTCCAAAAGCCATCATCGTGCCAGGATCGATCCAGAAGACCTGCAGGTTGGCGCGTGGCAACGTACCGCGGTGTTGACTGTAGATGGTTTCCCATTCGGGCCAGGCCTCGATCGATCCGGTGGCGTGCGTAAGACTGGTGATGCCAAGACTCAACTGGCGCCTGAGCTCGGCAATAAGGCTATCGCGAACTTCTTCATTGGTCGCCTCCGGAATCAGTCGCGAAATAATATCCTGCCGTTCGCGAATGACGCCGTTCAGCTCACCATCATCACGATGCTCTATAACGCCGTTGTCGGGCTGAGGCGTCGTCGCCGTGATTTCCGCCTGCCGGAGTGCGGCGCTGTTCGCGACCGCGCTGTGTCCGCCAGCACGCGTAAGGAGCACCGGGTTGTCCGGTGCCGCTTCATCCAGGTCAGTACGCAATGGTCGACGCAACTCGGCCATGAAATCTTCCGACCAGCCATACCCGGTGATCCACTCGCCTTCGCCCAGCTCCGCTGCCTTGTCACTCACAAGGTTCTTGATTTCCTCAATCGACTTTGTTTCCGTCAGATTGATATGGCGCTGCGGCTCGCCGCGAATGTGCGTATGCGAATCGACAAATCCCGGCATCAACACTTTGCCGGCGAGGTCGACCGTATTATTCGCCACATATTCTTCAAGCAGCTCGTCGCCGCCGACAGCGACAATGCTGTCACCATCTACGACAACCGCGGACATTATCGAAAGGCTGGCATCGATCGTAACGACCTTGCCGTTATGCAAAATGGTGTCAACGCGAGTTCGTGAGTCCCCCTGTTCTTTTTCGCAGGCAAACAGGATCAGGCAGGTCGCCAGGATCACGAATACGTTTTTCATCATGCTGCCCTCAACTTCAGCGGATGCAGACTGCCCGTCGTGCTGTCGACCATTATCCTTGCTTCGCTGGATTGCACGATCCAGAACCGCTTGTGCACAATGCCACGCGGCACGACAGAAACTTCGAACGAAGCAATCATGCGTAGCTTCTTACCCATCTGATGCGTCACGGTTTGCTGTGCAATTTCTGCCGCCTTGTCGCTGTCGATTTCGATTGGCAAAAGGAGCTTCGCCGCGACCGTTTCTTTTCTGAGCTCGAAACTGTCTGCAGTCGCGCCAATACCGTTAGCCGCGTCGACAAGGCAGATCAACGAGATATTCTTTCGCCCTGCCAGCGTTGGCACCGAACAATTCGCATCGAAACAGTAGTACGGATAAATAATTTCGGGCTCGAGCGTCACATTTGTATCTCCGGTCAATGACGAAACGAGACAGATTGCTTCCACCGACGTGATGGATCCGCGAACGACAACGACCTGCTCTTGCTTACTCATCATGAAAACCTTTTTTGATCGCCGCGTCGATTGCTGCCGCCTCCGGACCAAGCGACGTATCGGCGGCTGCCAGGAGCCGCTTCGGAATCGGGCCAAGATTTGCCGCCTCGTACATCACTTCGTGAATGTAAGCCGGGACCGGTGCTACTTTTTGTGTCGCGAGGCTGACGACGATCATCGTAACGGTTGAGCTGACGACACCAGTCAACATCGGCGCGAGTTCTGTCGTCTCGACCATTCCAAGGTACTCCCAGAAGAAGGCAACAGACGAGCCCACGACCATGGATGCAAGCGCACCCGGCGTATTCGCTTTGCGCCACCAGACTGCACAGACGTACGCCGGCAGGAATGCGCTTCCGAGTACAGACGTCGCAAAAATCACGATACTGAATACGGTAGGTGGTTCGACCAGCGCGACGGCATAGCCGATTATTGCAATCGCAAGTACAAGTCCGCGCGAAGCCATGACCATCTGGCGTTCCGTGGCGTCCGGATTGATAAAGCGCTGGTAAATGTCCCTGGAGGCAATCGAGCCCGTCTGCAGTAGTAACGAATCCGCCGTCGACATGATCGCAGCCATGATTGCCGCCATCACCAGGCCCGTGGCGGCTGCCGGCAGCAGCTTGTCTGCGACCTGGAAGATGGCCATTTCCGGGTCTGCAAGGTCAGGCAGGATCAGGATCGCGAGAATTCCGACGAGATAGGGCGTCGGCACGAAAAACAGGTTCCAGATCGTCGCCCAGAGGCCCGCGCGCCTGGCGGTGGCGGGCCGGGCCATTGCCATGTGCCGGGTCACCACATGCGGCCAGCCCATGTATCCGACGGAAAAAATCAGGAGCGCGCCCGCAACGACACCCCATTGACCCTGGAAGCCGAGGTCCCTTCCCCAGACCGACAGCAAGGTCGGATCGATGTCTGCAATGGCGTTGTTGGCCGCCGTCAGACCACCCAGTTCCGACAGGGATGCAATCAGGATCCACATGACGCCGACCAGCATCACGAGACTCTGGAAAAAATCGGTATAGGCCACCGCGAGATAACCACCCATGAACGTGTAGACGAGAATGATCCCGACCGAAATGGCGAGCGCGACCGGATAAGGGATGCCGGTGACGAGCGCCAACCCTTTACCACCGGCAATTAACTGGGCGAGTACATAAAAGCCGAGCAGAAAAACCGTCAGCACGCCGGCAAACAATCGAACCGCGGCCGACGGATACCGCTTCTCGAGATACTCGATCGATGTCAGCGCACCCATCATCTGCGACAGCTTGCGCATGCGCCGCCCGATGACCGAAAGATTCAGTACGCCGCCGCCGATATCACCGGCCGCAAACCACATTGCCCAGTAGCCCTGCAGGTAGCCGAGGCCGCCCGCACCGAGAAACATGTAGCCGCTCATCGAGGTGCTTTGCAGCGTCAGCGCGGTTGCCATCGGTCCTACCTTACGACCACCCAGCAAGTAGCCTTCGAGATCTTCTCCGGCACCTTTCTTCATTGCCCAGTAACCAATACCTAGCACGACAACGTAGTAGAGAACGAGAAAGAAGATGACGGTGCCGCTCATGACGCGTCATCGCCGGCTGCATCATCGCGGACCCAGTCCTTCGACACGACAAGAAAAACGATCGTGTACAGGATCCAGAAAACCGGAAAGCCGAATACAAGTAATGCGGTTGTCGTGGGTAGTCCAAACACAGTCCTTCCCCTGCTTTTTTATTAGTGCCAGTCCAGTGTCGTGCCTATCGGTTCCCCCGGCGGTACGGTAACCGGCTCAATTTGTCTGACACTCGATGGATCGTTACGCATCTGATCAATCTGAAATCTTGCGAAACCATAATGGGCACGCCAGGAGGCGTCACGCTCGCTTGCTGCACGAGGCGCCAGCCAGTTGTCGAGCTGACTGACCGCATCGAGCGCGATCGCCCGCACCTGTGCGTCGGCGTCACCGTTGACAGCCAGCATCATCAGCCTCGCGAGCGTCAACGTGTTGGTCTGCCGCTGAATTTCGCCATCCGTACCGGACGAATGCGGGGCGAACCATGTCGCACGCAATAAATCATCGGTCAGTTCACTGAATCCCGGCATCGACGGCTGTCTTGCATTCGATGCAATCAGCCGGGCGGCACGCGATGGCTCAAGCATCACTTCGAGCGTCAGGGAAGCCGCACTTTGCGCGGCGCCGAAGGGCTCGAAAATCTTGCCCGTGCTGCCAGGAAATGTCTCACGTGACTTGGCGAACCCGGGTGGCCTCGGCGGAATCAGTCGCAATACGTTTTCCGGTATTCGCAGGACCGCCGGTGACAATGTATTTAACAGTGCACTAATCGCTTCGCGCTGCCTGTCCGCGGTAACCGGCGTACTCAATTCCTGGCCATCGCCGCGAAGCGCGTAGTTGAATTCCTCTCCGCCGATCAGTTTGCCAACTGCAATGAGCTGGAAGCGGTGAATCAGGTAAATCGGCACGAGCACTTCTTCCAGCGTCGCCATCGGTCGTCCCGGACGAATGTTTCGCTCGGAAAACCGGCCCATTGCATACGCTCTTACCTGTATCAGGTTTCGAAGTTCTGCGACCGAATCTGCACCGTTGTCCCACAGGTTGCCAAGCGGGTGCGCGCTGCTGATAGGCCGGGAATCTCCATCGCTGACGTAGGCCAGGCCGGACTCGATCGTGTCGGCCATAATCTGCCCACGCCCTCCTCGCTCGTCGGCGTCGTCGGGAAAATCCTGGTAGCCATAGAGGATGACTCGCTTGTCCCACACGCCGATACCAACCGCATACGCCTCGTCGAGATTGATGTTGCCGGTCTCGTCGAAGCGGATGAGCGGATGCGGATAATCCATAACCGATGTGCGCCCCTGCGAGCTGGCGGCCATGTTGTGCTGGATACCGAGCGTGTGACCGACCTCATGCGCAGAAAGCTGGCGAACCCTCGCCAGCGCCATTTCCATCGGAATATCCGGTTTTTCTTCGTCGTCATAAGGCGCCATGAGTCCTTCGGCGATCAGGTAGTCCTGACGCACGCGCAGCGAACCGAGCGTGACCTTGCCCTTCATGATCTCGCCGCTGCGCGGGTCGGTGATGCTGCCACCATATGACCAGCCTCTTGTCGAACGGTGTACCCACTGGATGACGTTGAATCGAACGTCCATCGGGTCGGCGTCTTCCGGCAACAGCTGAACCTGGAACGCATCTTTATATCCAGCGGCCTCGAATGCCTGGTTCCACCAGGACGCGCCCTCCACCAGTGCAGAGCGTATGGGTTCGGGCGCACCGCGATCGACGTAGTAGATGATCGGTTCTACCGCTTCGCTGACCGCCGCCGACGGATCTTTCTTTTTCAGTCGATGCCTTGCGGCAAAAGCTCCCTCGAGCGAATCGCCAACCGGCGTTGCATAATCCTGAAAACTTCTTCCGAAAAAACCGGATCTCGACTCATACGCCAGCGGTTCGTAGTTGTCGTCCGGCAGGCGAATAAACGAGTGATGCAGGTGCACGGAAAACGATTCCGCATCGGGTGTCACCGTCCGCAGCCAGGGACCGGTCGCCTGTCCTGTGAACGTTACAATTGCCTCGACTTCTGAATTGTCCGGAAACGCTTTGGTATTCGGCATATATATAGCCGACCGGGACGCGTCAGGCTTGAAAGTACCCTCGTTATCGGCTGCGAGCCTAGCAGCAATGCGGTGCGCGTCGCGAATCATGAAGTCCGTCGCATCGATGTAGACGGATCCATCCTTCTCACCCAGGGATTCGAATCCCCAGATAACGGATTTCGCAAACGACTCGTCAACCGCGGCCTGCTCGTCGACATTGTCGCTTTGTGCACGGTAATCGAGGTTGTCCTCGATCAGGAGGATTTTCGGTCCGGAACGTTGAAACTCTACGACTCTGGTCGCACCGAGCTGGCCACGATCGAGACCAAGATCGTTGGAACCGACGCCGCGAGCCATAGAAGATTGATAGAGAAAAGGCTCGTTGAACGCATCGATTCGAACAATGAGTCGTCCTTTACTTTCTTGCCAGTACAGATCGTAAAATCCTGGCAGATGCTGCATCGAACCGACCTGGCTGATGATATCAGCCGGACCGCCGGACGGTGCCTGACCACACGCTGCGATCAATGTGAGCAACGCAAGTAGTGGCGTGCGCATAACCATAAACCTTCCTCTTTCTTATGAAGCGGCAAGCACCTCGTCGAAATTCTGCAAAAAGTAATCTGCATTTTCCTTCGAAAAGACCAATGGCGGCCGCAGTTTCAGAATGTTGTCGTCAATGCCGGTTGACCCGACCAGAATCCGTCTCTTGCGCAATGCGTTCACAATCCTGGGGGCGAGCGATCGGGCCGGCTCGCGCATTTTGCGATCACTCACCATTTCCACGGCCTTGAACATCCCATCGCCGCGAACATCACCGATTGATGCATGACGCGAGGCGAGATCCGCGAGCCCTTCGTTCAGATAGAGCCCGACTTTAAGCGCGTTCTCCTGCAGGCCTTCCTGTTCGATAACGTCCAGAACCGCCAGTCCCGCAGCACACGACACAGGATTGCCGCCGAACGTATTGAAATAATGAGCGTGTGTAGAAAATTCATCGACGAGATCTCGTCGGGTCACCGTTGCCGCCAGCGGATGGCCATTACCCATCGGTTTGCCCATCGTGACTAAGTCCGGAATGACAGCGTCGACTTCATAGCCCCAGAAATTCCTGCCCGTACGACCGAATCCCGGCTGCACTTCATCGGCAACGAACAGACCACCGGCACGACGAATGTTCTCTGCCGCTTTCTTCAGGAATCCGGGCGGCGTCGCGACGACGCCACTGCTCGACATGATCGTGTCGACAATAAATGCAGCCGGTTTCACGCCACGACTTTCGAATATCGCCACCGCATCATTGATGTACTCGGCGTATCGTTCGCCGGCATCTTCACCACGGTGTTGGCCTCGATATACGTCGGGACTGGGAACGGTCAGGACGTAGTCCGGGATTTCACTTGCCGGAATATCTTCGACTGAAATTTCGTAAATCGCTTTCGTATTACCGTGATAGGCGTAATCGGTAACGATCAGCCCCGTGCCTCCGGTGCAGGCACGTGCGATTCGTAATGCTAGCTCGTTGGCTTCGCTGCCCGTGCAGCTGAACATAGCGGTATCAAGAACGTCCGGAAATTTGGCTGTCAATCGTTCTGCATAGTCGAGCACATTTTCATGCAGGTAACGCGTGTGCGTATTCAGGGTCGCGATTTGTTTACACAATGCTTCGACAACGTGCGGGTGACAGTGCCCGACGTGCGGCACGTTGTTGTACATGTCGAGATAATTCTGCCCGTCGCTGTCGTACAGCCAGACGCCCTCGCCCCGCACGATGTGCACGGGCTCGTCATAGAACAGCCGGTAAGCCGGACCGAGCAATTTGTTGCGCCGCTCGATCATCGCCGCAGATACTGATGTCATCTTGTTGTCATTTAAGGCTGCACATTTGGAAAATTCCTTTTCCCTCAACCTTCTCGCTCCCTGATTATTGAAATGCGGCCGGCAATTATTCCGGCAACCAATATGAAAAGGCCCATGAAGAACAGGTATTCGGGATAACTGCGGGTGATACCGCAATAGTAAGTGGTGATGATGGTGAAAGCAGTAAAGCCGTTGATGAAGTAGCCGTCACGCTTCACGGCCTTCGGAAAACGAATGGTGGAAACCATGCCGAGCGCAAGTACGAACATGGCGACCGGCAGGTACGCGTGCAAGGGCATTGCGTGCGCAATTTCCGGATACCGTATCATCAGGATGACTGCTGAGGACAACAGCCCTCCGCCTGCTACAGTGATCGGAATTCCGGTGAACCAGCCGTGCACGGGATGCTCGGTCATGATGTTGAATCGCGCAAGACGCATCGCGCCGCACAGCACGAACACACCCACTGATACTGCGAGCACCCAGAACGCCCCCGAGAACAGTTCGAAACCGGAAAACCTGATGCCCGCCTGCAGAATAAGCATGCCGGGAGCGACGCCAAATGAAACCAGGTCAGCCATCGAGTCGAACTCGGCACCAAAATCAGAGGTTGCCTTTAGCAGTCGTGCGGCGAGGCCATCCAGGACGTCCAGCAGTCCGCACCAGATGATCATCCACGCGGCGAGTTCAAGATCGCCGAGCTGACTCGTGACGATGGAACCGACGCCAAGCAAAAGGCTCATCGCGGTAAAACTGTTTGGAATGGTGTAACGGAGTCTGACCATCAGGATATCGGTCTTTTTATAATTGTCGGCAGCCATTTTGCATTGCGACGGCCCGATGCGCCAGCACAATCCAAGGAATACGGGCCTTTGCCGCCCTTACCGCCGGCTCCGGCTCGACGTAATGCCGAGTGGTCCGCGCGGCAGCACGACCTGCATCGGAATGCCGTCTCGCACGACATCAACGACGACATTTTCGCCGGCGACACCGTCCATCGACGCCAGGTTGATGTCTGTCATGCTGAAAACGCGTTCGCCATCGTAGCGCGTGATCTCGTCGCCCGGCAAAAGACCAACCGCCTGCGCAGGTGAGCTGCCGATGACGCTGCCGATAGCCACGTTCGTCGGGCGACCGTTCGCGGCCAGGTAGCGTTCATAGTCCGCCTCGCCGAGTTCGTCGCGAAGCGTGCTGCCTCGCGAACCCTCGTCGCGAAAGAAATCCCGGGGATCACCGCTTTGTCCGGCTTCATAGCGAGCCTGCAGGGATTCCATCAACAATTCCTGTTCGCGCTGTACGATCCAGTCGGCGAGCCCTGGCGCAATGCCGGCTTCAACAAGACGCTCGGCGCGACCCTCGGGAGAATTGCGCCGTGCAACCATGTCGCGCCGCGATTCGACAGTGGTTTCTGATTGCTGGTCGGGGCGCGCGTCGTCTCGCTGATCTCTTACAGAATCGTCGCGGGACATGAAACCGTTCAACTCCTCCGTCAGGTAAAGCACTTCTTCCTGCAGCAACTGGCGCGCCATGCGTTCCTGGCTGACGGCAAGTTCAAGCGCGGCAATGCGGTCTTCCGGCGGCAGGCCGGAGTCAAACGACGCATCGGTGACCGGCAAAGGGATCTGTCGTGACGGCGCGTACAGCCACGTCGCAGCGGCAAATGTAGTGACGGCGCCGACGGCGATTGCGACGAAAATTTTGTTCACCAGAACGCCCAAAATCCTTTGAAAACCTGCTACTTATGATTCTATCGGGTCACGGAAGTTCACGCTGTCAGGAAACGTCAAGGCACACAAGCACCTGATTTGTATGGTGTAAGAACCAATCAATCTTCCCTCGTATCGACTATCATCAAGTCAACAGCTCCACCGACCTCTGGGAAGTACCGTGTCAACGGAATACAAATATCGCGCTTTCATCAGCTACAGCCACAAGGACGAAAAATGGGCTTCCTGGCTGCATAAAGCGCTCGAAACTTTCAAGGTTCCGAAATACCTCATCGGTCAAACCACAACGGCCGGTATCGTCCCCGAGAAAATGGGCAAGGTATTTCGTGATCGCGAGGAGCTTTCGTCGTCACACAGCCTGGGGACAGAGCTCACCCAGGCACTTAAAGACTCGGCCTGCCAGATCGTCATTTGCTCACCCAATGCCGCGAATTCGCACTGGACGAACGAAGAAATTCTGACCTATAAGAGACTCGGCCGGGAAAGCCGGATCTTTTGCCTGATTGTGGATGGTGAGCCCGGCACCGAAACGGAGTGTTTCCCGCCGGCGGTACGTTTTCAAATGGGTGCCGATGGCGTCCTGTCGGATAAGCCAGCCGAGCCCATAGCAGCCGACGCCAGGCCGCATGCCGACGGCAAACAAAACGCGAAGCTGAAACTGATCTCCGGGATGCTCGGCGTCGGATTCGATGCACTAAAGCAGCGCGAACAACAACGCCGGCAAAGACGCATGGTCATGATCACGGCGGCAGCACTCACCGGCATGGTCGTGGCGGTCGGTTTGGCAACAATGGCGGTGCTTGCACGGAACGAGGCAGAAGTTCAACGTGCGCAGGCTGAAATCGAGGCGGAGACCGCGCGCCAGACGACGGACTTTATGGTTGGTTTGTTCGCTGTGTCGGATCCAAACGAAGCGTTGGGAAATTCAATCACTGCACGCGAAATCATGGACAAGGGTGCGGAGAGAATAGAAACGGAGCTTGTCTCGCAACCCGCCATTCAGGCGACGCTCATGGAGACCATGGGAACGGTTTACAAGAGTCTTGCACTATATCCGCCGGCAGCGTCTCTTTTAGAAAGCTCGCTAGCCAAGCGCCGCGAATTGTATGGCGACAGGCATCTCGAAGTTGCGCGAACGGCGGACAGACTCGGCGAAGTACTAAAGCTGACGGCCGATTACGAGCAGGCGGAGGAAATGTATCGCGAAGCGCTGGCACTCCGGCAGGAATTGCTGGGGCAGGAGCATGTCGAGGTCGCAAATACCATGTATGAACTTGCTGATCTCCTCGGACGGATGGGCGACTACGACGCTGCAGAACCCCTGTTTCAGCAAGCGCTCGCCATGCAGCGCAAGCTGCTAGGCGACGGCAGTACTGAAGTCGCAAAAAGTCTGGAGGGCCTCGCCCTGAATTTGCACAACCAAGGCAACTATGACGACTCGCTGTCGCTCATGAGAGACGCCGCCGCACTACAACGTAAATTGCACAGTACGCCACACACAGACCTGGCCGAAGCACTGAGCAATCTCGCCTTCGTCTTGAGTGAGATCGGCGAGTGTCCGTCTTCAAACAAATGGGACAGATGTGTTGTCAGGTTAAGCGAGTGTTTTGCTCATCATTTTC
>JAQCAD010000063.1 GCA_027621915.1 Pseudomonadota bacterium
CTACCGCCTTGTTGATGGCAACCGTTGTGATGGCCGTAGGTGGCAGTAGTCGAAAATTCGTAGTGCTAGGTTGCATCAATGTCGTTGTTGCGGCAAATGCGGGGGGTGCGTTCAGTCCGTTTGGTGACATTACGACGCTGATGGTATGGCAGGCCGGCTTCGTCCCGTTTCAGCAGTTCTTTCTGCTCGCCATTCCGTCTCTCGTCAACTGGCTCGTAACGGCGGGCTTGATGAGCCTGTTCCTGCCAAATGGGCAACCGGATGCAATCAATGAGCATGCAGAATTGCGGCAAGGCGCGTTGATTGTTGTTGGGCTATTCATCGCAACAATCTCTCTGGCAGTAGCAAGCCACACGCTGCTTCACCTGCCGCCAGTGATAGGAATGATGACTGGCCTGGGCATGCTGAAGTTGTATGGCTACTACCTGCAGCTCCACGGCAGGAGGTTTTCGTTATCGTCGGATCGTGAACTGAACGACGAGGCGCTGGCAGTTCTTGGAGATCCAGGAAAAGAGGCGGCGACTGGCGATTTTCAATACGATATCTACCGTAATTTGCAAAGGGTCGAGTGGGATACGCTACTGTTTTTCTACGGGATAATGCTTTGCGTGGCTGGCCTCGGCGCGTTTGGTTATCTCGCCACCGGGTCCGATTATCTTTACGGCAATCTTGGCCCGACAACTGCAAATATTCTGGTCGGCTTCGCCTCTGCTATTTTCGACAACATTCCTGTGATGTTTGCAGTGCTCGAAATGGACCCGGACATGGCGCTTGGTCAGTGGCTGCTAATCACGCTTACGGCCGGCGTTGGGGGATCCATGCTTGCTATCGGATCCGCAGCCGGTGTCGCCGTAATGGGACAAGCGCGCGGCGTTTACACCTTTTTCGGCCATTTGAAATGGAGCTGGGCGATCGTGGTTGGTTATGGCGCCAGCGTCTGGTGTCATCTGGTGCTAAACGCGGCTTTGTTCTAAATATACGCGCCTGAGTACGAGGAGTGTGGCTGGCTAGTCAGTCATCGTTTCGGAAAAGTAACGGTCGTATGCGCGATGCAATGTTTCCGCCGACGTGGAGATCAGCTCAGCCGCCAGCCGAACTTTTTCCAACTCCTCGGCATTTTTTCTGCCATCTGCAGCAGCAACCTTCAACATCATCAGCGCAATTTCTTCCTTTTCAGGCACATTGACAAGTACGGACAATTCCCTGATCAGGTTTTCGAAATCCGGGTTGCCAGTGATGTCCTCCATCGCATTGGTAATGAGCCCCAGTGATTCTGCGCTCTGCAATCCAAAGTGATCGTTAAACAGCCGTAACATTTCGGCCGTTTCCGATCCCGAGATCTGCCCATCGCCTTTGGCGACAAAAACCAGCAAGGCCGCCACAAGATATTTCGCGTCGTACACTTCTGCCGTGCCCTGGGTTTCGACGATGAGTTCATCACCTGCAATTCGAGGTCGCTTGGGTTCTTCGATCATTATTCCTGTCTCTACTCAGCCGATCATGATGCTGTCGGCGCCGATTTCGGCAATCGTCCGGGTTCCGAACGAACGCATCGCTATCTTCAGCTCGTCCGTCAGTATCTCAAGCGCCCGTTCCACACCATGCTGACCGAACGCACCAAGTCCCCATATGTAGGGTCGACCAACCATGATCGCATCGGCCCCAAGAGCAAGCGCCTTGAAAATGTCTGTTCCACGGCGAATTCCGCTATCCATGATCAACGTAGTCCTGCCTCGAACGGTCGCGGCAACCTCCGCCAGGCTGTCAATCGCCCCTCGACCCGATTCGTCTCCGCGGCCGCCATGATTGGATACGATGATGCCGTCAACGCCGTTCAGGATACAAAGCTCCGCATCCTCCGCTGTGACGATACCCTTGATGAAAACACGCATTGAGGTCTCATTCTTGAGACGCTCCAGGAAGTCCCACGTAAGTTGCATCTCCTCACTACTGTCGCCACCGACCAGCATGGGCTTCGTGCGAGCGGCAGGGCCGTTACCCTCGTGGCAGACGCTGCAATCACGAGCATCTTCGCGAATGGCGCGAGCAAGCGTATGCCTGGCGCCGACTCCGCCACTCAAATCGACTGTGAGTACGACGACCGGACAACCTGCCGCCTCGGCGCGGCGCAATCTTGCCCGTACACCTGCCCATCCACCATCCGTATAAAGCTGAAACCACAACGGATCTTCCCTGGCTTCGGCGACCTCTTCAATCGGTGTTGAAGTCATTGTAGACAGAAGCTGCAAATGATTGCGCGATTTAGCCGCGCGTGCGACCGCAACTTCGCCATCGGCGTGAAATGCTTTATGCGAACCGACAGGTGCAATTATGATTGGTGTCGGCCATCTTTTGCCGAGGATTTCCACCGACGTATCAACATTGGACACATCAATCATTCGCCGGGTTCGCACCTGGTATTTTTCGAATGCGGTTCGGTTTGCCCTGAGCGTCGAATCACTGTCTACGCCGGTCGACAGGTATCCCCAATGCGCAACAGGAATGTTTTCTCCAGCTGTAGCTTCAAGGTCGAAGATGTCGATTGCTTCCGCCGGCGTCATAACTGCCTGTCCGGCAGCCTGTGCAAAGTTGAGACCAGCGAATGCGCTACAGAGCGGACTGGCTGCAAGGAATTGCATAAATTGTCGCCTGCTGGGAGCCGTGAGTCTGCTGCTCATATTGACTAGTTCCTTATTCCTCATCGTACTTACTTTTCATTACTTTCACTGAATCCCGGATCAACCGCGACAATACACTCTCGTCCACATCTGCCAATCGCTTGATGTAAAGGCACGACTTGCCGGTCTTGTGCTTGCCGAGTTTCTTCAATAATGCACCGAATTTGCTGAATCCTGGCATGATGTAAATGGCGATATTCTGCGCTCGGGGAGAGAATCCGGTAAGCATAAACGTCCCGGCCCGACCGCTCTCGTACTTGTAGTTGTATTTATCGAATCCGACAATCGCAGTGCCCCACATCTTCGCTCTCTTACCTGTCGTTTGACGCATTATTTTCGCGATGACTCTGCAATCTGCTTTCTTCTGTTCATCGTCGATTGAATCAAGAAACGCCGAGACACTCGCAGTGCTTTCTTTCGTCTTCAGATCGGCCATTATATCTCCTGTCGGTCGCCAGGCACTTGAGGAATGTTTTTCAGATCCGGCTGAACAAAGGCTATTCTCGCCTCGTCCGAGAATAGCCGATTCGCAGAATAATAACTAAGTAGAATCGGGTTCCGCGGGTCGAGCAAATCGTCAATGCGATCGACGAAATCGATCCAGGACTCGCCTTCGCGCATTCGATCAGAAATGATATGAGCAAATGCGATAGTTACCGTCTCGTGATATTTGTGGCGACGATGCAATACTTCGGTGTTGTAACGCAGAATACCTTTACAAATTCGGCCGATCGCCTCATCGGAACGCGAAAGTCGGAAACAGATCCACGCTACTCTGATATGTGCAAGATGGGTCCACTCTCTTTCCGGCAACGCACATTGCTCAAAGCGTGACAAAAAGTCCTTGTCAGCTGGTACCAAAGAGCCTGTCACCAGCGTCTCCCAACCCAGGCACAATATACTTTTTCTCGTCAAGACCCGAATCGATGCTGGCTGCGTATATGCGCACGTCCGGATGCGCATTCTCCACTCGTTGAATGCCCTCCGGACAGGTAACAATACAGACCACAACGATCTGCTGCGCGCCTTGTGCCTTCAACAAATCAATGGCAGCGACTGTAGACCCGCCGGTGGCAAGCATTGGATCGATGACGATGCAGACGCCACCTTCAACCTGGGGGGGTAGTCGTTCGTAATATGTGACAGGCTCTTTGGTCACTTCATCACGGTACAGACCGACGAACCCTACCCGTGAGGACGGAATCAATGACAGTATTCCATCCAGCATTCCTATACCGGCCCGTAGTATCGGGATCACCACAATATCTTCGTTTATCTTGTGGCACTTGGCCGTCCCAACCGGTGTCTCGACGTCAACCTCTTTGACGCTGATGTTCTTTAGCGCCTCGTAGCAGATGAACATCGTAATTTCCGTCGCAAGTTCGCGAAACTCTTTATGCCCGGTTTTAATATCCCGTATGAGCGCCAATTTATGCTGAACACATGGGTGCGTAATTTCTTCGTACATGGGGCCTTGCTCCCGCTTGTTCTTGTGATTCGTGGTATGGCTTCTGACCTACAGGTTTTTTAATCGTATCATCGGTCGTTCGGCTCGGATGGCAACCGTACCGAACTCGCCATTGATCTCGTACTTCCCTTCTCCGACTCGCTTAAAACCATGTATTCTTCCCGGCCTTAACTTTCTCACCGAGTCTGCGAGATAGGTTAAACGACGCGAGTCGGTCGCCTCTTCACAGCGAGGAAAATCCAAAAACGCGGGACGATAACAAGCCTTCTCTGCCGGTCGTGGCTTTTCGTAAAATGCATGCTCAGGACAAAGAAATAAATCGACGTCGACCAGGAGCGATCCCGATTCGACGATCCAGGAAAGAACGAACGACTGCGCCAGATCGACATCCTTGAATTCTCGCAGATCCTTCCAGTCCGTCGTATCGATGTTCAAGCGACAATCTCCACAACGATTTCAGTTAAAACAGAATTAGCAATGAAGCACAACTCGTGAGACCGATGATGCAAATCTTCGAGCTGTCGTAGAGTTGGCAGGACTTCGCCAGAGTAACGTGCGTCAGGTCGCAAGATCACCCGCGTCATCGCGATTCTTCCGTCCGCTCGTTTTTCCATTACACCGGTCGCCGAGTCTGTGTAGCGATCGACGACGATGTCCCGTTTAGCAGCCAGTGAGAGAAAAAATAACATGTGGCAACTTGAAATCGACGCAACAAATGCCTCTTCCGGATCCACATTTTCGGCAATTGACAAAGGCAATGGCACAACATGAGGCGACGCCGACGCCGGAACCTTCAGGCCGCCGTCAAACGTCCATTCGTGGCCTCGACTGTAGGAATTATCAGCAAATGAATGTTCGCCACGTTGCCAGGATATTGTTGCTTCGTATTGACTCATTCCGGCAGTAACTCGCTCTATTCATACAGCCATTGCCAATTGTCAGGCAAGGCGAACTCCGTTGGCCACAGTTTGGTCGGGGACGGCAAGAACGACGCTGCCGTCATCGGTAACAAAGCCGGTGACCAGACATTCTGACATGAACGGGCCGATCTGTTTTGGCGGGAAATTCACAACGGCAAGCACTTGTTTTCCAACAAGTTCTTCCGCTTTGTATCGATCAGTGATCCGGGCAGACGAGCGTCGGCTGCCAATCTTGTCGCCAAAATCGACTGTCAGTTTCCATGCGGGTTTGCGCGCTTCAGGAAATTCTTCAACTGCAAGGATGGTACCTACCCGAAGTTCGACCTTTTCAAAATCGCCCCAACTGATATGTGTCATTTCGATGTATCCATCTGATCTGTTCGACTGGCAAACACGATTTCGTAAAGCGGTAGCTCACGACCGGGAATACTGCCCGATTCCCGCGAGCCGCATGGCATCGCACCGACAGCCAGGTAGAAAGCTTCCGCGTGAGGATCTCCCTGGATAATCATGCGCCTTGAGCCCAATGTCATGGCCCTGGACTTCGCATGTTCCAGCATCATTCGGCCAAAGCCCGCACCAACGTACTTTGGCCTACAAATAGCGCCTCCAGCTCTACCAGCTCGTCGTCAATGCGCTCCAGCGCGTAGAACGCTATCACTTGATAATCGAACAGGCATACCTGGAAATCGTGTTGAGGTGCGAGGATTTGATCCGCCGAATAATTGAGCTCCCCACGGCATTGGTTCAGGAATTCCTCGTCGTAGCCCCAGTATGCTTTGGAACGCATGGCAAGTTGACTCAATAGTTTCGCGTCGTCAACGCCGGCAGCCTGGATTCGACAAAGGTGCCGAATTTCTCCGGCCGGTAGCTTCAAAGCATCGGTTCCGGTTTATTCTGGAAGATCGAGCGCATAACGACATATTTCCTTGGATTCGCCTGACATGCGAACCATATCTTCAAACTGAAAACCGAGTTTTCTCAACAACTTGATGGATGCTTCGTTGTCACCATCGGCAACCGCGATGATGTGTTTGAGAGCCAGTTTGTTTCTTGCATGATCCAGAGTGGCCAGCGAGGACTCGTAGGCATAGCCTCTTCCCCAGTGCCGCTCGAGAAAAGCGAATCCCAGATCCGGATGCGGAAACTCATCTCGTTTGACCAGACCGCAGATACCCAACGGGGTCGTATCGCACCGGTGGCAAACCCGGTAGAGACCGTAGCCATGTTTTTCGTAGCTATCTAACGGCCCTTTGCGCAGATACTCGTACGCGTCGTCCAGCGATCGAACTCCGCGATCACCGATGTACCGGATGAACGATGGTTCGTTGACCAGGTCGCGGACAAACTCGCAGTCATCATACGATAATTGCGCCAGTTCCAGTCTTTCAGTTTCCATCATGTGGAGAGTGATGTCGCTACGGGTCTATGATGCCAAGATGCTGCAACGTGGCATCTTTGAGCGGATCGATTGAGATCAAATCGACCTTGCATCGGTTGTTGCGACACACAGCCTGCCGTTCCATTTCCCCGGACGGGCAATCGTAATAAACTCGGTACGCACAACTTTTTTCATATTCCCTGTACTCGAGGCGCAATGCTGATATTTCGGATATGGCGACCGACGTCAGACATTGAATCGGATAACCATAATCAAACAGTGTGCAGTCATCGTCGCTCGAACAGTATTGTGCACCCTCGACCTGAGACCGCAACGTCGCTTCCACCTGGGAACAACTGACAACGTCCGTAGCAACCCGCACGGGCGTGTCGGGCCTTCGCGTTTGTGCACTGGCATCGATCTGATTCACGCGAGCGGTGGGCAGCCAGCGTGAATCATCTTCAAACCAACTGGCCACGAGAAAGAGGCCGAGCGCAGCAGTCACGGATATCAATGCGGTGTGGAAAGACGATGACTTCATAGCCAGACCCGGAAGTTCAGAACTGGTTAATAACGGTTACGCCGGCGATTTGAAGATCGCCAGGATTGCCGAGGGTCGATGCCGCGCGCTCAAGACTGACAGTCTGCCGAACCAGTTTATGTGGCTGCAGCTTTCCGGATTCAATCATTCGCAACATCCTTTCGTATTCGAACGCCTGCATTCCGTGGCTGCCGACTATTTCGAGTTCGTTTGCAATGACGAGTTCCATTGGGAGGGACGGGTGATAGTCGTCGCCGACCATTAAACCTACCTGGATGTGTCGCCCACGTTTTCGCAGGTTTGCGATGGAGTTAAGGCAGGTTTCACGCGTTCCGAGCGCGTCGAGAGACAAATGAACACCGCCGCTGGATAGTTCTCGTACCTCGCTGACCACAGATTGACTGGACTTCGCATTAATTGTTGCCGTTGCACCAACCATTTTCGCCATTTGCAGGACTTCGTCGTTGATGTCGATTGCGATGACATGAGCATCGAACGCAGCGGCTATCATTACAGCAGAAAGACCGACGCCGCCACATCCATGTACCGCGACCCATTTTTCCGGTGCAACGTTTCCCTGCGCGACGATCGCACGGAATGACGTTGCAAACCTGCAGCCCAAACTGGCAGCGGTAACGAAATCGACACTTTCCGGCAACGCAACGAGGTTTGTATCGGCGTAGTCAATCTTGACGTATTCCGCGTATGACCCCCAATGAGTAAATCCAGGCTGCGTCTGGTTATCGCAAATCTGGTGATTGCCGCTGCTGCATTGATCGCAAGTCCCACAACCACATACAAACGGGACAGTTACGCGGTCGCCCCGCCGCCAGCTTTTTACGAGTGACCCGACCGCCTCGACTGTTCCCGCCAGTTCGTGGCCCGGGACATGCGGGAGCGCAATGTCCTTGTCGTGACCCATCCAGCCGTGCCAGTCACTTCGGCAAACACCGGTTGCTGCAACTTTTAGCACAGCACCGGATTCACCTGGATCAGGATCATCAACGGTGCGAAGCTCGACGGGGCCTCTGAACTCGTCGTAAACGGCTGCCTTCATGAGGAATCAGCCCTCACCAACGAGTATCTTGTACATCACGAATGCACCTACAAAACCATGCTTGGCGTGATTGAATGCGCCGGGCAATTTGCCAACGATATCGAATCCCAATTTCTTCCAAAGATGCACACTTGCTTCGTTGGTTTCGACGACGAGGTTAAACTGCATCGCGCGGTAACCAAGTCTGATCGCCTCCTGCTGCGAATGCTCGCCCATTCTTGTAGCGACACCGCGCCCCCGCGCTTGTTCTGCAACCAGGTAACCACAGTTAGCGACATGAGCGCCGAGTCCCGGCTGATTGGGCTTAATGTAATACGTTCCCACAATGACTTCATTTTCATCTTGCGCCACATACGCAGATTCGGTTGCTTCGAGCCACATTTGGCGCGCCTGGTTGACCGTCATGTCCTGAGCGTACGGATACGTTTCGCCGGCGCGGATGACGGGTTCCATTAACTGCCAGACGACCGGCCAGTCCTGCTCCTGCAGTGTGCGTACCTTGATCATGTTGTGAGACCGAATATCAAACGATGTCCTTAATGTAACGCATCAGTTCGCCGCTGTAGCCCAGACGATCGTAGAAACCTCGTGCCCTGTTATTGTTGGCAAACACATGCAAGGTCATGGTTAACGCACCGTGGGCCGCCGCCGCTCTCTCCGCGGCGTCCAGAAGTGCCTTCGCAATGCCTTTTCCTTCGGCGTGGTGGCTAACAGCTATCGCCTCCAGGTGGGCGCTCGGCTGGTCGCTCAATAGTTCGGGACGGAGGCGAACCATTGACAAGCCAAGCACAGCCTGTTCTTTCGTCACCGCGACCTGGACAAGGCACGTTTCCTTGCCTTCGATCCAACGCCGCAAAAGCTCGGCGTCGTGCCTGTACAAGTCTCTGGGATCTCGCGACGCCGGTACGTCAAAATCTGCGAGCCGCGGCATCAGGGCCAGCATTGCGTCGCCATCGTCGTGCTTCGCATCTCTTATTTCGTAGTCCATTTCACAACTGCCTCAACAGGTGACAACTGTTTTTTTACGCTCTGAGCTACCTGGAGGCCAGGGCATATCCAAGCCATACGAGCGCGAGTCCAAGGATTACATGGATGGCGATATTGCTGGCGGCTCTAAGGAAGTCAGCTTCCCGCAGCAATGCAAACGTCTCCAGGCCAAACGTCGAATAGGTCGTAAAACCCCCGAGAACACCGACAAGCACGAACGAACGCAACTCCGGGTTGATCATTTGTCGCGCGTCAATGATCCCGACAGTAATGCCGATCAACAGGCAACCGAGCATGTTCACGGCGAGTGTGCCGTACGGAAACGCTGCAAATGCACTGCTGCGTTGAACGAAGCCGCTCAATCCATAACGAAAAATTGCACCGATGAATCCGCCGGCGCCGACGAGGGCCGCATTGAAGAATACAATTTTCAATTTTTCGGTTCCGTCAGGTAAAACGGGTCTTGCTCTTTTGACATGATTCCAGGAGCCCCGGTTAATTCATTTTATTTTTCGTATCCCGAGAGTGGTGCGTCACGAGCTGGACGATTTTATCGTAAATTCATCGTCATAGGAGGAAATGCCGGCCAATGCCGGTCCGACCGCGCGAAAGGTCCAACCAAGAACCTCGCAGGCCCGCTGGTCCCATAGTCCGTCACCGAAATAGGTCACCGAAGCAACCTCCTCCCCAATCGCCGCCAGCGCCACTTCCATGATAGCGGTTCGCTCGAGCGCATCGTCAGAGGTCGCCAACGGTACTGCGCTGATGTCGAATCCCGCCGTATTGAGTTTGACCTCGGCTGAATACTTCCAGCCTCCGGTCGCAATTGCGAGATGGTGGGCATCCGAGTCCCTTAGCCTGCGAAATACCGATTTCGCACCCGGCAATTCCCTAAAAGGACCCACTTTTTGCACATGGGATTCGAGACGTACGAAGAACTCGTTCTTAATGTCGGCGATTTTTCCCTGGTCCGTCGGCAGGCCGTTGTCCTTTAGGATCTGCAACAAAATTCCGGTGTCGGTAACAGGATCATAATCAGCCAATCCTGGTCTCAGCCGGACATTGCCCAATACTTGCACTACAGCCTCCCGGTACATTCGGTCGTCGTCGACTGAAGAATCTAGAAGTGTTCCATCGATGTCAAAGATTACCGCATGCTTCATCGCCGCCTGCTCATTCTATTCACCGACCTTTCCATCATCGAAAAATTCGACAATGCCGGTTTCAAGTGAATACTCCGCGCCAATCACCAGCAACCCGTCCTTGAGAATCAGTTTTTCGAGCATTTTCGATCCGCGCATCAACCCGTTGACCGTCGACCTCACGTTCGTCCGAATCGCTTTTTTTATCAACGTTTCCCGATCATAGTCTTCGCCTGACGCAAGCAACGTTTCGAACGACGGGCGCACATACTCAATTATCGAATTGATATTTTTCGATCGATGCTCTACCGGCTCTTGCAGCGCATCGTATGTTGCCTGAACTGCCCCGCACTCCGTATGACCCAGAACGACCACCAGGCGCGCACCGAAATTCCCGGCCGCCAGCTCGACGCTTCCGATCAGGGATGGGGCAACAATATTCCCGGCGACACGAATGACGAAAAGGTCACCCAAACCCACATCGAATATTATTTCTACCGGGACCCGAGAATCGGAGCAGCCAAGCACAACCGCATACGGTGCCTGACCCATCAGGTGTTTATCCAGCTTCGTATGACTGAGATATGTGTCAATGCATCTGTCGCCATCGACAAAACGTGTATTACCATCGCGCAACCGATCAAGCGCATCTTTTGCCGGCACGATCGCGGGTACAGTCCTGATACGGGCGTCACTCACGCCAATGCCTCCAAAACAGCTTTTTCGGCATGAATAGCTGTCGTATCAAACAACGGAACGCCTACATGCTCCGGTTTGACAAGCATCGAGATTTCCGTACATCCCTCAATCACACCTTCAGCACCCTGTATATGGAGCGCGTCAATAATGCGGATGAATTCCAGTCGCGAGTGGTCATTCAGTGTTCCCTGACACAACTCATCGTAAATCACTCTATGCAAAATATTTCTATCATTTTCACCTGGCACGATTACTTCGAGGCCCTTTTTTTCGAGGCGTTCACGATAAAACGCCTGCTCCATGGTAAACCGGGTGCCGAGCAAACCAATTTTCGTCACGCCGGAATTCAAAATCCTTTCCGCCGTCGCATCGGCGATGTGTAGAAGCGGAATGCCAATTGACGCCTCGATTTGTGGTGCTACCAGGTGCATCGTATTTGTACAAATCACCAGGAAGTCTGCACCGGCTTTTTCGATTTTCTGTGCTTTTTCACAGAGTATATTCGCACAGGTGACCCAGTCATCGTGATGCTGGAGCTCCTCGATCTCCTGAAAGTCGACGCTGACCATGACAATGGGTGCGGAGTGCAATCCGCCCAGGGCATGCTTGGTTGCTTCGTTTATTTTTCGGTAGTAGAGCTCGGTACTTTCCCAGCTCATGCCCCCAAGCAGGCCGATCGTTTTCATCTCGTATCCCTACGTTTATTCCAAAAATCAAAATTTACCGGTAAGTAAGATTTTTTTGACCGGGCACAGTCATGACCGGCCTGAGCCGAGTAACCATTCTCGTGCGCCTTCCTCATTTTCGAAAAGGCGACCGGGCAAGGAGCGATTTATAAGTACGGTTTCGATAAAAGAGGACATATCGACCGCATCTGGTTGCCCGCATTCCCCGTGGCCGGCATTCTACCACGATCATGGCTATGTCGAAGTCACAGAGAAAGTCGGCTCGCATAACGTAATCAAACATTCACATCATGCGCTGACGAAACGTGTGCGAACCGTAAGATCAGAGGTCGAACCACCTCGACGATCGTGTCATGGCAGCGCTCGACACGTCACATATGCGTTCAAGCAGATCGTCCATACGTTCGTACCCTTCCAGAGTCGTGTTCGTACTGCCACTTCGTCGAAGAATTATTGAGCGAATTGAGCCCCGCGTTTCCTGAACATCAATCATTGTTACGTCGTCAAGATTCAATTCTGTCCGGCGTGCGCCGGTCGACCAAACTAATCTATTCTCGGTTACTGTCAGTATTATGTGTGAGAACTCGGCAATTCGGCGTTTCGCACCGTACCAGCCGATCGACACGATTACAGCCGCGATGCCTGATGCGATCACGAATGTCATGAGCAAATGCATGGGCTGCGATTTACTCTTGTCCAGGCCAAACATTAAGGCGAGGGGCACGACCAGAAGAACTGGCAAAAAAGCACCTCGACGCATCCGACGGGCCTCTGCTTCGCTTATCGTGTAGGAATCTCGATCAGACATGCCTGGACATACTGTGTTCAAGGTGATCGAGAACAAGCGGCCAGGCATCTTCATGGCCATCCCTGGACTCTTCGTCAATCAGTCCGGCGTGCGTTAGTCGGATATGTGTTCCGGTTCCTAGCGGCGATAGCTCGATTGTCACAACGGTTTCGGCGCCCTTTGTTCCCGGATTGCCTGTTACCCAGGTCATTTCGACCAATTCATCGGGAACGAGTCTCAGGAATCGTCCGTAATGAGGATGCCGCTGCCCGTCGAACCGCGTTTCGAAAAAGAATGGGACGTCGACTTCAGCTGTCATCAGGAGTGTGTCCGGTTCGGCGAACCAACGGTCAAACTGCTCCGTTAGTGCACGAAATACAACGCCCGCCGCCAACGTCAGCGTGTGTTCGACAGTGAGCTGGTAAGGCCTTGATGACAGGTCTGGCACTGTTGGCATGGTACCTCCTGAAATTGAATTTTCGGCAGTATTCGAGACGGAGGCGTCAAAATCGATCCGCAACGATGTTGAGCTGAATTCCGTGCTCAAGCCAGGCTTTCGCTGCGGCGAGAACCAGCGAAAATCCCCCCATCGAATCCAGAGCCTGGCTGACGATTTTATCGGCGTCGCCGGAAAAGCCCCCAACAAGAATGCTGACGTACGTTGTTTCGTCTGTCCGTGCAGTGAAAGTCCATTCGACGGTCGTTACGTTGGCAGCGTCCGTACCCCATTCAATGAGAATCCTTTGGTTTGCCTCGATCGCTTTCACGCGAACGTCGATCGCCATATCGAACAGATCCCAATGCCATTGAACGGTTTGCCCGCTTTCCAGTCGGCCAGAGCTTCGATCGAACCAGAATTTAGTGATCATCTCCGGATCAATGAAGGCCTCGAATACCTGCGCCACCGGTTTTCGGATAAGTAATTCGGTTTTAGCAACAGGTACGTTTTTCAGTTCCATCGTTCCGCTCTTCAGTATTTCGAGAAATTGGTCTGCCAGGATTCGCCCGCACCGTCAGGTGTTCATCGCCCTGGCCAGCTTCTTTTTCAATGCCATGATCCGGTCTTTTGTGACTCCGGCTGACTTCTCTGCGCTGCGAAGTTCGCCTAGAGCCGTTTCTACATCGGTACCCCCCAGCCAGCCTGTTACGGTTGGCACCTGATCCGCATTGCCACTTACGATCGTTTCGATCAGGCCGTCAAGAATAGCGACTCGATGTTTGCAAAGGTTCCCAAACTGACCAGCCGGGCAGGTGCACAACGCAGTCAAACTCGCACCATCCTTGATGAATGTGAGTTCATAGGTCCCTGACGAGGAACCTTTAACCAAAAAAACAAGCTGCTCCACGATTCAACCCCTGCACGCCAGGTATAAGTATTGTTTGTCAGCCGGCCCCGTCTTTGACTTTCCACGGCGGGTTTCGCCGATTATCGCCTGCATGATAAATTCACAGCAAATTACCCGATGGATCGCGAATATAGGCCTCGCGCCAAAGCCAGTCCTGATCTTCAGGGTCCTTTTCGAATTCCAGGCCCAGCGATTTTAGCTGGCCAACAACCCGATCAACATCGTTCACTTCAAAATATACAACAATATCATTGCCACAAGAGTTCGATTCCTGGGCGTGAATCGAAAAGGTTGTGCCTTTCTCCGTTTCAAACCGCGTATATCGGGGCGGGCTGTCAACGACAAGCTGAAAACCCAGTTTTCGATAAAACTCAACGGAGCGACTGTAGTCCGTGCAAGGAAGTGTGACCTGGTTTAAGTCCATCGTGACCTCTGTTGCAGCCTGACGTCAGCGCAGTCTCGCGGAGTCAGCTGATACCATATCTATCTATCCACAGCTGTATTTCAGCAACGGCTTTCTGTATCGGAGTTCGCTTTGCAACAATGAGCGTTGGTCGCGGAACCCAGTCGGGAAATGGTATGTCTTGCCGCTTGTGTCGACCTGATGACAGGTGGATCTCCTGCACCTTGTCCAGCGCATGGCCGGGAAATCGGTCTGCGATGCGCACAAAAAACGGCCAAAGGCGCCGATGAATATAGGTGATTTTTCCATCAGCGAGCGTGCAGACCAACACGGCGTTTGACGCGTGTACATGCTGGACGAGTGCGAAAATTGTATGGCCCATTGGATGGCTCCACCAGCTGCCGCGAATGGGTTCGCCCGCGATGCGAGCGGCAAACGACGGCTCAAGTCCTTTTGCAGACTGCAGAACGACGCCGTAGCGGCGAATAAAAGACATGGCCTGCCGACGATCGGTCATGCGTCACCGTCACTCAGTCGCTGGTCGAACAATCGCAAAGACATGGTTGTCAACGGCAATACGGCGCGAAACGTCTTGGGCATATCAGGTAGCCCAAAGAGAGAATGAATCAGGAACCATTTTTCTGAACGAGGTCCCATTGATTGCCGTAGAGATCGAGAAAAACAGCCACCGTTCCATAGTCTTCCGTTTTTGGTTCGCGAATGAATTCTACTCCCCTCGCGACATAGGCCCGATAATCGCGCCAAAAGTCATCCGTATACAGGAACAGGAACACCCGACCGCCGGTCTGGTTGCCGATACGGGACGATTGCTCGTCGCCGACGGCGCGAGCGAGCAGGATTCGCGATTCAGTTGCGCCTGGAGGCGCAATAACGACCCAGCGCTTGTTCTGTTCCGGGACAAGAGAATCTTCGACCAGAATGAAGTCTAGTTTTTTCGTGTAAAACGCTATGGCTTCGTCATAGTCGCGTACGACCAGTGCAGTGAGTCCGAGTGACTGTTTCATTCAGGACTGCTCGATTGCGACATGCTGGACTCTACGCCCGATCGCGAAACTCACAGGCGCCAGTAGCGGGCGCATTTCGTGCGAAACCGCAATGATCAGCCTAGACGAAGTGTGACGGGAGTCGGCCGGCGGCCAGTGCAATGATTTGTTTCTCATCAGCGTCAATTTTCGTCACTTAATCGGAGGATCTCTTCGACAAGTCGATCGTGAAGGTCTGTCGTTAGATTTGGACTCGACTGGATCGCGTCATCAATAACTTTCTTTAGCTCATCGGAAATCTCGGTGGCTGCTCTCCTGGTGTTCCACGAGCTATGGTCAAATCTGGTGTATGCCGATGAAATCAAGCGGCGACCTGGTTGGGTTGTTCGATCTC